>NZ_JOGB01000069.1 GCF_000719335.1 Streptomyces sp. NRRL S-87
CCCCGGCCCCCGCCGCCCCTCCCCCGGACCACCGCAGCGTCGTCGAGGCGGCCCTCTACCGCGGTGGCCGCCGCGTGGCCTCCCCCACGACCCTCACCGAGACCTTCCGCCAGCTGCGCGAACAGCACGACGGCGGCATGGCCTGGATCGGCCTGCACCGCCCGACCGAAGCCGAACTCCACTCCCTGGCGGACGAGTTCAACCTCCACCCGCTCGCCGTCGAGGACGCCCTGGAGGCCCACCAGCGACCCAAGCTGGAGCGGTACGGAGACACGCTCTTCGTCGTCCTGCGCGCCGCCCGCTACCTGGACGCCCCGGAGGAGGTCGACTTCGGCGAGCTCCACGTGTTCGTCGGACCGGACTTCGTGATCACAGTGCGACACGCGGCCGCCCCTGACCTCTCGGCCGTCCGCCGCCGCATGGAGGAGAGCCCCGAACTCCTCAAACTGGGCCCGGAGGCCGTCCTGTACGCCATCCTCGACGCGGTCGTGGACGGCTACGCCCCCGTCGTCGAGGGCGTCCAGATCGACATCGACGAGATCGAGACCGAGGTCTTCCGCGGCGACCCCGAGGTCTCCCGCCGCATCTACGAACTCTCCCGCGAAATGGTCGAGTTCCAGCGCGCCACCCGCCCCCTGGTCGGCATGCTGCACGGCCTGATGGCGGGCTTCGCGAAGTACGGCACGGACGAGGAACTCCAGCGCTACCTGCGCGACGTGGCCGACCACGTCACGCACACCAGCGAACGCGTCGACGCCTTCCGCCAGGCCCTCACGGAGATCCTCACCGTCAACGCCACCCTCGTCACCCAGCAACAGAACGCCGAAATGCGCGCCCTGGCCGAAGCCGGCTTCGAACAGAACGAGGAGATCAAGAAGATCTCCTCGTGGGCCGCCATCCTCTTTGCACCCACACTCGTGGGAACCATCTACGGCATGAACTTCGAGACCATGCCCGAACTCCACTGGGCAGCCGGCTACCCCTTCGCAATCCTACTGATGGCGGTCGTCTGCACGAGCCTGTACGTCATCTTCAAGAAGCGGGACTGGCTGTAGACCACACACCACTTCCGTTGATCAACTTAGCTCTTGCGAATGCGCGAAAGTGACCCTCAGGATCCCCTGGGGAGAATCTGGGGAGAATCCGCAGCCCGCCCACGCTGGGTGCTCCCCCGCACCTTGAGGCCGGCCCTCCCCCACCGCCGACCACCTTCGACCGCACGCGGTTGCGGAGGGTAGCGACAACAGGTGGCACAGCAGATGCTGTGCCACCTGTTGTCGCGACCAGGTCTGTCCTGTCTCCCCGACGACTACAAACCGGCAGTCGTCCAACAACCATGCCCGTAGGGCGCCGATGTCCGACCCCCTGTCTAGCCTGTCTCCGTGAAGCCCACCGATGACCGCCAGTTCCCCACCGCGCTCGCCACTGCGATGGCCGTTCCATTCGACTACGCCGACGGGCAGACCGGGGTCGACTTCGAGCCCTTCCCCGCCTTCCTGTCCGCTGCCGAGACCACCGACTGGTTCCAGGCATGGACCGGGAACAGCGAACTGGACGGCGACGACTTCCGCGTGTTCGGACAGGACGGCACGGGCGGGTACGCGGCGATCTGGCTCATCCGCCCCGGTCGGCCGCTGGCCGAACAGCCCGTCGTCTTCCTCGGGTCCGAGGGAGAGACCGGTGTCGTCGCCCGCGACCTGGGCGACTTCCTGTGGCTACTGGCCGACGGCTTCGGCCCCTGGGAAGCCGCAACTTCGTACGAGCCCGACTGGAAGGCGCGCCCCAATCCGGAGTTGGCATCGATCGCCGAAGGGTTCGCACCGAACCAGCGCCGGTCAGCAGCAGCCGTGATCGAGCTGGCGGCCCAGGAGTTCCCCGACTTCGACGACACCATCATGGGACTCTGCCGCTGAACCCAACGTCGCCACCTACGCGACCGGCCGGAATCACTGGACTAACCTCGATCGGTCGCGAGTGATCACCACCGAACTCGGCGCTTCGGGTCGGTCTCCGCGGCAGGGGAATGGGTCCGCTCACTCAGGTCCGCCCCTCTACCGCGTTCGAGCATCGCTGCAGCCTCTGGCCATGAGCCGAGGGGAAGGCGAGGACATTCTGGTCCTGGAGGCCCGCGAAATGCTGGCCACCGGACGGGACGAGGGGGAGGTCTTCGCCGAACTGGCCGCGCGCACCAGCGACTGGGGCGCCTCCGCGTTGGCTCTGTGTCTGGCCCTCGGAGTGCCGCGGACAGATGCCGAA
Organism: Streptomyces sp. NRRL S-87; assembly: GCF_000719335.1. Classification (GTDB taxonomy): domain Bacteria; phylum Actinomycetota; class Actinomycetes; order Streptomycetales; family Streptomycetaceae; genus Streptomyces. Next base: position 2,257 of record NZ_JOGB01000069.1, read on the forward strand.
GCCCGAATCCGCGGGGCTCGCTCCGGCTGACGCCCTACAGGACGCATCCGGCGATGTGGCGGAAGCGACCGATCAAGTGGCGGAAGCCCATGTCCCGCCGAAGAAGCGCACCGGTCGCAAGCCCGCCGCCACCGACTTCGAACTCCGCGCCATAGCCCGCACCGCCCGGCTCGGACGAGATGGACGCGCGTCAAGCCGCCACATCGAGACGGCTGTCCGCACCCGCGGCCTCTCCATCGGCAGGGACCGCCGGGACAAGATCACCCGGCAGGTCCAGGCCGAACTCGACAGCGGCAGAGCGGACGCCGCGTAAGCCCCCATCCGAAGTCACACCGCTCACCCGCGCATCCGACGCGGGCCCACCTATCCCCACGGCAGCGAAGCCGTCCCAGCCCGACCAACAGGAGGCACGCTCTTGCACGACGACTTCACTGCCACGAGTGCCCACGACCACCAGCAGGCCGCCCCCACCCAATCCCCGGACGGAGCAAGTTATCCCTTTGGACGCTCCCCCACCGGCGGAGTGTCCAAAGGACTCACCGCCCCAGGGGGACGGAGCCTCGTCCGGCGCCGGGGAACGCCTGACGAGGAGCCTGAGACCTCGGGACGGACGCAGCCGACGCGGGTGGCGGTGGCCACGGCCTGTTCTACGTCGCCCTGCGCGACCTGCGCGAGGGCCGCCTGGGAGAGGTAGTAGGCGCGGTTGCGGTGCTGGTCGTCGCGGAGGCCGCGATGCACCGGTGGGCGTGGAACTCGGCCTTCTCCGCTTCGCCGAGCCGGTAGTGGGTGATGCCGGTCAGGCCGTGGAGTTCACCCCGGGTGTAGAAGGCGACGGAGAGGGACGGGCCTCGGCGGGGTCTGCTCGATCGTAGGCACCGTGGGCCCGGTCCAGGGCGCGTAGTGCCCAGAAGGTGCCGGGCCCCTCCCCGCCGCGGGGCCGCGGCACAGCCGGCCGCGTCCCCGGCGGCGTGCTGATGGTCAATCCCCTCCCCGCCAAGGGTGCGGCCCTCCTGCATCAGCTGATCCGCCGGTTGCCCACCCTCCGGTTCACCCTCGTCGAGGGCTGGTGGGACACGGCCAGCGAGTTCACCTCCTACCCGAATGTCCACTGTGTCCCCCGCACCTCCGCCATGGGCCCGATCTACACCGCGAACGACCTGCTGCTCGTGCCCTCCCAGGTCAAGGACGCCTTCCCCCGGGTGATCGCTCCACGGCGTCCCCACGATCGGCTCGTCCCGCGGCGGCATTTCCGAGGCGGTGAGAGACGGCGGAATCATCCTCCACCCCGACGACGTGGACGCCTGGGTGCAGGCGATCGAGACGGCTGACCGGGCTGGCCTCGGCCCGAAGGCCCTCGCCGGGGCAGCGCCGCTGGTCCGGCCGTGCCTGCCCGAGCTGGCTGGCGCCGGGCTCATCCCGGCGGCAGCAGCCGCCGGCTAACGGGCCGCGCAGGCGGCCTGCACCTCGTCGGCACGGTCGGTCCACCAGTTCAGCAGCGCCTCGTCCGTCAGGAACATCTCGCCGAAGGTGGGGTCCTGGCGGTCGAGGTAGAACTCCAGCTGCCAGAAGTCGGTCAGCCGCTTCCACCACAGCCGCTTCACGGCGTCGGCGAGGCCCTCCTCCGACAGATCGATCACGGACCGGTAGCCGGCGCAGAAGGCAACGATACGGTCGAGGTCGAAGACGCCACCGACTCCGAACTGCACCTGCGCGGTCCGTGCCACCTCCTCCCCGTACGGACGCACCCCGAGCCGGTCCCAGTCCAGGACAGCCACCACCCGACCGTCCCTGCGCAGCAGGTTGCGGTACTGGAAATCGCCATGCGTCCACCCGTAGGGTCCGGCCGGCACCTCGTCGTCCGGTCGGGCATCGGCGTACCGCGCGAGGAGGCGGCGCCGGTCGTGCACGGCCTCGGCGGCGACCTTGTCGAAGTCCGTCACCGGAGCGGACGGCAAGCGGCTCAGGAGGGCAGCAGCCGCACGGTCGGCCTCGGTCACATCGCGGACCTTCGCCACTGGCGCCTGCTCCGCGACTGGGCCGGGACCATGCCGCCGCAAGCCCTCGTGGAGGCGGCCCAGCAGAGCACCGAGATCGTGCACCTGGTCGAGCGGGAGATCCGTCCCTTGAAGGTGCTCGCCGTCCACCCACGGCAGGACGCAGTAGCCGTGACCACCGACTTCCGCCAGGAGGTCACCGTTGGCCGCGCTCAGCGGCGCCGGCACGGGGATGCCCTCGCGAGCCAGATCCACGAGGACCGCAAGGTTCCTGCGGACCTTCGGAAGAGGAACGTCGGTGATCTCCTTGAGCGCGAATACCCCGGCAGCGGTCACAAGCCGCCAGTTCCGGTTCATCAGGCCATGGGCAAGGAACCGCCGATCACTCACCACGCCCAGCCCGAACGCGTCGGACAGCGCGGGCAACACTGCCGCCAGACCATCTTCTCGAGTGCTATCCGTCACCCCCAGCACGGTACGCCGACGCCGAATCCCGCACCCAAATTCGTCACCCAGGTCCCCACGGAGAGTCGGAGGGAGAAGCGAGCCGCGATCGCCACCGGATCACCCAACTCCGCTCGTGGCGGAGCCGGAACCATCCCGGCGGCCTCACTACCCTGACCGACGGACGACCCGCGGCCGTACGACGATCGGGAGACCATGACCCACACCACCGACCGGATCGAAGACCTCCTCCAGACCGGCGTGCGCGACGAGGTCTACCCCGGCGCGGTGTGGGCGGTCGGGAACGCCTACGGCACCCAGGCCAGCGGAGCCGTCGACCTCCTAGACCCCGACAGGACATCCGCGACGGCGTCCTCCACGAGGCCCTCCACCGCCCGCCGGGCGAAGCAGTCGAGTACACAGTCCGGGCAGCCCTCGTCCTCGGCTACCTCGCCGAGCACCTGTCGGGCCAGCCCCTGGACAAGCTCGCCACCGACCGCATCTGGCGCCTCCTGGGCATGACGCAGACCCGCTTCGGCCCCTCCCCGATGCCGAGGCGGCCCGCAGCGCTCCCACTGAGTACGACGAGACCACCGGCACCCACCTCAAGGGCACCGCCCACGACTTCTCCGCCCGCCTCCTCGACGGCGTCTGCGGCATCGCCGGCACCTTCTCGGTGCTCGACGACCTGGCCCGGTTCCTCCGCCACATGCTCGCCCCCACCCAAGCGGCCTTCGGCCCAGCCTGGATCAAGGGATCCCTCCGCATCGAAACTGGCGACCTAACCCCCGCCCGCGGCCTCTTCTGGCACCCCGCCCCCGGCGCCGACCCCACCGAAGACATCTGGGGCCACTACGGCTTCACCGGCACCGGCATGTGGATCAGCCCCACCCAGGGCCACTGGGCCTGTCCTCCTCACCAACAAGCTCCGCTTCCATCGCGACCGCGAACGCCTGACAGAGATCCGCAACTTCCGCGCCTCCGCACTCACCACGCCGGATCCTGATGGCAGCACAGAGCCAGATGCTCATAGGTGAACCCGGACGACCTGCACCGCCAGACTGAGCCAGCCGTTGTCGGTAGGGAGGCCTTGGCGGCCCCAGCTCACCCGCCCATCGCCGTGGGGGCATCAGCGGGGTCGCGAATATAGGGGAGGAACCCGGCCAACCTTCCCTAGCCCCCTCCTCAGGTCAGGAGGCGCCCCGTCCGGCGTGCAGAAGAGAACCCCTCTGAAGAGAGCCAACTACCCACCAGATCAGCTGCTGTCCTCGTCGTCCGAGTCGCGTGCATGAGGTGCGGCGGGGCCGTGCGGGTTCTGCGAGGTGTCCCAGAGGTCCGTGGGTGTTGTATCGTCCTCGGTCGCCTCCTGCCAGCCTTGGTTCCGTTCGCCCTCGCCGCTCTGCGCCTCCCACGGCATGAACGTCCCCGCGCCCGGGTCGGTGAACCGCGAGTCTTCGCGGGCTTGGGAGCGCGGTGACCAGGCTCCCGTGGTGTCCCCGTCATCCGGAGCCTTCCCCGCCGGCCCCTCTCCCCCGCTCTCGTCGGAAGCCGGGAGAAGGGTCCCCCTGATCTCCTCGGCGGCCTCATACAACTCGGCCGCTTCCAGGCTCCGCACCACACGGTGCACGAACACCGTGTATTCATCCATGTCCGGCTTAAGGCCTACTGCCGCCAGCAACAGGAGCAGCCGATCCGAGACCCCGATTTCCTCCTCGCGGTCGAACGTCCCTCCTCCCTGGCCGTGTCCGTCCCACAGCGGGCCCCCGACTGTCGCTTCGCTCCGCGCGCCCAAAGGCGGCACCAACAGGTGACGGAAGAGCTCGGGTACCTCCTCGTCGTTGGCCGCCGCCGCGATCTGGGCGAGCGGGCCGATCATGTCGACCGCCTTCTCGATCTCGTTCTCGTGTCGGGCCAGCCACCACACCACCGCGCTGCCCGCGCTCTTGAGTACATCCTCACCGAGGTAGCGCCGCTTGTTACGTTCGTGGTGACGCTCGTACTCCCAGACCTCCTCGTCCTTGCGAAGGTCGTTCAACTTCCGCAGGCGCTCGCGGTCAGCGGAGGCGAGGGCCAGCGTCACATCCACCGCCAGGGCCTTTACCCGTCCGCTCTGGTCCGGGAGCGGGACGCCGAGCTCCCCCTCCAGAAGATACTGCGCGAAGCTCGCCCGGCCGGGCTCCTCGCGTTGGACTACCTCCAGGGCCCGGCGGACGACCGAGGACACAGCGAGGGCCGGGGAGACGGCATCGGACCGGTCGGCGTGGCCGGGGACCGGCCTCCACCACACAGTGGCCGAGAAGAGGAAGTCGTAACCATCCGCCGCGCTCGGCAGGGCCGCGTCGACCACCCGCGTCTCCTGGTACGGCTGCTCTGTCGGCGCCGTGGGAGGCTCGGGTTCACTTGGCTCGTGCCGATCGACCGACGCGCGGCCACCACTCGGGGCCACCATCACGAGCAACAGAGAGCCCGAGGCTGTGACCATGCACATGAAGCCCCACAGCCACGCCGACCAGTTCAGTTGGTTTCCGAGCACAGCAGGCGCTAAGCCGCAGAGAGCGACAAACAGCATGCGGGGAAAGCGGTGTTTCATCGAGCCTCTTCCGTGGTCCGGGGTGCGCCGCCCACACTCTGCCTGCGGGCGTACTGCGCCTGGTCTATGTGCTGCCAGAAGAGGGCGGCGACAGCCGCCCGAGACGGGTGGTGCGCGGATCCCGCCCAGTCGTAAGCGATGGCGTAGAGGCGGTGGAGGGCGACTCCACGGCCGTGCGTAGCCCTGACCATGACGCCCAGCGCGATCTCCCGCGTACTGTCGTCAGCCACTGCGTTCAGCCAACTACTCGCCAGCAGGCTCCAAAGCTCCGTCGGCGGCTGGGAGAAGACTGTCTCCCAGCCCAGAAACAGGTCCGGCCACGGTGGCGGGTCCGGTGCCCGGCCACTACTCAACAACTCTGTAAGCAGGCGGAGATGAGGATCCGCTCCGCGCATCTCCCGGCGCGTCCGCTCCCGCAAGCGGTCAAGGAGTAGCCGATAGAGCCGACGGTCGCGGCTGGCCAGGTCCAGAAGTGCCTCCCGGGCCTCACCGGTCGCCTCTTTCCGTACGGCGAGGTAATGGAGCCGCACCATCGCCTGATCCGGGTGTGTCGCGCCGAGGCTCTGGCGGCAGGCGTTGGTCAAAACGCGGGTGAGACCATCCGACAAGGAGCCGGACCGCGCGCACTCGTATATCCGCCTGCGGAACCATCCCCCAAACCTCTCGTGGCTGAGACCGAGTTCGAGGGCTGTCACGGCTCGCCGGTCGCAGGATGCCCCGGTTGCGCGGTCCGCCCAGCGCACTACCAGGTCGAAGAGGTGGTCGGGCCGCCCGATGGTAAGAGACCGCTCGCCGAATCGGACGACGGCGTTCACTTTGTCGTCAGTGGTCAGACCGCGTAAATCGGTGGCATGACCGATCCAGTCCCTGAGGTCATCGCGCAACCCAGGGAAGTTGGCCCAGAAGTAGGTCAGAACCGCGTCGGCGTAGGCCAGCCGCTCGAAGCGGAGCCGTCCGTCAGCGTCTCGCTCGATCCCCAGCGCATCCAAACGCTCCCCGAAATCCGTCCGCGCGAGCTCAGTCGTCGCGTCTTCCTCGTGCCTCACCATCCTCATCAGGCTGTGCCACACCTCGTACACGGTGTCGGCAGGTGCTTCCTCGAACACCGCCGTCGCGAGCAGCAGGGCCCGCTCGGGCGCGGTGCGGAACGTGGTCACCTGTCTGCCCACTTCACCGGCATGATCAGTCACCGCGTGCATCGCCTGGTCGAGCCATTCCGCGAAGTCGGCACCGAACCGTCCACCGTCGCGAGCGGACTTCACGAGCCCCGCAAGCCGCGCCAACTCCCGCATGGGTGAACGGTCGAACAGGCGCTGCAGTTCGTTGCTCCGCAGGTCCGCAGGACGGAAAGGCATGCGGTCCATGCGCAGGTACCGGGTGACAACGGCGATCCCCCGGGGACGCCCCAGTTTCACCGTGTGCGGTTCGAGGTCCGACGAACGGGCGTGCTCCATACCCCACGGAAGGACGACGACCATGTGGGCCCCCGCCGCCTGGACCTGTGACCGACGCAGGGCCAGGCGGTACTGGGCCCTGGCGTACGCCTCCTCGTCGGCGATCCCGGAGAGGTCGAGGAGGAACCGGTCCCCCTCGTTGGGGGCGAGAGGTCTCACCTCCTTGTCCGTATCCTCGTCTGTGGCTGGAAGCTCCTCGAACCGGACACCATCCTCCTCGGCGTCCTCACCGAGCCCGTGCAGCAGCATGATCGCCGCCGCGCGGCGACCACTGCCGGGCGGAGCGTTCAGCAGCACCACCGACCCGGGCTTTTCCAGGCATTCGGCGGCAACGCGGTAGCCCACTGGTGGCACGAACCGGTCGGCCAGGCGTACCCGATCATCGTGGGCGACCCTAAGGGGCTCGACCCCTTTGCGGATCATCCAGTCCGCGGCGGCGCCGTAGAAGACGTACTGGTGCCCCTCACCGTTGTTGACTGGGCCGCGCGGATCATTGACGGTGACGCGGTCCTGCTCGGTCATCGTCCGTCATCCGAGCGCCGGCGCTCGCGCTCGAAGCGCTGGTGGACTGTACCGCTGTTGTCGCCCGCCGTGAACTGGACCCCAGTGTTGTCACCCTGGAAGTGGGGCGCGTTGTACTGGTGTCCCGGACCGGTGTTCACGGGCCCTTGCGGCTCGTTGACAAAAGTGCCGGACAGGTCTCCATTGAGGTTTCCAACGCCGCCGCGCACGCGTTGCTCGACATCGCGCGTCCGCATCCTGGTGTGGCCGGCATCCTGGGCTGACTCCTTGCGGGATTTCGCCTCTGCCCGCTCCCGCACAGCATGAGCGTCGCGGTCCACTGCGCCCAGCTCGGGCAGCAGTCGGGCGATGGCGTCCCCGAGCACCATAAGGTCCGACTCGGCGTTGCGGTGGTCGAACCGCCTGTACTGGCAGTCCGCCAGCTCCTGTAGATCGTCTGGGAGGACGGCGCGGTCGATCCGTGTGGCCTTTCCGACGAGCACTGGGATGACCAGAATCCCGCGGTTGAGCGCGGTCTGGATTTCACGGCGAGTCCAGTCCTGAGCGCCTTCGAGGGCGGGGCGGCCGTCTTCCCCCCGTACTTCCGCCCAGCGGGGGCCAATCACGGCGAGGAGCGCCTCGCACTCCTCCACTGCCCTGACCAGTTCCGCTGGGAAGCGGTGCCCGGGCTCGATCGAATTGCTGGCGAAGAAAATCCGCTCGCCGCCGAACCGCCGAGCTAGCTCCCGAGCAATCATGGTCGCCGCGGACTCCTCGTCGCCTGTGCGGTAGTTGACAAAGACGTTGGGCATGAAGGTTCCCTTCGTTTGAGGTAGACGGAAGACAGTGGAGAACGGGTACAAGTTCGCGTCCGAGCACCGGGGCCGCGAGGCCCCGGTCCACCCGGGCGATGAAGTCCCGACCGTGCGGCGGCATGGAGTCCACGGGAGGCCTACGAACGTGCACCGCCCAACTGGTCATTGACCGCGGGCAGCCCCAGGAAGCCAGGGGGCACAGCGCGACGCATCGGGCAGGGATCAGAGAGGCTCGCCGGGGATAGCCGGATCCGGAGGGACCGGGCAGTCTTGCGAGCCTCCCGGCTCTAGCCGGTATCGGTCGTGGCCCATGTCAGTCGTGCGCGGAGGCGAGCACCCGTGCCAACGCCGGCTGCAGATCATGTACGGCCCGGCTGCTCCGGAACCGTGAGAGTTCCCGCGCGAGACGGCGGACGTCGCTGTTCACCGTCGCCGAGGGCACGGCCGGCATCACCGCCAAGAGCTCCCCAGCAATGGTGCACGCGTGCTCGACCTCCCCGGAGGCCGCGTGGGCCAAGGACCTGCGGAAGCCGTACCGGGTGCGGGTCCGCAGCGCGTGCGGCGGGAGGCGGCGGCACTCCCGGTCGAGGACTTCAGCGGCGGCCTTGGGACGACCGAGGTCGTACAGGCACCAGCCGGTCGTCATCGCCGCCGGATCGCTCACGTGGGTGGTGCCGATCGTGGGGTCGGCGGTGCTGCGGGCGTCGTCGCGATCGAGCAGATCCCGTGCCCTGTCGAGGCTGCGGAGGCAGTCGAGTTCCTCGCCGACGAGCGCATGACCCTGTGCCTCTCGCTGGGCCGCGAGTCCCCGGATGCGTGGCGGAAGTTCGTTGCTCTGGGCCCGTCGGGCCAGGGCTACGGTGCCCGCGGCGTCCCCGCCGTAGAGCGTGACCAGGGCGCGGCGTACAAGCGCGTAGGAACCGAGATATGGATCGCCTCCAGCACGTGCCAGTCCGTCGGCCTCACCGGTCCAGGCGAGGGCCGCGGCGCTGTCCCCGGCCTCCTGGGCCATCCAGCCGGTGAACTCAGCGAACCGCGATGCGAGCAGGAGCGCGGGGGCCCGAGCGGCGGACCGGGTGTCGGCGGCCAGGGCGGCGATCACGCGTGTCTGGGCCTCCAGCAGAGGAAGCAAGACCTTTGGCGCGGTGGACTGGCCGAGCTTTCGTAGCTGGTCGAACTGCGCACGGAAGGAGGGAAGGAGTGGATCAGGGGCAGAAAACGCCGGACCGCCGAGTTTCAGGCCGAGGTCGATCAGTGCTCCCGTACCCGCCGCCAGAACTTCTCGGCGCCCAACAACCCAGGGGCTCGGGGTGGCGGTAGTGGTGTCCGATTCGGTCTCGGGGCGCACGACCAGGCGTTGCAGCTCGCCGTTCGCGCCGAGGAATGCGTCGCACCGCCGGGCCAGTTCGGGGGACGCAAAACGCTCCCCGCGTTCGACCTTGCTCAGGTACCCCTTGTCGTAGTTGAGCGCGACGGAGAACTCGGTGAGAGTCAGACCTGCTTCCTGTCGCAAGCGACGAAGTTCTGCGCCGAACCGTAAAGCTTCACTCATCACTAGTCTCCCCTTGCATAGCGAACGTGAGGGTCGTAGCTGTTACGTGGAACTCTGTCTCACCGCTGGACACGATGGCGAACCTCCGTCGTGACGGTCCGTATCGCTTCGCATCCGAGAGCGAGTTTGACACGAGGACTGCCTTGAGAATCAAGGTTCGGCGGCGTTGCCCGTTGCCTCTTACGTTCTCCGTTGTTCTTCGTCTGTTCCTCGCTGGGACCGGAGTCGAGCATGATCGGAACGAAGCGGTCGAAAATGCCAGGGTCTATGGCTTCGTCCGATCACGCCGCCAAGGGCACTGAGTCGTTCGGTGTATCTCTTGATCAAGGAAGATGCCCCGGTGGCCAGCGGCAACGCGACCGCAGTCGAGGCGGTGGACGGTCGACTGATCGCCGCGTTGGTCGGCTGCGCCCCGATCGATTGCCTCCAGCAAACAGGTGAGGCGGGGGGCGCCTGCAGCCATCGGAAGCAGCTGCGAAAGTTCTCGTGGCAGGGCGATACCACTGCCTGCGCAGTCTGGATAGCGCTACCAACTCCGCCACGAGAAGCTGCGTGAGCGCTGGTACGCGCTCATGGAGGCCCCGAGCCGCGCCGTACACGACGCCCACACCCAACCGCGAGCACCGCCGTGCAACAGCGGGCACTTGCTCCTGCCCCGCTGCCACTACGCCCCGTAGCCCGCCATGGCACGGGGATCACAGTCCCGACCGGCGGCGATCTTCCTTCAGAGGCAGGCGCCGCTGGGGAGAATCTCGGGAGAATGAAGGCCCGTTGGGGAGCGGCTGGGCAGGATCGGCCATACAAACGGGCAGCACGGGGGAGAGGCTCGGAAAGACCAATCGTCGCAGGTCGGACCGTCTATTCGGGCGATTTCTGCAGGTGGGCAGCGTGAGGGCGACTACTTCAAGAAGATCTCCGCCTGGGCCACCATCCTCTTCGCCCCCACCCTGGTCGGCACCGTCTACGGCATGAACTTCGAGACCATGCCCGAACTCCACTGGGCGGCGGGCTACCCGTTCGCGATCCTGCTGATGGCAGTGGTGTGCGCGAGCCTGTACGTCGTCTTCAAGAAGCGCGACTGGCTGTAGGGGGCCGACCGGCCTGGGGGCACCCGCGCGCCGACGGCGGCGGACCGCTTCGGCCGGTGTGACGAAAGGGTCTCAGCTCCGGAAATCCGGCTGTCTGATTCCAGCCGATGCACTTCGCTTCTTCCGACGGCCATGGCAACGCCCACAAGCCCAGTCCCCGGCCGCCACCGAAGCACCGGCCGTCGACAGAAGGGCGCCCCATGACCCCACCCGCCACCGTGAACCTGACCAAGGCCTCGCCCACGGTCTCTCTGGACAAGCACGGCGTCACCTCGGGGCTGATCAAGGTCAATCTGGACTGGACGCCCCCGCGGGCCGCCGCCGAGCGCGCAGCCCCTGAGAAGCGCGGGCTGTTCGGACGGCTACGGGCCTCCTTGCAGTCTGCGGCGGCCAAGGACGTGGACCTCGACCTGGGCTGCATGATCCGGTTCAACGACGGCACCAAGACCGTGGTCCAAGCCCTGGGCAACGCCTTCGGATCGGTCCACGACTTCCCGTACGTGGCTCTGGATTCGGACGACCGGACCGGAGCCGGGTCCGACGGCGAGAACCTCGTCATCAATCTCGGCCACCAGGCCGAGTTCCAGAAACTGCTGCTGTTCGTCTATATCTACGACGGCGCCGGTGACTTCCGCGGACTCGACGCGGTGGTGAACCTCACCTCCGACTCCGGAGACCGCTTCCGGGTCAGCCTGGACGACTGCCCGCCCCGGGCCCATGCCTGCGCCATCGCCCTGATCAAGCGCCAGAAGGGGGAACTCGTGATCGCGCGCGAGGTGCGGTGGTTCACGCCTGAGGACGGCCCAGGCATCCAGGACGTGATCTCCCGGGCGTACCGGCTCGGTATGAAATGGACCCCGGGTACGAAGTAGCCAGCGGCAGTGTTCTCCTGCGCGCCGACAGATTTACTGCGGCTCGGCCCCGGCGTGGAGAACGGCGCGAATAGATCAACCGCTTCCTCCCAGGGGAAGCGGTCGGCCTCGCCGCCGGAACTCGGACGGTCGGGCTCGTAGCTGTGCTGCGGTGATCAGTCTGCCGACGTCGCCAGCGATCCCGGCGGCGCACGACGACGCATAGAAGAGCTTGGACTGCGGCTCCGTCACGCTGGGACTCCCAATGCAGCACGCCCAAGCTGTTGACGCTGCATGGCCAGGGGCTTCTTGGGACAACAGAGAAGCCATGGCGGGCCGGCGGAACCAGACCCGGTCAGTTCAGTTTTGCAGGTCAGCGCCGCGAGGGTGGTGACTTCAAGAGATCCCCTCGTGAGCCGCATCCCCTTCGCCCCCACCCTCGTCGACACGATCTACGGCATGAACTTCGAGACCATGCCCGAACTCCACTGGGCGGCGGGCTACCCCTTCGCGATCCTGCTGATGGCGGTGGTCGCACGAGCCTGTTCGTCGTCTTCGAGAAGCGGGACCGGCTGTAGGACTCACCGCACCGGCTCGGCGCGCTCCTCGCCGCTGCGGGACGTCGGTCGTCCGGTGCGGGGGTGGCGGACCAGGGTAAGCCTCCCGAGGACCAGGGCGGGCAGCCCCAGCAGCACGGCCATGGCGCCGCCGATGACTCCGTTGCCGGTGCCGGGGCCGCCGTCGGCGACGGCCAGGTTCAGCGCGCCGACGACCGTGCCGGTGAGGCCGGCCACCAGGGACATGACGGCTCCCCTCCTTCCGCCGAAGAGGCCGGTGCGGCCGGTGCGGCCGGTGCGGCCCGCGGAGCGGGCCAGGGCCAGCCCTCCGATGATCACGCCGGCCAAGGCCACCAGCGCGGCCGCGCCGCCCACGAGCCGGCCGGTGGTCAGGGCATAGGCATCGACGGGGGCCGACTGGGCCGCCACGTGCGCGGCCACCGGGGCGGCAAGTACGAATCCGACGGACATGAGGTGCTCCTCTTCCTCCTGGACCTACGACTGGTCTCGACCGATCGTGTCCGCCGGACGCGCCTCCGGTCGTCCGGCAGCCGCAGACACTTCGCGCTGCCGCCGCTGCCGCAGCCGGCTACCGCGGCCGCGGCAGCAGCCCGGGACGTACCGCGGGCACGGTAGGAGGCCGGTCGTCCCCGAGCACGACGCGCCCGCGGCGGCAACCCGGTTAGGGTGCGCGCATGAGTGGACGGCGGTACGGCATCCCCGCCCGGGTCGGAGACGGGGCGATCGCCGTCGGTGTGGCGGCCCTGCTCCTGGGCACGGGACTGTCCGGGGGGCACCTTGGCACGGGCCCCGACCCTCTCGGCTACGCCCTGCTGGCGGTCGGCGGCCTCGCGCTGGTCGCGCGTCGCCGCGCTCCGCTGGCCGTTCTGGCCGTCACGGGGCTGTGTGCGGTGGGGTACCAGGCGGCCGGCTTCGACGTACTCTCCGTCGCGTACCTGGTCGCGGTGTACGGCGCCGTACGGGCCGGGCACCGCGCCCTCGCGGTGGCGGCGTCCGTGGCCGTGCTGGTCGTTCTCGCCCTGACGGCCCTGGTCTTCCGCGAGGGGCCTGCCGGCGAGGTGCTGGCACAGGCCCGGCACGTCCTCGAGCTCGCCTGGTTGATCGCGGCGTTCGCCGCGGGGGAGGCGGTGCGCCAGGCCGAGGCGCGGGCGGACGAGGCCGAGCGCACCCGGGAGGAGACCGCACGGCGCCGCGCCGACGAGGAACGGCTGCACATCGCACGGGAGTTGCACGACTCGCTCACCCATCAGATCTCGGTCGTCAAGGTGCAGTCAGAGGTCGCCGTCCACCTCGCCCTCAGGCGCGGCGAGCAGGTGCCGGAGGCTCTGCTGGCGATCCGGGAGGCCGGCCGTGAGGCGTCGAGGGAACTGCGCGCCACCCTGGAAGCGCTGCGCGACGACGACGCCGCCCCCGCCCCGCCCCGCGGACTCGACCACATCCCGGAGCTGGTGGAGCAGGCGGGCAGGGCCGGCCTGGAGGCGACCCTGACGATCGGGGGACAGCGGACCGACCTGCCGGCCGCCGTCGGCCGGACCGCCTACCGGATCGTCCAGGAGTCGCTGACCAACATCGCCCGGCACGCCGCCGCCGCGACCGCGTCGGTCCGGATCGACTACCGGCCCGACTCACTCGCCATCCGGGTCGACGACGACGGCAGGGCCACTCCGGACACGGTGCCGACGCCCGGTCTGGGGCTGCTCGGCATGCGGGAGCGCGTCACCGCACTCGGCGGCCGGCTGCGCGCTGAGCCGCGCAGCGGGCGCGGCTTCACCGTCCAGGCCGAGCTCCCCGTGGACCCCGCCTCGTGATCCGTGTCCTGCTGGTCGACGACCAGCCCCTCATCCGCAGCGGCTTCCGTGCGCTCCTCGATCTCGAGGACGACATCGAGGTGGTGGCCGAGGCCGCCGACGGCGCGGAGGGCCTGGCGCTCACCAGGCGACACCTGCCCGACATCGCGCTCATGGACATCCAGATGCCGGTGGTCGACGGCATCGAGGCCACCCGGCGCATCGCCGCGGACCCGGCGCTGGCCGGGGTGCACGTCGTCATCCTGACCAACTACGGCCTCGACGAACACGTCCTCGACGCGCTGCGCGCCGGCGCCGCCGGCTTCCTCGTCAAGGACATCGTGCCGGACGACTTCCTGCACGCCGTGCGCGTCGCCGCCCGCGGGGACGCCCTGCTCGCGCCGTCCATCACCCGCAAGCTGATCGACCGGTACATCACCGAGCCGCTCCACGCCGGTTCCGGCAGGGGTCTGGACGAGCTGACCAACCGCGAACGCGAGGCCGTGGCACTGGTCGCGCGGGGCCTGTCCAACGACGAGGTCGCCGCTCACATGGCGATCACCCCGCTGACCGCCAAGACCCACGTCAACCGGGCCATGGCCAAGCTCCACGCCCGTGACCGGGCCCAACTCGTGGTCCTCGCCTACGAATCCGGGTTGGTCGCGCCACGCGGCCCGTGACGGCCTCCGCCGGTCGAGGGCCGGCGCGGCCGCGGGGGGGGCCTGACGCGCGTGCATGCGGCGGGCCCGCCCCCGCGCTCCTGGGCGGCATCGGTCACCGGCCGTCCAGGAGCTGGGTGGCGGCCAGTTCGCGGTAGAGGGCGTCCGTGGCGAGGAGTTCGGTGTGGGTACCCACCGCCCGTACGCGGCCGGCCTCCATCACGACGATGCGGTCGGCCGTGGTGACCGTGGACAGGCGGTGGGCGACGACGAGGACGGTGGTGCGTCCCGCGACGTCGGCGATCGTGTCGCGCAGTGCCGCCTCGTTGGCGGCGTCGAGCTGCGAGGTGGCCTCGTCGAGCAGCAGCAGTCGCGGGCCGCGCAGCAGGGCCCGGGCGATCGCGACGCGTTGGCGCTCGCCGCCCGAGAGCCTGCTGCCGCGGTGTCCGACGTCGGTGTCGAGGCCGTGGGGCAACCGGTCCGTCACCGCGTCGAGGCGGGCGAGGCGCAGGACGCGGCGGAGTTCCTCCTCCGTGGCGTCGACGGCGCCCAGCGTCAGGTTCTCGCGCAGGGTGCCGGCGAGGACGGGCGTGTCCTGTTCCACGTATCCGATGGCCGCGCGGAGTTGGGCCAGGGGCCACTCCCGCAGGTCCCTGCCGTCCAGCAGTACGTGGCCGGCGTCCGGGTCGTAGAAGCGTTCGATGAGGGAGAAGACCGTGGTCTTGCCCGTGCCGGACGGGCCGACGAACGCGGTCAGGCCCCCGCCGGGGACGGTGAAGGAGACGCGGTGGTGGACCGGGGGCAGGCCGGGGCGGTAGGCGAAGCAGACGTCGCGGAAGGCCACGCGGGCGGGCGCCGGATCCGCGGGCGGGCGCCTCGTACGGCCCTCCCTCCCCCGGTGCGCGTCCTCGACCGCCTGAGATTCGCCCCCCGGACACTCGGGTCCCGGACACTCGGGTCCCGGAGAACCACCCCCCAGGGCCTCGACCTCCAGGGTCTCGACCTCGCGGATCCGGGCGGCGGCGGCCGCGCCGATCTGGAACTGGACGACTCCTTCCACCAGTTGGCCGATCCGGGGTGCGAGCGCGAAGACGTAGAGGAGGAAGGCGACCAGGGTGGAGACGCCGATGGCGCCCGAGGTGACGCGGGCGCCCCCGACGCCCAGCACGACCAGGAAGCAGACCTGTACGACGACCGCCGACAGGGTGGCGGACACCGCTTCCCAGGTGGCGGCGCGGACGCCGGTGCGCCGGGCGTGCTCGGCGGCCCGGTAGAGCGCCTGGGCCTCCTGGTGTTCGGCACTCGACGCCTTGATCGTACGGAAGGCGCCCAGGGCCCGTTCCAGTGCGGCGCCCATACGGCCGACCGCCTCCTGCGTGTGCCGGGTCGCCCGGCCGATCCGGGGGGCCACGACGGCGACGGCGAGGCCGACGAACGCGGTCACGCCGAGCGTGACGCCGAGCAGTACGGCGTCGAGCAGGCCCATCATGACCACCGTCGCGACGGTGACCAGGGTTCCGGTGACCGCGGCCGACACGGCCTGGGGCGCGCTCTGCCGGAGCAGCGCCGTGTCGGAGGTGACGCGGGAGATCAGGTCCCCCGGTTCGATGCGGTCCACCACCGGTACGCGCAGCGCCAGCAGCCGGTCGATCAGCCGGTGTCGCGCGCTGCAGACGACGGACTCCGCGGACCGGTCCAGCACGTAGTGGCCGAGGCCGGCGAGCATCCCTCCCGCCGCCACCAGCACGCTGAGGACGATCACCGGCCCGTAAGCAGGTGCTCCCCGCCCCATGTCGTCCATCACCTGTTTGGCCGCCATGGGCTGGGCCAGGCCGAGCACGCTGCCGAGCAGGCCCAGCAGGACGCCCGCCGCCATGCGGCCGCGCTGGGGTCGGAGGTGCCCGAGGAGGGCGAGCGAGGCAGGGGTCACGGGCTCACTCCACCGCGAAGAAGCGCTGGAAGTATCCGGCGGGCGTGCCCTCGCCGACGGGTTCGCCCTCGGCTTCCACCCAGGCGTGCGCGGCGAACGGCGGCCGGGTGCGCACGCCCACGCACCAGGTGGGCCACTGGCCGCGGCAGCGGCACAGCAGCACCGTGGCCAACGACCGCGGCAGGCAGCCCTTGTGCCCGCCCGCGGCCAGGCTCACGGCGAGCACCGTCTCCCGGGCCGCCGTCGCCTCGGCCAGGGTGGCGGGCCGGGCTCCGCGGCGGAGCCGGGCCAGGACGGCGCGGATCCGCCCGGGCGGCAGGACGGCGAGCACGTGGGCGCAGCCGATCAGGACGCGCGCCCCGAGGCGGCGGGCCGGGGGGACGGATCGGGGGCGGTAGGGGACGGCTTCCGGGGTCGACATCTGCGTATCCCTTCTCCGGGGCGGCCGGGTCCGGCTACGGGGTGATGAGCCCCGCGGAGCGGAGGTCCTCGACGATGCTCGCGACGTCCTGTGCGGCCACGTCGGCGGCCACGTCCTCGTACCGTTCGACGAGGACTGCTGCGGCCCGCTCGGCACCGTGGCCGTCCAGGAGCGTACGGAGCACGACGGCTGCCGCGGGGTTGAGGGTCCAGTACTCGGCGCTCTTCTGATCGAGCAGGGCCATGCCGTACTCGGTCTCGGTCAGCAGCACTCCGGACTTCAGGGTGCACATCGGCTCACCTTTCCCGTTCCGTCAGGGGTCGCGTCCGGGCGGGTGTCGTCTCCCTGGAGCGCAGCCATACCTCGCACGCCACGGTCGGGTGCAGCAGGTAGCTCTCCGTCTCGGCCGACAGGGCCCGGCGGCACCACGCGCGCAGGACCTCCGCGTCGACGAGGCCGAGCCGGGCGAGGCGCGAGTCCTCGCACAGCGCCAGCAGCCGGGCGCGGTGGCGGCGCAGCCCCACTTCCTCCTCGAAGGTGGCGTTGGCCTTGGTGCCGCGGGTGCGGCTCGCGTCGGGGACGACGCCACGCATGGCTTCGACGATCAGCGGCTTGTACCGCCACGGGGTGATCCTCTCCTGCGGCCGGACGGCCAGGGCCGCCTCGATCACCCGGTCGTCGTAGTAGGGGGCGGCCACCGTGACGCCCAGCGGCGCGGCCATCTGGCCGATGTGCCGGGTCCACTGGGAGATGCCGTCCATCGCGGCCAACTCCCGGTGCTCGCCGTGCCCGCGGCCGCGGGGCTCCGCTTCCGGGAGGTGGGCGCGGAGCAGCTCGCGTACGGCGTCCACGGCCTCGGGCGTGGCCCATTCCGGCATGCGGGGCGGCGCCGACCAGTCGAGCAGCGGTTCGTCCGCCGGGGCCGGGGGCGCGTCCAGGTCGCGCGCGACCCTGCCGAGCCAGGCCCGGTAGGAGCGGCGGTCCAGGAGCTGGCGCAGTACGCGCCGCCGGGACCACTGGTACTTGGCGGTGTATCCGCGCACGTCCCGCAGCGCGGTCAGGGGGCGGGTACGCACCAGCGCGTGCAGGCGGGCGGGCGCGCCGGCGAGGAGTTCGTCGCCGCCCAGGCCGGTCAGGTGCAGGCTCGATCCGCGGGCGGCCGCCAGGTCGATGATGTGCATGCGGCGGTTGCGGTCGACCGTGAGGATGCTGGGGGTGTCCAGGACGTCGTCGAGGGTGTCGATCCCGTCGAACGTCATGGCCAGGTCGGACGCGGGGACGACGTGGTGTTCGAGTGTCCCGATCGCCCGGGTGGTCCGGCGGGCCCAGTACACGTCGTCGCCGAGTTCGTCGTGGATGGCGGCGGTGTACGCCGCGACCTTCGCGTCCCCGCGGGCGGCGGCGCAGCAGACGGCGGTGGAGTCGAGCCCGCCCAGGTCGGCCGTGACCAGCTCGCGCCCGCGCGTGCGGACGGCGACGGCGGCGGTCAACGCCTCCCGGAAGCGGTCGGCGCCCTCGGCCAGGGACAGGTGCGGGTCGGGGGGCGACCACCAGCGGGTCGCCCGGGCCCGCCCGTCGGGGTCGAGCGTCAGGTAGTGGCCGCCGGGCTGGGCGTGTACGCCCTTCCACATGGAGGAGCCCGACAGCGGGTGCGGCACGCCCAGGGTGAGCAGTTCGAGGGCGAGCCTGCGTTCGTCGAGTTCGGCGCCGACCAGCTCGGCGAGTACGTCGGCCCGGTCGGCGGCCACGCTGACGCCGCCCGCCGCCGGGAAGGTGGCGTCGGTGAAGAAGACCCGTCTCAGGCCGACGACGCCGCCCTGGACCCGGACCCGGCCGCCGCTGCTGGCCACCAGGTGGAGGCTGCCGGCCCACGTGGCGCTGATGCGGTCGAGTGCCGACAGGGACGTGGCCTCGGCGGCGGCGGCTGCGCGCCGGGCCGCTTCGGCGGTGACGGAGTGTTCGCCGAGCACGGCGATGCGGGTTCCTCCGCACTCGCCCACCACCGCGCCGGTGGGTGCCCAGCGCCCCACCAGCCAGGGGCGCCCGGACCGGTGGTGCAGGCACTGGGTGGCGTGGGCGAGCGCTCTGGCGGCGACGGCGGCGGCCTCGTCGGTGTCGGGCAGGACGGTGAACCAGGTGGGCAGGGCCTGGAGCGACAGCGAGTCTTCCACGGCAACGGCCTCCGGTCGGCGACGTGCGGGGAGGGGGGTGTGGCCGGGTGGCGGCCGGGAGCCGCCACCCGGTGGCACGGACGCCGCTCTCAGCGGCGCGGCCGGGCCCTCACATCAGAGGAGCTGCTTGCCGCCGAGGACGTCCTTGGGTCCCGTGTTCTTGATCCCGGTCAGCTTGCGGAAGCTGCCGGCCTTGGTGAGGGTGGGGCGCTCATACGTCATGGTCGAACTCCTTTTCGCGTCGGGGGATGTGTGACGTGCATGCGCATGCGGTGGTTTCCCGGTCCGGAGACCGGTTCCGCTTGGCCACGCTAGGTACGGTGAGCGAATCATCACAACGGCGTGTTCGGCCGGTCCGCAGTGCGCCCGCGGCGCGCGCGTCGCCCTGCGCGCCACCCGAACCCTCCCCCCGCCGTCGGACCGGCTGGAACCCGGCCACGTACGCAACGCCCGCAACAGCGACGACGTAAAAGCATCTTTTCGGTCCGGCCCGTCCGCGTTCACGCGTTCCGGTCCCCTCCGGCGCCGCACCACGACGGGGCCCGCCCGGAGAACCGGGCGGGCCCCGTCGTGGTGGGTCGTCAGGAGGCGCCGGACGCCTCGCGCGGCTGCGTGCCCTGCGTGCCCTGCGTGCCCTGCGTTGCCTGCGTGCCCTGCTGGGGCGGGAGGCTGCCGTAGCGTTCCATGCGCTGCCAGCGCAGGCGGGAGCCTGCGACGGCCGTGTAGACGGACTGGATGACCACGAGGTACATCAGCTGCCGGTAGACGAACTGCTGGAGCGGCATGCTCCACAGCGGGCCGGGCCGCTCCCCGTCGAGGCGGAACGCGTAGAGCCCCAGCAGCAGTTGCAGGACCAGGAACCCGAACCAGAGCCCGACGATCCGCACCGGGTCCAGGAAGACCAGGCCGTACACGGCGAACACGTCCACGATCGGCGCCAGCAGCGGCAGCAGCACCTGGAAGAGGAGCAGGTAGATCAGACCGCGGCGGCCCAGCTTGCCGGCCTGGCCGCGCTGGACGAAGGCGCCGCGGTGCTTCCACATGGCCTGCAGGGTGCCGTAGCACCACCGGTAGCGCTGCTTCCACAGCGCGCCGAGCGAGGCCGGGGCCTCGGTCCAGGCCTTCGCGCGCTCTTCGTAGACCACCCGCCAGCCGGCCCTGCACAGCGCCATGGTGAGGTCGGTGTCCTCGGCGAGCGTGGTGTCGCCGACGCCGCCCACCCGCAGCAGGGCCGAGCGCCGGAAGGCACCGACGGCACCGGGCACGGTGGGCATGCACTCGGCGAGGTCGAACAGGCGGCGGTCCAGGTTGAAGCCGACCACGTACTCGATGTGCTGCCAGCGGCCCAGCAGGCCGCCCCGGTTGACCACCTTGGCGTTGCCGGAGACGGCGCCGACCGCGGGGTCCGCGAAGGGCTGGACGATCATCCGTACCGCGTCCGGCTCGAAGACGGTGTCCCCGTCGACCATGACGAGCAGCTCGTTCGTCGCCGCCGCGATGCCGGTGTTGAGCGCGGCCGGCTTGCCCGCGTTGAGCTGCCGGATGACCCGTACGCCGGGCAGCCCGAGGGACTCGACGAGGTCCGCCGTGCCGTCGGTGGAGCCGTCGTCGACGACGATGACCTCGACCGGGTGGTCGGAAGCGACCAGGGAGCGGACCGCCGCTTCGATGCCCGCACTCTCGTTGTACGCCGGCACGATGACGCTCACCGGTTCGGTCACGGGCTCGCCCCACGGCCCGCGCCGCCGCAGCCGCACGTGCCGGCGGGCCGCCGCGAAGACGGCGATCGCGCGCAGCAGGCTGATCGCGCCGGCCGCCCACAGCAGCCAGGTGATCACGTCCAGGGTCCAGTCGGTGCTGCGCACGGCGGTCACCAGTGCGCGCCCCTGCCACTGGTCGGCGGCCACGGCCGGCCGCTCGGCGGCGGGGAGGGCGACCGCCTGGCCGACGGTGGCGAAGCGGAAGCCGGCGGCCTGGAGCCGGGGCAGCAGCCGCTCCAGGGCGGCGACCGTCTGGCTGCGGTCGCCGCCCGCGTCGTGCATGAGGACGATCTGGCCGGCCGTGCCCCTGGGGGTGGCCTTGGCGACGATCCGGTCGGTGCCGGGCCGCTTCCAGTCCTCGCTGTCGAGGGTCGTCAGGACCGTGAGGTAGCCCTCGTGCCCGGCAGCCTGGACCGCCCGCCAGTCGGCGTCGGTGAGCGCGGCGTTGGAGGAGGAGTACGGGGGCCGCATCAGCGGGGTGGTCACCCCGGTGGCGCCGACGATGGCGAGCTGGGTCTGGCGCAGTTCCAGCGAGCGCCGCCAGGCGGGTGACTGCCCCAGGTTGGTGTGGGTGTAGGAGTGCACCCCGATCTGGTGGCCCTCCGCGACGATCCGGCGGGCGAGCTCCGGGTGCTCGGCGACCCGCGTGCCGACGGTGAAGAAGGTCGCCTTCACGTGGTGGCGGCGCAGCACGTCGAGGACCTTCGGGGTCCAGACCGGATCGGGCCCGTCGTCGAAGGTGAGCGCGATGGTGCGGGCGGCGGGGGCGGCCGTGCGGGCGGCCGAGCCGTCGATGACCGGGCCGCCCTCGACGATCCCGTCCGGTACGCCGGTGTCCGGGCCCTGGGCCTGGACGGCACCGTCGGCCGTGCTGTCGAACATGTGCCGGGAGTACCCCTGCAGCAGCAGCGCGGCCGACAGCGTGAGGACCAGTGTGGCGAGCAGGAGCCAGTGGGTTCGCGGGGTGACGTCGCGTACGGAGGGGCGCCGGCCGGAGTGCTGTCGGGAACGGCGACGGATGGGGGACACGGGTGTTTCCTGCCTGCTGCTGTGCGGTGAAGGGAAGTGGCGGTGGGGGGGTGAGTGCCGTGGGGTGGGTGCCCTGGGGTGGTTGCCCTGTGGTGGGGGCCCTGGGGTGGGTGCCGTACGGCGCGCGGCGCTGCTGCGCACGCGGATGGCCGCACCCCGGTCCCGGCCGCGGGCCGGCGGGCCGGCGGGCCGAGGGGGCGGCCCGGCTACGGCGTGGGGGTCGGCTGGTGCGGGTTGCGCGAGGGCTTGGGCTTGGACTTGGCGATCCCGGAACGGCCGGGACCGGTCGCCGCGGGCGTCGGGCTGGCGTCCGGGCTCGGGGACGGGCCCGCCGTACCGGTCGGCGAGGGCGTCGCGGACGGGGAGGCCGACGGCGTGGTGGAGCCGGAGGCGGAGGGGCCGGTGCTCGGCCGTGGCTTCGTGCCGCGGCCTGCCTTCGCCGGGACGAGCAGGCCGGGGCGGGAGGGGCCGTGGTGCCGCGCGGAACCGTGGGACGCACCGGCCGCGGTCGGGGTGGTGGTGGGGTCCGGCTCGGCGTCGGCCATGTCGGCGGCCGGGGGCGCGGGCAGCGGCAGGAAGGGCAGGTGGACGGTGGGTCCGCCCAGCAGGGTGCTGACGAGGACCACGACGTAGGCGGCGGCCGGCAGCACGAGCAGGCGTCCGATGCGGCGCACCCGGCGCGGGCGGCGCCCGGAGGCGTCGACGAAGACCGGCCGGTCGGCGGTGCCGGTCCCGGGCGCTGCGGCGGGCGCGGCGTCTGCGGGGGCGGCGGCGGGCGCGGGCCCGAGGTCCGCGGGAGCGGGCAGGGCGGCGGTGACGTCGGGCACGGCGGCGAGGAGGGCGGTCGGGGCTTCGTCCCCAGCCGCGGGTGCGGCGTCGGGCGTCGTGGCGGTGTCCGGCCCGGCACCGCCCGCCAGGGGTATCGGCAGGGTGTCCGGGGCCGGATCGGCAAGGCGTGGCTGCATGGGAGGCCTCTGCGGTCGGGGGTCGCGGCCGTGGATGGCGGCCGGACCGGGGACCAGCCGCTGCCCCGGAGGGGACGGGACGGGCGGGCTGGACGTGTCGGGTGGTGCGGGGCGTACGGGGGGCGGGGGCCGCGGCGGCGCGGCCCCCGCCCCCGTACGTCAGCGGGCGGGGTCGGCGCCCGGGTCCCGGCCCTTGGCGGGCGGGGCGGGCTTGCGCTCCGACGGCTTCGACGGACGGGTCCGCGGTGCCTTCGGTGCGTGGGTCGGGTGGGCGGGACGGGATGTGTGGACGGGGTGCGTCGGGTGGGCGGGATGCGTCGGTTGGGCCGGGTTGCCGGGCTGCTTGCCGCGTCCCCCGGGGCTCGGATGGGCCCCGGGACCGCCCCCCTTGCCGGGGTGCGTGGGCGACGGCGAGGGCGCCGGGCTGGGGCCCGCGGACGGGCCGCGCAGCACCGGGGCGCAGTACGCCGGTACGTCGTCCGGGCCGCCCGCGGCCGCGACCAGGGCGGCGTACCGCTGCCCGGCCAGGGCCTGCGCGGCCTGTGCCCCGGTCAGTCGGCCGTACCCGCGGCAGAGCGCGGCGAGCTCGCCGGTGGGCGCGGACGCGTCGGGCCGGTAGCCGGGGTCCCGGCGCGTGCCGGGGGAGCCGGAGGCGGTGCCACCGGGGGTGGAGGCGGTCGGCCGCGCTTCGGCGCGGTCGTCGCCGCCCCCGCCGAGCACGGCGGGCAGGTGGCCGGTGCCGGCGGCGAGCGCGAAGCCGCCGAGCGCGGTGACGGCGGCCGCGGCCACCACCTTCACGCTCAGGAGCTGCGCCAGCGCTGCCACGGGCATCGGCCGCCTCCGGGATTCTCTCGGTACTGCTGGGACAGGTGGGACAGGTGGGTCTGCGAGGACCGGTGGAACTGCTGCTGGATCTCGTACGGACAGGGCTGCGTGTTCGGCGTCGAGGCGAGCGGCCCGGAACGCGGCCAGTGCCGCCCGCTGGCCGGGAAGCTCCCCCTCCGCCACGGGTGCGCTGGCGGCGGCGAGCAGTCCGGCGAGGGCCTCGTGGCCGGCCGCCGCTCCGACCTCGCGCGCGCCGAGCAGCTGCTCAGCGGTGTCGCGGTCGATCCGACGGGGTCGGTTGGTGCTCATCTCACGCCCTTCAGCGTTGAGGCCTTCACTCTTGTCACTCGTTTGGCGGAATTTTTTTCCTCCGGCTGTCCGGAGCGTCGTCCGCGGCCCCGTTCCGGGGCCCGCCGGCCCGCTTCCGGGGCCGACGCGGCGGCGCCCGAGGACGGTGGCGGGTTCCGCTCGACGAGCTTGGCGAGCTTGCGCAGGCCCCGGTGGGCGGCCATGCGCACGGCGCCCGCGCGCTTGCCGAGGACGCGCGCGGCGCTCTCGGCGTCCAGGTCCATGACCACCCGCAGCAGCACCGCCTCGGCCTGGTCGCGCGGCAGGGTGGCGATCAGCGCGAGGGCGGCGGCGGTGCCGGCGCCCGCGATGGCCGCGCCCTCGGTGTCGTCGCCCGACGCCCGGTCCAGCAGCTCCTCCACCGGCACGCTCACGGCCGGCCGGCGGCGACGGGCGCGCAGCATGTCCATCGCGCGGTTGCGGGCGATGGTCGCGGCCCAGCCGCGGAAGTTGTCGAAGTCGCCCCGGAACGACCCCAGATCGCGTGCGATCTGCAGCCACGCCTCGGAGGCCACGTCCTCCGCGTCCGCACCGACCAGGACCGTCAGGTAGCGCAGCAACCCCGGCTGCACCGCCCGGAAAACCTTCTCAAATGCCCCCTCATCGCCCTCCTGAGCGGCTATCAGCTGTGCGGACAGGTCCTCGGGTGCGCGCTGGCGCGGCACTCCGGAACCGCCCGACTCCTCCCCCATGTCGGCATCGCCGAACTCCTCCGCATACTGCACCGGGACATGATGCGGCATGCCCGGCCCCGGGCCGCGCCCGCTCTTGTGCGCCTCCCGGTCCGCCGCGATACTCAGCCGGCAGCGCACTTGTCAGGAACACGCCATTCTGACTGCGCCTCACAGGGCCCGGCCACCCACCGGACCGCGACGCTCCGAGGAGGAGAACGTGAGGATCACGCGCACCGCTTCCCCCTTCCCCCACGACGGGACCGCCACCCCCGCTCCCCGCCCCGCCCCGCGCGGACGCCGCGCGGCCACGGCCCTCGCCGCTGTGGGCCTGCTGGCGTCCACCGCGCTCGGGCTGCCCGCGGCCCAGGCAGCCCCCCGCGCCCCCGAGGCCACCCAGCTCGCCGCGGTCGACCAGGCCGTGCTCCGCGCGGACGTCGGCGGCACCGCCTGGTACGTGGACCGGGCCGCCGGAACCGTCGTGGTCACGGCCGACAGCACCGTCACCCGGGCCGGCCTGGCGAAGCTCCGCAGGGCCGCCGGCGCCACCCCCGGAGCCCTCCGGATCGAGCGGACCCCGGGCAGGTTCACGCCACTCCTCGGCCCCGGCGACGCCGTCTACGGCGGCGGCTACCGGTGCTCGGTGGCGTTCAACGTCGTGAGCGGCGGGACGTACTCGTTCCTGACCGCGGGCCACTGCGGCAACGTCGCGAACACCTGGTACGCCAACGCGTCCCAGACCACCCTGATCGGGCCCACCACCGGCTCCAGCTTCCCCGGCAACGACTACGCGCTGGTGCGCTACGACAACACCTCCCTCAGCCACCCCGGCGGATTCACTGCCGCGAACGCCTACGTGGGTGAGCCGGTAAAGCGGAGCGGCTCCACCACCGGCACCAGGAGCGGTACGGTCACGGCCCTCGACGCCACGGTCCACTACAGCGGGGGCGGCACCGTGCGGGGCATGATCCAGACGAACGTCTGCGCGGAGCCCGGCGACTCGGGCGGCGCGCTCTACGACGGCACGAAGGCGCTGGGCATCACCTCCGGCGGCAGCGGGAACTGCTCGACCGGCGGCACCACCTTCTACCAGCCGGTGCCGGAGGCCCTCGCCAAGTACAAGGTCTCCCTGTACTGAGCCCGGCCGGCGGGCGTCGCTCCGGCCCCCGGACCGGCGCCCGCCCGGCCCGCGGACCGGTGGCCGACGGATCGAGGCCGCCCACCCGCCGACCCGCCACGGCTTCACAGGGGCGAAGGCGCGGCGCGTGCGGGCAGGCGGGTGAACGCGGGTGCGCGCGAGATGCGGGCGCGGGTGGCCCTGGCGCATGCTGGCTGTGTGAACGGCCGAGCTCCGGACGGACTGGCCCTGGTGCTCGCCCACTCCGTCGTGGGCGCGATCGAGTCCGTGGGCGGGTACGCCGGGGGCGTGTTCCTGCGCACGGAGACCGCCGGACTGCTGCGGCTGGCCGTGCTCGCGGGGCTGCCCGCACCCCTGTTCCGCCCGTGGTGGCGGATGCACGTGAACCGCCCGTTCCCGGTCGCGGAGGCGTACCGCACGGGCCAGGGCGTCCACCTCGCGGACGCCGAAGAGGCCATGCGGCGCTTCCCGCAGCTGATGGCCGGGCTGCCCTACACCTTCGGGTCCTCGTACGAGCCGCTGGTCGGCGGGCCGGGCGCGACGGGCGAGAAGTACGGGGTCCTGATGGTCCTGCGCCGTGACACCCCGGGGGCCCAGGTGGCCGAGGCCGACCAGGCCCGGATGCGGCGGGTCGCGCACCGACTGGCCGAGCACCTCGACCGGCTGGCACGCCGGGGCACGGCCGTGACGTGGGCGGACGAGCCGGTGGCCGTGCAGCTGCCCGCCCCGCTGGCGCCGCCCGCACCGGTGGGAGGCTTCACCTGGGACCCGGAGAGCGGGGTCGTCACGGCCGACGCGCAGCTGTGCGCCGCCCTGGGTACGGATCCCGACCGCTTCCCGGGCACCGTCGAGGCGCTGACCGCCGGCTGGGCTCCGGCGGAGGTGCTGGCGCTGCACGTCCTGGCCAGGCAGCTGACGGGCGGCCCGGAAGGCCCCGACGGGCCGCCCCCCGGCCCCGGCGTGCCCCTGCGGCTGCGGCTGTCCGGCCCCGCCGGCCGCATCCGGCTGTTGGAGCTCTCACCCACCGAGGACGTCGCCCCCGGGGCTCCGACCGCCACTCCCGGGGGCCCGACCGCCCCGAGAACCCCGGCCGCCACCCCCCTCCCCCTGTCCGGCCGCCTGATCGACCTCGGCGACGAGCCGCTCGGCGGCGAGATCACCGACCAGCTGCCGCACTCCTTCCTCGGCCTCGACCGCCTCGGCCGCATCACGTACGTGAACGAGGCCGCCGTCGCCCTGCTCGGCCGGAGCCGTCCCACCCTCGTCGGCCGGGTGCTGTGGGAGGCCCTTCCGTGGTTCGGCCAAGCGGCGTACGAGGACTTCTTCCGGGCCGCGCTGATCGCCGAGGACCCGGTCCAGTTCCTGGCCCGCAGCACCCCGGACGAGTGGGTGGCGGTGTCCCTGCACCCGGTGCCGGGCGGTGTGACCGTGATGCTCGCGGCCACCGAGCGCTCCGCGTACGCACCGAGTTCCGTGGTCCGGCCGGTGAGCGGGCTCGGCTCGCCGGCCGACCGCGCCACCGCGCTCTACCGCCCGGTGGCCCTGGCCATCGCGCTCACCGAGGCGGTGACGGCACGCCAGGTCTCCGCCGTGGTCACGGAGGAGCTGCTGCCCGCCTTCGGCGGCCGCCAGTTGGCGATCTACCTGCTCAACGAGCGCCACCTGTACCTGGCCTGGGAGACCGGCTTCCCGCAGGGCTTCCTGGACCGCTTCGACGGGGTGTCCCTCGACGCACGGCTGCCCGGGGTCGAGACCCTGACGACCGGCCGGCCGCTGTTCTTCGAGTCCATGGAGCACCTGGCCGCCGCCTACCCGGGCATCCCCCTCGACGCCCACATCGGCGCCCGGGCCTTCCTGCCGCTCATCGCCTCCGGCCGGCCGGTGGGCTCGTGCATCCTCGGCTTCGACGCGCCGCGCGGCTTCAGCCTCGAGGAGCGCACCGTGCTCACGGCGCTGGCCGGCCTGATCGCCCAGGCCCTCGAACGCGCCCAGCGCTACGACACCGAGGCCGCGCTCGCCCGGGGCCTGCAGGACGCGCTGCTGCCGCACCGGCTGCTGGTGCGCGAGAACGTCGACACCGTCGGCCGCTACCTGCCGGGCACCCAGGGCATGGAGGTGGGCGGCGACTGGTACGACGTGATCGAGACCGGCACCGGACTGCTCGCGCTGGTCATCGGCGACGTCCAGGGCCACGGGGTGAACGCGGCCGGCACGATGGGCCAACTGCGCAGTGCGGTACGGGCCTTCTCGCTCAGCAGCGAGGATCCGCAGACCGTGATGAGCGGCACGAACCGGCTGCTGATCGACCTCGATCCCGGCCAGTTCGCCAGCTGCTGCTACGTGGTGCTCGACCCCGCGACCGGGCAGGCGCACGCGGTCCGGGCCGGCCACCCGCCGCCGCTGCTGCGCCGGCCGGACGGCCGGACCGAGGTGCTCGACCTGGCGGGCGGAGTGGTGCTCGGCGTGGACGACGGGGCGAGCTACCCCGTCACCGAGCTGCACCTCGACCCCGGCGCGGTGCTGGCGCTGTTCACCGACGGGCTGGTGGAGCACGCCGGTGAGGACATCGACGAGGGCGTGGAGCGGCTGCGCCGGGCACTCGCGGAGGCCGGCGACACGCCGCTGGCCGCCACCGCCGACCGACTGATCGCCGAGGCCGGGCGGGCGCCGGAGCGGCCGGACGACATCGCACTCCTGCTCGCCGCCCGCTGGGGCGGGTCCGCACGCGAAGGGGGCGGAGGCACGTGAGGCGACCGGACCGGGAACCAGCCGCGGGCGCGGCGGCGCACCCGGCCGCCGGGGCGGCTGCCCCGCCCGGCCGCGGGCCCGTGGCCGGACCGGGCGACGGCCGGGTCCCCGGGCCCGACCCCGGCGGGGGCACCGAGCCGGGCGGCGACCCGCGCGGCCCCCTCCACGTGGCCCACGCGGCCACCGCGGTGCTCGGCGCGGACGGCCGGGTGCTGGGCTGGAGCGCGGCCGCCGAGGCCCTGCTCGGCTACCCGGCGGGCGACGTGCTGGGCCGCCCGGCCGGGGCGTACGTCGTCCGCGCGGGCGACGGCCCGGCTCCCGCCGTCGCCTTCGCCCCCGGCTCGCGTACCGTCGCGCTGCGGCACCGGGCCGGCCACGGGGTGCGGGTCCGGTTGACGGTCCTGCCGCTGACCACTGCGGACGCCTCCCCGCCCGATCCGGCCGCCCCGGCGCGCCTGGTCGCGATGGCCGACGCCGCCGAGAACGAGCGCTGGGAGGCGCTGCAGTCCATGCTCGCCGGCCTGGCCACCCAGTCCCCCATCGGCCTGGCGATCTACGGCATCGGGCTCCGCGTCGTGTGGACCAACCAGGCGCTGGTCGAGGAGATGGGCAGCACGCAGTACGTGGGCCGGTCCCCCGACGAGATGGTGACCCACGGCCAGGTGCTCACCCCCGGCAGCCCGCCGACCCTGGTGGAGACCCTGCGCCGGGTTCTGGAGACCGGCGAGCCGGTGATCGACCTGCACTACCGGGGCCGCGCCCCGGTCGATCCGGACCGCTTCCGGGTGTGGTCCTGCTCGTACTACCGGCTGCAGGACGCCTCGGGCACCCCGCTCGGCGTGTGCGAGGAGTCGGTGGAGATCACCGAGCGCTATCTCGCCCAGCAGCGCCTGGACCTGCTGGTACGGGCGGGCAGCACGGTCGGCGTCACGCTCGACATGGCCCGCACCGCGCGCGAACTGGCGGCCGTGGCGGTGCCGCGGTTCGCCGACGCGGTGGCGGTGGACCTGCTGGAGCAGGTGCTGGAGGGCGAGCGGCCGGCTCCCGGCGAGGTCCCCGAAGGCCCGCTGGTACGGGTGGCGGCGGCCCCGGACGACCGGCCGGCCCCGCGGCCGGCGGCCGGCACCCCCCAGGCCCGGGCGCTGTCGGCGGCCGCCGCGGTGCGCGAGACCGGCGACGGGGTCAGGCTGGTCGCCGTACCGCTGCGCGTGGAGGGTGCGGTGCTGGGCGTGGTCACCTTCAGCTGGGAGGACCGCTCCGACCCGTTCGACCCGGGCGAGCTCGCCGTCGCCGAGGAGTTGGTGGCCCGTACGGCCGTCTGCGTGGACAACGCCCGCCGCTACACGCGCGAGCACACCGCGGCCCTGATGCTCCAGCGCAGTCTGCTGCCCCGGCTGCTGCCGCGGCTGACGGCGGTGGAGCTCGCCTACCGCTACCTGCCGGCCGACAGCCGGGCCGGGGTGGGCGGCGACTGGTTCGACGTGATCGCGCTGTCCGGGACCCGGGTGGGACTGGTCGTCGGCGACGTCGTCGGGCACGGGCTGCGGGCCGCGGCGACCATGGGGCGGCTGCGGACCAGCGTACGGGCGCTGGCCCGGCTCGACCTGGCGCCGGACGAGCTCCTCGGCCGCCTGGACGACCTGGTGGCCCAGGCGGCCAACGAGCGGGCCGCGGTGCTCGTCGAGGGCGAGAGCGTGCCGTACGACGAGGCGCTCGGGGTGACGTGCCTGTACGCCGTGTACGACCCGGTCGCCGGCACCTGCACGATGGCCCGGGCCGGGCACCCGGCGCCGGCGGTGGTGGACCCGGAGACCGACGCGGTGACCTTCCCCGACCTGCCGGCCGGGCCCCCGCTGGGGCTGGGCGGGCTGCCCTTCGAGTCGACGGAGCTGGTGCTGCCGCGGGGCAGCCTGCTGGCCCTGTTCACCGACGGTCTGGTGCGGGGCCGGGACCGGGACGTGGACGAGCAGCTGGCGGCCCTGGGGGCCGTGCTGGTCGGCCACCGGCGGCCGTTGGACGAGCTGTGCGACGACGCGGTGGCCACGCTGCTGCCGCGGCCGGTGGACGACGACGCCGCCCTGCTCCTGGTCCGCACCCACACGTTGGACGAGCACCAGGTGGCGTCCTGGGAGTTGGCCTCCGATCCCCGGCTGGTCGCCCGCGCCCGCGAACTGGCGCTGCAGCAGGTCACCGAATGGGGTCTGGACGAGTTGGGGTTCACCACCGAACTGGTGGTGAGCGAGCTGGTGACGAACGCCGTGCGGTACGGCGGGGCGGGCCCGGTGCAACTGCGCCTGATCCGCGACCAGACCCTGATCTGCGAGGTCTCCGACACCGGGCACACCTCGCCGCACCTGCGCCGGGCCGCCCTCGAGGACGAGGGTGGCCGGGGCCTGTTCCTCATCGCGCACATGACGCAGCAGTGGGGCACCCGGTACACCGCGACCGGCAAGACGATCTGGGCCGAGCAGGCCCTGCCCGTCACGCGGCCGTCCTGAGCCGGTCCTGCTTCGGTCTGCTTCGGGCCGCTTGGGGCTGCTTGGGGCTGCTTGGGGCTGCTTGGGGCTGTTTCCGTCATCCTGCGCCCGGCCCGTGCCGGCCTCGGGTCACTCCCGGGTCCACAAGGTCCGCGATCGGCAACAGCGCAATCGCGGGTGGGTGACGAAGGGTGGACGGGGATTACCCTGCGGGTTTCGTCCGCGCTAGGTTCTCCGCGTCACATCGGACATCGCAGGGAGCAGGAGCAGGACATGAAGCGGAGCGTGGGCCGGAGATCCGGGATCGCGGCGGCGGTGCTGTGCGGCGCGCTGGTGCTGACCGCGTGCAACGGGGACGGCGGCGGCGACGCGGCCGGAGCGCCCGGAGCCGGCACGGCGAGCAGCCCGGCCGGCGGGGCGGGCGCTTCGGCGGCCCCGTCCGCGGAGCCCACCGCGACCGGGACCCCGGCGGGCGGCGGGGCTGCGAAGCCCTCCGCCGAGCCCACCACCGCGCCCGCGCCGGGCGCTTCGGCCTCCGCGAAGCCCGTGGGCGGCGGCAGCGCGCCGAAGCCGAAGCCGGGGTCGGAGCCGGGCCCGAAGCCCGGTTGCGACCACAAGATGCCCATTTCTCCGGACGAGTTCGCGGTGCAGCGCTACACGCCCGAGGGCGGGACGCTCAGCCTGATCGTGAACCTGGGCAACTGGGCCTGCACGCCGGAGAACACCGACGGCGGCGTGTTCGAGACGGTGGGCAAGGAGATCTTCATGCCGCTCGACCAGGCGGCGTCCATCACCGTCACCAACCCGATCGTGGAGTCCACGGAGAACCAGCCCATCGGGGTCCAGGAGTTCCTCGACTGGCTGGAGGCCCACCCGAACTCGGGGCTGGTCTTCAAGTACACCGTGAACAGCCACGGCGTCATCTACGACCTGGACCAGGAGTTCACCCCCTGATCCCGGTCGGGCCCGGCTGAACCCGGTCGGCGCCGGCGAGCTACGGGCCGGCCCGGGAGGCCGCCGGCGGTGATCGATACTGGGGCCCATGACGGGGAGCGTGCTCGGCGGTTTTCTGCCGATCTGGGGGATCACGGCTCTGGGCTGGGCGGCGGGCCGGAAGGACGTGCTCGGCCCGCAGGCGCAGCACGTGCTGGGGCGGTTCGCGTTCGCGTTCGCCATGCCGGCACTGCTGTTCCTGACGATGTCGCGCTCCCGGGTCTCCGACCTCGCCCAGCCCGGCGTGGTGGTCTTCGCGCTGAGCCTGTTCGCGGTGTTCTCGGTGGCCCTGCTGGTGGGGCACCTGGTGTTCCGCCGCAAGCCGGCCGAGCGGACCATAGGCGCGATGGCCGCCGCGCACGTGAACTCGGCCAACCTGGGCATCCCGGTGGCGGTGCACGTCCTGCGGGACACCTCGTTCATCGTCCCCGTCGCGCTGTTCCAGACGCTGCTGGTGACCCCGCTGATCCTGACCCTGATCGACCTCGGTGAGCGGCCGGGCGCCGAGGGCCGGTGGCGGCGGCTGCTGACGCTGCCGCTGCGCAACCCGATCGTGGCCGCGTCCGGTGGCGGCCTGCTGGTGGCGGCGCTGGGCCGGCCGCTGCCGGCCGAGGTCACCGCGCCGCTGCACCTGCTGGGCGGGGCCGCGGTACCGGCCGCGCTGTTCGCGCTGGGCTTGTCCCTGCACGCGCGGGTCCGGCCCGATGCGGAGGGGCGGGCGGAGCGGCAGGTGCTCGTCGCGCTGAAGGTCGTGGCGCAGCCGCTGCTGGCGTACGCCCTGGGGCGCTGGGCGTTCGGCCTCGAGGGTCACGCACTGCTGTCGGTGGTGCTGGTGGCGGGCCTGCCGACGGCCCAGAACGCCTTCCTGTTCGCGTCCGAGTACGACCTGGACACCGATCTGGCCCGGGACACCGTCCTGCTGTCCACGCTGTGCTCGATGGTCTCCCTGTCGGCCATCGCCTGGCTGCTGGCGTAGTCGGCCCGGGGTGCCGGAGCGCACCCCGGGGAGGGGCTCGGCGTCAGCCGCGCGGGACGACCGTGGACAGGACGGACGGCAGCGGGTACCAGTCGGCCGTGATGATGCTGGCGTGGCGGGCCGCGAGGAGGGCGAGGCGGTCGCGGGCCTGGGCCTCGGTGGGGTTGGTGCCGTCGATCGCGGGGGCCACGCCGTTGGCGCTGGTGGTGATCAGCAGGTAGTGGCGCCGGTCGTACCAGGCGGTGTCGATGCCCTGGGTGACGTACGCGTTGGCGTCGCCGTCGAAGAGGACGAACCAGGGGCGGATCGAGGTGTCGGCGTACCGGGTGCGCGGGTCGCCGGCGGCGGCGCCCAGCACCGTCGGGAAGACGGCGGCCTCGCCGAGGCGGCCGGTGGCGGCCAGGTCGCGCAGGTACTGGGCGTACTCGCGGTCGGTCCACAGCGTGTCGCTGGGGTTGCCCTGCTCGACCGTGCCGGGGATGAGCTCGAAGAGGAACTTCCCGGCCAGGGCGGAGCGGGTCGGCCAGCCGCGGGCCTGGACGGCCGCGTCGAGGTCCGGGTGGCCGGCGGCGAGCTGGCCGGGCCGGTAGACGGCGTCCCCGAGCTTGCCGGTGATCAGGGCGTCGAGCTGGGCGGGGCCCCGGCCGAGGTTGCTGGCGAAGCCGTCCTTGAGCTCCATCTTGATGACGATCGGCCGGTGGCCGGGGTGGGCGTCGTGCCAGGCGCGCAGGTCGGAGAGGCAGCCGGCGAGGTTCTGGTTGCGGGACCTGGTGCGCAGCTGGGCGGCGGTGGCGGCGTTCTCGCAGTTGTTGTCGTTCCCGATGGGATTGCTGTGCGAGACGCGCCAGGAACTGCCGAAGAAGTTGGTCCACACGTCGAGTTCGAGCAGGGCCGCGCCGGAGTCCAGGGCGTCGGCGAGGTAGGGGTACTTCGCCTTCTCGTAGGCGTTGTGCACGCCGACGCCCGTGGACTGGGCGTACGGCAGGTTGACCCCCGCCGCGGCCCCGGGCGCACTCCGGGCCACCACGCGGCCGTCGCGCCGGGACCCGCGCCGCTCCAGGGCTCCGGAGAGCAGTGCGAGGGCGAGGGCCGCGGTCGCGAGGGCCGCTCCGACCCAGTTCGGGGCGGTGTAGCCGTACCCGGCGGAGATCACCAGGCCGCCCAGCCAGGCAGCCAGCGCGTTGCCGAGGTTGAAGGCGCCGATGTTCATGGCGGAGGCGAGGGTGGGGGCGCCCGCGGCCTGGTCCAGCACCCGCTTCTGGAGCGGCGGCACGGTCGCGAAGCCGAGGGCGCCGACGAGGGCGACGGTGACCGCGGCGAGCACCTTGTGGTGGGCGGTGACGGTGAAGAGGGCCAGCACCAGGGCCAGGGCGCCGAGGGCGGCGTACAGCATCGGCATCAGGGCCCGGTCGGCGAACCGGCCGCCCACCAGGTTGCCGCCCACCATGCCGAGGCCGAAGAGGACGAGCAGCCAGGTCACGGAGCCCTCGGCGAAGCCGGACACCGCGGTCAGCATCGGGGCGATGTAGGTGACGGCGGCGAACACCCCGCCGAAGCCGAGCACGGTCATCGCCATGGCGAGCAGCACCTGGACGTTGCGGAAGGCGCCCAGCTCGTCGCGCAGCCGGACGCCCTCGGGCCGGGGCAGCTCCGGGACCAGTCTGGCCACGCCCGCCAGCCCGGCCACGCCCAGGGCCGCGACCACGGCGAAGGTGGCGCGCCAGCCCGCGCCCTGACCCAGCCAGGTGCCCAGCGGGACGCCGAGGACGTTGGCGACGGTCAGGCCGGTGAACATCAGCGCGATCGCGCCGGCCCGCCGCTCGGGGGCGACCAGCTCGGCCGCGACCACCGCCCCGATGCCGAAGAACGCGCCGTGGGCGAGCGAGGCGACGACCCGGCCGGCGAGCATCACACCGAAGGCCGGGGCGAGGGCGGAGATCAGGTTCCCGGCGATGAACAGGCCCATGAGCAGCATCAGCATCCGCTTGCGCGGGACCTTGGTGCCCAGGGCGGTCATCAGCGGGGCGCCGGCGACGACACCGAGCGCGTATCCGGTCACGAGGAGTCCGGCGGTCGGGATGGAGACCCCGAAGTCCCCGGCGACCTGCGGCAGCAGCCCCATGATCACGAATTCGGTGGTGCCGATGCCGAAGGCCCCGATCGCGAGGGCCAGGAGGGCGAGAGGCATGGATCGCAGCCTTCCCAGATTGATTGCACGAGCTTTTAACAGGCGTCGACAATAGTTGCAGACGCGGGTTATTTGCAAGCGCGCTATATTTGGGGTGGGGAGGCACCCCGCCCCGAGGAGAGGAGCGCACCGATGACCGCCACGGACCCCGCACCGACCGGGCTCGCCCAGGGCTGGTGCGCCCTGTCGCTGCTGCACGGGCGGATCGAGGCGCACATCGAGAGGGTGCTGCAGTCCGCCCACGGGCTCAGCGTCCGCGAGTACTCGCTGCTCGACGTGCTCAGCCGCCAGCACGACGGACCCGGCGGGCACCTGCAGATGAAGCAGGTCGCCGACGCCGTAGTGCTCAGTCAGAGCGCGACGACCCGACTGGTCACGCGGCTGGAGGAGCGCGGACTGCTGTCCCGCTACCTGTGCCCCACCGACCGGCGCGGGATCTACACGAACGTGAGCGAGGCCGGTGCGGCCCTGCTGGCCGAGGCCCGCCCGACGAACGACGCGGCCCTGCGCGAGGCCCTCGACACGGCGGCCGCCGATCCCGAACTGGCCCCGCTGGTGGCCGCGCTCACGTCGGTGGGCACGGCCCGGGCGGGCATGACCGCGTAGCCGTCCCCGCCACGTTCGCGTTGTCGGTTCGTCAGCTAGAACGCCTGGTCGCCCGGCCGGTACGCACCGGTCGTGTCGCTTCCGTTGCCGTCCCGGTCACCCGCCGCCGGCCGGGCCGGCCGGGGTGAGGGGAGCCACACGCCCCGCGGCACCGGTGCTGGTCAGCGGCCAGTAGAGTCGGCCTCCTCCCCTCCAGCGACCCCCCGAGGACCCGGCACGTGAGCTCCGCAGCGCACCCGTCACCCGTCAGCGTGGTCGGCATCGGCGCCGACGGCTGGCCCGGGCTCTCCCCCGCCGCCCGCCGCGCGTTCACCGAGGCCGAGGTGGTCATCGGCGGCAAGCGGCAGCTCGACCTGCTGCCCGCGGGCGAGGTCACCGGCGAGCGCGTCGGGTGGCCGTCGCCGCTGCGCCCGGCGGTCCCCGGGCTGCTCGCCGCCCACGCCGGCCGCCGGATCGCCGTACTGGCCAGCGGGGACCCCATGTTCTACGGGATCGGCCGCGCGCTCAGCGAGGAACTCGGCGCCGACCGGTTGCGGGTGCTCCCCCACCCCTCCTCCGTCTCGTACGCGTGCGCCCGCCTCGGCTGGCCGGTCGAGGACACCGAAGTGGTGACGCTGGTCGGCCGCCCGGCGGGCACCCTCTCCGCGGCCCTGCACGACGGCCGCCGGGTGCTCGTGCTGAGCGCGGGCGCGGCCACGCCCGGCGACGTGGCGGCGCTGCTGCGGGAACGCGGTTTCGGGCCCACCCGGATGACGGTGCTGGAGCAGCTCGGGTCCGAGGAGGAGGCGTACGTATCCGGGCGGGCCGCGGACTGGCCCCATCCGCCCGGCGACGCCCTGAACGTCATCGCGCTGGAGTGCCGGCGCGCCCCGGACGCACTGCGGCTCGGCGCCGTCCCGGGCCTGCCGGACGCGGCGTACGAGCACGACGGCCAGCTCACCAAGCGGCACGTGCGCGCCGTGACGCTGAGCGCGCTCGCGCCCGCCCCCGGCGAGCTGCTGTGGGACATCGGCGGCGGCTCCGGCTCGATCGCCATCGAGTGGATGCGCACGCACCGCTCCTGCCGGGCCGTCACGGTCGAGCGCGACGAGGTGCGCGCCGAGCGGATCCGCCGCAACGCGGACGTCCTGGGCGTGCCGGGCCTGCGGGTGGTGCGCGGGGCCGCCCCCGCGGCGGTCGCCGAACTGCCGGCACCCGACGCCGTGTTCATCGGGGGCGGGTTGACCGCGCCCGGCATGCTGGAGGCCTGCTGGGCGGCGCTGCGGCCCGGCGGCCGACTGGTCGTCAACACCGTCACGCTGGAGTCGGAGGCGCTGCTGGCGCGCTGGTACCGGGAGCACGGGGGCGAACTGGTGAAGCTGGCGGTCTCGCACGCGGTGCGGGTCGGCGGCTTCACCGGCTGGCGACAGGCGATGCCGATCACGCAGTGGTCGGTCACCAAGCCGGCGGCCGCGCCGGCCGGGTCGGAAGACGTCACTTCGGGAGAGCACATATGACCGTGTACTTCATCGGCGCGGGCCCCGGCGCCGCGGACCTGATCACCGTGCGGGGCGCGCGGACCCTGGCCGCGTGCGGGGTCTGCCTGTACGCCGGCAGCCTGGTCCCCCGCGAGCTGCTGGCCGAGTGCCCGCCGGACGCCCGGCTGGTGGACACCGCGCAGCTGAACCTGGACGAGATCGTCGCCGAGATCGTCCGTGCCCACGAGGCCGGTCTCGACGTGGCACGGCTGCACTCGGGCGACCCGTCCGTCTTCAGCGCGGTCGCCGAGCAGATGCGGCGGCTGGACGCGGCGGGCGTGCCGTACGAGGTCGTGCCCGGCGTCCCGGCCTTCGCGGCCGCGGCCGCCGCGCTCAAGCGGGAGCTGACCGTGCCGACGGTCGGCCAGACCGTCATCCTGACCCGGATCGCGCAGCAGGCCACCCCCATGCCGGCGGGTGAGGACCTCGCCACGCTCGGGCGCAGCGGGGCGCTGCTCGTACTGCACCTGGCGGCCCGGTACGTGGACCGTGTGGTGGCCGAACTGCTGCCCCACTACGGCGCGGACTGCCCGGCCGCGGTGGTGGCGATGGCCAGCAGGCCGGACGAACTCGTGCTGCGCGGCACGCTCGACGACATCGCGGGCCAGGTCAAGGCGGCCGGGGTGGTGCGGACGGCGGTGATCATCGTGGGGCGCACGCTGGCGGCGGAGGAGTTCCGCGACAGCCACCTGTACTCGCCGGAGCGCGACCGGCATGTCTGCTGAGGCGGCGACCCGGCACGTGCTGGTGCTGGGCGGCACCACCGAGGCCCGGCGCCTGGCCGAGGTCCTCGCGGGGCTGCCCGGCCTGCGGCTGACCACCTCCCTGGCCGGCCGGGTGGCCCGGCCGGTGCTCCCGCCCGGCGAGGTCCGCATCGGCGGCTTCGGCGGGCCCGAGGGCCTGGCGGCCTGGCTGCGCGAGCACCGGGTGTCCGCCCTGGTCGACGCGACCCACCCGTTCGCGGAACGGATCAGCTTCAACGCCGCGGCCGCGGCCCGGGCCGCGGGCGTGCCGCTGCTCGCCGTGCGCCGGCCCTCCTGGCAACCGCGCGAGGGGGACGACTGGCACCCGGTCGACTCCCTGGAGGGGGCGGCCGCGCTGCTCGCGGACGGCCGCCTCGGCGAGCGCGTGTTCCTCACCACGGGCCGGATGGGGCTGGCCGCCTTCGCCGGGCTGGACGGGCCCTGGTTCCTGGTCCGTTCCGTCGACGCACCCGACGGCGCCCGGCCGCCGCGCACCGAAGTCCTGCTGGACCGGGGGCCGTTCACCCTCGACGGGGAGCGTGCGCTGCTGCGCGCGCACCGCATCGACGTGCTGGTCACCAAGGACAGCGGCGGCGCGGCCACCGCACCGAAGCTGGCCGCCGCCCGCGAGGCCGGCATCCCCGTGGTCGTCGTCCGCCGCCCGCCGACCCCGCCGGGCGTCCCGACCGCCCCGGACGTCCCGGCCGCCGCCGACTGGGTACGGGACACCGCCGCCCCCTCCTGACGGCACCGCGCCTTCCGGACACCGCCGCGCTCCTGACGTGCGCCGCGCCACCGGAAGGCACGGCGCCTCCGGACACCGCCACCGCCTCCACCGGGTCCGTGCCGCCACCGGCCGCCGCCCGCCTCGCGGCCCCGCTCCGCCGCCCGACCGGCCGCCCGACCGGCCGCCTCGGCCCCGCATGCCGCTCGGCGCGCGCGACCATCCCGGCGTGCCTACGCTGGATGCGCAACCGTCGGGGGCACAAGGGGGCCCGCGTCGACGGGTGGACACGACTCCTCTCACCACAGCGAGGCGGACAACCATGGCTACTACATCCGACACCCCGGTCCTCGACACGATCGCCGCCATGACGATCGACTCCCTGGAGCACTGCCACATGGACGAGCGGACGCTCATCCTCGCCCGCCTCGCCGCACTCGTGGCCATGGACGCGCCCGCGATCTCCTACATGGCCCACATCAACCCCGCGATCAAGGCCGACTTCACGGTCGAGCAGCTGCAGGACCTGCTCGTCGCCATCGCGCCCGTCGTGGGAACGGCACGCGTCATGTCGGCCGCCGGTCACATCGCCCAGGCGTTCGGCGTCGCGATGGCCATGGCCGAGAGCGAGGCCGAAGCCATCGCGCAGGCCGAGGCCGACAGCCGCAGCGGTTCCTAGCCACCGCCGCGGGCCCGCGCTCGCGCGGGCCCGTCGTCCGTGACCAGGAGCGCCGGGACACCCGGGGCCCCTTCGGGCCGGCAGCACCGCGGGCCCCGTCCACGCCCGGTGGACGGGGCCCGCTGCGGCGCTCGCTAATCCTTGCTCTACGGCAGATGATTTTTTCCCCTTATGATCATTAGCGCCTAGAAGGCTCTGATCCAAAGCCGCTCCACATCTCTACCGTGTAGCACCTGCAGGACTGGCGTCGAATTCCGTTTTCGACTCAACAATTGCCACTTGGATCATTTTCACATCCCGGAAGTCGGGATGCAGTGAGACCTGCGCAGGCCTACGGTTGAAGTACGTCATGACCGTGCGACCTATTCGCTTCGAAGCGCCCAAGAAACCAAATGCCGGACCGCCAAAGAGGTCTAGCAAGCAGGTCAAGGCTATGGATAGAGATTTCTCGGCATGAGGCTTCAGCCTACCGGGGTACCCAGGGCGCACAGGCGGGC
Organism: Streptomyces sp. NRRL S-87; assembly: GCF_000719335.1. GTDB lineage: Bacteria > Actinomycetota > Actinomycetes > Streptomycetales > Streptomycetaceae > Streptomyces. The sequence goes on from NZ_JOGB01000069.1 coordinate 41,976, forward strand.
GATCTCAGCTCGGCTCGGTGGACGTGGCGGCCTGGACGACCTTCGTGATCTGAAAACGAAGCCCCTAATCTACAAGCAACTTGAGTGTTGATGCAGGACAGCGAAGGGGCAGTCCGACAGTGTCGTCGGGTGGGGCGATCTATCTGCGCGGGCGTCGCCGTCGGACTCGCGAAGGCGGTCCTGATGCAACCGGCCCCGCTCCCGCAAGGGTGGACTTCGGGCCGTGACAGGGACGTGTGACGGGACGGGGCAGGCAGGCCCGGGTGGCGGGCCATTACCTCGCCAGTAAGCGCGGACGTCGGGGCGTCCCGGCAGGGTTGTCGTCAAGCAGGCGGCAACGAGAGGGGGTACGGGACATGTTCGCAATCACCGGTCGGCGGGGCACGGTCGGGCTCGCGGTACTGGCGCCCGCGGTGGGGGTCTCCACCTCGGCCGCGGCGCTCCCGAGCGGCGGCGCGGGCGGCGGGGCGGGCGTCATGGCGGGCATCGGGGCGGGCGACTGCCCCGAGGTCCGCGGCAAGGTCGAACGGCTGGAGGGCCGGATCACGCCCAACGCGTGCGCGTTCATGCAGCGGCAGATCGCGTTCGGCGAGCTGCCCACCGGGGCGCTGCCGGTGCCGGGCGACCTCGGCCACCCGCGGGTGCGGGCATACCTGGACATCTTCGACCCGGAGGCCTCGCTCTGGGAGGCGGGCGCCGACGCCCAGCGCGGCGAGGCCGTCATCGGCACGTCGATCGCGCGCTCGCTGCCGATCGCGCCGGACCTGGCGGCGTACCAGGGCACGCAGGCGGTCGCCGAGGGCAGCACCATGATGTTCGGCCAGTGGAACGAGGTCACGCTCAAGGGCCGCAAGGTGGCCTACCCGCAGGTCGCCCGCAACGTGCTCGGCGACGACGGCAGGACCCTCCAGGCCCGCCGCTACTACGACCGCCACGCGCTGTTCGCGGACACCGTGCCGAGCGCGCCGGCCGGCCTCTTCGCGGGCGTCGCCGACCCGGCCCCGGGCAGCCCGGGCGGAGGGGAGGACCGGCGGTCTGCGGAGCGGTTGCGGGCGGGCGAGATCCCGGCGCGGCTGGCGATGTGGAACGGCGAGGACGCGGCCGGGCTGCTGGCCCGCACGCGGGGCGCCCGGCTGGCGGCGCCGCTAGTGACGGAGGCGGGCAAGCGGGCGTACCTGGAGCGGTTCCTCGCCACCGCGGACCTCCGGCTGCGGGCCGGTCAGGCCGCCTTCGGCCGCACCACGACGTACCTCGAGTGGCACGGCACCGCCACCACCGAGCCTTCGGCACGGTCCCCTTCGGCATCGTCGAGCGGTTCGGCCGGACGGCGCGCGGGAGCTGTACTTCGACACGCTGCCGCTGATCGCGAGCGGCTCGTGGATCGGCTCCCTCTTCGCCGAACTGGCCACGCCTTAGGGGGGCCGGGCCCCGGCATGCGCCCGGCCCCCGTCCGCGCCGAGCGGACGGGGGCCCGATGTGCGGTCGCCCGTGCTACGCCGACGGGTAGCGGCGCGGGGTCCACACCACCGGCGGGGCGTCCGGGGCGCGGTGGGCGAGCTGGGTCTGGGACGAGCCGATCAGCAGGATCGTGCGCATGTCGACCTGGCCCGGGTCCAGGTCGACCAGGGCGACGGTCCGTACGGACTGCTCGGGGCCGCCCACGTCGCGGGCCAGCACGACCGGCGTGTCCGGGGCACGGTGCTCGAGCAGGAGCTCCCGCGCCTTGGCGACCTGCCACGTCCGGCTGCGCGAGCCGGGGTTGTACAGGGCCATCGCCAGGTCGGCGCCGGCGGCCGCGGCCAGCCGCTCGGCGATGACCTCCCACGGCTTGAGCCGGTCGGAGAGCGAGATCACCGCGTAGTCGTGGCCCAGCGGGGCGCCGGCGGCGGCCGCGGCGGCGTTGGCGGCCGTCACGCCCGGCAGCACCCGCACCGGCACGTCGCGGTACTCGTCCTGGGCCGCCACCTCCAGCACGGCCGTGGCCATGGCGAAGACGCCCGGGTCGCCGCCCGACACGACGGCGACGCGCTTGCCGCGCCGGGCGAGGTCGAGCGCGAACTCGGCTCGCTCGGACTCGACCTTGTTGTCCGACCCGTGCCGCACCTGCCCCGGCCGCGCCGGGACCCGGTCGAGGTACGTGGTGTAGCCGACCAGCACCTCGGCGTCGGCGAGGGCCCGCTTGGTCTCGGGGGTCAGCCACAGCGGTCCGGCCGGCCCGGTGCCGACGACCACGACCCCGCCGCGCCCGGTGGCGGTACGGGCCGCCGCCTCGCCCGGGTTGCCCACGCGGCTCGGCACGACGGCCACGGCGAAGTACGGCACGGTGCCGGGGTCGACGTCCGCGAGGTCGCCGAGGCGCTCGCCCGCCATCGTGGCCCGCTCGACGTACCGCGCCTCGGCCAGCCGGCCGGAGGTCTCCAGCGCCCCGCGGACCGCCGGGAAGGTACGGCCGAGCTTCATCACCACGGCGGAGTCGGTGGCGGCCAGCCGGGCCGCGAGCTCCTCCTCCGGCAGGGTGCCGGGCAGGATCGTCAGGACCTCCTCGCCCTCGACGAGCGGGGTCTGGAGCCGGGCTGCGGCCCCGCTGACGGACGTGACGCCGGGGACGACCTCGGTCGGGTAGCGGTCGGCCAGCCGCTTGTGCATGTGCATGTACGAGCCGTAGAAGAGCGGGTCGCCCTCGGCGAGCACGGCCACGGTGCGGCCCGCGTCGAGGTGCGCGGCGAGCCGGGCCGCGGCGGACTCGTAGAACTCCTCCATCGCGCCCTGGTAGCCGCCGGGGTGGTCGGTGGTCTCGGTGGTGACCGGGTAGACCAGCGGCTCCTCGATGTGGTCCGCGCGCAGGTACTGCGCGGCGATCGAGCGGGCGATGGACCGGCCGTGCCGGGCGCTGTGGTACGCCACGACGTCGGCCTCGCCGATGACCTGCACGGCGCGCACGGTCATCAGGGCGGGGTCGCCGGGGCCGAGTCCGACGCCGAACAGCCGGCCGGGCGAACCCGGTTCGGGCCGGGCGGTGGGCTCGGCGGTGGGCCGCGGCACTGCGCCGGGGGTGGGCCGGGGCACTGCGCCGGGGGTCGGCTCGCTCATTCTTCCTCGCTCGCGATCGCGTTGATGGCGGCGGCCGCGATGGCGCTGCCGCCGCGCCGGCCGCGCACGATCAAGTGGTCGAGGCCCGAGCCGTGTTCGGCGAGCGCGTCCTTCGACTCCGCGGCGCCGATGAAGCCGACCGGGACGCCGATGACGGCGGCGGGGCGGGGCGCGCCCTCCTCGATCATCTCCAGGAGGCGGAACAGCGCGGTGGGCGCGTTGCCGACGGCCACCACCGAGCCCTCCAGCAGGCCCTGGTCGCGCCAGAGTTCGAGCGCGGCGGCGCTGCGCGTGGTGCCCATCTTGCGGGCCAGCTCGGCGACCGACGGGTCGGAGAGCGTGCACACGACGCGGTTGTCGGCGGGCAGGCGCTTGCGCGTCACGCCACTGGCGACCATCTGTACGTCGCACAGGATCGGCGCGCCGGCGTGCAGTGCGGCCCGGCCGCGCAGCACGACCTCGGGGGTGTAGCCGAGGTCGCGGGGGAGGTCGGTCATCCCGCAGGCGTGAATCATGCGCACCGCGACCTGGGCGACCGAGGCGGGCAGCCCGGCGAGGTCCGCCTCGGCGCGGATCGTGGCAAAGGACTGGCGGTAGATGGCCGCGCCGTCCTTCTCGTACTCAAACACTGTGTACTCGCTCATTTCTTCACTGCGGTCGGTGAGGGGTCACGGAACCTGAGGGGTCTGCGGGAGGGTACGGGCGGCCGTGACTGCTGCGGCGAGGCGCTCCGCGGCCGTCGGGCCGTCCATGGCCCGGGGGACGTGCGAGGGCTCGGGGCCGGGTGGGGCTTGGGCGCCGTATCGGGCCTGGGCTCCGTGCGGGTCCCGGTCGGCGTACGGGGCCAGGTCGTCGCGTACGGCTCGCGGGCCGGGCGCGGGCGGGGTCACGGTGTAGCCGTCGGGCGTGGCCACGACGTCGACCCAGGCGGTGCCGCGCGGGTGCCCGCACCGACGGGCGCAGCCGGACCAGTGCACCGGCAGGGGACCGGCCGCCCGCTCCGCGACCGCGCGGGCGTCGGCCCGCACGTCGGCGTGCGACTTGGCGCAGCCGGGGCGGCCGGTGCAGGCGGTGACGGTCTCCCACGGGCTGCCCGGCGCCACGACGAGACCGGCCGCGGCCAGTCGGGCCGACGCGTCGGCGGGGGCGTCCGGGAGGACGACGCTGCGCCACGGCGTCAGGCGCAGTTCGCCGGCGCCCTCCTCCGCGACGGCGAGCAGGGTGCGCCACTGGGCGGTGCTCAGACGGCCGAGGGGGATCAGGCTGCAGAGGCTCTGCGGACCGTGGGGCCCGGGGCGGGGCGGCGCCGCGTGCGGGCGGGCGGCGTCCTGGACGTACCCGGCAGCGACGCCGGACTCGGTCAGCCGGACCGCGAACTCCTCGGCGGTGAGCGTCTGTTCGGGGGGCAGCTCGGCCACCCGCCAGGCCTTGGTGCCGGCGGCGGCCACGGTGTCGAGGAAGTACGCGGCCGCGAGCAGGGCGGCGCCCGGCGCGTCGGCCCAGGTGACCTCCACCGCGTCGACGGCGGCGCCCAGCCGGAGCAGGGCGCGGTCTGCGGCCCCCGCCAGGACCGTCACGTCCGGGTCGAGGGCGGCGACGTCGCCGCGGCCGTCGTCGAAGGCGAACAGGAAGCGCCCCGAGAGGGCCGCGGCCCCCGGGTCCGCGCACAGCAGCCGGTCGAACTCCCGCACCCACGGCAGGACATCGGGACGGGTGGACCCCCCGCATCCCGACAGCGGTGTCGCCACGATGTTGCGGACCCGCTCGTGGGTGGGGGCGGGCAGCAGCCCGGCGGCGTCGAGGAGGCGGGCCAGGTCCGCGCCGCAGGCGTCGGGCAGGCCGCGGAGCTGGACGTTGCCGCGCGAGGTGAGTTCCAGGTGCCCGTCGCCGTGCCGGTCCGCGGCGTCGGCGAGGGCCGCCGCCTGACGGGTGGTGAGCAGACCGCCCGGCAGCCGGACGCGCGCGAGGTGCCCGTCGTCCGCCGCGTGCAGCCGCAGCGCACCGGGGCAGGCGTCGCCGCCGTCCCGTATGACGGGTACGTCCCGGGGCGTGGCGGAGGGGGGCGGTGGCATGGCGGCGAGCATACCCACGATTCCGGGGCCCCGGCCTGTGGCCGTCACCACCCTCCGCGGGGCGGGAGAGGGGCGGCCACCTGTGCCGATCGTCTCGGGGCCGCTATAGGATGCCCCTCACCGGGCCGTCTGGCCCGGTACCGCCGAAGGCGGCGTCATGGGAGGAAGCCCGGTGCGATTCCGGCGCGGTCCCGCCACTGTGAGCCGGGCGGCAGCGAAGGGCGCGTAGCGACCCGACGGGGGTGGAAGACCTCTTCGGGAGACGTGACGCGCGCGGCGCGGCAGCCGGGTGAGTCAGGAACTCCCGCCGTCCTTCACTGCCCGGGGCGCGGAAACCCCGAGGAAGGCCAGACGCCGCATGATCCTGCTGCTGTCGACGTCGGACACCGACCTGCTGAGCGCCCGTGCTGCGGGGGGCCCGGTCCCGTTCCGGTTCGCCAACCCCAGCCGTCTCCCCCTCGACGACCTGCCCGCGCTCCTCGCGGAGGCCGAGCTCGTCGTCGTACGCCTCCTCGGCGGCCTGCGCGCCTGGCAGGAGGGCCTCGACGTGCTGCTGGCCCCCGGCCAGGACAGGCCCGTGGTCGTCCTGACGGGCGAACAGGCCCCCGACGCCCAGCTGATGGAGGCCTCCACGGTCCCGATCGGCATCGCCGCCGAGGCGCACGCCTACCTCGCGCACGGCGGTCCGGAGAACCTGGAGCAGCTCGGCCGGTTCCTCTCCGACACCGTCCTGCTGACCGGCCACGGCTTCGAGGCGCCCGCCGCCGCCCCTTCCTGGGGTCCGCTGGAGCGCACCGCCCGCGAGGACGTCACCGGCCCCACCGTCGCCGTGCTCTACTACCGCGCCCACCAGATGAGCGGCAACACCGCCTTCGTGGAGGCCCTGTGCCACGCGGTCGAGGAGGCCGGCGCCCGCCCGCTGCCCCTGTACGTCGCCTCGCTGCGCGCCCCCGAGCCGGAGCTCCTGGCCGAACTCGGCGCCGCCGACGCCATCGTGACCACCGTCCTCGCCGCGGGCGGCACCCGCCCGGCCGACGCCTCGGCCGGCGGCGACGACGAGTCCTGGGACGCCGGCGCGCTGGCCGCGCTGGACGTGCCGATCCTGCAGGCCCTGTGCCTGACCGGCTCGCGCGCCGACTGGGAGGAGAACGACGAGGGCCTCTCCCCGCTCGACGCCGCCAGCCAGGTCGCCGTGCCGGAGTTCGACGGCCGGCTGATCACCGTGCCGTTCTCCTTCAAGGAGATCGACGAGGACGGCCTGCCCGCGTACGTGGCCGACCCCGAGCGCGCCGCCCGCGTGGCCGGCATCGCCGTGCGCCACGCCCGCCTGCGCCACGTGCCGAACGTCGACAAGCGTCTGGCGCTCGTCCTGTCCGCCTACCCGACCAAGCACTCCCGCATCGGCAACGCCGTCGGCCTCGACACCCCGGCCAGCGCCGTGGCGCTGCTGCGCCGACTGCGCGCCGAGGGCTACGACTTCGGGCCCGAGGCGGAGATCCCGGGCCTGGTCTCCGGCGACGGCGACGAGCTGATCCGCGCCCTGATCGAGGCCGGCGGCCACGACCAGAACTGGCTCACCGAGGAGCAGCTCGCCCGGAACCCGGTGCGCATCCCCGCCGCCGACTACCGGCGCTGGTTCGCCCAGCTGCCCGCCGAGCTGCGCGAGCAGGTCGAGGAGCACTGGGGCCCGGCCCCGGGCGAGATGTTCGTGGACCGCACGCACAACCCGGAGGGCGACATCGTCCTCGCGGCGCTGCGCCGCGGGAACCTGCTGGTCCTCATCCAGCCGCCGCGCGGCTTCGGCGAGAACCCCATCGCGATCTACCACGACCCGGACCTGCCGCCGTCGCACCACTACCTGGCGGCCTACCGCTGGATCCAGGCGGCCCGCGAGGACGGCGGTTTCGGCGCCGACGCCATGGTGCACCTGGGCAAGCACGGCAACCTCGAGTGGCTGCCCGGCAAGAACGCCGGCCTGTCGGCCGCCTGCGCCCCGGACGCCGCCCTGGGCGACCTGCCGCTGGTCTACCCGTTCCTGGTCAACGACCCGGGCGAGGGCACCCAGGCCAAGCGCCGCGTCCACGCCACCCTCGTCGACCACCTGGTGCCGCCGATGGCCCGCGCCGACTCGTACGGCGACATCGCGCGCCTGGAGCAGCACCTGGACGAGTACGCCCAGATCTCCTCCATGGACCCGGCGAAGCTGCCCGCGATCCGCGCGCAGATCTGGACGCTGATCCAGGCCGCGAAGCTGGACCACGACCTCGGGCTGGCGGAGCGTCCGGACGACGACGGCTTCGACGACTTCCTGCTGCACGTCGACGGCTGGCTGTGCGAGGTCAAGGACGCCCAGATCCGCGACGGCCTGCACGTCCTGGGCGGCGCCCCGACCGGCCCCGAGCGCGTCAACCTGGTCCTGGCGATCCTGCGGGCCCGCCAGATCTGGGGCGGCACCACCGCCCTGCCGGGCCTGCGCGAGGCACTGGGCCTGGACGAGTCCAAGGCCACCCGGACCTCGGCGGACGAGGCGGAGGACACCGCCCGCGCGCTGGTCGAGGCGATGGAGGCGGCCGACTGGGACCCGGCGGCCGTCGCCGCGGTCGCCGCGGGGCACCCGGCCGGCGTGGCCGACGTGCTCGCCTTCGCCGCCCGCGAGGTGGTTCCGCGGCTGGCCGCGACCGTCGACGAGCTGGACCACGCGGTGCACGCCCTGAACGGCGGCTTCGTGCCGGCCGGCCCGTCCGGCTCGCCGCTGCGCGGTCTGGTCAACGTGCTGCCCACCGGCCGCAACTTCTACTCGGTCGATCCCAAGGCCGTCCCCTCCCGCCTGGCCTGGGAGACCGGCCAGGCGCTGGCCGACTCGCTGCTGGAGCGCTACCGCACCGACAACGGCGAGTGGCCGGCCTCGGTGGGCCTGTCCCTGTGGGGTACGAGCGCCATGCGCACCGCCGGCGACGACGTCGCCGAGGCCCTCGCGCTGCTCGGCGTCCGCCCGGTCTGGGACGAGGCCTCGCGCCGCGTCACCGGCCTGGAGGCGGTCCCGGTCGCCGAGCTGGGCCGGCCCCGCATCGACGTCACGCTGCGCATCTCGGGCTTCTTCCGCGACGCGTTCCCGCACGTGATCGGCCTGCTGGACGACGCGGTGCGGCTGGCCGCCTCGCTGGACGAGAGCGCCGAGGACAACTACGTACGGGCGCACGCCCAGGCCGACCTGGCCGAGCACGGCGACGAGCGGCGGGCCACCACCCGCATCTTCGGCTCCCGCCCGGGCACGTACGGCGCCGGCCTGCTCCAGCTGATCGACAGCCGCGACTGGCGCACCGACGCCGACCTCGCGGAGGTCTACACGGTGTGGGGCGGGTACGCGTACGGGCGCGAGCTCAACGGCCGTCCGGCGCGCGCCGAGATGGAGTCGGCGTACAAGCGCATCACGGTGGCGGCGAAGAACACCGACACCCGCGAGCACGACATCGCCGACTCGGACGACTACTTCCAGTACCACGGCGGCATGGTCGCGACCGTGCGCGCGCTGCGGGGCACCGCCCCGGAGGCGTACATCGGCGACTCGACCCGGCCGGAGACGGTCCGCACCCGGACCCTGGTGGAGGAGACCTCCCGGGTCTTCCGCGCCCGCGTGGTCAACCCCAAGTGGATCGAGGCGATGCGCCGCCACGGCTACAAGGGTGCCTTCGAACTCGCCGCCACGGTCGACTACCTCTTCGGGTACGACGCCACGACGGGCGTGGTGGCGGACTGGATGTACGACAAGCTCACCGAGGCGTACGTCCTGGATCCGGAGAACCAGGCCTTCCTGAAGGAGGCCAACCCCTGGGCCCTGCACGGCATCGCGGAGCGGCTGCTGGAGGCCGAGTCGCGCGGCATGTGGGAGAAGCCGGACCCGCAGGTGATCGAGCAGCTGCGCCAGGTGTTCCTCGACACCGAGGGCGACCTGGAGGGCGGCGAGTAGCGGATCCGTCCGCGGCGGCTGCTTCGCGGGGCACCCACTCGATCGGGTGAACTCCCCCATGCAGTACGGAAGTCACGGGTAGGGCTCGCACGATCTCTGTGCGGGGGACTGTTGCCGAAACGGTCCCCCGCCGCTCCGTGCGAGAAAGGGCCGAGCCCGACGTGACACAGCCGTTCCGCCTGCCGGACTTCTACGTCCCCTATCCGGCGCGCCTGAACCCCCACGTGGACACCGCGCGGTCCCACACCACGCGGTGGGCACGGGACTTCGGGATGCTGGAGGGCTCCGGCGTCTGGGAGCAGAGCGACCTCGACTCCCACGACTACGCGCTGCTGTGCGCGTACACGCACCCCGACTGCGACGCCGAGGCCCTGTCGCTGGTCACCGACTGGTACGTGTGGGTGTTCTTCTTCGACGACCACTTCGTCGAGTACTACAAGCGCACCCGGGACCGGGAGGGCGCCAAGGCCTACCTCGAAGGGCTGGCCGCCTTCATGCCCATGGACCTCGCCGACGGCTTCCCGGAGCCCTCGAACCCCGTCGAGGCGGGCCTGAAGGACCTGTGGCTGCGCACCGTCCCAGCGATGTCGATGGCTTGGCGGGCCCGGTTCTCGGAGAGCACCCGCAACCTGCTCAACGAGTCGATGTGGGAGCTGCACAACATCAACATCGGCCGGGTGTCGAACCCGCTGGAGTACATCGAGATGCGCCGGAAGGTCGGCGGCGCGCCGTGGTCGGCCGGCCTGGTCGAGTACGTCGCGGCCGAACTGCCCGCGCGGGTGGCCCGGTCCCGCCCGCTGGAGGTGCTGCGCGACTCCTTCTCCGACGCCGTGCACATCCGCAACGACCTGTTCTCCTACCAGCGCGAGGTGCAGGACGAGGGCGAACTGTCCAACGCCGTCCTGGTGCTGGAGACGTTCCTCGGCTGCCCGACCCAGGAGGCGGCCGAGCTCGCGAACGACCTGTTGACCTCCCGGATCCAGCAGTTCGAGCACACCGCGCTCACCGAGGTCCCGGTCCTGGCCGCCGAAGCGGGCCTGACCCTGGGCGAGTCCGCGGCCGTGGCCGCGTACGCCAAGGGCCTGCAGGACTGGCAGTCCGGCGGCCACGAGTGGCACATGGTCTCCAGCCGCTACATGAACGCCGGGGCCCGCCCCACCGCCGCCGTCCGGCTGCCCTTCATGCCGGAAGGGCTCGGGACCACGGCACTCGACGTGCGGTCGGTGTTCACGCCGCGGTCGGTGGAGCTGCGCCGGCGGTCCTACGCGCACGTCCCGGTCCGGCGCGTCGGGCCGGCGCTGCTGCCCGAGTTCGACCTCCCGTTCGCCCTCGGGACCAGCCCGCACCTCGACCACGCCCGCAGCGCGGTGGTCGAGTGGTGCAGGGAGGCGGGGCTGCTCCGGCCGCAGCCGGGCGATCCCGCCTCGGACCTGTGGACGGAGGACCAGCTGGTCGGCTTCGACTTCGCGCTGGCCTCGGCCGCCATCGATCCCGACGCCACGCGGGAGGAGCTGGTCCTCAGCGCCCTGTGGTTGGCCTGGGGCACGTACGCCGACGACTACTACCCGAAGGCGTTCGGTGAGACGCGGTCCCCGGACGCGGCGCGCGCGGCCACGCAGCGGCTGATCGCCATGATGCCCGTCGGGTCGGGGACCGCGTCCGACGCGGGGTCCGAGCCGGCGCCCGAGCCGGCCCCCGAGCCGGTCACGGTCCTGGAGCGCGGGCTGAAGGAGCTGTGGGCGCGCACGGCCGCGGGCATGACCGTGCCGGTGCGCAAGGAGTTCCGGGCCACGCTCGTCGACATGCTGGAGAGCTGGGTGTGGGAGGTGGACACGGCCACGGCGCACCGCGTCCCGGACCCGGTCGACTACGCGGAGATGCGGCGGCGCAGCTTCGGCTGCGCCATGACGATGTTCATGGCCCGGCTCGGGCACGAGGGCAAGGGGGTGCCGGCCGAGCTGTTCGGGGACGGGGTGATCCGCCAGCTGGAGAACGCCGCCTCGGACGTCGGAGCGATGATCAACGACCTGTACTCGTACGAGAAGGAGGTCGAGGTCGCAGGCGAACTGCTCAACCACGTCCTGGTCGCGCAGACGTTCTTCGGCATCGACTACGAGCGGGCCGTCCCGATCGTCGCGGACCTGGTGCGCCGGCGGGCCGAGGAGTTCGTGCACGTCCGCGACCACCAACTCCCGCTGCTCTACGAGGACAACGGCCTGGACGCTCCGGCCCGCGCCGCGGTCGACGCGTACGTGCGGGAGCTGGAGGACTGGATGGCCGGCCTGCTCCACTGGCACGCGTCGACGCAGCGCTACCGGCAGGCGGAGCCGCACGCCACCGCCCCCGCACCCCGCCGGACGGCCTCCTTGCCCGCCGACTTCGGCCGTTCGGCGGTCATCGGCACGGCGGCGACCCGGCCGCCGGCCACGCTCTTCACCCGCGCCGGGCGCTGACACCACGACGGTGCGGGGGCGGCGGGGTGGGGGCCGTGCGGGGGGCGTGCTGGTGGCCGGGGGAGCGTGGCGAGGCGGCGGGGCGGCGGGGCGGCGGGGCGGCGGGCCAGGCGGTGCCGGGGCGCCGGGGCGGGCCGGGGCGGCGGCCTCAGGGCAGGAGGTCGTACCCCGGTACCCGGGGGACGGAGATCGCCTCGGCATCGGGCAGCCCCTGGCCGCGGCGGACCTCCACCCTCAGCGCGTGCAGCCGGGCACGGAACACCCGGTCGCAGGCCTGGAACGGCTCCGTGTCGGCGGCGTACCCGGCGGCCACGGCCCCGCGCAGCTCCCGCAGCGCCCGCCAGACCTCCTCGCACGCCTCCGCCGTCGGTGCGGGCGCCAGCAGCTTGACCTTCTGCCGGGCGCTGGCGGCGCCCGACTCGTCGACGATCTGCTTCACCCGGGCCGGGTTCCGCTCGGCGGCCCGGCTGCGGTGGGTGGCCAGCACCATCAGGGCCTCGTAGCCGACCATCGTCGTCAGGATGAACTCGGCCGCCAGCTCGGCGTCGCGGTCCAGTCGCTTCTGGTCCCGTTCCCGACGCCAGCGGACCTTGTCCACCACGATCGTCGAGGTGACGCCCGCCGCGGTACCGCACAGCGTCGCCACGAGCGTGACCCACATACCGGCCCCCTGTCCCGTCCGTTGCGGGAACGCTAGGGGGGACGGTTCCCGACTGTCCAGGCCTGACGGGCGCTCAGGAGGACGCGCGCCGGGCGGACTCCGGGCGCGCCAGCCGTACGAGCTCCAGGGCCTGCTCCGGGAACCAGACCCCGGCCGGGGGGTCGACCGTGCCGCGCTCCGGATCCGTCGGGCCCGCTGTGCCGCGCAGGCACGCGCCGTCGGACTCCCCCGGGGTCTTGATCCACAGCCGGGCGTCGTGCAAGGGGTCGCCGGTGCGGGTGGTGGGGCGGGCCCCGAGGCCCCGACCGGGCGGGTTGCACCATTCCTGCGGGTCGGCGTACCGGTCGGCGGGGGCGGTCCAGGGGCCCTGCCCGTTGCGGCTGCTGTCGGTGACGAAGTGCTTCATGGCGGCAGGGTCCGGGGTACCGAGGCGGGCGGCGAACCACGCGGCGGCCTCGTTGCGGGGCCGCCACTGGTCGGGGCAGGCGGCGGGGTCGCCGCCGCGGTCGGCGTACAGCAGGCAGGCGGAGACGAGGTGGGCGAACCAGGCGCCCGCGTCGTCGGTCTCGTAGTTGGAGGTGTTGACGGCGAAGCCGGTCGCGCGGGCGACGCCGGCCTGGCGCAGCCGGGGCACGATGGTGGTGACCGGGTGCCAGGTGGCGTGGCCGGTGTCGAGGTACACGTCCGCGGCCGGCTTGGCCTCCAGGGCCTCCACGGCGTACTCGATCTGGGAGTAGCGGGCGGCCGTACGGGTCCCGCCCTGGGCGCCCCCGCCGTCGGCGCACTCGCGCGGGAGCAGGGCGAGCGAGTCGGGTTCGAGGACCACCAGGGCCCGGTGGTCGTCGATGCCGCGGGCGACCGCGTCGACCCAGGAGCGGTAGGCGGCGGAGCTGGTGGCACCCCCGGCCGAGTACTGCGAGCAGTCGCGGCCGGGCACGTTGTGGAGCACCAGGACGGGCAGGGCGCCCTGCCGGGCGGCGGCCAGCACGGTGGTGCGGGTCTGGGACTCGGCCCGGGCCGGGCTGGGGTCACCGAGCCAGACGGCGTGCGGGGTGCCGGCCATCGCGGTGACCGCGGCAGCGTCGGCCGTCAGGCCGGCGCCGGCCAGTTCGCGTGCCTGGCGCGCGGCGCCGGGGTTCGGGGGCGGCACGTACAGGACCGTGCCGGCCTCGGCGGCGGCGTCGGACGCGGTGTGGACCGCGAGGGCGGCGGTCGCCGTCCCGTGGGCGGTGCTCCACGGCGCCGGGGCGAGGACGGCGGCGAGGGTGAGGGCGGCCAGGGCCTTGGCGAGGGTTCGGCGGTGCACGGGCCGTACGGTGGCCGAGCGGACGGCCCGCGCGCAAGCGTCGTTACCCGAGCGGCTCAAGGGGGCAACCCTTGTGGGTTGGTGGGGGGGTGCAGGGAGGTGCAGGGAGGTGCAGGGAGGTGCAGGGAGGGAGGGCCTGCGTGGGGGGTGGGCGTGCGTGCGG
>NZ_JOGB01000070.1 GCF_000719335.1 Streptomyces sp. NRRL S-87
CCCCCCGCCCCCGCCCCCGCCCCCGCCCCCGCCCCCAGCGCTCACCACGCGTCCGGCCCCGCCGCCCGGGCCACCGCCCGGGCCGGCGGCCGGGCCGAGGACGCCGACACCGCCGAGGACGCCCGCCTGTCGACCTGGTACCACGCCCACCGCTACGACGGCACCACCGCGATCCTCGAAGTCCCCATGTGGGCCGGTGACCTGGTGGACGACCCGGCCCCGCACCCGGACCCCCGCGGGACCCTGCGGGCGCTGGCCCGACGGCTCGCCGAGGACGCCCAGCGCGTCGCCGAGGTGCTGGAGCGCACCCGACCGGACCTGCCCGCGGACGGGGAGTCCGCGCTGCTGCGGGCGGTGGACTGGACCCTGGCGCTGATCCCCCGGGTCACCGAGGCCTGGTCCGCTTCCGCGCCGCCGGAGGCGACGGCCGCGTACATCGGCAGCATCGACGCGTTCGCCCGCCGCCTGGCGCTGCGGGCGGCCGCGATGCTGCTGCGCGAGCTGCGCGCCGCCGGGCACCCGGCGGGACCCGAGCTGGACCGGCTTGTGGCGGACTGGTGCGAGGCCTTCGCCTCCAGGTTCCAGGCCCGTTGGGTACCGGTGGCGACCCAGGTCGAGCACCAGTCGCGCACGGCCCTGGCGGCGTACCGCAAGCTCCTGGCACGCGACCTCGGGAGGCGGGCCTGACCACGGCCCCGGAGCCCGCGCCCGGCCCCGACCCCTGCAGGTCCCTCCAGGTCCCTCCAGGTCCCTACAGGTCCCAGGTGAACCGCAGCTTGCCGCGCGAGCGGGCGCCGAGCCGGTCGTAGAAGCGGACCGCGCCCTCGTTCCACTCGGGGGTCTGCCACTGGACCTGGCTCAGTCCCCGGCTCTCGGCGTACGCGCGGACCGCGTCCATCACGGCCGTACCGAGCCCCTGGCCGCGGGTGGCCGCGGCCAGGTAGAGGCAGTCCATGTGCAGGTAGCGGCAGCCGTCCCAGAACGCGAACTCGGTGGACAGGGCGGCGTATCCGACGAGCGCGCGCCCCTCGGTCTCGACGACGAGGACGCGCAGGTCCGGGTCGGCCTCCGGGCCGAACAGCAGCGGGGCGAGCCGCTCCGCGAGCCCGGGGGCGGGCGGGGCGGCCTTCTCGTACGCGGCGTGCTCGTGGACCAGTTCGACGATGCGGGGCAGGTCCGCGGCGACGGCGGTACGGATCCGGGGTGCGGTCATGGACGCCTTCCTGTGTGCGTGGCGCGGCGGGTGCGCGGCCTCACGGCGCCGAGAGCCGGAACACCATGTGCCCGAACCCCACCTGGTCGCCGGCCCGGACGATGGCCGAACCGGTGACGCGGCGGCCGTTGACGGTGGTGCCGTTGGTGGAGCCGAGGTCGCGCAGCACCCACAACCCGTCGCTCGGGCGCAGTTCGGCGTGCCGGCGCGAGACGGTGTCGTGGCTCAGCCGCAGCCCGTTGCCCGGGTCACGGCCGATGGTCAGCGGGTACGGGCCGGTCTGCGGCAGCATGAGCTTCGGGAGCTTCTCGGCGTGCCAGGCGCGTCGGACACCGACCGCCACGGCGGAGGCGCGGCCGACCCAGCCGAAGAGCCGCTGCGTCCACGGCGTTTCGGCGCTGCCGAGGTCGGCGGTCAGCGCGGAGAGTTCGTCGGACCTCCGGGCGATCAGCGCGAGTTCCATGCGGCGCAGGAACGTGTCGTGCGAAAGCTTGCCCTGGGCCGCTCCCTCCCGGAGCAGGCCGAGGGCCCGGTCCCGTTCGGCGTCCGAGAGCCGCGCGGGGTAGGTCTGGAACTCAAAACTCGACGTCACAGGGTGATTGTCGGCCCGTCGGTGCCGGAGTGTCCAGAAGAGGGCCCGCGGGCCCGCGATGATGGGCGCGGGCACGTCGCGGCGTGCCCCGCGCACGCGGGTACGGGCAGGTTGGGCACCGTCGGCTGTGAGGGGACCGAGCATGCGGTTCGAGGTGTGGGCACCGGAGGCGGCACGGGTCGCGCTGCGACTGCGGGAGGAGTCGCTCCCGATGGCGCGGGACCCCGAGCGGGCCGGCTGGTGGGGCGCGACGGCGCCGGCCGCGGACGGGGACCGGTACGGGTTCGTGCTGGACGACGGTACCGCGGTCCTGCCCGACCCCCGGGGGCGGCGGCTGCCGGACGGCCCGGACGGGCCGAGCGCGGTGGTCGAGTTCGAGCGCTTCACGTGGCTGGGGTCCGGTCCCGGGGCCCCGCCGCCGCCCCCGCTGCAGGACGCGGTCCTGTACGAGCTGCACGTCGGCACCTTCACCTCCGAGGGCACGTTCGACGCGGCCATCTCCCGCCTGCCGCACCTGGTCGGGCTGGGCGTCACGCACGTCGAGCTGATGCCGGTGTGCCCGTTCCCCGGCCGGCACGGCTGGGGTTACGACGGCATCGCCCCGTGGGCGGTGCACGAGCCGTACGGCGGGCCGGCCGGTCTCGCCCGGTTCGTCGACGCCGCGCACGCCCACGGGCTGGGCGTCGTCCTCGACGTGGTGCACAACCACCTGGGTCCGGCGGGCAACCACCTGCCCGCGTTCGGCCCGTACTTCACCGACACCCACCACACCCCGTGGGGCGCCGCGGTGAACCTCGACGCGCCCGGCTCCGACGAGGTCCGCGCGTACCTGCGGGAGAGCGCGCTGGCCTGGCTGCGCGACTACCGGCTCGACGGGCTGCGGCTGGACGCCGTGCACGCCCTGGCCGACGACCGGGCGCTGACGTTCCTGGAGGAGCTCTCGGAGGCGGTGGACGCGCTGGCCGCGGAGACCGGCCGGCCGCTGTTCCTGATCGCCGAGTCCGACCGCTGCGACCCCCGCACCACCTCGCCGCGCGCGGCGGGCGGCACGGGGCTGCACGCGCAGTGGAACGACGACTTCCACCACGCCCTGCACACGGCGCTGACCGGCGAGTCCCAGGGCTACTACGCCGACTTCGCCGAGGCCCCGCTGGCCGCCCTGGCCAAGACGCTGACCCGGGTGTTCTTCCACGACGGCACGTACTCCTCCTTCCGCGGCCGCGCACACGGCCGTCCGGTGGACCGCCGCCGCACCCCCGCGCACCGCTTCCTCGGCTACGCCCAGACGCACGACCAGGTCGGCAACCGGGCGCTCGGCGACCGGCTGTCGGCCGGCCTCTCCCCCGGGCTGCTGGCCTGCGCGGCGGCGCTGACGCTGACCGGGCCGTTCGTGCCGATGCTGTTCATGGGCGAGGAGTGGGGGGCGCGGACGCCCTGGCAGTACTTCACCGACCACACCGACCCGGCGCTCGCCGAGGCGGTACGGACGGGCCGGCGGCGGGAGTTCGCGGCCCACGGCTGGGCGGCCGGCGACGTGCCGGACCCGCAGGACCCGGCCACCCGCAAGCGCTCCGTACTGGACTGGCGCGAGCCGGACCACTCCCCGCACGGCCGGCTGCTGGAGTGGCACCGCACGCTGATCGCGCTGCGCCGGCGCCAGCCGGACCTGCGGGACCCGGACCTGGCGGCGGTACGGGTGGCGTACGACGAGGAGCGGCGCTGGCTGACGTTCCGGCGCGGCGACGTCCGGGTGGCGGTCAACCTCTCCGCGCACCCGGCGACGATCGCCCTGGGCCGCAACGGCGTCCGCGTCCTGGCCGCGTGGGACGAGGCCGCCCCGCCCGACCCGGCCGGCCGCCTGCACCTCCCGGCAGAGTCGGTGGTCGTGCTGGGGCCTTGACGGGGCTCAGAAAGTGCCGGGGGCCCTGACGGGGCTCAGGTGGTGCGGGGCCCCTCACTGAGCTCAGGTCGTGCCGGGGCCCCGACGGGCCCCGGCCGGTGGCCGGGGGCCCTAACGGGCCTCCGCCACGGCCCCGTCCTCGGCCGGGGCGGGGTCGGTGAGGGCCAGTTCGTAGTACTTGAGCTGGTCGTCCTCGGCCACCAGGCGCAGGCCCACGGCGGCCATCACGTGCTGGGAGGCCACGTTGTCGTGCGAGGTGTCGCCGCGCACGCTGCGGGCGCCGAGTCGGCGGGCCAGTTCCACGAGGGCGCGCAGTGCCTCGGTCGCGTAGCCGCGGCCGCGTTCGGAGGGGATCAGCCCGTAGCCGATGGTGACGCTGCCCTCCTCGTCCACCGGGCCGTGGAAGCCGAGTCCGCCGATCGCGGTCCCGTCGGCGCGCCGCCGTATCTCGTAGGAGCCGAAGGGACCGGGGTCGCCCTGCTCGGTGCAGGTGGTGAGGAAGTTGCGCGCCCCGACCAGGTCGACCTCCGCCGGATAGCCGGCCGCCCAGCGGTCCCCGGCCCCGGGCGTGCGCGCGAGCAGGCGCTCCGCGTCGGCGGGGCTCATCGGATGCAGAACCAGTCGCGGGGTCAGTACGTCACCCATGACACCGTGGACTATCACATCAGACTACGGTTCGCCTACAGAAGTCGCGGCCTGTCCGAAACGCCGTCAGGAGACCGTGGCCAGTTCGCGCGGGGCGTTGTTGAGGCGGCGGCCG
Source organism: Streptomyces sp. NRRL S-87 (assembly GCF_000719335.1). Lineage (GTDB taxonomy): Bacteria > Actinomycetota > Actinomycetes > Streptomycetales > Streptomycetaceae > Streptomyces. The sequence continues at coordinate 4,466 of NZ_JOGB01000070.1, forward strand.
GCGGTCTCCGTGACCGTGACGACGTCCTCGATGCGCACCCCGAAGCGGCCCGGCAGGTAGATGCCCGGCTCGATCGAGAAGCACATGCCGGGGACCAGCTCCCGCTCCTCGCCCTCGACCATGTACGGCGGTTCGTGCGTGGTGACCCCGATGCCGTGGCCGGTGCGGTGGACGAACCGGTCCCCGTAGCCGGCCGCCGCGATCACGGCGCGTGCCGCCCGGTCGACCTCCTGGCAGGCGATCCCGGGCCGGACGGCTTCGAAGGCCGCCTGCTGGGCCTCCCGTACGACGTCGTGGACGCGCCGCTCCTCCGCGCCCGGGGCCGGGCCGACGTGGACGGTGCGGGAGATGTCGGAGCCGTAGCCGTGCTTGAGCCCGCCGAAGTCGAGGACGACCATGTCGCCGGCCGCGATGACCCGGTCGCCGGCCTCGTGGTGCGGGTTCGCCCCGTTGGGCCCGGAGCCGACCACGGTGAAGTCGACCCGGGAGTGGCCGTGGCGGCGGAGCAGCCGCGCGAGGTCGGCGGCCACCTCGCTCTCGCGCCGTCCGGCGAACCGCACCTCGAGGACCTCCTCGTACGCCGCGTCGGCCGCCGCTCCCGCGGCCGCGAGCCGCTCCAGCTCCCGGGCGTCCTTGACGGCCCGCAGCAGCGGCAGCACGTCGGTCAGGGCCGCGTACGTCGTACCGGGCAACTCCCGCTGGATGCCGAGCAGGTGCAGGGCCCAGGTGTTGTCGCTGACGCCGAAGCGGCCGTCGACGTCGAGGAAGGGGGCGGTCGCCCGGTAGGGGTTCTTCCCGTCGGTCCAGTCCCGCAGCGTCAGCGCGGGCGCGCCCGGGGCCCGGAACGCGTCCGGCGCCTCCAGCGCCGGCACGACCAGCACCGGTTCCTGGCCCACGGCGAGGACGAGGAGCGTCAGGCGCTCGGTCTCGGCGGGCGGGCGGTAGCCGGTGAGGTGGTACAGGTCGGGCCCCGGCGAGACCAGCAGTCCGTCGAGCCCGGCGTCGGCTGCGGCCGCGGCGGCCCGCTCCATGCGGGTGGCGTAGTCGGCGGTGGTGAAGGGGGCGGGCTCGGCCGACTCACGCGTCTGACGTGTCATGCGTCCCATCCTGGCGGCCCGTCAGGCGCCGCGCCAGCGCGCCGGCGGCCCCGTCGAGGGTGCCGGAGGAGAGCAGTTCCGTACGGTGCACGAGGCGCGGGGAGGCCAGCCGTACGGCCACCCCGCCACCGGTCCCCCCGCGCGCGCCGGCCGTCCCGCCGAGGGCGTCGGGCACCTCGCCACCGGTCCCGCCGGCGCCCGCGTACTCCCGCGCCACCCGCTCCGGCAGGAGTACGAGGCCGTGCCCGGCCGCGGCGAGGGTGCACAGGGTGCGGACGTCCGTGCCCTCGTAGCGCAGCGAGGCGTTGAGGCGGCCGGAGCCGGCCCGGGCGGCGGACCAGAGGGCGTCGAGCGGGAGGCCGACGCCGGGCGCGTCGAGCCAGCGGGCGTCCACCAGGTCCTCGAGCCGGACCTCGGTCCGGCGGGCGAAGGGGTGGTCGGCCGGCAGCAGGACGGCCAGCGGGGCCTCGCCGGCGCCGGCCACGGTCAGCGGCGCGACGTCCGGCAGCCGGAGCGGGTCGCTGGGGGCGGCCACGCCGTCGACGAGGCCGAGGTCGCACGCTCCGGTGGCGACGGCGGCGGGGATCTCCTCGCGCGGCAGCACCCGCAGTGTCACGCCGGTCGGGGGCAGCGCGGCCAGCACATCCGGGCCGGTCGCGAGGGGGCTCGCGGCGAGCGTGACCCGGCCGTGCGGGGCGGCGGTGAGGCGGGCGATGTCGGCGCGGGCGGCGTCGAGGCGCAGCAGGAGGGGCCCGGCGTGGTCCAGCAGCCGGCTGCCGGCCCGGGTCGGGGCGACGGGGCGGCGCGTCAGGAGCGGGGTGCGCAGGTCCCCCTCCAGTGCGGCGATCTGCTGCGACACCGCGGACTGGGTGTACCCGAGCTCGTGGGCGGCCTCGGAGAAGGAGCGGAGGCGCACGACGGTGACGAAGGTGCGCAGGAGGTGGGGGTCCATGCCCCCAGGATCGGGCACGGCTCGGGTACCCCCGCACCCGTCCCCACCCGTCCCGTCCCGTCCCGTTCCCACCCGTCCGTCCCGCGGTGTCGAAGGCTCAGGGGCAGGTGCCGGGCGGCGCCGCTCACCGGTCCGAGAGCGCCAGCTCCACGCCGAGGCCGATGAGCACCGACCCGGTCACCGCGTCGAGCGACCGCCGGGCGGCGCGTCCGCTGACGCGGGCGCGCCGCAGCAGTGCGCGCACCCCCTCGGCGCCCAGGATCAGGAGGGTGAACCAGGCCATGCCCTCGGCGTCGTGGACCAGCGCCAGCACCAGCCCCATCGCGAGGTGCGGGGTGCCCTCCGGGACGAACTGCGGCAGCACCGCCATGTAGAAGACCCCGATCTTGGGGTTCAGCAGGTTGGTGGTGAGCCCCCGCCGGTACGAGCCCGACAGCCGCGCCGCCGGCCGCTCGGGGCGCAGCTCCGCCGGGCCGGCCTCCCGGCGCAGCGCGCGCAGCATCCCGACGCCCATCCACAGCAGGTAGGCCGCACCCGCGATGCGCAGCACGGTGTACGCGGTCTGCGAGGCGGTCAGCAGCGCGGTCGCGCCGCAGGCCGCGGCCGCGCCCCACAGGAGAGCACCGGTGTTGATGCCCAGCGCGGTGGCGAAGGCGTGGGCGCGGCCGTGGGTCGCCGCACTGCGCAGGACCAGGGCGGTGTCGAGCCCGGGTACGAGCGTGAGCAGGCCGGCGACGACGGCGAAGGAGGCGACTGCCGAGGGGATGGTCATGGCGTCATCCTGGCCTGCCGAGGGCCCTTGTCAGTGCCCCCTCGGCGCCCCATCAGTACTGCTTATCGGACCACCAGGAATGATCGTTGGCGCTGAACGCCCTCGGCCCCGCACGATGATCCGCATGAAGATCGCACGCATCGCCCTCGTCGGCGACCGCTCCCCCAACGTCAAGGCCCACGTCCGGGTCCCCGCCCTGCTGGCCGCGCTCGCCGAGCGCGACGGGCTGGTCCTGGACGCGTACTGGATCCCGACCGGCGACGCGCAGGCCGAGGCCGCCTCGGGCGCCCTGGCCGGCTTCGACGCGGTGTGGGTGCTGCCGGGCAGCCCGTACGCCAGCGAGGCCGGCGCGCTCGCGGCCGTCCGCACCGCCCGCGAGGAGGGCATCCCCTTCCTCGGCACCTGCGGCGGCTTCCAGCACACCCTGCTGGAGTTCGCCCGCAACGTCTGCGGCCTGGCCGGGGTCGCGCACGCCGAGAACGACCCGGAGGCCACCGACCTCCTCATCGCCCCGCTGGCCTGCTCGCTCGTGGGGCACGAGGGCGTGGTGACGGCCGCGCCCGGCTCGCTGGCCGAGGAGGTCCTCGGGGCGGAGCGCTCGGTGGAGCGGTACCACTGCAACTACGGGCCCGACCCCCGGCACCTGCCGGCGCTGACCGCCCACGGGCTGGTCCTGTCCGGACACGACGAGGAGGGCGGCCCGCGGATCGCGGAGCTGCCGGGGCACCCGTTCTTCCTCGCGACCCTCTTCCAGCCCGAGCTGTACGGGGACGGCTCGGACCCGCACCCCATCGTGCGGGCCCTGGCCGCGGCGGCGGTGGCCCACGCCGGGGCGCGGGCGGCCGCGTAGCGGGACGGCGACGGGCCGGCCCGGCCCGGTCCGGACCCCGACCCGACCCGGCGCGGCACCGGCCCCGGCCCCGGATACGCCTGTGGGGCGTACGAGATGCTCGTACGCCCCACAGGACCAACAGGGTGAGTGACGGGACTCGAACCCGCGGCCACCTGGACCACAACCAGGTGCTCTACCAACTGAGCTACACCCACCACGGCGGGCGCCACGGCGCCCGTCGATGTGCACGCACAGCATAGCCGATCAGCGGCGGTGGTCCCGCGCCCGTCCCGTGCCCGGCCCGCGCCCCCACCAGGGGAAGGCCGCTCCCGGGGCGTCAGCTCCGCAGGAAGCCCTCGATCTCCGTGACGAGCGTCACGGGCGTCTCGTGCATCGGGTAGTGGCCGGCGCCCGCGATCGTGCGGATCTCCGCGTTCGGGTACCAGACCTGCCAGGTGGCCCGCATGACCTCTTCCGTCAGTGCGAGGTCGTACGCCCCGACGAGGACCAGCACCGGCACGGTGCTGCCCTTGACCGCCGCCGACAGGTCGAGGGTCTGCCAGCTGGCGAGGTAGCCGGCGAAGGCCTCCGGCCGGGAGACCTCCAGCGAGTGGGCGACCATCCGGTCCAGCCAGTGGCGGCTCGCGCGGTTGCCGGTGACCAGGTCGAGGATGGCCAGCCGCTTGGCGGGGTCCTCGGCGGCCCCGTAGAAGAGGGCGTGGGTCTGGTCGTCCATCTCGTACGGGGCGGCCGGCACCGGCGCGAGGCCGACCAGCTTCTCGACGCGTTCGGGGGCCCGGACGAGGACCTGCTGGATCGCCTTGCCGCCCATGGAGTGGCCGATGAGCGAGAACGTGTCCCAGCCGAGCCCGTCGGCCAGCTCCAGGACGTCGTCGGCGATCTCGGCGAGGCCGTACCGGCCGGTCTCGGCCTTGCGCTGCCCGTAGCCGCGGTAGTCGAGGAACGCGTACGTGAACTCCTCGGGGTCGAAGTAGTCCAGTACGGAACCCCAGTTGGCGGAGGTGCCGAACCAGTCGTGCAGGACGACGGCGCGGCGGGGTCCGGTGCCGACGGTCCGGTGGGCGATGGCCATACGGGCTCCCTTTCGAGGGGGACGTGACGTGACGCCGTATGGTCTGCCCACCGGACCGCCGCTCACACCGGGCGGTGTCAGACGGTGACGATGCCGGGGTCGCTCACGCCCGACGCGCCGGTCTCGACGTGGCCCGCCAGCCGGCGCAGGAACGTGGTGTCGACGTCGGAGACCACGGTCAGGTCGTACCAGCTGCGCGAGGCGCGCAGGTCGACGGACTGGGTGAGGGTGGCGCCCTTGCGGACCGTAAAGGTCTGCGCGGAGCCGCCGTAGGCGTTGGTGACGGTCAGGTGGGCGTCGGCCGTGCCCACGTTGGTGAAGGTCAGGTCGATGTTGCCGGTGCCCGCGTCGTGGCGGGCCGTGACCTCGGTGCCGGCGGTCTTGGCGTTGCGGAAGCGGCGCAGGAAGCCGTTCGGGCCGTGGACGGTGAGGTCCGTGACGCCCTTGGAGTACGTGGTGTTCCAGGTGTCCGCGATCGACTTGCCCGCCTCCGTGGTGTAGGTCCACGGGCCGTCGGTGCGGTTGGGGGAGGTGACCAGGAACTGCGCGCCGGCCGTCGGGCCGCCGCTGAAGGTCAGCTGGTACTTGCCGGTGCTCGTGTTGGCCGCGCCGTCCACGTACGGGGCGTACTTGAGCGGGCGGGTGGGCTTGGTGCCGGCCTCCTGCTTCGGCATGGTGCCCACGGCCGGGACCGGCGGGACGTAGTCGGGGTGGCGGTTCCTGTCCGGCGGGTAGTAGCCGGCGGTGGGCGGCAGCACGGCGGCGCTGCTGTCGGCCTGGGTGAAGTCGAAGGCCGAGGTCAGGTCGCCGCAGACGGCCCGGCGCCACGGCGAGATGTTGGGCTCCCGGACGCCGAAGCGGGTCTCCATGAAACGGATGATCGACGTGTGGTCGAGGGTCTCGGAGCAGGTGTAGCCGCCGCGGCTCCAGGGGGACACGACGAGCATCGGGACGCGCTGGCCGAGGCCGTACGGGCCGGCGACGTAGCCGGTCTTGCCGGGGAAGTAGTCGAGCGCGGTGGAGACGGTCGACAGGCCCTGGGAGGCCGAGGAGGGCACGTACGGGGGGACGACGTGGTCGAAGAAGCCGTCGTTCTCGTCGTACGTGATGAACAGCGCGGTGCGGGCCCACACGTCGGGGTTGGAGGTGAGCGCGTCCAGCACCTGCGCGATGTACCAGGCGCCGTAGTTCGCGGGCCAGTTGGGGTGCTCGGTGAAGGCCTCGGGGGCGGCGATCCAGGAGACCTTCGGCAGGGTGCCGTTCCGGACGTCGGCACGCAGGTTGTCGAAGAGGCCCTGGCCGGCCTTGGCGTTGGTGCCGGTGCGGGCCTTGTCGTGGAGCGGGCTGCCGGGCTGGGCGTTGCGGTAGCTGTTGAAGTAGAGGAGCGAGTTGTCGCCGTAGTTGCCGCGGTAGGCATCGTTGATCCAGCCCCAGCCGCCGGCCGCGTCGAGGCCGTCGCCGATGTCCTGGTAGACCTTCCAGGAGATGCCGGCGGCCTCCAGGCGCTCGGGGTAGGTCGTCCAGCCGTAGCCGGCCTCGGCGTTGTTGAGGACCGGGCCGCCGCCGGTGCCGTCGTTGCCGGTGCACCCGGTCCACATGTAGTAGCGGTTCGGGTCGGTGGAGCCGATGAACGAGCAGTGGTACGCGTCGCAGAGGGTGAACGCGTCGGCGAGGGCGTAGTGGAACGGGATGTCGTCGCGGGTCAGGTACGCCATGGTGGTGGCGGTCTTCGCCGGCACCCACTGGTCGTACCTGCCCTTGTTGAAGGCCTTCTGGCCGCCGGCCCAGTCGTGGTTGAGGTCCTGGATGAACTGCATGCCGAGGTCGTTCGCCGGCGGGCGGAAGGGCAGGATCTCCTTCTTGTTGGCGTCCGCCTGGTACCAGACCGGCTTGCCGCTCGGCAGCGTCACCGGGCGCGGGTCGCCGAAGCCGCGGACGCCCTTCATGGAGCCGAAGTAGTGGTCGAAGGAACGGTTCTCCTGCATCAGGACGACGATGTGCTCGACGTCCTGGATCGTGCCGGTGGCGCCCTGCGCGGGGATGGCGGCGGCCCGCGCGATGCTGTCGGACAGCATCGTCAGCGCGGCGGCGCCGCCGCCCGCTATCTGCATGAAGCGGCGGCGATTGAGTTCAGCCATGGGGGTTCGACCTCTGCGGTGTGGGAGGGGAGCGGCGTTTCGAGCGCCCCTAGAACAGCGCTCGAGTGGGACCGCCCGAAGACTCCCCCGTGACGCGCCGCGGTACGCCAGGCGAACGGCTTCCCTGACGGAACGCCGCCCTCCGCAACCCCCCGCACCCCTACACGCCCCCACCCCGCCAAACCGCCCCAAAACCCTCACCCGTTCGCTCCGCTGAACCCAGCTCCCCCAAACCGCCCGGAACAGCCTTTCCGGTCAGCGGGCTGAACGCCCGGCCCGGACCGCCCGTTTGGAGCAGCGTCCGGCGGATCAATAGGATCCGCCGGTGATCACTAGAAAACGGCCGGCGGCGTGGCTCTGGATCCTGTTCGCCGCACTCATCATGGGACTCCAGCCCGGTCCCGCCCTCGCGGACGAACCGGGCGGACGGGCAGCGCCGAAGGTCGACTTGGTGCTCGACGTCAGCGGCTCGATGCGCACGCGCGACATCGACGGCGGCACGCGCATGGCGGCGGCGAAGCAGGCGTTCAACGAGGTGCTCGACGCCACCCCGCAGGAGGTCGAGCTCGGCATACGCACGCTCGGCGCCCAGTACCGGGGCAACGACCGGCAGGAGGGCTGCAAGGACACCCAGCAGCTCTACGCCGTCGGTCCGTTGGACCGGACCGAGGCGAAGACCGCCGTCGCCACGCTCGCACCGACGGGCTGGACGCCCATCGGTCCGGCGCTGCTCAAGGCGGCGGACGACCTGAACGGCGGTGAGGGCTCCCGCCGCATCGTCCTCATCAGCGACGGCGAGGACACCTGCGCCCCGCTCGACCCGTGCGTGGTCGCCCGGGACATCGCCGCCAAGGGCATCCACATCACCATCGACACGCTCGGCCTGGTGCCCGACGCCAAGACCCAGGCGCAGCTCAGCTGCATCGCCTCGGCGACCGGCGGCACGTACACCGCCGTGCGCCACAAGAAGGAACTCACCGACCGGGTCAACCAGTTGGTGGACCGGACCGCGAAGCCCGAGGTCACCCCGGTCGGCGTGCAGGGCGCGGACGAGTGCGCCAAGGCCCCGGTGCTGACCTCCGGGATCTACAGCGACCGCGAGGTGGCGGGCAGCCACCGGTGGTACCGCGTCGCGGTGCGGCCGGGGCAGGAGCTGCGCGCCTCGGTGAGCGTCGCGGCCGACCGCGCGGTGGCGCGGGACTACGGCGTGCTGCTGCGCGCCACGACCCTGTACGGCCGGGAGATCGTGCGCGGGCAGGAGTCCGGCGACGGGCGCACCGACGTGATCTCCACCGGTCTGCGCTACCCGCGGCCCGAGGAGGACGATCCGGACGACGCGGACGCCGCGCAGGCCGCGGAGACCGTCTGCCTGCGGGTGAGCACCTCGTACGCCCCCGCCGCGGGCGTCCCGGCCGCGCCGGGCTTCCCGGTCGAGCTGACGGTCGACCTCGTGGACGGCCCGGACGAGGCCTCGGACGTGGCCGCCTTCGGGCTCGGTCGCGGCTGGTGGCTGCTGGCGGTGCTGGCGCTGGCCGGCTTCCTCGGCGGCCTGCTGTGGGGCTGGATCTCGCGCTGGCGCGTGACGGTTTGGAGGACCAACTGATGGCTCGAACGACGACTCGGACGGCCGACCGGTCCGCCACCCGGGCGGGGCGGCTGCGCCGCCTCGTGGCCGGCGGCGCGGCGGCCCTGTCCCTGTGGGCCGGCGCGGGGACCGCGCCGGCGCTGGCGGACTCGCCCTCCCCCACCCCCTCCGGGAGCGCCGACAGCAAGCCGCTGACCTCGGCCGGGACCTCGTTCCGCACCGCGGCCGAGCTCCGCCAGAACGGGCGGGCCGCGGTGTCCGCCTCCACCGGCGACTACCTGTACTGGTCGTTCGCCGCGAACGCGGCGCAGCGCTCCACCGTCAAGGCGCGGGTGGAGCTGCCGGAGACGGCGGCCGGCCAGTCCTCCTCGGTGTGGCAGCTCGACGTGTACGACGGGCTGCGGCGCCGGCAGGCCTGCCGGTACGGGGCCACGACGCGCGGCGCCGCGGCCGGCGCCCGGACCATCGACCTGACCTGCGCGCTGCCGACGGTGCGGGCGTGGGCCGAGTCCTGGTCGGGCGACCCGCTGCCGGGCACGTACTACATCCGGCTGACGGCGGTGGGCCTGAACAAGGCCGACCAGGGCCTGCCGGTGCACGCCGAGGTCGGTGTCACCACCGAGGACATCGGCGGCAGGGCGGCCGTGGACGGCTCGCTGGCCGAGCCGCTGGTGCCGGGCATCGGCACGTCCGACGGCTCCGGCGCCGCCGGGGACGCGGGGGCCGCGGCCTCGGCGGACCCGTCCGCCTCGGACTCGGCCGCGTCCCAGGCCAAGGGCTCGGTGGCCCGGCTGTTCTCCGGCGAGCCCGAGGACGGCTGGGGCTGGACCTGGCTGAACGACCGCTGGCTGTGGACGGCCGCGGGCGGGGTACTGGCCGCGCTGGCGGGCATCTGGGGCTACCGCCTCACCCGCGGCTCCGGCCGCCCGCGCCACGTCCCCCCGCCGGGCGCCTGACCCCCCACCGGACGGAGCCGGCGCCCGCCGACGTCCGCCGGGACGTCTCGGCCCGCTCTCCCCCCTGGGGAGGGCGGGCCGCGGCGTTCGCGGAGGAGGCGTCCCGGAACGCCCCCGGGTCCAGGGCGGTCGCGTCCGCGTAGACCGGTCTCCCCGACACCCGCGCGCCGTCAAGCGCCGAGGGGACCCACACACCACGGGACCCGCCCCGAAGCGAGCCCACCGAAGCCCCAGTTCAACGCCCCCCGAACCGCCCCACGAAGCGCCGCTGCCAGGGCGTTTCGACGGCGCGCGGAGAGTAGTGGCGGCGTACGAACGCCACGGCCTCGCCGCCCGGCAGCCCGTCGAGCACCGCGAGGCAGGCCAGGGCGGTGCCGGTGCGCCCGTACCCGCCGCCGCAGGCGACCTCCACCCGCTCGCCGGCCCCGGCACGGGCGAGCGCCTCGCCCAGCACCGCGGCGAGCGCCGACGGGTCGGCGGGCAGCAGGAAGTCGGGCCACCGGACCCACCGGGTCTCCCACTCCGGGGCCGGTGGCCGGCGCCCGAGCAGGTGCACCGCGAACTCCGGGCGGGGGCCGGCCGGGAGCGGGCGGCGCAGCCCGCGTACGCGCACGAGCAGCCCGGAGGGCAGCCGCAGCACACCGGGCGCCCCGGGCGGCCAACCGCCGCCCGGGGCCGCGTCCTTTTCCGTACCGCCACCACCCGCCATGGACCCACCGTAGACGGCACAGGAAAAGGCGGTGGAAAAGGCGGGCGCAACCGGCCGGAACGCCCCACCGTACGACCGGCAGGAACGACTGGCGACCATCCCCCGCCGCAGACTGACGGACCGTCGCCGCCGGCGCGCGCGTCAGGCCCCGACGCCGGCCGTCCGGGCCGCGATCAGGGAGTCCAGCAGGGCGAGCAGGGCGCCGCGCACGTCGCCCCGCTCGCGGGCGTCGAGCATCAGGACCGGGGTGCGCGGGTCCCGCAGGTGGAGCGCCCCGGCGATCTCCTCCGCGGTGTACGACTGCTCACCGTGGAAGCAGTTGGCGCCCACGACGAACGGCAGGCCGCGGCTCTCGAAGAAGTCCACGGCAGGGAAGCTGCGGTCCAGCCGCCGGGTGTCGACCAGCACGATCGCCCCGAGCGCCCCGTTCAGCAGGTCGTCCCACATGAACCAGAAGCGCTCCTGGCCCGGCGTGCCGAACAGGTACAGCACCACTCCGGCGTCGTCGAGGGTGAGGCGCCCGAAGTCCATGGCCACCGTGGTGACCTCCTTGGACTCGATCCCGTCGAGGTCGTCGACGCCCACGCCCGCGGCGGTGAGGCGCTCCTCGGTGCGCAGCGGTTCGATCTCGGAGATCGTCTCGACGAACGTGGTCTTGCCGACGCCGAATCCCCCGGCGACGAGGATCTTGACGGGAGCCACCGAGGCGGCCGGGGTGTCATATCCGGGCAAGGTTGTCCCTGATTCTCATGAGCAGGTGGACGTTGGTGGTCTCGGCGCCCTCCAGGGGCGGCCGGTGGTGGATGAGCCCGCGCTCGGCGAGTTCGCCGAGCAGCAGCGTCATCGGGGTGAGGCGGATGCCGGTGCGCGCCGCGAGTTCGGCGACCGCGCGGCCGTCCGGTGGCTGGCACAGGGCGAGCACGGCCAGCCACTCGGTCGGCAGGCCGGCGTCGGCGTCCGCGGCGACCGCGGCGGTGATCGTGGTGTCCATGGTCAGGACGGTGTCCGGCGCGGAGGTACGGCCGTCGGTGAGGGCGTACAGCCGCGTCCGGCGCGGCGCCCGGGGCCGGCGCGGGGGTCCCGCGTCGGCCCCGGGCTCCGGTCTGGCCGCGGGGGCCGGCTCCCGCGGCGCGTCGTCGTCCGGCATCAGGCCGCGGGCCCCTGGCCGCGCTCCGGGGTGTCCAGCCACTCGCCGAGCGCCTGGGCCGTCCGGACGGCCTCGCCGCCCAGCTCGCCGAGCCGGGCCTTGCGGGAGGTGACGACGATGAGCGTGCTGCCCTCGCCGCACCCGACGATGCACAGGTACCGGTCGTCCATCTCGACCAGCTGGCGGATGACCCGGCCGCCCTCGATCTCCCGGGAGATCGCCCTCATGGTGGCCGCGACCCCGGAGGACGCGGCGGCGATGCGCTCGGCCTGGTCCCGGTCGAGGAGGTAGGGGCTGAGCATGATGCCGTCGTTGGACAGGAGCACGGCGCCCTGGATGCCGGCGATCCTGCTGAGGTTGTTGTCCAGGACGCTGTAGATCACGTCGTTGGCTGTCGTCGTCATGGCTGATCCCGTCGGAGCTCTCGTTCCACTGTCTGCGTCCCCTGTTCGTAGTCGGCCCAGGCGTCCGCCACCTCTTCGGGTGTCGCCTCGTCCGGGGCGGGGGCGGGCTCGGGGGCGCGCGGTCCGCGCAGCCGGTCCGTCATGTGGGTCTGCGGCACGCGCTCGGGGAGCGGCGGCCGGCCGCCGCCCGCGGTCGCCCGTACCGGCAGGGTCGCGGGCGCGGCCACGGCCGCGACGGGCGCGGGGCCGGTCGGGGCGGGCTCGGGGCGGAGCACCGCGGACGCGGGGCCGGCCGGGGCGGGAGCGGCTGCCGCGGGCTCGCGGACGTGCTCCCGGGCCGGTTCGCGGCGCGCGGGCCCCGGTACCGGGCGCACCGGCTCGCGGCCGGGCCGCGCGGTCGCGCGTACGGGTCCGCGGGTGGCCCCGGCCGCGCCGCCCTCGGCCCGCTCCGCCGCCAGCAGCGCGGCCGGCAGGATCACCACGGCCGACGTCCCGCCGTACACGGAGCGGCGCAGGGTGACCCGGGCGCCCAGCTGGTCGGCGAGGTGGCCGACGACGAAGAGGCCGAGCCGGTGGGCGTTGTCGGCGAGGACGGAGTACGGCGGCGCGCTGTGCAGGCGCGCGTTCATCTCCTCGTAGCGCTCGCCGGAGACCCGCGGCCCGCGGTCCTCGATCTCGACCGACAGGCCGTCCGCGACGCGTTCGGCGCGGATGACGACCGTGGACCGGGGCGGGGAGAACCGGGTGGCGTTGTCCAGGAGTTCGGCCAGCAGGTGGCTGGTCTGGCTGATCACGTGCGGTTCGATGCTCGCCTCGTCGAGTGCCTGGCGCTCGATCCGCCGGAAGTCCTCGACCTCCGCGGCGGCCTCGCGCAGCAGGTCGGCGATGCGCATGGGGTTGGTGTGCGGGTCCGGGATCTCGCCGCCGGACAGGATGAGGAGGTTCTCGATCTGCCGCCGCATGCCGACCGTCAGCTGGTCGGCGCGCATGAGCTGGGCGAGCAGCGCCTCGTCGTGGCCGAAGGCGTCCTGGATGTCCTCGGTGAGGCTGAGCTGGCGGCTGACGAGGTTGCCGGTGCGGGCGGCGAGGCCCGAGGCGAACATGCCGAAGCCCTGCCGTTCGGCGGCCAGCTGCCGGTGCCCGTCGACGGACACGGCGACGACCCGGGCGAACGCGTCGTTGATGCGGCCGACCTCGTCGTCGTGCCCCCGCACCTGCGGCAGGGCCGTGTCGTCGACGTCCTGGCCGCGGTGCAGCCGGGCCACCACCTCGGGCAGGGTCCGCTCGGCGACGGCCACGGTGCGCCGGTGCAGTCCGTCCAGGCGGCGCAGTACGGACCGGGTGGTGAGCACGACGAGGGTGACGACCGCCAGCAGCAGGGCGGCGCTGCCGCCGACCAGCAGGAACACCTCCCGCTCCAGCTCGCCGGCCTTCGCGTCGGCCTCGGCCAGCACGGCCCGGCCGCGGTCCGATCCGAGTTTGGCCAGCTGCGGGGCGAACCACTCGTGCGCGGCGCGCCAGTCGGTGACCTCGAAGGGCAGCCGTACGCCGGTGTTCGTGTCCTTGTGGTTGGACCGGACCGAGCCCTCGATGCGGAGTTTGGTCTGCCACGGCCCGGACCCGGTGATCCGCTCGTACCTCTCCCGGTCGGCGGGGGGTAGGAACGGCACGATCGAGGTGCCGAACAGGTACGGCTGGGACCCGGAGGCCTCGAGGAAGGAGGCGAAGCCGACGGCCGTCAGCTCCCTGGCCGGCCCGGCGAGCGCGAGCAGCGCGTCCTCGCGGGCCACCATCTCCGAGGCCGTCAGGAGCGCGACGGCCGCGCGGCCGTCCTCGCTGACGCGGCCGTCGTCACCGTGGCTGAACTCGTCCTGGGAGAACCGCAGCAGCCCGTCGATCAGTTCGGTGTAGTAGCCGACCGTCCGGTCCGGACCGCCGGTGCGGTCGTCCGCGCGCTTGCGCTGCGAGGCCAGGTCGTCGAGGCCGCTGGTGACCTCGACGAGCAGCTTGCGGGTCGCCTCGGACCGCTCGGCGCCGGTGGCGGCCGGGCCCCGGAAGGCGGCCACGGCGAAGTCGGCGGAGTTCCGGGCCTCGCGCAGGTCGGAGTCCCACAGGGAGCCGCCCGACCGCGCGGCGGCGGTCAGCGTCCGCTCGGACTGCAGCGCGGCCACCAGCTGGAACAGTGGTTCGCCGAGCCGCTGTCCGGCCTCCACGTCGGCCCGCAGGTTCTGCGCCTGGGTCAGCAGGCGGTCGGCGGTCAGCACGGTCTGGGTGCCCATCGCCACGGTGGGGACGACCGCCAGCCAGATCAGCAGCGTGCGCAGGCGCACGGTCCGGATCCGTCGGCGCACGGCCCGCAGCCGGCGGTGGGGGGCCGGCGCGGGAGCGCCTTCGGGTTCGCTGGCGGGCATCGGTCCTCGGGGGCGGCGCGGAGCGGGCGGGGGCACGTACGTACGAGCGGAAGGCGCCGATCATAACCAGCCACAGAGGCTCTACGGAACGGCAAGGGGCGTCCGGAACGGTCACGAAATGTGCCGCCCCAGACGCCCCCTGTGCGTCCCTGCCTACCGGCGAACCGGTCAGACCAGGTCGAACCGGTCAAGGTTCGAGACCTTGACCCAGGCCGCGACGAAGTCGTTCACGAACTTCTGCTTCGCGTCGTCGCTCGCGTAGACCTCGGCCAGCGCGCGCAGCTCGGAGTTGGAGCCGAAGACGAGGTCGGCCCGGGAGCCGGTCCACTTCACCTCGCCGGTGGCCGCGTCGCGGGCCTCGAAGGTGTGCGCGTCCTCGGAGGTCGCGGTCCAGGTGGTGCCGAGGTCGAGCAGGTTGACGAAGAAGTCGTTCGTCAGCCGCCCGGGGGTCTCGGTGAGGACGCCGAGCTGGGAGCCCTGGTAGTTGGCACCGAGCACGCGCAGGCCGCCGACGAGGACGGTCAGCTCGGGGGCGCTCAGGTTCAGCAGGTTCGCCTTGTCGACGAGCAGGTACTCGGCGGGCAGGCGCTGGCCCTTGCCGACGTAGTTGCGGAAGCCGTCGGCGCGCGGCTCCAGGGCGGCGAAGGACTCGACGTCCGTCTGCTCCTGCGAGGCGTCCACGCGGCCGGGCGTGAAGGCGACCTCGACCTCGAAGCCGGCGTCCTTGGCGGCCTTCTCGACGGCCGCGGCGCCCGCGAGGACGACGAGGTCGGCGAGGGAGACCTGCTTGCCGTCGGCCTGGGCGGCGTTGAAGGACTCCTGGATGCCGGTCAGGGTACGCAGGACGCGGGCGAGCTGGTCGGGCTCGTTGACCTCCCAGCCGATCTGCGGCTGCAGGCGGATGCGGCCGCCGTTGGCGCCGCCGCGCTTGTCGCTGCCGCGGAAGGAGGACACGGCGGCCCAGGAGGTGGAGACCAGCTCGGCCACGGAGAGGCCGGAGCCGAGGACCTGCTCCTTGAGGGCGGCGACGTCGGCCGCGTCGACGAGCTCACCGGTGCGCGGCGGCAGCGGGTCCTGCCACGCCAGCTCCTCGGAGGGGACCTCCGGGCCGAGGTAGCGGACGACCGGGCCCATGTCACGGTGGGTCAGCTTGAACCAGGCGCGGGCGAACGCGTCGGCGAACTGCTCCGGGTGCTCCAGGAAGCGCCGCGAGATCTGCTCGTACGCCGGGTCGAAGCGCAGCGCCAGGTCGGTGGTGAGCATGGTCGGGAGGTGCTTCTTCGAGGCGTCGTAGGCGTCGGGGATGACGGCCTCGGCGTCCTTGGCGACCCACTGGTGGGCGCCGGCCGGGCTCGAGGTGAGCTCGTACTCGAAGCCGAAGAGGTTCTCGAAGAAGTTGTTGCTCCAGCGCGTCGGCGTGGTGGTCCACGTGACCTCGAGGCCGGAGGTGATCGTGTCGGCGCCCTTGCCGGTGCCGTACGTGCTCTGCCAGCCGAGGCCCTGGGCCTCCAGCGGGGCGGCCTCGGGGTCGGCGCCCACGTGGTCGGCGGCGCCGGCGCCGTGGGTCTTGCCGAAGGTGTGGCCGCCGGCGATCAGGGCGACGGTCTCCTCGTCGTTCATCGCCATGCGGCCGAAGGTCTCGCGGATGTCGCGGGCGGCGGCTATCGGGTCCGGGTTGCCGTTGGGGCCCTCGGGGTTGACGTAGATGAGGCCCATCTGGACGGCGCCGAGCGGGTCCTCGAGCTCGCGGTCGCCGCTGTAGCGCTCGTCGGCGAGCCAGGTGGTCTCCGGGCCCCAGTAGACGTCCTCGTCCGGCTCCCAGACGTCGGCGCGGCCGCCGGCGAAGCCGAAGGTCTCGAAGCCCATGGACTCCAGCGCGACGTTGCCCGCGAGGATCATGAGGTCGGCCCAGGAGATGGCCTGGCCGTACTTCTTCTTGACCGGCCACAGCAGGCGGCGGGCCTTGTCGAGGTTGGCGTTGTCCGGCCAGCTGTTCAGCGGCGCGAAGCGCTGCTGGCCGGCACCGGCGCCGCCGCGGCCGTCGCTGATCCGGTAGGTGCCGGCGCTGTGCCAGGCCATGCGGACCATGAAGGGGCCGTAGTGGCCGAAGTCGGCGGGCCACCAGTCCTGCGAGGTCGTGAGGACCTCCGCGATGTCCTGCTTCACGGCCGGCAGGTCCAGGCCCTTGAAGGCCTCGGCGTAGTCGAACTCCTCGCCGAGCGGGTTCGCGACGGCCGGGTTCTTGGCGAGGATCTTCAGGTTGAGCCGCTCCGGCCACCACTGGCGGTTGCCGCCGCCCTGCGTCGGGTGCGCGGCGCGGCCGTGGGCGACCGGGCAGCCGCCGGCAGCGGCCTCGAGATTGTCAGACATGGGGGAATCCTTCCGAACTAACCGGATCGCGGAGCTCAGGGCCTGAGGGCGGTGGAACGTTCGTGGGCGACCACCCAGCCTGTCCCTTGGCTACTACCGGAACAGATCCTACGATGGACATAATCTAAGTCAAGATGACAACCAGACCTGACCTGGTTGATGTTGTCTTGAGACGCACCGGGAGGTGGTGAGGCATGAGCACACTGCTGGAACGGCTTCGTGGCCGGGGCTGGCGGATGACCGCCCAGCGCCGGGTGGTCGCCGAGGTCCTCAGCGGCGAGCACATCCACCTCACGGCGGACGAGGTCCTGGTCCGCGCGGCCGAGCGACTGCCGGAGATCTCCCGGGCGACGGTCTACAACACCCTCGGGGAGCTGGTCGCGCTCGGCGAGGTCACGGAGGTCGCCACCGACGGCCGCGCCAAGCGCTACGACCCGAACGCGCACCGCCCGCACCATCACCTGGTCTGCGGGGGCTGCGGAACCATCCGCGACGTCCAGCCCGACGGCGACCCGCTGGCCGCCCTCCCCGCCTCCGAACGCTTCGGCTTCACGGTCTCCGACGCCGAGGTCACCTACCGCGGCCTCTGCCCCGCCTGCGCGGCCGGGGCGTAGCGCCTTCGGGTGCCCCGGACATGCCGAAGGCGGCCGCCCCGGGGTCCGGGGGGCCGCCTTCGCGTCGGCTCAGGCCTCGTCGGGCGTGAGGCGCAGGGAGATCGAGTTGATGCAGTAGCGCTGGTCCGTGGGGGTCGGGTAGCCCTCGCCCTCGAAGACGTGGCCCAGGTGCGAGCCGCAGCGGGCGCAGCGGACCTCGGTGCGGACCATGCCGTGCGAGGTGTCGGCGAGCAGCTCGACCGCGTCGGAGTCCTTCGGGTCGTAGAAGGACGGCCAGCCGCAGTGCGACTCGAACTTGGTGTCCGAGCGGAACAGCTCCGCACCGCAGGCGCGGCAGGAGTAGACACCCTCGGCCTTGGTGTCGGTGTACTCACCGCGGAAGGCCGGCTCGGTGCCGCCCAGGCGCAGCACCTGGTACTCGGACGGGGTGAGCTCGGCCTGCCACTGCTCGTCCGGCTTCTCGACCTCGTACGACATGACGCGCGCTCCCTCAGTTCGACAGGCGGGCAAGGCCCTCGAGAATGACCGGGCCCAGGTCGGTCACGTCGCCCGCGCCCATGGTGAGAACGAGGTCGCCGGGCTTCGCCATTCCCGCCACGACCTCGGGTACCGAGGTGGCGTCGTGCTGGGCGGCGACGTCGGCACCCGCGGCCCGCGCCGCGTCGATGATGATCTCGCTGGTGACGCCGGGGACCGGGTCCTCGCGCGCCGGGTAGATGTCGAGGACCACGGAGGCGTCGGCGAGCGCGAGGGCCTGGCCCATCTCCTTGCCCAGTTCCTGGGTGCGGGAGAAGAGGTGCGGCTGGAAGACGACCAGGATCCGGGAGTCCCCGGCGGCGCCGCGGATGGCCTCCATGTCGGCGGTCATCTCGGTGGGGTGGTGCGCGTACGAGTCGATGACCTGCACCCCCGCGGCCTCGCCCTTGAGCTGGAGGCGGCGCTTGACGCCGGTGTACTTGCCGAGCGCGGCGGCCAGGTCGTCGGCGGGGACGCCCAGGGCGACGCCGGCGGCGAGGGCCGCGACGGCGTTGTGCGCGTAGTGGCGGCCGGGCACGGAGACCGTGAAGGTCAGCTCCCGCCCGTCGAGCAGGACGGTGACCTCGCTGGTCAGGCCGCGCGGGACGACGCGGGTGACGCGGACGTCGGCGCCCTCGGACTCGCCGTAGGTGACCACGTTCAGGCCGGCGCGCGCGCCGACGCGGGCGGTCAGCTCGACGGCGCCCTCCTGGTCGGCGGAGACGACCAGGGTGCCGCCCTCGACGACCTTGCCGACGAAGGTCACGAAGGACTCGTGGATCTCGTCCATCGAGGCGTAGTTCGCGTGGTGGTCGAGCTCGGCGTTGAGGACGATCGCGACCTCGGGCGCGTACTTGTGGAAGCTGCGGTCGCTTTCGTCCGCCTCCGCCACGAAGATCTCGCCGGTGCCGTGGTGGGCGTTGGAGCCGGGCGCGTCGAGGTCGCCGCCGATCGCGTACGAGGGGTCCAGGCCCAGCGCGCCGAGCGAGACGGCCAGCATCGAGGTGGTGGTGGTCTTGCCGTGGGTACCGGCGACCGCGATCGGGCGCAGGCCGTCCATGAGGGAGGCGAGCGCGTCGGAGCGGTGCACGACGGGGATGCCGAGCTCGGCGGCGCGGGCCAGCTCGGGGTTGTCGGCGCGGATGGCGCTGGAGACGACGACGCAGCTGGCGTCCTCGGCGAGGTGACCGGCGGCGTGGCCGATGTGGACCGTGGCGCCCTGGGCGCGCAGCGCCGCCGCGGTCCCGGACTCACGGGCGTCGCTGCCGGCCACCCGGGCGCCGCGCTGGGCGAGGATCTTCGCGATGCCGGACATCCCGGCGCCGCCGATGCCGATGAAGTGGGGCCGTTCCATGGCGGTCGGCAGGCCGGGCGACGGCGTCATACGGGATCTCCCCAGGTGCGGTGCGATACGTGCGGGTACGAGGCTACGCGTGGACGGCCGGTCCGTGCGTACGGCGGTGGGGGCGCGGGGCGCCGTCGGTCAGCTTATTCGTTGTGGGCGAAGAGCTTCAGCACCGGAACTCCGACCTTGTGCCGGGCGCGGGAGGCCCAGTCCCGGTGGAAGAACTCCTCGACGAAGTGGGGGGCGGTCAGGACGATCACCTCGTCGGCCCCGCTCTCCTCCACCACGGTCTTCAGCTTGTCCAGCGGATGGTCCTCGACGATCTGCCCGACGGCCGTGCCGCCCTTGGCCCGCAGGGCCTTCAGCGAGTGCTCGAGGGCCTTCTCGGCCGGGCCGCGGGCGTCGTCGCCCTCGGGCTCGTCGCCCTCCCGGATCGCCTCGGGGATCTCCCCGAGGGCCACGTCGTCGATGGCCCGCAGGAGCCGGTCCTGGTCGCCCCGGGGCTGCATGAGCACGATGAAGGAGACCTTGTCGTCTCCGTGCAGGGTCGTGACGAAGTCCACGTCTACGGGTGTCAGAGGCTTCTCGATCATCAAAACGCTCGTGAACACGGACGCCCTCTCCTTCATGGGCCGCTCGGCCCCTGCGGAAACCATCCTGCCCCGCTCTGCCACGGGGCCTGCGCAGGTAAGTGTGCCCAGTGGAAGCTAAGCGGAACGACAAATTCCGGTAGGTGTCAGATCCGACGGTAGCGGGTGAAAAGGAACCCGGCCTCCTCCAGTACGGAGGCCAGCGCGAGCCGGGTCGGCACCGCGATCCCGGGCCCCCCGGCGATCCGCTGGGCGTCGCCCGCGGTGAGCGTCGGGGAGACGGTCAGGCAGAGCTCGTCGAGCACCCCGGCGGCGATGAACTGGCCCAGCATCCGGGGCCCGCCCTCGGTGAGCTGGCGGCGCAGGCCGCGGTCGGCGAGCGCGGCGACCGCGCGCGCCGGGTCCACGGCCGCCCCGTCGCCGGCGAACAGCACCTCGGCGCCGGCGCCGCGGGCCGCGGCCACCCGGTCGGTGGGCGCGCCGGCCCCGGTGAGCACCAGGGTGGGGACCAGGGGTGAGGTGAACAGCGGCAGGGAGAAGTCCAGGTCCAGGCTCGCGGTGATCACCGCGATGACGGGGGCCGGTCCCTGGCCCGCGGCCGCCCGGCGGTCGGCGAAGGCCTCCCGGGCGCGGGCGGGGCGGTAGCCCTCGAGACGAACCGTTTCCGCGCCGACCACGACCACGTCGGCCAGCGCCCGCAGCGTGCCGAAGATCCGCATGTCGGTGTCGGAGGAGATCGGCTGGGAGCGCCCGTCGTGCTGGGCGGCCCCGTCGAGCGTGGACACCATGTTGGCCCGCAGCCAGTGGCCGGGGGCGTCACCGGCGGCTCCGTCCGCCGCCCCGGCAGCGGTCCCGGTACCGGCCCCGACACCGGCCGCGAGCAGCGGGTACGCGTAGGCGTCGGCCAGCTCGTCGAACCCCCACTCCCGGTCCGTGGTCTCGTCGGGCCCCCCGGGGCGGCCGGGCCCGGCTGTCTGATCGGTCACAGGGAACAGGCGTCGCATGGGGTGAGTGTGGCACGACGCGTAGAGTTGAGGGCTGTGTCAACGTCCCTCTCCGCGACCGGGCGGAGCCAGATAGCCGAGGCGGGCCCGCTCTCCCTGTGCGCCCGTGAACCGCACGTCCCCGCCGAGCGGCTGGTCGCCGAGATGGTGCCGCCCCCGCGCTTCGACTCCGTGCGCTTCTCCACCTACAACCCCGATCCCGGTCAGCCCAGCCAGGCCGAGGCCGTCACCGTGCTGAGCGGCTTCGCCGGGACCCTCGGCGGCGCCCATGCCAGCGGCGCCGGCAAGAAGCGGTGGTTCTCGCGCAAGCCCGCGGCCCCCGTGGGGCCGCGCGGCGTCTACCTCGACGGCGGCTACGGCGTCGGCAAGACGCACCTGCTGGCCTCCCTGTGGCACGCCACCCCGGCCGCGCCGGAGTACAAGGCCTTCGGCACCTTCGTGGAGCTGACGAACCTGGTCGGCGCCCTCGGGTTCCAGCAGACCGTCCGCACCCTGGGCAACCACCGGCTCCTGTGCATCGACGAGTTCGAGCTGGACGACCCGGGCGACACGGTCCTGGTCTCCACGCTGCTCGGCAAGCTCGTCGAGGCGGGCGTGGCACTCGCCGCCACCTCGAACACGCTGCCGGGCAAGCTCGGCGAGGGCCGCTTCGCCGCCGCCGACTTCCTGCGCGAGATACAGGGGCTGTCGGCGCACTTCAAGCCGCTGCGCATCGACGGCCAGGACTACCGGCACCGCGGTCTGCCCGAGGCTCCCGCGCCGTTCTCGGACGAGCAGGTCGCCAAGACCGCGTACGCGACCCCCGGCGCGAGCCTGGACGACTTCCCGAACCTGCTCGAACACCTGGCCAGGGTTCACCCGAGCCGGTACGGCGCGCTCAGCGAGGACGTCACCGCGGTGTGCCTCACCGACGTGGGTCCGGTGCCCGACCAGTCGACCGCGCTGCGCCTGGTCGTGCTCGCGGACCGGCTCTACGACCGCGAAATCCCGGTCCTCGCCTCCGGTGTGCCCTTCGACCGCATCTTCAGCGAGGAGATGTTGAACGGCGGGTACCGCAAGAAGTACTTCCGCGCCATATCCCGGCTCACGGCCCTGGCGCGCGACGCGAAGGGCCTGGTGTCCCAGTAGGTTGGGCACGGCCGGGTCCGAACGGTCCCGGCCGGCCCGCCGCTCCCCGCGGGGGTCCGGACCGCCAGAAGGGATGCACCATGGCCACCACGCGGCACGCACACACCGTCTGGGAGGGCAACCTGCTGAAGGGCTCGGGCAAGGTGACGCTCGACTCCTCCGGCATCGGCACGTACGACGTCTCGTGGCCCGCGCGCTCCGAGGAGCCGAACGGCAAGACCAGCCCCGAGGAGCTGATCGCCGCCGCCCACTCCAGCTGCTTCTCGATGGCCCTCTCCCACGCCCTGGCGGGCGCGGACACCCCGCCCACCCGGCTCACCACCAGTGCGGCCGTCACCTTCCAGCCCGGCACCGGCATCACGGGCATCCACCTGACGGTGGAGGGCGAGGTGCCCGGCATCGACGCGGAGGCCTTCCAGGCCGCGGCCGAGGACGCGAAGAAGAACTGCCCGGTCAGCCAGGCGCTGACCGGTACGACGATCACGCTCGAGGCGAAGCTCGCCTGACCCCTTCGGGGTCGACTTCCGGAGCCGGGTGGCCCGCATGAGCCACCGCGCGCGGTGCGCGTGGTACCACATGCGGGTCACTTCTCCCCTCCGCACACCGGGAGTTGCCCCGTGGAAGCGACCCGACGTCAGATCCTCGCCGGTGCGGGGGCGATCGCCTTCACCGGAGCCGTCGCCGAACTCCTCGGCACCGCCGCCACCGGTTCGGCCGCCAGCGGTTCGGCCGCCACCGGTTCGGCCGCGGCCCGGGCCGGCGCGTTCCGGACCCGCCCCGCGGGCCCGACCGTGCCGCCGGACCACGCCGGCTACGGCCCACTGGTCCCCGACCCGCAAGGACTCCTGGACCTGCCGGCGGGCTTCCGCTACGACGTGCTCTCCCGTACGGGCACCCCGATGCGCTCCGGAGAGGGCCCGGTGCCTTCGAACTGCGACGGCATGGGCGCCTTCACCGGTCCCGACGGCCGGCTGCGCCTGGTGCGCAACCACGAGAACAAGGCCACCGCCGAGTTCCCCGTCCCCCACGTCGACGGCCTGGTGTACGACCGCGGCGGCCGGGGCGGCTGCACCGTCCTCGAACCCGACGGCCGCGGGGGCCTGACCGGCGAGCGGGTCGGCATCGCGGGCACGGCGTACAACTGCGCGGGCGGACCTACCCCGTGGGACACGTGGCTGACCTGCGAGGAGACCGAGGACCTGGCCGGCACCACCGGCTACGAGAAGGACCACGGCTTCGTCTTCGAGGTCGACCCGGTCGACCCGTACCGCACCGGAGCCCATCCGCTCACCGCGCTCGGCCGCTTCCAGCACGAGGCCGTCGCCGTCGACCCGCGCACCGGCGTCGTGTACGAGACGGAGGACGCCTGGGTCGAGCCCTTCGGGCTCTTCTACCGCTTCCTGCCGTACCGTCCGCTCGGCGGCGCCGGCTCGCTGCGGGCCGGCGGGCTGCTGGAGGCGATGCGGGTGCCGGGGGTGCCCGACCTGTCGGTGGTGCAGGAGCCGGGAACGGTCTTCGAGCGCGTCGAGTGGGTACCCGTGCCCGACCCGTCGGCGCGCCGGACGCCCGTACGACTGCAGGACTTCGGCCGCCGGGGCGTCACCCACGCCCAGAAACTGGAGGGCTGCTACTGGGGCGGCTCGCGCGTCTTCTTCGTCTCCAGCTTCGCGCGTCGCCGCGAGGGGTCGGCGGCGGACCACTTCGGCCAGGTGTGGGCGTACGAGCCGGACCGCCGGCGGCTGACGCTGCTGGTGGTCTTCGGCCCCGCCACGGACCCGGCGCTGCCCGGGGAGTCCCCCGACAACATCTGCCTGGCGCCGGGCGGCGGGCTGATGGTGTGCGAGGACGGGGGCGGCAACCAGTACGTCCTCGGACTGGCGCCGGGCGGGCACGTGTACCCGGTCGCCCGCGGCCGCCAGGCCCTGGCCCCGGCCGCCGGCGCGGCGGGCGGATCCACCGGGCAGCCGGAGTACGGCGAGTTCGCGGGCGTCACCTTCGCGCCCGACGGGTCGGTCATGTTCGTCAACTGCTACACCCCGGGCACCACGTTCGCGGTCACCGGCCCCTGGGGCCGGCCGACTGCTGCCGGAGCACCCGGAGGAGTCGGATCCGCGCCGTCCGGCGGGTGACTTCGACGCCGAGGAGTGCCGTAAGCGTCCGATCGCCACATAGTCATATATTTTGCCTGGGTGACCTTCACCGTACGAAGAGTCGCGGCCGCCGCCGCGCTCACCGCCGCCCTCGGCGCGGCCCTCGCCGGCTGCGGGGGCGGATCCGGCGCCGGCTCGGCGGCCCTCGGCTCCAGGACCGGCCGGACCGACGGGCCGGCCGGCCCGGCCGCCTCCGCCCCCGCCTCCGCCAACGCCTCGCCCGTCGCCTCGCCCGTCGCCTCGGCGTCCGCCGCCGTGTCCGCCCCGCCCCCGGGGTCGACGGGCGGAGCCGGTGCCGGCGCCGGCGCCGGGCTCGCCGTCGGGCCCGGATCCGGCACCGGACGCCTGTCCGTACCCACCCTGGCGCCCGGGCCCGGCGGCCTGACCGCCGTGTTCGAGCGGGCCCGGAACAGCACCGACAAGGTCGTCGCGCTGACCTTCGACGCCGACATGACCGCCGATCAGGGGCCGCGCGCGGCCGGCGGCGAGCATTTCGACAACCCGCAGCTGATCGCCACCCTTCGGCGGCTGAAGGTGCCGTCGACGGTCTTCATGACCGGCCGCTGGGCCGAGGAGTACCCCGACCAGGCGCGGTCCATCGGCACCGACCCGATGTTCGAGATCGCCAACCACTCGTACAGCCACTACGCGTTCAAGGAGCCCTGCTACGGGCTGCCCGCCCTCGACGCGGCCGCCGCGCGGGCCGACGTGGACCGGGCCTTCGAGGCCTTCCGCAAGGCGGGCGCGCGCGAGGTGGTCCCGTACTTCCGCTTCCCCGGAGGGTGCTACGACGACGACGCGCTGCGCGCCCTGTCCACCGCGAACGTCACGGCGGTGCAGTGGGACGTGGTGAGCGGCGACGCCTTCGCCAAGGACCCGGACGCGGTGGCCCAGGAGGTGCTCGACGGTGTGAAGCCGGGCTCCGTGGTGGTCATGCACTGCACCCGCAGCGCGGCGCCTGTCACCGAGACGGCCGTCCGGCGGATCGTCCCGGAGCTGCGCAGGCGCGGCTACCGGTTCGTGAAGGTCTCGCAGCTCATCGGGAACTGACAGGATCCCCCGGGGCGGTGGTCACGACCTGCGGCCCCGGGGCGGTGGTCACCACCTGGACCGGGGGCCGTGGTCACCACCTGGACCCGGAGCCGTGGTCACGACCTGGCCCCGGGGCGGTCGGACCGCGTGGACCGGCTCAGTGACCGGCCTTGATCACCGGCACGTGCTCGCTCGGACGGACGATGACGAAGCCCTCGCCCTGGAGCATCAGCTGCACGGCCTCGCCGGAGCCGCCGCGCAGCATCGAGCCGATGGACTGCGAGCGGTGCAGCGACGTGTCGAGGTGCGCGCTCCAGCCGACCACCGCGTCGGTGTCCACGTACACGGGGTACTGCGGCGAGACCGGTATGACGATCGGGTTGCCCTCGCAGATGACGGCCAGCTTTCCGTGGCCCGTGAAGAGGCTGTTGAACAGACCGCCGCCGGCCATGCCGGCGCCCTTCACCATCTTGATCTCGTACGACAGCGTGGGGTCGAAGCACAGGACGTTGCGGCCGTTGACGGTGAGCGCGTCGCCCTGCTCGATCTCGACGATGAAGCAGTTGGCCGCCTCGTGCGCGAACCAGGCCTCGCCCTGACCGCGGACGGACATCAGGGCCAGGCCCTCGCCGGTGACGGCGCGCTTGAGCATGCCGCCGATGCCCTGGCCCTTGCGCTCGAACTGCAGGTTGCCGCGGAAGGCGATCATGGAGCCCTGTCGGGCCAGCATCTCCCCGTTGACGGCGTACTTGACGGACTTGGCGTTCTGCAGGGTCATACCGGGTGCGGTGGCCTGCTGTGCCATGTTCTCTGAGGCAAAGAGATCGCTCTTCATGCGGCTGATCTTCACCCGTCCGAGGGAACCGGGACAACAGCCGGTGTGTCACAGGCTCGCAATACCGCCTGGCAGACTGGGTGGGATGAGCAGCAGCGACCACGACCGCCCCGAGAGCACCACCCACCACACCGCGACCCCCGCCGTCGGCGCCGACAGCCCGTTCCGGCCGGCCTCGGCCCGGGACGACGCACCGCAGTACGTCCTGCCGTTGGTGGTGCGCATCGAGAAGGCCGAACCCCCGGCCCGTACCGACGCCCTGGAGACGGCGGCGCGCGCGGTGCTCGTCCTGCTCTCGGACGAGCGGGCGCTCGGCGACGGCGAGTGGGCGGCGACGGTGCGCGCCTGGCAGGACGCCCGGATCCGCAAGGTCGTGCGGCGGGCGCGCGGCGCAGAGTGGCGCAAGGCGGCGACGCTGCCGGGCCTCACGGTGCACGGCGACGCGGCGGAGGTGCGGGTCTTCCCGCCGGTGCCGCTGGACGGCTGGCCCAAGGAGTTGGCCAAGCTCCAGGTCTCCGGTACCGAACTCGACGACCCGGGCCCGGTCGAGGCCCCCGGCAACGGTGTTCCGGTGCTCTGGCTGAGCCCGGAGCTGGAGATGTCGGCAGGCAAGGCGATGGCCCAGGTCGGGCACGGTGCCCAGCTGGCCTGGTGGGCCCTCGACGACGCGGCGCGCGCCGCGTGGCGGGCCGCGGACTTCCGCCTCGCCGTCCGCACCGCCACCCCCGCCCACTGGGCCCGCCTGACGACGGACGGCCTGCCGGTCGTCCGTGACGCGGGCTTCACGGAGATCGCCCCGAACAGCGCCACGGTCGTCGCCGACCACCCTGCCCTCTCCCGCTAGGCCGGTCAGTTCTTCCAGGCGTCCGTCCGCCAGACGTCCGCTAGGCGTCCACGAAGCCGTCTGTCGTCGCGACCTGGGGGCCGCGCAGCCGGCGGCTCTTGGCGAGGAGGACCGCGGTGCGCGTGAGGACCATGGCCAGGGCCATGAACACGAAGGCGTTCGAGTAGACGTCCTGCCCGCTCAGCTTGTTCTCGATGCTGAACAGGATGACGTCCTGCGCGAACCAGTGCTCGGAGCCGTAGGCGAACAGCACGCGGGAGGCGGACATCAAGGTCCAGACGACCGCGTAGGCGACACCGCCCCTGGTGTAGACGTCACCGTCGGAGCCCCGGTGGGCGGGCAGCAGGGCCCCGGCTACCAGACCGCAGACGACTCCCGCACCGACGCCGGCCAGTTGGAGCCAGGGGTCGTTCCCGCCGAGCGGGAGTGAGCGGACGAAGAGCACCATCACGACTGCGACCGCGATGATCGAGCGCAGCAGCCGCATGCGCGTGATCCGGCGGGTACCCAGGTCGGTGGACAGGATGATGACCAGGATCACCCCGCTGGCTGTCAAGGCGGTCAGGAACGGGCTCATGGGGCCACCCCTCGTTTCGATGAGTACGGGGGCGCGTGCGGCTCTCCCGGATCTTCCACTCCAACGGTAGGGAGCGGGAGGGGCGGACACGGGCAACCGACCGATGGACCGGCTGTCCACCGACCGGTGGACAGCCGGTCCATCGCCGTGGGGGCGGTACCGGGTGGGGAGGGGGCGGGAAGGGCCCGGAGGGGGCGGGAAGGGCCCGGAGGGGGGTGCGGCGGGCCGGTCCGTGGGGCGGAATCGTAGACTCCGCAGCCGGTGGTTTGTAGGGGCGGCGTAAGGAACCTCAAATGTTCCTCTGAACGTCCCCCTGGCTGGATTGGCGTCACGTCGCGCGGGCGATGACAGCGTCACAGACCACGGGGACGGCACGGAGGGGGACGGATGAAGCCCATGGCACGCCTGGGTGTGGGGATCGGCTGGCGGCCGGAGATCGCCGACGCGGTCGAACGGCTGCCGCGGCTCGACTGGGTCGAGGTCGTCGCCGAGAACCTGTGCCCCGGACACCTACCGGACGCCCTGCGCCGGCTGCGAGAACGCGGCACGGTCGTCGTCCCGCACGGCGTCTCGCTGGGCCTCGGCGGGGCCGACCGCCCCGACCCGGGCCGGCTGGCGGACCTGGCCGAGCGGGCGGTCGCCCTGGAGGCGCCGCTGGTGACGGAGCACATCGCGTTCGTGCGGGCGGGGGGCCCGCTGACCGCTTCGCCGCGACTGGAGGCCGGACACCTGCTGCCGGTGCCGCGCACCCGGGACGCCCTGGCGGTGCTGTGCGAGAACGTACGGATCGCGCAGGACGCGCTGCCGGTCCCCCTGGCCCTGGAGAACATCGCGGCCCTCTTCTCGTGGCCGGACGACGAGCTGACCGAGGGCCAGTTCCTGGCGGAACTGGTCGAGCGCACCGGGGTACGGCTCCTCATCGACGTCGCCAACCTGCACACGAACCGGGTGAACCGGGCCGAGGACCCCCTGGCCGTGCTCGACGCCCTGCCGCTGGAAGCGCTGGCGTACGTCCACGTGGCGGGCGGGATCGAGCGCGGCGGGGTGTGGCACGACACCCACGCGCACCCCGTGCCGCCGGAGGTGCTGGCGCTGCTCGGCGAGCTGCGGGCGCGCGTGGACCCGCCGGGGGTGCTGCTCGAGCGGGACGACGACTTCCCGCCGGAGCCGGAACTGGCCGCCGAGCTGGCCGCGATCCGCGGCGTCCTGACCGCCGAGGGGGCGCGGCCGACGCCGGACGCGGCCACCGACGGCCTCCGACCGGCCGACGGGGCGCGGGGCGGGCACCACGACGCGGAGGCCGTGCGTGGTCGGGTGGCGGTCGCGCAGACCGCCGTGCTGTCCGCGCTCGTCGCCGGGACGCCCGTGCCCGAGGGCTTCGACGCGCCGCGCATGCGCGTGCAGGCCCGGGCGCTCGCCGCCAAGCGGGCCGACGTCGTGGCCAAGGTGGCGCCCGACCTGCCGCGCATCCTCGGCGCGGAAGCGTACCGGCAGGCCTTCCTCGGCTACGCGAGGACCCGTCCCATGACGGCCGGTTACCGGCGCGACGCCCTCGACTTCGCCGAGCACCTGCTGCTCACCGACGGGATCGGCGACGGACTCGCCCGGCGCCGGCTCACCGCCTGGTGGCGTGACCGCGCGGGCTCCAAACCCCCCGGTCGGCTCACCCGGCTCGCGCACCGCCTGGTGCCGCCGCCCCGCCCGCGGGGCCGCCGCGCCCGCGCCCGCCTCGCGGCCCACCCGGGCACCACTACGACCCGCCCGGTCACTGCCACGGACCGCCCGGCCGCCGCCGCGACGGACCACCCGGCCGCCGCCGCGGCGGCCAAGGCAGTCCCGGCCGCCGCCGCGGCGGCCAAGGCAGTCCCGGCAGTCCCGGCAGTCCTGGCAGTCCCGGCAAGATCAGTGAAGGAGACGGCATCGTGAACTACTTCGCCCTCATCGTCTGGGTCGGAGTCGTCGCCTCCACCCTCGGCCTCGCCGTCGGCGTGTACCGCTCCCGCCGTGCGGGCGGGGCCGGAGCCACCGTGCACGACCTGACCGAGGCGGCCTTCCTCGCCGGCGGCCCGCGCCGGGTCGTGGACACCGCCCTCGTCGCGCTCTGCCAGGACGGCCGCATGATGATCGGCGGCCCCGGCATCGTGCAGGTCCGCTCCGGCGCCCGGGCCGCCGACCCCGTCGAGCGGGCCGTGCTGGCGGCGCACGAGGCGGCGCCCAGCGGCGCGCTCCAGTGGCTGCGGCTCGCCGTCATGCGCGACGCGGCCGTCCAGGAGACCGGGGACGGCCTGGCCGCGCGCGGCCTGCTCTCCGCCCCCGGCGCGGGTGCCGCCCTGCGCCGCTGGGGCCTGGTCCAGGCGGTGGTGTGCCTGCTGCTGGTGCCCTCCGCGTTCGTGCTGACGGTCGTCCAGTGGGCGGCCGCGACGCATGAGTACGACTTCGACGTGCCGCTCTTCCTGCTCGCCGTACCCGCGCTGTTCCTCGGCCTGATCGCCGGCCTCGTCCTGCGGGCGGTGGCCGGGCGCCGGGTCACCGCCGCGGGCAAGGCGGCCCTGGCCTCGTACCGCGCCACCCACCTCGCCTCGGGCGACCTCAGCGTGCTGACGGCCCTGCAGGGCCCCCGGGCCCTGCCCGACCCGCTGCTGCGCAGCCAGCTCCTGATGCTCGTCCCCGGTGCGGCCGGCCGGCCGCGGGGCCACGCCGGCTCGTCCTCCTCGCGTGCGCACGGCAGCCACGGCACGCACGATTCCGGCAGCGCCTTCGAGACTCCTGTGATGTGGTGCGCGAGCCCGGACACCGGGAGCGGTGGGGGCGGCGGCGACTGGTCGGGCTGCGGCTCGTCCCGGAGCGGTTGCGGTTCTTCGGGCAGCAGTTGCGGGTCCTCCAGCAGTGGTTGCGGGTCCTCGGGGTCCTCGGGTTCCTCGTGTGGTTCGTCCGGCAGCAGTTGCGGATCCTCGTCGTCCAGTTGCTCGTCGAGCAGCTCGAGTTGTGGCAGTTCTTCCAGTTCGAGTTGCGGAAGCAGCAGTTCCTGATCACGGGAGCGTCACGAGCTGCTCACACCTGGGCGCCTTGCGCACTGCGCCGGTCCGCCCACGGGGTAGAACCGCCCCCATGTTCTGGGTCCTGTTCCTGCTGCCGGCGTGGGCCGGGGCGCTGTTCTCCTGCGGGCGGCTGGTGGCCGCCGCCACGGCGGCGGCCGGTCCGGAGAGGTCCGATCCGGAGAGGTCCGGTCCGGAGAGGTCCGGTCCGGAGGGGTCCGGTGCCCCACTGTCCGGCCGCGGTGAACTGCCTGATGCCGGCGAACTGAGCCTCTACGAAGCGGCCTACCTGGCCGGGGGCCCGCAACGGGTGGTCGTGCTGACGCTGCTGTCCATGCAGCGCCAGGGACGGCTGCTCCTGGCCCGCAGCGGGTGGGCGACCGTGGTCGACCCGGTGGCCCGGGACGAGCTGGAGCGCTGCGTACTGGGGGCGTTCGGGCCGGACGGGCAGTCGCCGGTGGCGCAGATACGGTCGGCCGCGGCCGCGGGCACGGCGGTACGGGACCTCGCCCACCGGCTCGCCCGGGCGGGGCTCGCGGTCCCGGAGCGGGAGCGGCTGGGCATGGACGAGGCGGTGCGGGGCGTGAAGGCGGCCAGCGCGCTGATCGCCGTCCTCGGGGCCGCGGCGGTGCTGCTGCCGCAGGCCGGCGAGGACCGGACTCTGATCGGGTGGTGGTTCGCGCTGCCACTCGTGCTGACGCTGAGCTGCCTGGGCGTGGCCCGCTTCGAGTCGCACCCGTACTCGCCCTGGGCGTCGCCGGCCGGCCAGCAGCTGCTCGTCCGGCTCGATGACGAGTGGCGGGGTGGGGACGGGGATGGGGATGGGGACGGGGATCGGTATCGGGGTCGGGATGCGGTTGGTGGGGGGCGGGGAAGGGTTCGGGGGTTGGCGTTGGGGCTGGGGCTGGGGTTGGGGTGGGGGCTGGGGGACGCTGACGACCGGGCCCTTCTGGCGGCCGTGGCGGTGCGGGGCCTGGCTGCGGTGAAGGACCCGGATCTCAGGGCCGCCCTGTGCGGTGAGCGCGGGAGCGTGCCTGCCCAGCGGCGGCTGTGATGGTGGGTGGGGCCGGGCTGGTGGGGCGGGGCGGGGGCTTCGGGTGGCTCGCTTCGGGGGTGGGTCCCGTGGTGTGTGGGTCCCCTCGGCGCTTGACAGGGGCGGCCTGCAGGCCTCCCCCAGCTACCGCTGGGAGGTACCCCC
>NZ_JOGB01000071.1 GCF_000719335.1 Streptomyces sp. NRRL S-87
TGACGACCTCGACCCCGTGCAGGGTCTGGTCGAGGACGGACTGGACCGCCGTCGGAAGACGCTCTGCGTCGTTGTAGACGATGACGACCACGGAGACGTTCGGCTGCGCCGCGTCCGTCTCGGCTGAATTCGTGGTCAGGGTGTTCCCGAGGCTCATATTCGCCCCTCAGAGGTGTCGGGAACCACCGGAATGGAAACGGGCTGCGAGGTGCGGAAAGCACCTCCGTGACCCATTCCATGCGCCAGCGAATACGTCATCGTTCGATCGGCTCTTTCTGCACGGTGAAACCAGGTTCTGAAACGGCGGTCGACCCCGTCAACCGGTCTGGCACGATACCCCAGCGACCCCGGCGGGACGCGCCGCCGACCCTCGGCCGCGGCGGACCGTGAGGCCGCACCGACCGCACACACACCCGCAAGCGGGGCCCTATACCAGATCGACTGGCTCCAACGCCAGTCGATTCGCGGGAGATTCATCACACGAGGGGACGTCTCCGGCTGCCTCGGCGCGCCCGAGGCGGCCCCTTAGGATGAACGGAACCTTTTCGTCTGCCGAACACCGCGGAGTTCGCCCTGTTCCGCGGATGGACCGTTCTTCCCGCTGACAAAGCCGATGAAGATGAGGCAGACCCCACCATGACATCGACGGCGTCGACGCCATCGACGGCTGTGCAGGCACCGATATCCACCCCGCGGGACCGTTTTCCCGTCCTCGGCGCATTGCCCACCCGTCTCGATTCACTGACCAGCCTCAGGTTCTTCGCCGCATTCGCCGTCTTCACGCACCATTTCACCGGATTGGGGCACAAGACAGGTTATGGAAGGGCGCCGCTGCTCTTCCCGTACTCGCAGATCGGCGTGCACGGCGTCACCTTCTTCTTCGTCCTCTCCGGCTTCCTGCTCACCTGGGTCCACAAGCCCGAGCAGAGCGCCGGCGCCTTCTACTGGCGCCGCATGGCCCGGATCTGGCCGGCCACCCTCGTCGCCGCCCTCCCCGCCTACTACGTCTTCTACGTACTGGCGCACGAGCACCGCGACTGGGGCAGCATCGTCTCCTCGATCTTCCTCGTGCAGAACTGGTTCCCGAACGCGTACCCCACGCTGCCCGGCAACCCGGTCACCTGGACGCTCTGCGTCGAGATGCTCTTCTACGCGCTGTTCCCCTTCGCCGCCCGGGCCCTGGTCCGGCTGAGCACCCGCCGCCTCGTCGTGCTCACCGCGGCCGGACTGCTCGGCATGGTCGCCGTCAACCACTACGCGTTCGCGTACCTCGGCGACCGCATGGCCTCCTGGGTCATGCGCCACCCCGTCGTCTACATGCCCGAGTTCCTGCTCGGCATCACCCTCGCGCTGGCCGTCAAGCGCGGCTGGCGGCTGCCCCTGCACCCGGCCGTGCCGGTCCTGGCCCTGGGCGCGTACGTCTTCGCGTACTACCAGGCCCGCCACCGGCTGCCGGAGTACTGGGACAAGCAACTCGAGTGCACGGTCCGCCCGAGCATCGCGATCCTCGCCGCCCTGATCATGCTGGCCTTCGTCCAGCGCGAGATCGCCGGCCGCCGCGGCCTGATGAACAGCCCGGTTCTGATCAACCTCGGCATCTGGTCGTACTGCTTCTACCTGATCCACCACAGCGTCAGCCGCTGGGCCACCTACGAGTACGGCCGGCTCGCGGACGACAACAGCACCCTGTTCGGCCTCCTCGGCCTCGGCCTCGTCGCCACCGGCCTGGCCTGGGCCCTGCACCGGTACGTCGAGGAGCCCGCCAACAAGTGGCTCCTGCGCCACATGCCGGCCCGGCTGCGCACCCCCGTGCGCCGCTGACGGCCGCAGTACCGCACGGCGCGACGCCGCGGGCCGCGTACGGATCCCCCGGACGCGGCCCGCGGCGTTTTCGCTAGCCCAGCTCGGCGATCAGTGCGGTGCCCGCGCGCCGGAAGCCCGCCTTCGTGTAGATCCGCGCCACGTCCTCGTCGCCCGCCGACAGGAACACGTGCCGCGCGCCGGCCGTGCGCGCCGCGGCCACCAGCGCCGCGGTCACCCCGAGCGCCAGGCCCTGGCGGCGCGCCGCGGGCAGCGTGCCCACGCCGACCACCTCGGCCACGTCGCCGGCCGGGTTGTACTGCCCCGAGCAGAGCACCGTGCCGTCCCGCACCGCCGCCGCCAGCCCGGTCCGCCCGTCCGCCAGCTTCCGCGCCACGTACGCCCGCCGCACCTCGCTGCCCGGGTCGGCCATCTGCCGGGCCAGCTCCGGCAGGCCCGTCTCGCCCGTCGCCGTGCCCGGTGACGCGAAGGCCAGCATCGGCACGGTCACCGCGGCCAGCAGCAGCGGGTCCTGCGGGCCGAAGAGCCGGACGTCCGGGTGCGGCGGCGCCGGCGCGGCCGCGGGGTCCAGCACCATCAGCGGATGGGAGTGCACCGGCACGCCGGCCGCCTCCACGGCCGCCCGCAGACCGGGGGTGGTTTCGGCCACCCACTCGAAGGCCTGCGGCACCTTCAGCTCGCGCTGGCGCTCCAGGACCCGCTCCACGTCGGCCGGGGTCACCGGCGCCGTCCCGCCCAGGGTGGGCCGGGCGTAGTACTGCCAGCCCGTCGGGTCCTCCTGGACGAACAGCGTCAGGGGGCCGAAGTCCTCGGCCCGGGCGCCGCCCACACGGGGGACCGCGTCGTAGTACCTCTCAAGGTCACCAAGAGTCGTCACGGCGCCATGAAAACAAAGAAGCCCTGCTCGGGCACGCCGTTTACGCCGCTCGTGCCCCCTGCACCGGCCCCCTCAGGCACCTTCCTTGAGGACCCGGGAGACGAGCTGGCGCTGGGCGTCGGTCAGGTGGGGGTCGGCGCAGTGCACGGTCCGCCCGTCCACCGTGATCCGGTACGAGAACCCGTCCGGCACCCCCACCGCACCCGAGGTGCCCCCCGGGCCGCCGGGGGCGCCGGCGAGCGCCCGCTCCGCCAGCGCCGCCCACTCCGCCGCGTCCGGCCGGCCCTCGGTGTCCACCTCGGCCCGGCGCTCGATCCCCGCGAACCCGCCGGTCCGCCGTACTTCGATCCGCATGGGACCTGTTCTACCGCTCCTCGGCCGTCGGCACACCCACCTGGGCCCAGGCCTTGACCAGCGCCTCCTGCTCCTCGCCGCCCGCGCCGTAGCGCTCCACCGCCGCGGCCACGGACAGCCGGGCGAAGTCCGCGAAGGTCGCGTGCGACTCCAGCCGCCCGCCGGTGAGCGTGTCGTACCAGATCTGCCCGGCCCGCTCCCAGGCGTGGCCGCCGAGGGCCGTGGCCGCCAGGTAGAAGGCGTGGTTCGGGATGCCGGAGTTGATGTGCACCCCGCCGTTGTCGCGCCCGGTGCGGACGTAGTCGTCCATGCTCGCGGGCTGCGGGTCCTTGCCGAGGACGTCGTCGTCGTACGCCGTGCCGGGGGCCTTCATCGAGCGCAGCGCCTCGCCCTGCACGTCCGGGGCGAACAGGCCCTGGCCGATCAGCCAGTCGGCCTGGTCGGCGGTCTGGCCCAGGGCGTACTGCTTGATCAGTGAGCCGAAGACGTCGGACATCGACTCGTTGAGCGCACCGGACTGGCCGAAGTACTCCAGATTGGCCGTGTACTGGGTGACGCCGTGGGTCAGCTCGTGCCCGATGACGTCCACGGGGATGGTGAAGTCGAGGAAGATCTCCCCGTCCCCGTCCCCGAACACCATCTGCTCGCCGTTCCAGAAGGCGTTGCCGTAGTTCTCGTCGTAGTGCACCGTCGCGACGAGCGGCAGGCCCTCGCCGTCGATGGAGTTGCGGGCGTAGACGCCCAGGTACAGCTCGAAGGTCGCGCCCAGGCCCGCGTACGCGCGGTTGACCGTGGCGTCCCGGCCGGGCTCCTCGCCCTCGCGGCGCACCACCGTGCCGGGCAGCGCGGTGCCGTGCTCGGCGTCGTGGAGCGTGCGCCGGGGCGTCGCCGGGGCCCCGCCGAAGGTCGGCAGTCCGATGACCGTGTTCAGCCGCCGCTCGGTGCGCAGGGAGGCGTCCGCGATCAGGGTCCGCTTGGCGGGCGCGGCGACCGCGGGGTTCTCGGACCGCGCCAGCTTGTCGAGCAGGTGGGGCGGCACGATCGTGCAGAAGACGGGGTGGGTGGACTGGCGGGCGTGACGGGCGTCCTTGGCATCCATGCGACAGCAATGTGGCAGCGGGTCACGGCAGTGTCACTACCTGCGACCATGATTCATTCGACTGTCCCAAACGCACGCCGCGCCGTTGACGGAACATCCGGACTTCCCGCGCGAGCAGCGGCGTAAGTCACATTTCGGACATCTCGGGCGTGGGGTCCCGCATACTGGAACGACCGTCCCGCCCACGGCGCGGCTCGGCTAGGCTGCGGCACATCATGCGTTTCGGGCTGCTCCTCCTTAGCTGCCGCGGCGAGGGCCTGTAGTCGTAGGCCGACCCCCTCCCCGCGGAGTCTGGTGTTGCGGATTTACGACCCGTCGGCCGTACCAGCGAACCCTTCGCGGACACACGAGGAGCCCTACGCCATGACGCAGCACGCTTTCGCCGGTCGCCCCACGCCGATCACCACCGCGACGCACACCCAGAAGCCCTCCGGCATGCCGGTCCACAAGTACGGCGTGTACGAGCAGGTGGAGATCGCCGACCGGACGTGGCCGAACCAGCGCATCACCAAGGCCCCGCGCTGGCTGTCCACCGACCTGCGGGACGGCAACCAGGCCCTGATCGACCCGATGAGCCCCGCCCGCAAGCGCGAGATGTTCGACCTGCTGGTGCGCATGGGCTACAAGGAGATCGAGGTCGGCTTCCCGTCGGCCAGCGACACCGACTTCGCGTTCGTACGCTCGATCATCGAAGAGGGCGCGATCCCGGACGACGTCACGATCTCCGTGCTGACCCAGGCCCGCGAGGACCTGATCGAGCGCACCGTGGAGTCCCTGCGCGGCGTCAAGCGGGGCACCGTGCACATGTACAACGCCACCGCGCCGACCTTCCGCCGGGTCGTCTTCCGCGGCTCCAAGGACGACATCAAGCAGATCGCCGTCGACGGCACCCGCCTGGTGATGGAGTACGCCGAGAAGATCCTGGGCGACGACACGGTCTTCGGCTACCAGTACAGCCCCGAGATCTTCACGGACACCGAGCTGGACTTCGCCCTGGAGGTCTGCGAGGCCGTCTGCGACGTGTGGCAGCCCGGCCCCGGCCGCGAGATCATCCTGAACCTGCCCGCCACCGTGGAGCGCTCGACGCCCTCCACCCACGCGGACCGCTTCGAGTGGATGTCCCGCAACCTGACCCGCCGCGAGCACGTCTGCCTGTCCGTGCACCCGCACAACGACCGCGGCACCGCCGTCGCCGCCGCCGAGCTGGCCCTGATGGCCGGCGCCGACCGCGTCGAGGGCTGCCTGTTCGGCCAGGGCGAGCGCACCGGCAACGTCGACCTGGTCACCCTGGGCATGAACCTGTTCTCGCAGGGTGTCGACCCGCAGATCGACTTCTCGCAGATCGACGAGATCCGCCGCACCTCCGAGTACTGCAACCAGATGGAGGTCCACCCGCGCCACCCCTACGCGGGCGACCTGGTCTACACCGCCTTCTCCGGCTCCCACCAGGACGCCATCAAGAAGGGCTTCGACGCCATGGAGGCCGACGCGGCCGCCCAGGGCAGGACCGTCGACGACATCGAGTGGGCCGTCCCGTACCTGCCGATCGACCCCAAGGACGTGGGCCGCTCCTACGAGGCCGTGATCCGCGTCAACTCGCAGTCCGGCAAGGGCGGCATCGCGTACGTCCTGAAGAACGACCACAAGCTGGACCTGCCGCGCCGCATGCAGATCGAGTTCTCGAAGATCATCCAGGCCAAGACCGACGCCGAGGGCGGCGAGGTCACGCCCAAGCAGATCTGGTCCGTCTTCCAGGACGAGTACCTGCCGAACCCGGAGAACCCGTGGGGCCGCATCCAGCTGCGCTCGGGCCAGAGCACGACGGACACGGACGGTACGGACACCCTGACCGTCGAGGCGGCCGTGGACGGCGCCCCGGCCACCCTGACCGGTTCCGGCAACGGTCCGATCTCGGCCTTCTTCGACGCGCTGGCCGGCATCGGCGTGGACGCCCGCCTGCTGGACTACCAGGAGCACACGATGAGCGAGGGCGCCTCGGCGCAGGCCGCCTCGTACATCGAGTGCGCCATCGACGGCCGGGTCCTGTGGGGCATCGGCATCGACGCCAACACCACGCGCGCCTCCCTGAAGGCGGTCATCTCCGCCGTCAACCGCGCCGGTCGCTGACGCCGCCGCCCGCCGCGAGGGCGGACGCGTACCGGACCCCGGGCCGCCCTCGCGGCGGCCCGGGGTCCGTGCGTCGGTGCCGGCGCGGGGTCTTCGGACGTCCGTGCGGACCGGCCCGGGTGGCCGGCCGGTCAACTCTCGGCCAACTCCCGCACAGGTGGGGGAGATGTCTCGTCGCAGGACTGCCGTCCTCCGGTGGGTGTGGCTAACATCACGCCAACGCCGCGACGCTGCGGGGTGGTTACGGAGGTGGGACGTTGCCTGAGCGGGCTGGGACCGGCCGGAAGTTGACACTGTGGGGCGTCCGTACCGCGTGGAGCACCGTCGGGGACGGCGAGTTCTTCTGCCCCGGCTGCGGCGGGGACCGCAACTACCGGCGCCGCACGGGCCGCCGCCGGCTCACCGTGTTCGGGCTGCCGCTGCTGCCCCGCGGCGCCGCCGGGCCGGTGGCCGAGTGCGCGGCCTGCGGGGAGCGCTTCGGCACCGAGGTGCTGGACCACCCGACCAGCCACCGGCTGTCGGCCATGCTGCGCGACGCCGTGCACACCGTGGCCCTGGCCGTGCTGGCGGCCGGCGGCACCTGCTCCCGTACGGCCTTGGAGGCGGCCGTCACGGCGGTCCGCGCGGCCGGGTTCGAGGACTGCACCGGGGACCAGCTCGAGGGGCTGGTCGAGGGCCTGGCCGCCGATACGGGCCGGCTGTCGGCGGACATGATCGGCGCGGCCCTCTCCATCGAGCTGCACGAGGCGCTGGAGCCGCTGGCACCGCACCTGGCACCGGCCGGACGCGAGTCGGTCCTGCTGCAGGGCGCCCGGATCGCGCTCGCGGACGGCCCGTACACGCCCGCCGAGCGGGACGTGCTGGCCACGGTCGGCGGCGCGCTGCGGCTGGCCGCGGACGACGTCACGCGGCTGCTGACGGCGGCCCGTACGCCTTCCTGAGCCCGCGGGAGGCCCCGGCCCCGGACCCGGATCGGGTCCGGGGCCCTTGGCCTTTCCGCCTGATGGAAGATCTACGCGTGTTGACTCGGCTGCGGTGTGTAACGATTTCGCGTCGCGACCCCCTCCGGGGGCCTGAAATTGGCCTGAACCACTGCGCCGGCGGCGCGGAGGGCTGCTCTGGCCTGGAGCTTCACGACGCGTTCACGACGCGTTCGACTTTGCCTGGCGGGAAGTCGCCCTTGGCTGGTCAGAGCCCTGAGGGGAGACGCCTCTTTACTTCCGCGTATCGGAAAGCGGATTCCGGAAGTGTTTGGCGCCATAGCTGCACACGCCTGCGGGCGCCATTGGACGAACTGACGAACGGGCGCCTTCCTGGAGGCCGTGATTCGTAGAAGTCGACGATGTCCGTGGCGCCCCTCACAGGCGTTTGATTCCGGACACACGACGAGACGCTGCTGGTAACACAGCGGGCCTTCGATTCCACGTGATCGCACTGACAACCCTGCCCGTCAGAGCCGCCGGACCAGGGACAACCAGATCTTCCTCTCATTTACCTACCTTTGAAGGGCAAGGCAGAGATGGCACGTGTCGCCGCCCGGCTTTCCGCCACCGGAGAGCAGAGCACGCACCCGGTCGACGAGGTGCTCCCCCTTCCCAAACTCGCGCTCTACGGCTTCCAGCACGTACTCGCGTTCTACGCAGGAGCGGTGATCGTCCCGATCATCGTCGGCGGGGCTCTGAAACTCAGCACGGAACAGCTGGTCTACCTCATCAACGCAGACCTGTTCACCTGCGGTATCGCCTCCATCATCCAGGCCTTCGGGATAGGCCGGATCGGGGCGCGGCTGCCGCTCATCCAAGGCGTCACCTTCACCGCGGTCTCCCCGATGATCGCGATCGGCCTCGGGGCCGGCGGCGGCACCGCCGCCCTGTTGGTGATCTACGGCGCCGTCATCACGGCGGGTATCGCGACCTTCGCGTTCGCCTGGCTGCCGGCCAAGGCCTTCCGCACGGTCATGCGGCTGTTCCCGCCGGTCGTCACCGGCTCGGTCATCACGGTGCTGGGCATCGTGCTCATCCCGGTCGGCCTCAACGACGCCGCGGGCGGCCTCGGCAGCCCCGACTTCGGCGACCCGAAGAACTTCGCCTACGCCGGCGGCACGATGCTCTTCATCCTGGTCCTGATGAAGGTCGGCCGGCCGTTCCTGTCCAGCATCGCGATCCTGCTCGGTCTGGTCGGCGGCACCCTCGTCGCCTTCCTGCTCGGCGACGCCAAGTTCGGCGACGTCGGCCAGGCCGACTGGGTGGGCATCACGACGCCGTTCCACTACGGGGCGCCGAAGTTCGAGTGGTTCCCGATCGTCCTGATGCTGATCGTCATGCTGATCACCATGGTCGAGACCACCGGTGACACGTACGCGGTCGGCGACATCGTCGGCAAGGAGGTCGACAGCGAGACGGTGGCCCGCGCCCTGCGGGCCGACGGCGCCGCCACCGCCCTCGGCGGCATCCTCAACTCCTTCCCCTACGTCGCCTTCGCCGAGAACGTCGGCCTGGTGCGGATGACCAAGGTCAAGAGCCGGTTCGTGGTGGTCGCCGCGGGCGCCTTCATGATCCTGCTCGGGCTGCTGCCCAAGGCCGCCGCGATCGTCGCCTCCGTGCCGCACGCCGTCCTCGGCGGCGCCGCGACCGTGATGTTCGCGATGGTGGCCCTGGCCGGTATCCAGACGCTGGCCAAGGTCGACCTCAAGGAGGAGAAGAACGCGCTGGTCGTGGGCGTCTCCCTGGCCTTCGCGCTGCTCCCGGCCACGGTCCCGGTGTTCTTCACCAAGCACATGGACTCCGACCTGTCCTCGCTGCTCAACAGCGGTGTGACGATGGGTGCCACGGCCGCGATCGTGCTGAACCTGATCTTCAACGGTCCGGCCAAGGACGACGCCCACACGGCGCCGG
The DNA here is from genome assembly GCF_000719335.1 of Streptomyces sp. NRRL S-87. Classification (GTDB taxonomy): domain Bacteria; phylum Actinomycetota; class Actinomycetes; order Streptomycetales; family Streptomycetaceae; genus Streptomyces. The sequence goes on from NZ_JOGB01000071.1 coordinate 9,173, forward strand.
CCGTCGCCGGCCCGGCGGACGAGAGCTCCACGGCAGTCACCCCGGCGCCGGCGGAGCAGCCGGCCGCCCCGGCCGCCGCCGGAGCGGCCGACACCGCGGACGCGGACGGTGCGGCCGGTGGGTCCGGCGCGGACGAGCCCACCGAGGGCGAGCCCGCGGCGGCGCCGACCGCCTAGAACCTCCCAAGGGGTGCCCCGGCCGGACCTAGCTCCCCCGGCCGGGGTCACTGCGGTCTCCGGGGCGCGGGGTCGGGCTGCGCGCGCTTCGGGGCCCGGGTCGGGGGGTGGCTCGCTTCGGGGGCCGCCGCGTGGTGTGTGGGTCCCCTCGGCGCTTGACAGGGGCGGCCTGCAGGCCCTGCGGCAGGCCCACCCCTGGGGCAAGGGGCTTCGCCCTGGCCTGCGGCCACCCCAGGCCCGGGCCTGCCTCCGGTCCAGCCTGCCACCCCTGTCAAGCGCCTCCCCCACACACCACGCGGCGGCCTGGGCGGCTTGGATGTCACCCCCGTACGGGACAATGACCCCATGACCCTGTTCCGCGACGACGGCATCGTGCTGCGCACCCAGAAGCTGGGCGAGGCGGACCGCATCATCACCATCCTGACCCGGGGGCACGGGCGCGTCCGGGCCGTCGCCCGGGGCGTGCGCCGGACCAGGTCGAAGTTCGGTGCCGGGCTGGAACCTTTCTCCCACGTCGACGTGCAGTTCTTCGCCCGCGGCAGCGAGCTGGTCGGCCGCGGCCTCCCGCTGTGCACCCAGACCGAGATCATCGCCCCGTACGGCGGCGGCATCGTCACCGACTACGCCCGCTACACCGCCGGCACCGCGATGCTGGAGACCGCCGAGCGCTTCACCGACCAGGAGGGCGAACCCGCCGTCCAGCAGTACCTGCTGCTCGTCGGCGCGCTGCGCACCCTCGCCCGCGGCGAGCACGCGCCCCATCTCGTCCTCGACGCCTTCCTGCTGCGCTCCCTGGCCGTCAACGGCTACGCCCCCTCCTTCGAGGACTGCGCCAAGTGCGGCATCCACGGCCCCAACCGCCATTTCTCCGTCGCCGCCGGCGGCGTCATATGCGGCGACTGCCGGGTCCCCGGAAGCGTCGTACCATCTGCTGAAGCCATCGGGCTGCTCAGCGCCCTGCTGACGGGGGACTGGGCGACGGCCGACGCGGCCGAGCCGCGGTACGTGCGCGAGGGGAGCGGACTCGTCTCCGCCTATCTGCACTGGCATCTGGAGCGCGGGCTGCGCTCCTTGCGTTACGTAGAGAAGTGACCGAGATCGGAGACTTGAGCGCCATGGCAGTACGCGGATTCCTGGGACGCTCCCGCCGCACGTACGCGACCCCCGAGCCGCACCCGTCCGGAGCCAGGCCGCCGAAGATCCCCGGCGAGCTCGTCCCCACCCACGTCGCGATCGTCATGGACGGCAACGGCCGCTGGGCCAAGGAGCGCGGCCTGCCGCGCACCGAGGGCCACAAGGTCGGCGCCGAGCGCGTGCTCGACGTCCTCCAGGGCGCGATCGAGATGGGCGTGAAGAGCATCTCGCTCTACGCCTTCTCCACCGAGAACTGGAAGCGCTCCCCGGACGAGGTGCGCTTCCTGATGAACTTCAACCGCGACTTCATCCGCAAGACCCGCGACCAGCTCGACGCGCTCGGCATCCGCGTGCGGTGGGTGGGCCGGATGCCCAAGCTGTGGAAGTCGGTGGCCAAGGAGCTCCAGATCGCGCAGGAGCAGACCAAGGACAACGACAGGCTGACGCTGTACTTCTGCATGAACTACGGCGGTCGCGCCGAGATCACGGACGCGGCCCAGGCGCTGGCCGCCGACGTCGCGGCCGGGCGGCTCGACCCGGCGAAGGTCACCGAGAAGACCTTCGCGAAGTACCTGTACTACCCGGACATGCCGGACGTGGACCTGTTCCTGCGCCCCAGCGGCGAGCAGCGCACCTCGAACTACCTGATCTGGCAGAGCGCCTACGCCGAGATGGTCTTCCAGGACGTGCTGTGGCCGGACTTCGACCGGCGTGACCTGTGGCGGGCGTGCCTGGAGTACGCCCAGCGCGACCGCCGCTTCGGCGGCGCGCTGCCCAACGAGGTCCCGCAGCAGGGCGGTCCCGCGAGCTCCTGAGGCCGCCTGTATGCTCCCCGCCCATGACCGACACGGGTGGGGAGCGCGCCATGGAGAACGCAGGAAGAGCCGAGACCGTCGAGGGGGCCGTCGAGCTGGTCTACCTGCCGACGCCGGAGGACCTGCTGGCCGGTATGAGAGTGCGGATGCGCACGTCGGCGCAGGGGCGCAGGGTGCGGTGGACGATCCCGATCATGGGGTTCGTCGTCTGCCTCTTCGCCGCGGTGAACTGGAGCCACGGCCAGGGCCTGGGCGACCGGGGCGTGTACGTGCCCCTGACGGCCGGCATCACGATGGCCCTGGCCCGCTTCTACGCGAACCCCCTGGCGGCCAGGAAGATCCACAAGTCGATCGTCGCCAAGCAGGGCGAGTACCGCGCGGTCGTCGACGAGACCGGCGTGACCATCAGCCACGGCGAAGGGGCGCAGACCGTCGCCTGGAGCGCGCAGCCGCAGTACGCCGAGACCGCCGACCACTTCGTGACGGTGAGTGCCGACAAGCTCGGCGCCGGCCTGACCGTGCTGCCCAAGCGGGGTCTGCGGGAGCCCGCAGACGTGGACCGTCTGCGGGCCCTGCTCGACCGCAACCTCCGGCGGGTCGGGAAGTAACTCGGGAAGCGACTACGCGCCGGCCGCGCAGTCCGCGCAGGTGCCGAAGATCTCCACGGTGTGGGCGACGTTCACGAAGCCGTGCTCGGCCGCGACGGCCTCCGCCCACTTCTCGACGGCCGGGCCCTCCACCTCCACCGCCTTGCCGCACGTACGGCAGACCAGGTGGTGGTGGTGCTCGCCCGACGAGCACCGCCGGTAGACCGCCTCGCCGTCGCGGGTGCGCAGCACGTCGACCTCGCCGGCGTCCGCGAGGGACTGGAGGGTGCGGTAGACGGTGGTCAGGCCCACGGACGCGCCGCGGTGCTTGAGCATGTCGTGCAGCTCCTGCGCGCTGCGGAACTCGTCGACCTCGTCCAGTGCGGCCGCGACCGCGGCGCGCTGCCGGGTGGATCGTCCTCGTACTGGCGCCGTGTTCGTCTCGCCAGGCGCAGTCGCCACCGGTTCCTCCTCGTCTCGGGCCCGATCCAGCAGACGGGCCTCGGGCCTCGGGTCATTGTGCCAGGCCGGGGCCGCCTCACACCCTTACATCGTCGCTCGTGCAGACCTCTTGGGCGGCCCGCGCGGCCGCGGCGCGGCGCCTGGCCAGCGGTGCGGAGAGCAGCGACATGGCGAGGAAGACGCCGATGGCGAGCAGCACGATCGCGCCGCCGGAGGGTGCGTCGACGTAGTACGTGGTGACGGTGCCGGTGAGCGAGACCGCGGTGCCGATCGCGACGGCCGTCAGGAGGGTGGCGGTGAAGCCCTTGGTCACGCGCTGGGCGGCGGCCACCGGGATCACCATCATGGCGCTGACGAGCAGCAGGCCGACGATGCGCATCGCGACGGTGACGGTGACGGCGGCGGTGACGGCCAGCAGCAGGTTCAGGGCGCGCACCGGCAGGCCGGTGACGCGGGCGAACTCCTCGTCCTGGCAGACGGCGAACAGCTGCCGGCGCAGGCCCAGGGTCACCGCGATGACGGCCACGGCGAGGACCGCGACGGCGAGGACGTCCTCGGGCGCGACGGTGGTGATCGAGCCGAACATGTAGCTGATCAGGTTGGCCGTGGAGCCGCCGGGCGCCAGGTTGACGATCATGACGCCGCCGGCCATGCCGCCGTAGAAGAGCACGGCGAGCGCGATGTCGCCGCTGGTCTTCCCGCGGGAGCGGATCAGTTCCATGCCGACGGCGCCGACGACGGCGACGAGGGTGGCCATCCACACCGGGCTGGTCTGGAACAGGAAGCCGAGGGCGACGCCGGTCATCGCGACGTGCCCGATGCCGTCGCCCATGACGGCCTGGCGGCGCTGGACGAGGTACGTGCCGATGGCGGGCGCGGTGATGCCGACCAGGGTGGCGGCGATCAGCGCCCGCTGCATGAAGGCGGGGGTCAGGAATTCCATCAGCTCAGCAGTCCCGTCCGGAGCGGCTCGGCGTCGTGGGCCGCGTGGGGGTGTACGTGGTCGTGGCCGGGCAGGGCGTGCTGGCCCACGGCCTCGGGCGGCGGCCCGTCGTGCACGACGCACCCGTCGCGCAGGACGACCGCGCGGTCGATGAGGGGTTCCAGCGGGCCCAGCTCGTGCAGGACGAGGAGGACGGTGGCACCGGCGGCGACCTGCGTGCGCAGGGCGGCGGCCAGCACCTCCTGGTTGGCGAGGTCGACGCCCGCCATCGGCTCGTCCATGATCAGCAGCTCGGGTTCGACGGCCAGCGCGCGGGCGATGAGCACCCGCTGGTGCTGGCCGCCGGACAGGGCGTTCACGGAGGCGTCGGCGTACGGCAGCATGTCGACCAGGCCCAGGGCGCGGTCCACGGCGGCGCGGTCGGCCTTGCGCAGCAGGCCGAGCCGCGTCCGGGCGAGCCGCCCGGCGGAGACGACCTCGCGCACGGTGGCGGGCACGCCGCTCGCGGCGGTGGTCCGCTGGGGGACGTAGCCGATCCGGGCCCAGTCGCGGAACCGCTTCTGCGGGGTGCCGAAGAGGGTGATCTCTCCGCTGGTGAGCGGGACCTGGCCGACGACGGAGCGGACGGCGGTGGACTTGCCGGAGCCGTTCGCGCCGAGCAGCGCGACGACCTCGCCGCGCTCCACGGTCAGGTCGATCCCGCGCAGCACGGGGCGTGCGCCGAGCGAGGCGGTGGCCCCGCGCAGGGATATGACGGGCCGGTCCGCCTCCGCGGGCCCGGTGGATGCCGTCGAGTGCATGGCGTGCGCCTCCGTCGTGGCAGGGGTGGGCGGTTGGCCGGTGCGGCTCACTTGGTGCCGAGCGCCTTCTCGAGGTTCTTCAGGTTCGCCCGCATGACGGCGAAGTAGTCCTCGCCCTGGGACTTCTCGGTGATCCCCTCCAGGGGGTCGAGCACGTCCGTCCTGAGGCCGAGGTCCCGGGCGAGGGTGTCGGCCAGCTTGGGGCTGGCCAGCGTCTCGAAGAAGACGGTGGAGACCTTCTCCTTGCGCGCGAGCGTCTGGAGCGCGTTCATGCGGGCCGGGCTGGGCTCGGACTCGGGGTCGACCCCGGCGATGCCCTCCTGGTCGAGGCCGTAGCGCTCGGCGAGGTAGCCGAAGGCGGAGTGGGTGGTGATGAAGGTCTTGGTCGCGGTGTCCGCCAGGCCGTTCTTGAACTCGGTGTCCAGGGCCGTGAGCCTGCCGACCAGCTCGGCGGTGTTCTTCTCGTAGTCGGCGGCGTGGGCCGGGTCGGCCTTCCCGAAGGCCTTGCCGACGCCGCGGGCGATCTCGGCGTACTTGACCGGGTCGAGCCAGACGTGCGGGTCCTGGCCCCCCTCGCCGTCGTGGTGGTGGCCGCCCTCGGCGCCGTGGTCGTGGTCCGCCTCGCCCGCGAGGTCGTGGACCTCCAGCTCGGTGAGGGTGCCGGCGTCGACCTTCGTGCCGGCCTGTGCCTGGTCGACGGCCTTGTCCACGGCCGGCTGGAGGCCCTTGAGGTAGAGGACGACGTCCGACTCGTCGAGCCGGGCGGTCTGGCGGGCGGTGATCTCCAGGTCGTGCGGCTCGACACCGGGCTTGGTGAGGGTGCCGACCGCGACGTGGTCCCGGCCTATCTGCTGCGCGAGGAACTGCATCGGGTAGAACGACGCCGTGACGGCGAGCTTGCCGTCCTTCCCGCCCTTGCCGTCCGCCTCACCGGTCAGCGCGGCGCAGGCGGTGAGGGCCGTGGCGCCCAGGGCGACGGCTCCGGCGAGAGCGGTGGCGGATATGAGGCGTCGTACGTTCATGACAGTCATTTTCATCAAAGATGGAAACGATTGTCAAAAGCCTGTGGGGGTCGGATCGGGGTGCGGGCGGTGAGGCCCCCCGGTACGCGCGGGGGTGCGCGTACGCGTGCGCCCGCGAGAGAAACGGAACCGATTTGGAAGGGGCCCCCCGCGCGCCGGTAACCTGAAGCATTCGCGTTCGTCCTCGTAATGAAGAGAGCATCGTGGCCGCCGACAAGATCGACACCATCGTCAGCCTCAGCAAGCGCCGTGGCTTCGTCTACCCGTGCAGCGAGATCTACGGCGGTCAGCGGGCCGCCTGGGACTACGGGCCGCTGGGTGTCGAGCTCAAGGAGAACATCAAGCGCCAGTGGTGGCGCGCGATGGTCACCTCCCGCGAGGACGTCGTGGGTCTCGACTCCTCCGTGATCCTCGCCCCCGAGGTCTGGGTGGCCTCCGGCCACGTCGCGACCTTCTCGGACCCGCTCACCGAGTGCACCTCCTGCCACAAGCGGCACCGCGCCGACCACCTGGAGGAGGCCTACGAGGCCAAGCACGGCCGCCTGCCCGACAACGGCCTGGCCGACATCAACTGCCCGAACTGCGGCGTGAAGGGCCAGTTCACCGAGCCCAAGCAGTTCTCCGGCATGCTGGAGACCCACCTCGGCCCGACCCAGGACACCGGCTCCAAGGCGTACCTGCGCCCCGAGACCGCCCAGGGCATCTTCACCAACTTCGCCCAGGTCCAGCAGACCTCGCGCAAGAAGCCGCCCTTCGGCATCGCGCAGATGGGCAAGTCCTTCCGCAACGAGATCACGCCGGGCAACTTCATCTTCCGGACCCGCGAGTTCGAGCAGATGGAGATGGAGTTCTTCGTCAAGCCGGGCGAGGACGAGCAGTGGCACGAGTACTGGATGAACGAGCGCTGGAACTGGTACCGCGACCTCGGCATCCGCGAGGAGAACATCCGCTGGTACGACCACCCGAAGGAGAAGCTCTCCCACTACTCGAAGCGCACCGCCGACATCGAGTACCGCTTCAACTTCGGCGGCTCCGAGTTCTCCGAGCTCGAGGGCGTGGCCAACCGGACCGACTTCGACCTGAAGGCCCACTCCGAGGCCTCCGGCCAGGACCTGTCGTACTTCGACCAGGAGGCCGGCGAGCGGTACGTGCCGTACGTCATCGAGCCCGCGGCCGGTGTCAACCGCGCCATGCTCGCCTTCATGCTCGACGCCTACGTCGAGGACGAGGCCCCGAACGCCAAGGGCGTCATGGAGAAGCGCGTCGTGATGCGCCTCGACCACCGCCTGGCCCCGGTCAAGGTCGCCGTGCTGCCGCTCTCCCGCAACCCGCAGCTGTCGCCGAAGGCCAAGGGCCTGGCCGCCGACCTGCGCAAGAACTGGAACATCGAGTTCGACGACGCGGGCGCCATCGGCCGCCGCTACCGCCGCCAGGACGAGATCGGCACGCCGTTCTGCGTCACCGTCGACTTCGACACCCTGGACGACAACGCCGTGACCGTGCGCGAGCGCGACACCATGAAGCAGGAGCGCGTCTCCCTGGACCAGATCCAGTCCTACCTGGGTGGCCGCCTGCTCGGCTGCTGACCCGTGCACGCCGTCCCGGCCCCGGCCGGAACGGCGCGGAAAGACCGGTGGCCCGGTACGCGTCACGCGGACGCTGTTGGTTAATTCGGGCCCGTGCGTGACGTCGGCTCCCAAGACCTGGTTGTGGTCTTGGGAGCCGACGTTGTCGTATGGGGTGGGTGTCGATGTCTATGCAGCCGAAGGGGCCTGGGGAGATCCCGGCGGAGACGGTGCGGGTGGCGCGGGCCGCGTTCCCGAAGGGGAGCCTGGCGATCCGGGTTCGGGAGTTCTCGGATCTGTTCCCGGCGCGGGGCAAGCCTGCCTGGTCACCGGGGCGGCTGGCGTTGGTGCTGGTGTTGCAGTTCGTCGAGGGGCTCACCGACCGGCAGGCCGCGGAGGCGGTGCGGGCGAGGATCGACTTCAAGTACGCCCTCGGGTTGGAACTGGCTGATCCGGGCTTCGACTTCTCAGTGCTGTCGGAGTTCCGGGACCGTCTCGTCGACGCGGAGGCGGGCAGGCGGGTGCTGGACGGCATCCTGGCCGCGGCCCGGGAGAAGGGACTGCTCAAGACCGCCGGCCGAGCCCGTACTGACTCCACGCATGTGCAGTCCGCAGCACGGGAACTGTGCTGGCTGGAGATGGTCGCGGAGACGCTCCGTTCGGCGTTGAACGCGCTCGCGCGGGCCGCCCCTGACTGGCTGGTGGAGATCGCCGAACCGGACTGGTTCAGGCACTACGCCACCCGGGCCGAGGACTCCCGGTTCCCCAAGGCCCACGCCAAGCGGGTGGAGGTCGGCCAGCGGATCGGGACGGACGGGACGCGGCTGCTTGAGGCCGTCTTGTCGCCCGGGGGACCGGCCGGGCTGCGGGAGCTGGAGCAGGTGGAGATCCTGCGGCAGATGTGGGTCCAGCACTTCCACCTGGACGGGGGCGAGGTGAGGCGGCGGGACCCAAAAGACCGCCCGCCGGGCGCGACGCGCCTGGTCACACCCTATGACCCCGAAGCCAGGGGCAGCACGAAACGCGACGTCGTCTGGGACGGTTACAAGGCCCATCTCACCGAGACCTGTGAGCCGGACACCCCGAACCTGATCACGAATGTGGCCACGACCGTCGCCACCGTCCCCGACAGCATGGCGATCGGCCCGATCCACGCCTCCCTCGCCGCGCGGGAGTGCCTGCCCGGCGAGCACTGGGTCGATGCCGGCTACCCCAACGCCGCCGCGAGCGCTACAAGATCCGCGCCGGCATCGAGGGCACCATCTCCCAAGGCGTTACCCGCTGCGGCCTGCGCAGATCCCGCTACCGGGGTCTGGCAAAGACCAGCCTCCAGCACCAGCTCACCGGCGCCGCCATCAACCTCGCCCGCATCGACGCCCACCTCACCGAAACACCCAGAGCCCGCACCCGCACCAGCCACTTCGCGGCACTCCGCCCCGCCGGATAGATCCAGCGGGGCGAAGCAGGCCCGAATTAACCAACAGCGTCCGCGTCACGCGTACCGGGCCACCGGCGTCTTTCGGACACCGCGACGGGCTCCTGGCCGACTAGGCCTGGGCGGCTTCGCCGGCCCGGGGCGCCTCGGTGGCAGCGGCGGCCGCCGCGGCGGCGCGGGCCTCGCCCTTCGCGCGGGCGCGCTTGCTGTAGGTGATGGTCCACAGCACCAGCGCGCCCAGGACGCCGTAGATCATGATCGGGCTGATGGTGGCCATGGTGTCGGTGGGCAGGACGTAGGCGAGCACCACGCGCACCACCGCCTCGGCGAGGTAGCCGACGCCCCACACCACGGTCATGGTGCGGATGGTCTTGCGGAAGCCCTCGAACTCCCACATGCCGTTCCACCACGCCGTGCTCTCGGGCGTGCCGTCGGTGGCGAACTTGCGGCCGAAGTAGAACATCAGCGGCCGCTTGGCCAGCAGCGTGGCGAGGCAGAGCAGGCCGAAGAGGCCCGTGACGAACGAGTCCTTGATCAGCAGGGCCCGGGCCGACTGGGTGCCGGTGAGCGAGACCACGGCCGTGAGCGCCATGAAGAAGAGCGTGATGACGGCGAACTCGTCCAGCTTGCGCCGCCAGGCGATCATGATGACGCTGTCGATCACCGGCCAGATGCCGCTGACCAGCAGCGCGCTGAACTCGCTCCAACCGTGGTCGTCGCGGAGCGTGTTGTAGGTGATGATCGGCGCGACGACGTTGAGGCCGATCGTCAGGATCCACCCGATTGCGGCAGCGCCGCCCTGACGCTCGGGTGGTGCGGGCCTGTCGTTGGGACCCTGGACAGCCTGCGTGGACATGTACTTCCCCCTGAGAGGTGCCTGTTGGAGCCGGGCGGCCCCGGTGGGGCCCGGTTGCCCGGAAGGTGCGGTTCGGGGGGAACGTAGGCCAGGCACGCGCCTCGGCGACAGGACCCCCAGCCCCAAATGATCGCCAAGTTGTCCGGAATGACACATTCCGCTGCGGTCGGGGGTGAGGGGGGTGTACGGGGGCTGACGAAGCGGGCCCGGATCTGCCGTCAGGGCCGCAGGCCGCGGACCACGAGGTGGGTGACGGCCTCGAATTCCGTGGCGATGGAGGGTGATTGCCACTCCGCCGCGTACTGCGGGTCGTGGAAGCGGCCGGTCGCGTCGAAGACCGCGCGGGCGGCGGCGGGCACGTCCGGGGCGTCGAGGGTGCCGGCCGCCACGCCCTCCTCGATGATCCGGGCGAGCTGGGCGACGAGCTCCGCGAGGTGGGCGTCCACGACCCCGCTGTTCTCGGAGAGCAGCACCGTGTACGTCGCGAACAGCTCGGGGTCGTCGCCCGCCTTGTGCCGCTTGGCCTCGAACAGCGCCTCCAGCCACGCCTCCAGCTTGCTGGGGGCCGGCTCGTCCGGGGCGGAGGCGATCTCCTCCAGGCGCCCCACGGTCTTGCCGAGCCAGCGGTCGGTGACCGCCTCGCGCAGCGCCGACTTCGAGGGGAAGTGGCGGTAGACGCTGCCGTGGCTGACGCCCAGGGCGCGCGCCACGTCCACCACGGTCGCCTTGGTGGGGCCGAAACGGCGCAGCACGTCCTCGGTGGCTTCGAGGATGCGCTCGGGGGTCAGGGGCTCAGCTGCGGGGGGCATGAGTACGACCGTACCGTCAGCTCAGTGCTCGCTGTCGAGGTGGGCCATCTGGGCCTCCGGGTACCGCTCGCCGGCGGCCGCCCCGGCGGGCACGGCCTCCTCGATGGCCGCCAGGTCCGCGGGGTCCAGCTCCACCGCGAGGGCGCCGAGCGCCTCGGTCAGCCGGTCCCGGCGGCGGGCGCCGACGAGCGGCACGATGTCCTCGCCCTGGGCCAGCACCCATGCGATGGCCGCCTGCGCGACCGTGACGCCCTTGCTCGCGGCCACGCCGCGCAGCGCCTCCACCAGGTCGAGGTTGCGCCGCAGGTTCTCGCCCTGGAAGCGGGGGCTCATGCCGCGGAAGTCGCCGGGCGCCAGCAGTCGCTCGCGCGTGAAGTGCCCGCTGATCAGGCCGCGGGAGAGCACGCCGTACGCCGTGATGCCGATGCCGAGCTCGCGCGCGGTCGGGAGGATCTCCTTCTCGATGCCGCGGGAGATCAGGGAGTACTCGATCTGGAGGTCGGCGATCGGGGCCACGGCGGCGGCCCGCCGCAGGGTCTCGGCCCCCACCTCGGAGAGTCCGACGTGGCGCACGTGCCCGGCCTCGACGGCCTCGGCGATCGCGCCGACGGTCTCCTCGATCGGGACGTCCGGGTCGACGCGGGCGATCCGGTAGACGTCGATGTGGTCCCGGCCGAGCCGCTGGAGCGAGTACGCCAGGAAGTTCTTCACGGCCTCGGGGCGGCCGTCGTACCCGGTGAAGCCGCCCTCGACGGTGCGCAGGGCGCCGAACTTGACGCTGGTCAGCGCCCGGTCGCGCAACGCGGCGGGGGCGGTGCGCAGGGCCTCGTTGATCAGCAGCTCGTTGTGGCCCATGCCGTAGAAGTCGCCCGTGTCGAGCAGCGTCACCCCGGCGTCGAGCGCGGCGTGGATCGTCGCGATCGACTCGCCGCGGTCCGCCTCGCCGTACAGGGCCGACATGCCCATGCAGCCCAGGCCGAGGGCGGAGGTGACGGGGCCGGTCCGGCCGAGGGTGCGGGCGGGGAGGGGGGTGTTCGAGATCGTGGTCATGCGACGACTATGGCATGAACGATGACAGATTTCAATATCTGTCATTCCATGGAATCGCTCTGCACCCGTTTGCGGGGATTTGGCACCTGGTGTGGACTCGGAGGTCGTAAGAGGGGGGCGGATCCACCGAGAGGAACGTGCCGATGTCCCCGAGCAAGCCGAGCATCGTCTTCGCCCACGGCCTGTGGGCCGACGGGTCCTGCTACAGCAAGCTGATCCCCGTCCTCCAGCGCGAGGGGCACGAGGTGGTGTCCGCCCAGAACGCCCTGGACTCGCTGGAGGGGGACGTCGACGCCGTGCGCAGGGCGCTCGCCCGGGTCAGTGCGCCGGCGATCCTCGTGGGCCACTCGTGGGGCGGCTTCGTCATCACGGACGCGGGCACCGACCAGCGGGTCGCCGGACTCGTCTACATCGCTGCCCTGGCCCCGGACGCGGGGGAGACGCCGCAGGACCTGATCGGCAAGTTCGCCCCGCCCCCGCTGTTCGCGCACCTGGACGCCGAGGACGGGCGGCTGTGGATCGCCCGCGACGGCATCTCCGACTTCTGCGGGGACCTTCCCGAGCCCGAGCAGCAACTCGTCTGGGCGACGCAGGGGTCGGCTGCGGAAGGGGTCCTCGGGGCCACGGTCGACCAGCCGGCCTGGCGCGCGAAGCCCAGCTGGTTCTGCGTCACCAAACAGGACCACGCGGTGGTCCCGGATCTCCAGCGGTTCGAGGTCGAGCGCATGGGAGCCAAGGCCGTCGAGGTCGACTCCTCGCACGTCCCGATGCTGTCGAAGCCCGAGGCCGTACTGGACCTCATCCGCGACGCGGCACGGTCCGTCTAGCCGGACAGCACGCCTACCTCCGGGAGCCACCCACCCTGCGGGCCGCTAGCCGTCCCCCGCCAACGCCCGCAGCACCTCGAGCGGATCAGGGGACCGGGCGAAGAACTCGGCGTCGACCGCCTCCACCGCCGCGATGGCCCGCGGGGCCAGCTCGGCGCCGGCCTCGGTGACGCGTACGTGCTTCGCGCGGGTGTCGGCGGGGTCGGTCTCGCGCTCGACGAGCCCCTTGGCCTCCAGCGTGCGCAGCACCTGCGAGGTCATCTTGACGTCCGTGCCCGCCTGCCGTGCCACGGCCTGCTGGTTGGGGCGGCCGCCCTCGCCGTTGAGCCACCAGGTGCAGGCCAGCAGTACGAACTGCACGTGCGTGAGGCCGAGCGGTGCCAGGGCTGCCGTGACCGCGCGCTGCCAGCGCAGCGTCACGTGCCACAGGAGGAAGCCGGGGCTCTGCGCGGGGGGCAGCATCAGGCCTCCGCGCGGCGTGCCAGCGCGGCCATGGTGTCCGGCCAGTCCGCCGTGATGCCGGGGCCCACCTGCGGGCCGACCTCGTCTGCCGCGGCGCCGGTGATCTCCATGCGGTACGTGATGCGGGCCCCGCCGTCCGGCAGCGGGACCGCGCGGTGGGTGGTGCGGAACAGCAGCCCGTCGAAGCGGGCCTCGTCCACGAACACCTCGGGGGCGCGGACCTCCGCCAGGGTGAGCTCCACGGGGTCCTGGTCGGCCGGGTGCATGGTGATGCCCGTGCCGGCCGCGAACGGGCCGGTGGTCTCGATCTTCTCGATGTCGGCGTTCCAGGCGCCCCAGTTCGCCACGTCCTCCCAGTGCCGCCAGACGGCCTCGGGCGCGGCGGTGGTCTCGACGCTGTGCTCGTACGTCCACATGGTGCGTTCCCCGTTCGTGTCGGGCGGTCCCGGTCGCTGCGGCCGGCGTCGCCGCCCCCGATTTGTTCTGTGCACAGACTATCTGTGCGCAGACTTACAGTCCAGTGCGGTTCGCCGTCGACACGGCCCACCGTCCCGTCGTCAGCGCCCCGACCGCGAGCACCCCGAGCCCGCACGCGGCGATGACCCACCACGCCGGGCGGCTCGCCGCCGCGAAGTCGCCGCCCCCGGCCAGGCCGCCCGCGAGGACCGAGCCGATCACGGCCACGCCGAGGGTGCCGCCGGTCTGGCGGCTGGTGGAGGCCACGGCGGCGGCCACGCCCGCCTGCGCGCGCGGCATGCCGGACACGGCCGTGTTGGTGATGGGGGCGTTGACCAGGCCGAAGCCCGCGCCGAAGAGCACGTACGCGGTGAACAGGGGAACCTGCGAGCCTTCGGGCGTGATGAGCCCGGGCCAGGCGAAGAGGACCGCGCTCGCCCCCATGGCCAGCCCCGCCGCCAGCAGCGGCAGGCGCGGGCCGCGGGTGCCCACCAGCCGTCCCGAGAGCGGCGCGAACGCGAAGGTCAGGGCGGCCATCGGGAGCATGTACAGGCCCGCGTCGAGCGGCGAGAGGCCGCGGACGTCCTGGAGGAACAGGGTGTTGAGGAACAGGAAGCCGCTCAGTCCCGCGAAGGCGCACACCGCGATCACCACCGCTCCGCTGAACGGCGCGCTCCGGAAGAAGTCCGGGTCGATCAGGGGCTCCGTGCGCCGGCGCTCGTACCGGACCAGGGTGACGAGGGAGCCGACGGCGACGGCCGCGCACAGCCAGATGACCCACGCGGGTGCGTGCGGCGCCTCGATGATCCCGTACGTCGTCGAGCCGAGCAGACCGATGACGAGGAGCTGGCCCACCGGGTCCGGGCGGCGGGGGCGCGGCGCCCGGGACTCGGGCACGTACCGCAGGGTGAGCGCGAGGGCGAGCAGGCCGACCGGCAGGTTCAGCCAGAAGATCGAGCGCCAGCCCACGGTGTCCACCAGCAGGCCCCCGACCACCGGGCCGGTGGCCATCGAGATGCCGACCACCCCGCCCCACACCCCGATCGCCCGGGCCCGCTCGCGCGGCTCGGTGAAGGTGTTGGTGATGATCGACATGGCGACCGGGTTGAGCATGGAGCCGCCCACCGCCTGCACGGTCCGGAAGGCCACCAGGGCCCACAGGCTCGGGGCCAGGGAGCACAGCAGGGAGCCGGTGGTGAAGAGCACCAGCCCGGTGGCGAAGACCTTGCGGCGGCCCACCCGGTCGGCGGTGGAGCCGGCCAGCATGAGCAGCGAGGCGAGCACGAGGGTGTACGCGTCGATCGCCCACTGCATGCCGGCGACGGAGGCGTCCAGGTCGTGCCGGATGGAGGGCAGGGCGACGTTCAGGACGGTGTTGTCCAGGCTCACCAGCAGCAGGCTCATGCAGCAGATCCCGAGGACCAGCAGGTTGCGGCGGGAGTCCGGCTCCGTGGCGGGGTGCGGGGCCCGGGCGCGCCCCCCGGGGGCGTCGGGGCGGGGTCTGCGGGAACGGAACCGGGCCATATCAAGATAGTACGCCTAACTAACCATCACCTCCGGTGGTGCGCGACAATGGGGCAATGACCACGCTCGACCTGACGCCCGCCACGGGCCCCGCGGCGGCCCCCGCCCAGGCCGCCCCCGCGGCGCCGACCCTCGCCATCGGACCGCACACCGTGCAGCCGCCGGTGGTGCTCGCGCCCATGGCCGGCATCACCAACGCCCCGTTCCGCACCCTGTGCCGCGAGTTCAGCGGCGGCAAGGGGCTGTTCGTGAGCGAGATGATCACCACGCGGGCCCTGGTCGAGCGCAACGACAAGACCATGCAGCTGATCCACTTCGACGAGACCGAGAAGCCCCGGTCCATCCAGCTGTACGGCGTCGACCCCGTGACCGTCGGCAAGGCCGTCCGCATGATCGTGGACGAGGACCGGGCCGACCACATCGACCTCAACTTCGGCTGCCCCGTCCCCAAGGTCACCCGCAAGGGCGGCGGCTCGGCCCTCCCGTACAAGCGGAACCTGCTCCGCGCCATCCTCCGCGAGGCCGTCGGCAACGCCGGGGACCTGCCGGTGACCATGAAGATGCGCAAGGGCATCGACGACGACCACCTCACCTACCTCGACGCCGGGCGCATCGCGGTCGAGGAGGGCGTCACCGCCATCGCGCTGCACGGCCGCACCACCGCCCAGCACTACGGCGGCACCGCCGACTGGGAGGCCATCGCGCGCCTGAAGGAGCACGTCCCCGAGATCCCGGTGCTGGGCAACGGCGACATCTGGTGCGCGGAGGACGCGCTGCGCATGGTCCGGGAGACCGGCTGCGACGGCGTGGTCGTCGGGCGCGGCTGCCTGGGGCGTCCGTGGCTGTTCGGCGACCTGGTCGCCGCCTTCGAGGGCCGTACGGACGAGCTGGCGCGGCCCACGCTGCGCGAGGTCGCCGCGGTCATGGTCCGGCACGCCACCCTGCTGGGGGAGTGGATCGGCGACGAGTCCCGCGGGGTGATCGACTTCCGTAAGCACGTGGCCTGGTACCTCAAGGGGTTCTCGGTCGGTTCCGAGATGCGCAAGAAGCTGGCGGTCACTTCGTCCCTGGCCGAGCTCGACGCTCATCTGAGCGAGCTCGACCTGGACCAGTCCTGGCCCGACGGGGCGGACGGCCCCCGGGGCCGGACGTCCGGAAACAACCGAGTTGTCCTCCCGGACGGCTGGCTCAAGGATCCGTACGACTGCGCCGGGGTGAGCGAGGAAGCGGAACTGGATACGTCCGGAGGCTGAACGGACGGCGTGATATGCGCCACGCATGCGTGGGGTTGCGCTCAGATGAGCGGAAAAACCGCGGCTGCAACTCTCAAAGGGTGGCACTGGGTGCCACCCTTTGTTCGTTCAAGAAGTGAACACAATTGTATCGATCATCGCTCATCTGAGCTGGATCATGGGGTTTGGAGGGTGTGCGACTTCGAGACCTGAAAGCTCTTCGTCTGTTTGGGCTACCGATCGGTTACTTTCGATCTGCTGGCGGACGGGTGGTAGGAGCCATGGGACCGCCAAGTGGGCGTACCCAGATGCCTTCGATCTGGGTATGTTCCTCGCCGTCAGGGCAGCCACCGAGTCCTCGAGGAGTCGAGACCCGTGTCGGAAAACATTCAGCAGAAGTTCGTCTACGACTTCACCGAGGGGAACCGCGACCTCAAGGACCTCCTCGGCGGCAAGGGAGCGAACCTCGCCGAGATGACCAACCTCGGTCTCCCGGTCCCTCCCGGCTTCACCATCACCACCGAGGCCTGCAAGGTCTACCTCGACAGCGGCGAGGCGCCGGCCGCCCTCCGCGACGAGGTCACCGCGCACCTGGAGGCCCTCGAGGCCACGATGGGCAAGAAGCTCGGCCAGTCCGACGACCCGCTGCTGGTCTCCGTCCGGTCCGGTGCCAAGTTCTCGATGCCCGGCATGATGGACACGGTCCTCAACATCGGCCTCTCCGACGAGTCCGTCGTGGGCCTGGCCGCGCAGGCCAACAACGAGCGCTTCGCGTGGGACTCGTACCGCCGCCTGATCCAGATGTTCGGCAAGACCGTCCTGGGCGTGGACGGCGAGCTCTTCGAGGAGGCCCTGGACGAGGCCAAGGCCGCCAAGAAGGTCACCGTCGACACCGACCTCGACGCCGCCGACCTGAAGAAGCTCGTCAAGACCTTCAAGAAGATCGTCGCCAAGGAGACCGGCCGCGACTTCCCGCAGGACCCGCGCGAGCAGATGGACCTCGCCGTCAAGGCCGTCTTCGACTCCTGGAACGGCGACCGCGCGAAGCTGTACCGCCGCCAGGAGCGCATCCCGGGCGACCTCGGCACCGCCGTCAACATCTGCTCGATGGTCTTCGGCAACCTCGGCCCCGACTCGGGCACCGGCGTCGCCTTCACCCGCGACCCCGCCTCCGGCCACCAGGGCGTCTACGGCGACTACCTGCAGAACGCGCAAGGCGAGGACGTCGTCGCCGGCATCCGCAACACCGTGCCGCTCGCCGATCTCGAGCAGATCGACAAGAACTCGTACGACCAGCTGATGCAGATCATGGAGACCCTCGAGACGCACTACAAGGACCTGTGCGACATCGAGTTCACCATCGAGCGCGGCCAGCTGTGGATGCTGCAGACCCGCGTCGGCAAGCGCACCGCCGGTGCCGCCTTCCGCATCGCCACCCAGCTCGTGGACCAGGGCCTGATCGACGAGGCCGAGGCCCTCCAGCGCGTCAACGGCGCCCAGCTGGCCCAGCTGATGTTCCCGCGCTTCGACGACAAGGCGAAGGCCGAGCTCGTCGGCCGCGGCATCGCCGCCTCCCCGGGCGCGGCGGTCGGCAAGGCCGTCTTCGACTCCTACACCGCGGTCAAGTGGTCCCGCTCCGGCGAGAAGGTCATCCTGATCCGCCGCGAGACCAACCCCGACGACCTCGACGGCATGATCGCCTCCGAGGGCATCCTGACCTCCCGCGGCGGCAAGACCTCGCACGCGGCCGTGGTGGCCCGCGGCATGGGCAAGACCTGTGTCTGCGGCGCCGAGGAGCTCGACGTCGACACCAAGCGCCGCCGCATGACCACCGCCTCGGGCCAGGTCGTCGAGGAGGGCGACGTCGTCTCCATCGACGGCTCCACCGGCAAGGTCTACCTCGGTGAGGTACCGGTCGTACCGTCCCCGGTCGTCGAGTACTTCGAGGGCCGCATGCACGCCGGCGCCGACGAGGCCGACGAGCTCGTCGCCGCCGTGCACCGGATCATGGCGTACGCCGACCGCGTCCGCCGCCTGCGGGTGCGCGCCAACGCCGACAACGCCGAGGACGCGATGCGCGCCCGCCGCTTCGGCGCCCAGGGCATCGGCCTGTGCCGCACCGAGCACATGTTCCTCGGCGAGCGCCGCGAGATGGTCGAGAAGCTGATCCTGGCGGACACCGAGGAGGAGCGCGACGCCGCCCTCGTCGAGCTGCTGCCGCTGCAGAAGACCGACTTCGTCGAGCTCTTCGAGGCCATGGACGGCCTGCCGGTCACCGTCCGCCTGCTCGACCCGCCGCTGCACGAGTTCCTGCCCGACATCACCGAGCTGTCGGTGCGCGTCGCGCTCGCCGAGGCCCGTGAGGACCACAACGAGAACGACCTGCGCCTGCTCCAGGCCGTGCACCGGCTGCACGAGCAGAACCCCATGCTGGGTCTGCGCGGCGTCCGCCTCGGCCTGGTCATCCCCGGTCTGTTCGCCATGCAGGTCCGGGCGATCGCCGAGGCCGCGGCCGAGCGCAAGAACGCCAAGGGCGACCCGCGCGTCGAGATCATGATCCCGCTCGTGGGCACCGTCCAGGAGCTGGAGATCGTCCGCGAGGAGGCCGAGGCGGTCATCGCCGACGTCGAGCGGGCCACCGGCGTGGAGCTGAAGCTCGCCCTCGGCACGATGATCGAGCTGCCGCGCGCCGCCGTGACGGCCGGCCAGATCGCCGAGGCCGCGGAGTTCTTCTCCTTCGGCACGAACGACCTGACCCAGACGGTGTGGGGCTTCTCCCGCGACGACGTGGAGGCCAGCTTCTTCACCGCGTACCTGGAGAAGGGCATCTTCGGGGTCAGCCCGTTCGAGACCATCGACAAGGACGGCGTCGGCTCCCTGGTGCGCCTGGCCGTCGAGGCCGGCCGGGCCACCCGCCCCGACATCAAGCTCGGCGTCTGCGGCGAGCACGGCGGCGACCCCGAGTCGGTGCACTTCTTCCACGAGGTCGGCCTCGACTACGTCTCCTGCTCGCCCTTCCGGATCCCGGTGGCGCGCCTGGAGGCCGGCCGCGCGGCGGCCGAGGCGAAGGGCAGCGACAGCCGCTGACCCTGCTCTCCCCAGACCCGGCCGGCGGCGCGAACCGCCGGCCCGGGCGGGTGGCACGAACCACCCGCGCACGGCCGCTCGGGCCCCGGGATCCCTGACCCCCCGGACCGCCGGCCGCTTCGGAACCGTCTTCCGCTCAGACCTCGACCCTCACGAGCGGAAGGCGGTTCCGGCATGTCCGGGGTGGTTCCCCGTGTCCGGGGTGGTTCCCCGTGTCCGGGGTGGTTCCCCATCTCCGGGGCGGTTCCCCATGCCCGGGGTGGTTCCCGCGTGTCACGGGTTGCCGCGGCGGACGCGGCGGGGGCTATATCCCGGCTTATCCATAAACGAGCGTGAATAGACCAGCAGGCGGCGGGCGGATCCCCACCCGCCCGCCGCCTCCTGTCAATCAACCGGACACGTCGGCGCTTCCCGTTGCGACCGACCGCCAGGCCCCGCAAAGCCCCCCACGGCCTTCGCGGAGCGTTTCCGGTCGCCCCGGAGTGTGCCCGGCGGACTACAGCATTTCGCTTGTCACGCCCCTGCCGAAAGGGGTTTCAACTGTGGCCGAAAGGGCGTGGTGACGTCGCGTGACGGTGTGCATACTCGTGGGGCGGGGTGATTGCGGTTGCACAGGTGGGGGTTCGGTGCTGCGTATCCATTTCACTGGAGTGGACCTGGCACGGGTGCGGATGGCGGGGAGACCCGATGCGTTGTGGGAAACGATTCTGAGTTTTCATCGCTTAAGAGATCGGCGGGACGCCAGGCTGTTCGGTGAATGGCGTACAGAGACCCGTACCCGGTTGAATGGTGAAACACGCCTGCTGAGCGCGCTCATACCGTCCCGGGGCTATTTCCCGGACTTTCTGACGCCCTCGGAGGGCCGGTACGGCATGGAGCTCGGCCTCGACGCCCTGCGCGGGACCCGGGCGTCCCGGCTGCGCAAGGAGCTGTCCCTGGTGTGCTCCGCGGGGGCCGCCACGGCCCAGCGGCTGCGGGACTTCGCCGAGGGCGGCCCGACCCAGATCGGTCGCCTGATCACGGAGCTCCGCACTTACCACCGGGCCGCCGTGGAGCCGTACTGGACCCACATCCAGGCCCAGGTGGAGGCCGAGCGCGCGGCGCGCGGCCGGGCGCTGCTCGACGGCGGCGCGGACGAGCTGCTCGCGTCGTTGCCGCCGATGCTGCGGTGGCGTGCGCCGGTGCTGGAGTGCGACTACCCGGTCGACCGGGACCTGCGGCTGCGCGGTCGCGGCCTGCTGCTGCAGCCGTCGTTCTTCTGCCGGCGCACCGCGGTGACGCTGGTGGACCCGGAGCTGCCGCCGGTGCTCGTCTACCCGGCCGCGGCCCAGCTGGTCTCGGCGGCGGCACCGCGCCGGACCGACCCGGGGGCGCACAAGACGCTGGGCAAGCTCGTCGGGCACACCCGCTCGGTGGTCCTGCGGGCCATCGGGGACGGTGCGACCACCAGCGAGCTCGCGCGGCGGGCGGGGGTGTCGCTGGCCTCCGCCAGCCAGCACGCCTGCGTCATGCGCGAGGCGGGCCTGGTGACGACCCTGCGGCACGGCAACGCGGTGCTGCACACGGTGACCCCGCTGGGGGCCGCGCTGCTCAAGGGCGGCGCCGTGGCCTCCTGACGGCCGGCGCCGGCGCCGGCGCCGGCGCGCAGGGGCCTGCGGGTGCATGTGGCGTCCGGCGGGTGTGGGCGTGGGCGTGGGCGTGGGCGTGTGGCGGCTGGCGGGCGTGGGCGCGTGGCGTCCGGCGGTGTGTGCGTGTGCGTGCCTCCGGTGGCCTGCGTGCGCCCCTGTCTTCCCGAACCCTGCGGTCCGGTCCGGGAACCCCGTGCGTCGGGAGGCGGTGCCCGTACGGCCCCGCCGGAGGTCCTCCGGCGGGGCCGTGCCGCGTTCCGGGCGGTCGCCTCGGGGGCGTGGGTGCTCATCCCCTGCCCCCGCCCGGCGGTCCGCGGCGCGGCGGGGGTGAGGGGTGGGGCGTTCATCCCCCTGGCCGTCGCCGTCCCGCGGTCCGCGGCCTGGGCGTCTCCCACCGCGCCACGTCTGACCTGGGGTTTCGGTCGACGCAAGAAAATCTTCGAGAAAAATCGCCGGCGGGCGATGAGTACCGCGGGCCCCGCCGGTCTATCCCTCTGAAACCGCCACCCGGCCCGGGCGGCGCACCCGAGAGAGAAGAGACGACTGATGTCCGCCACGATGATCTTCGTCAACCTGCCGGTCAAGGACCTGGAGGCGAGCAAGGGCTTCTACGGCAAGCTCGGCTTCACCTTCAACCCGCAGTTCACCGACGAGACCGCGGCCTGCATGGTGATCAGCGACACGATCTTCGCCATGCTGCTCACCCACGAGAAGTTCGCGGAGTTCACGGACCGGGAGATCGCCGACGCCCACAAGACCTCCCAGGTGCTGCTGGCCCTGAGCCGGGACGACCGTGCCGCGGTCGACTCGATCGCCGACGCCGCGCTCGCCGCCGGCGGCAGCGAGCCGCGCCCGGCCCAGGACATGGGCTTCATGTACAGCCGCGCCTTCGCGGACCTGGACGGCCACGTGTGGGAGCCGATGTGGATGGACCCCGCGGCCGTCCAGGGCTGACCGAACCGGGCCGGCCGGTCAGGCCGCGCGCACCTCGCCCACCTCGCCCACCTCGCGCACCTCGCGCACCTCGTACGTCGCCACCGCCACCTCGTCGTCGTCCAGGCAGCGCCCGGACTCCAGGTCGAAGCGCTGCTTGAGCAGCGGCGAGGCGACGAACGGCCGCCCGTCCGCGGAGCCCAGCAGCCCCCGGGCGAGCACCTGCGCGCCGGTGAAGGGGTCCCGGTTGCCGATGGCGTACGGACGCCCGGCCCGGTCGAGGAACAGCGCGGCCTGCGTCCCGTCGGGCAGCAGGGCGGCCACCCCGCGGCCCGGGGTGAGGGCGGCCAGCTCGCACACGGCCAACCAGTCGTCCCCCGTGAGCAGTTCGATGGTCGCAGTGCCGGTCGGTGCGGTGCCGACGCGAGTGGTGGGAGTGGTGGGCGTGGTGGGCGAGGTGCTCACGTGGCTCATCGGGACGTTCCTTCCAGCAGGCGGGCGGGGGAGAGGGTCAGGACCTCCAGATCGGGCTTGATCTGGTCGCGCTCCGCCACGAACCGCACCGTCGGGTCGGGGGCGCCGGGCGCGTTGACGAAGGACACGAACCGCCGCAGCCGCTCCGGGTCCTCGAGCGTCTCGGCCCACTCGTCGCGGTAGTGGGCCACGTGGGCCGCCATCATGGCCTCCAACTCGTCGCACAGCCCCAGCGAGTCGTGCACGACCACGTCCCGCAGGTGGTCCAGGCCGCCCTCCAGGCGCTCCAGCCACACGGAGGTGCGCTCCAGCCGGTCGGCGGTGCGGATGTAGAACATCAGGAAGCGGTCGATCAGCCGGACCAGTTCCGCGTCGGAGAGGTCCTGGGCGAGGAGATCGGCGTGGCGCGGCGTGGCGCCGCCGTTGCCGCCGACGTACAGGTTCCACCCGCCGGCGGTGGCGATCACTCCGAAGTCCTTGCTCTGCGCCTCGGCGCACTCGCGGGCGCAGCCGGAGACGGCGGACTTCAGCTTGTGCGGAGCGCGCAGGCCCCGGTACCGCAGCTCCAGGTCGATCGCCATTCGTACGCTGTCCTGGACGCCGTACCGGCACCAGGTCTGCCCCACGCAGGACTTCACGGTCCGCAGGGCCTTGCCGTACGCGTGGCCGGACTCGAAGCCGGCGTGCACGAGCCGCGCCCAGATGGAGGGCAGCTGCTCGACGCGCGCGCCGAAGAGGTCGATCCGCTGTCCGCCCGTGATCTTGGTGTAGAGGCCGAAGTCGCGGGCCACCTCACCGATCACGATGAGCTTCTCGGGGGTGATCTCGCCGCCGGGGATCCGCGGCACCACCGAATAGGAGCCGTTGCGCTGCAGGTTGGCGAGGTGGTGGTCGTTGGTGTCCTGCAGGGCCGCCTGCTCGCCGTCGAGCACGTACCCCTCGGCGCCGATGGCCGGCGCGAGCGAGGCGATGATCGAGCCGACCGCCGGCTTGCAGACCTCGCAGCCCTCCCCGCCCCGGGCGGCCTCCCGGCCGTGCCCGTCGAGCAGCGCGGCGAACGAGGTCAGGCGCAGGGTGCGGACGATCTCGTACAGCTCGGCGCGGGTGTACGGGAAGCAGCCGCACAGCCCCTTGTCGGTGGAGGCCGGCAGCAGCTGGCCGATCACCTTCAGGCAGCTGCCGCAGCCGGTGCCCGCCTTCGTGCACTTCTTGACCTCGGGGAGGGTGGTGTGCGCGGTGATGGCCTTCTTGGTGACGTTGTGGCAGGAGCAGATCACCGCGTCGTCGGGGAGCGCGGCCGGGCCGATGGCCACGGGCGCGCCGGCCCCGGCGGGCAGTACCAGCTGCTCGGGGGCGACGGGCGGCACCGAGCCGGTGAGCGGGCGAAGCAGCCCGTACGCGTCGGCCTCGCCTACCAGGACACCGCCGAGGAGGGTGCCGTCGCGGGCGATGACGAGCTTCTTGTAGATGCCCGAGCGGGAGTCGGAGTAGACGACGTCGAGGCAGCCCTCGGCGGTGCCGTGGGCGTCGCCGAAGGAGGCCACGTCGACGCCGAGCAGCTTGAGCTTGGTGGACAGGTCCGCACCGGTGAACTCGCGGGCGGGGGCTGCGTCCGGGGCTGGGGCTGGGGCTGGGGCTGGGGTTGTGGCTGTGGCTGTGGCTGTGGCTGTGGCTGTGGCTGTGGCCGGGTGCGGGTGCGAGGCAGGGGCCGCAGGCTGCGTGGTGCGGGCGAGCAGGTCGTCGGCGGCGGTCAGGGCCATCTCGTAGCCGGGGGCGACCAGGCCGTACACGCGGCCGTCGACGGCCAGTGCGCACTCGCCGATCGCGTACACGTCCGCGTCCGAGGTGCTGCGGCAGCGGGCGTTGACGGCGATGCCGCCGCGCTCGCCGACCGCCAGCCCGCAGTCGCGGGCGAGCTGGTCGCGGGGGCGCACACCGGCCGAGAAGACCACCAGCTCGGTGTCGAGGACCGTGCCGTCGGACAGCCGCATGCCGGTGACGCGGCCCTCGGGGCCGGTGACGACCTCCTGCGTGCCGGTGCCGGTGTGCACGGTCAGGCCCATGTCCTCGATGGTGCGCAGCAGGGCCGCGCCGCCGCCGTCGTCGACCTGCACCGGCATCAGGCGGGGCGCGAACTCCACGATGTGGGTGTCCAGTCCGAGGCCCTGCAGGGCGCCCGCCGCCTCGAGTCCGAGGAGGCCGCCGCCGACCACGGCCCCGGTGGTGCGGCCGTCGGCGTACGCCTCGATGGCGAGGAGGTCCTCGATGGTGCGGTAGACGAAGCAGCCCTCGGCGTCCTTGCCGGGCACCGGTGGCACGAACGGGTACGAGCCGGTGGCCAGGACCAGCGTGTCGTACCCGAAGACCCGGCCGGAGCGGGCGGTGACGGTGCGGGCCGTGCGGTCGACGGCGGTGGCGGGGTCGCCGAGGTGGAGTTCGATGCCGTGCTCCGCCATGAACCCGGCCGGGGTCAGCGACAGGTCCTCGGCGCTGCTGCCGTTGAAGTACGAGGTCAGGTGGACCCGGTCGTAGGCGGGGCGGGGCTCCTCGCACAGGACGACGACCCGGTGGCTGCGGGTCAGGCCGCGCTCGGCGAGCGCCTCCAGGTAGCGCTGGCCGACCATGCCGTGGCCGATGAGCACGAGTGTGGGGCGGGTGGCGAGGGTGGGGGAGGTGCTGCGG
>NZ_JOGB01000072.1 GCF_000719335.1 Streptomyces sp. NRRL S-87
CCCCCGCCCTTACCGACGTACCGACCAGTCGGTAACCTCTCCCCCATGACGACGACGTCCACGGGCGCTGCGCGGCGCTGTCACCACGCCGCGATCAACCCCTTCCACTCGACGCTCTACTTCTCCCCCGAGTTCACCGAGGAGCTGACCGCCCTCGGGTTCGAGGACCGGAACGCCGCGTACCTCGTCGCCCGGGCCGCGCCGCTGGGCGCGGTCGGCCCGGGCGCCGTGGCGGCGGCGTTCTACAACTTCAGCCACGAGATGATCGCCCGGCACCTGCCCGCCGCCTGGTCCACGGCCTCCCCCGAGGACGTGCTGGCCGCCCGGCTGCGCGCGGCCGACGCGCTGCTGCGCCGGCTGCTGGGCCCGGAGGTGATCGCCTCGGCGGAGCTCGCCGAGGCCTCCGGGCTGGCACTGCGCGCGGCCGAGGCCTGCCGCCCGCACTCCCGGGCCCTGTACGCCGCCAACGCCGACCTCCCGGTCCCGCACGAGCCGCACCTCGCGTACTGGCACGCCACCACCCTGCTGCGCGAGTACCGCGGCGACGGCCACCTCGCCGCCCTCCTCACCCTCGGCCTCGACCCCTTGGAGGCCCTGGTCAGCCACCGCGCGACCGGCAAGGGCATGAGCACGCGCTGGCTGCTCCTCACGCGCGGCTGGTCCGGGGCCGACCTCGACGCCGCCGCGGAACGCCTGCGCGGTCGCGGACTCCTGGACGCCGGGGGCGAGTTGACGGAGGACGGCGTCCGGATGCGCGCGGAGCTGGAGGACGTCACCGACCGCCTCGACATGGCCCCGTACGCGCACCTCGGCGAGGCCGGCGTCGCACGGCTGACGGAGCTCGGCCAGGGCTTCGTCATGACCATGTTCGCCGCGGGTGCCTTCCCGAAGGACCTGCTCGGCAAGTCCTGAGCCGTCGGCCGGGTGGCGGGCCGGCCGGCGCGGCCGCGTCCCGAGCCGCGTCCCCGGCCGCGCGTCGACCGGTGGTTCCGCGTCCCCCCGGCGTCACCTGCCACAATGCTCCCTTACCAAGCTCAGCGAGCAGAGCGAGAAGGCGGTAGGGAAACGTGACGGCAGCGAGCCGGCCCGGCCAGCAGTCCGGCCAGTCCATCGAAGGCAGGATCGCCGAGGAGCTCGGCGTCAAGGAGCGGCAGGTCAAGGCCGCCGTCGAGCTCCTCGACGGCGGCTCGACGGTCCCGTTCATCGCGCGCTACCGCAAGGAAGCGACCGAGATGCTCGACGACACCCAGCTGCGCACCCTGGAGGAGCGCCTGCGGTACCTGCGCGAGCTGGAGGAGCGGCGTACCGCGATCCTGGACTCCGTACGGGAGCAGGGGAAGCTGGACGCCGAGCTGGAGGCGCGGATCCTCGCCGCCGACACCAAGGCGCGGCTGGAGGACATCTACCTGCCCTTCAAGCCCAAGCGGCGCACCAAGGCGCAGATCGCGCGCGAGGCCGGCCTGGAGCCGCTGGCGGAGGGCCTGCTGTCCGACCCGTCGGTCGAACCGGCCGCCGCGGCGGCCGCGTTCGTGTCCGCGGACAAGGGCGTCGCGGACGCGGCGGCCGCGCTGGAGGGCGCCCGGGCGATCCTCACCGAGCGGTTCGCCGAGGACGCCGACCTCATCGGCGAGCTGCGCGAGCGCATGTGGACCCGGGGGCGGCTGTCCGCGCGGGTGCGCGACGGCAAGGAGGAGGCGGGCGCGAAGTTCGCCGACTACTTCGACTTCGCCGAGCCGTTCACGGCCCTGCCCTCGCACCGCGTGCTCGCGATGCTGCGCGGCGAGAAGGAGGACGTGCTCGACCTCACCCTGGAGCCGGAGGAGCCGAGCGAGGTGCCGGGTCCGTCCTCGTACGAGGGCGTGGTCGCGCACCGCTTCGGGATCGCCGACCGCGGCCGGCCGGGTGACAAGTGGCTGGCGGACACGGTCCGCTGGGCCTGGCGCACCAAGATCCTCGTGCACCTGGGCATCGACCTCCGGATGCGGCTGCGGCAGGCGGCGGAGGACGAGGCCGTGAGGGTCTTCGCGGCGAACCTGCGCGACCTCCTCCTGGCCGCGCCCGCCGGTACCCGCGCCACGCTGGGCCTGGACCCCGGTTACCGCACGGGCGTGAAGGTGGCCGTGGTCGACGCGACCGGCAAGGTGGTGGCCACGGACACGGTCTACCCGCACGTGCCGGCGAACCGCTGGGACGAAGCGCTCGCGAAGCTGGCCCGGCTCGCCGGGGAGCACGCGGTCGAACTGATCGCGATCGGCAACGGCACGGCCTCCCGCGAGACCGACAAGCTGGCCGCCGAACTGTGCGCGAAGCACCCCGAGCTGAAGCTGACCAAGGTGATGGTCTCGGAGGCGGGCGCCTCCGTGTACTCGGCCTCGGCCTTCGCGGCCCAGGAACTGCCGGGCATGGACGTGTCGTTGCGCGGCGCGGTCTCGATCGCGCGGCGCCTGCAGGACCCGCTGGCCGAGCTCGTCAAGATCGACCCGAAGTCGATCGGGGTCGGCCAGTACCAGCACGACCTGTCCGAGGTGAAGCTGTCGCGTTCGCTGGACGCGGTGGTGGAGGACTGCGTGAACGGCGTCGGCGTCGACGTCAACACCGCCTCCGCACCGCTGCTCTCGCGCGTCTCGGGCATCAGCTCCGGCCTCGCCGAGAACATCGTGGCGCACCGCGACGCCAACGGCCCGTTCCGCAGCCGCCGGTCGCTGAAGGACGTGTCGAGGCTGGGCCCGAAGGCGTACGAGCAGTGCGCCGGCTTCCTGCGGATCCGCGACGGCGAGGACCCGCTGGACGCGTCCAGCGTGCACCCGGAGGCGTACCCGGTGGTGCGGGCGATGGGCAAGAAGTCGGGCGGCGACGTCGCGGCGCTGATCGGCAACACGCCGGTGCTGCGCTCGCTGCGGCCCGAGGAGTTCGTGACGGACTCCTTCGGTCTGCCGACCGTGACGGACATCCTCCGCGAGCTGGAGAAGCCGGGGCGCGACCCGCGACCGGCCTTCAAGACGGCCACCTTCAAGGAGGGCGTGGAGAAGATCGGCGACCTCGAACCGGGGATGGTCCTGGAGGGTGTCGTGACCAACGTCGCCGCCTTCGGTGCCTTCGTCGACGTCGGTGTGCACCAGGACGGGCTGGTCCACGTCTCGGCCATGTCGAAGACGTTCGTCAAGGACCCGCGGGACGTCGTGAAGCCGGGTGACATCGTGCGGGTGAAGGTGCTCGAGGTGGACATCCCGCGCAAGCGGATCTCCCTCACGCTGCGGCTGGACGACGAGGCGTCGGCCGCCGCCGGCGACGACGCCGCGCGGCCGCCCCGGCAGCGGGGCGGAGGGCGTGGGGACGGGCGCGGTACCGGACGGGGCGACGGACGGGGCGACGGACGAGGTGACGGAC
Organism: Streptomyces sp. NRRL S-87; assembly: GCF_000719335.1. Classification (GTDB taxonomy): domain Bacteria; phylum Actinomycetota; class Actinomycetes; order Streptomycetales; family Streptomycetaceae; genus Streptomyces. Next base: position 3,388 of record NZ_JOGB01000072.1, read on the forward strand.
GGGGTGACGGACGGGCTGACGGACGGGGCGACGGACGGGGTGAGGCGCGCCGCGAGGGCGGCGGTGACGCCCGTCGTGGCGCGCGCCGTGACGGCGGCGGTACGGGGGGCGCGGGGCGCGGCCAGGGCGGCGGTGGCTCGCGCGGGGGGCAGCGTGACCGGCGTGGTGCCGGGGCCCCGGCTCCCTCGAACAGTGCGATGGCCGACGCCCTTCGGCGTGCCGGCCTGACCCGCGACTGACGTCGCGCTGCGGTCCCGGGGTGCGCGTCGCGCATCCCGGGGCCGCCTGCCCCGACCCGGGTCGCGCCGGTCCGGTCCGGTCCGGTCCGCGCCTGGACCCACTCGCCGCGGGGGGCGGCCCCCGCGCCTTCCCGCAACCGTGGCTTGCGACCACGGACGCCGCTCCCCCCGGGGTCCCGCCCCGGACCCGGGCCGGGCACCGCGCCCGCCCTCCTGGGGCTCCACCCCAGACGGCGGGAAAGGGGTGGTGGCGGGGTGGCTGGAAGGGGACCCCGCGTCTTGCCAAGGGAGGCTCAAGATCTGTAGGCATGCGGGAGGCCGTCCGTGACACCCCGCGACGGCCACCAGGACCACCCCTGAGGACCGCACCCCCAGAGGCCACCTCGAAGGCTCAGGACGTCATGACACTTGCCCCCCATGCCTATAGACGGTGCCCGCGGAAGGGTTCGAAGAGGGAACACATGCCATACGGGCAAAACAAGCTGCGCAAACGCTGCGAAGCGATTCTCAGCCAACTGGATCTGTCGCATCCGTTTTCCATCGACGGACTGTGCGAGCGCGTGGCCGCGCGGCGCGGCCGGCCCATCCGACTGCACCCGCTGCCCAAGGAGGCCGCCGAGTCGGGGGTGTGCGGCCTCTGGGTCGGCACGGCCACCGTGGACTACGTGTTCTACGAGGCCCAGACGTCCCGCCTCCACCAGGAGCACATCGTGCTCCACGAGTTGGGCCACATCCTCTTCGACCACCACTCCCTCGAGGGCCAGGACTCCGGTTCCGGCGACACGCCCGTGATCCTCGGCCGGACCAACTACACCACCCGGCAGGAGCAGGAGGCCGAGATGCTGGCCAGCCTGATCCGCATCCAGGCGGGCCTGGTGCCCGGCCGGGCGCCCGAAGGGACCTTGGAGAAGCTCGAGTCGGCCCTCGGTGTGCGGGTGCCCCATGGTGTGTGACATAGCCACGGTGTGCGACCTGGTGCGGGCCGGCGACACCGTACTGGCCGCCGCACCGGCAGCCGCGGACGTCGCGTGGGCGGCCGCCGCCCCCACCGCCCCCACCGCGCCGACCGGGATCGCGGCCGACGCCGCCGCGCTCGGCGACTGGCTGGCCGTTCCCAGCGTGGTCGTGCTCTGGCTCGCGGTCCTGTTGCGGGCCCCCTCGGCCGTACGGGAGCCCCAGCAGCGCGGGCTGCTGCTGGCCGTGGCCACGGCAGCGGCCGCGATGACCCTCAACCTGCCCGATCTCCTCGCGTACGCGGCGAAGTTCCCCGACTGGACGCACGCCGTGGGCCTGACCCGCAACATGACGGGCGTGCTGTCCGCGGGCGCGGTGCTCTACTTCGTGGCCACCACGACCACCCGCGGCCGCGGCCTGCAGGTCGCCTCGTCCGTCATGACCGTGGCCTGGCTCGGGACCCTGGTGGCGCTGGACCTGCTGGCCCCGCCGCACTCGGTGCACGCCATGCCGCCCGGCGGCAGCCCGCTGCCCTCCCTCGCCTACTGGCTGACGCTGATGTCGGCCCACCTGGCCGCCAACACCGCGTGCGTGTACGTCTGCTGGCGCTACGGGCGGCGGGCCGTCAGCCCCGGACTGAGCGCCGGGCTGCGGCTGTTCGGGCTGGGCACCGCACTGGCCGGCGTGTTCTGGTTCTTCTACCTGCTCAAGGCGCTGTTCGGCATCACGTCCCAACTGCCCTATCTGGCACTGCTGATGAACACCCACGGTCTGCTGCGGGCCGCCGCCATCCTCGTACCGACGCTCTACACCGCACGCCGCTCGGTCGCCGACGTACGGACCGCCTGGCTGCTGTGGCCGCTGTGGCGGGAGCTCGTCGAGGCGGTGCCGCACGTGGCCCTGCACAAGCCGCGCGCGACCCGGCTGGTCGAGCTCCTGTGGCCCCCGATGACCCGCCGGCTGCTCGTCTACCGTCGCGTGATCGAGACGCGGGACGCGATCCTGGTGCTGGGCGAGTACGTGGCCCCGGGCGTCCCGGAGCTGGCCCGCGCGCACGTCGCGCTGGCGGACCCGGGCGCGTACCCGCAGCCGGAGGCGGGGGAGCTGGCCTGCGTGATCACGGAGGCCGCGCGGGCCAAGGCGGCGGGGATGGAGCCGCGGCCGGGGACCTTCACCGCGGCCTCGATCGGCGGGCTCGGCACGGGTGGGGAGACCGCCCCCGGTGGCCGTGACCTGGATGCCGAGAAACGTTTCCTCATAGCGGTGGCCGCGGCGCACGCCGCCCCGGTGACGCGCTCGTTCGATCCGCAGGCAAGTCGAAAGTGAACCGCCCGTGACCACTGTCCTCATCACCGGTGCCAGCTCCGGGCTCGGCGCCGCCTTCGCCCGCGGCTTCGCCGCCAAGGGCTGCGACCTCGTCCTCGTCGCCCGCGACAAGGGCCGCCTGGAGGCCGTCGCCGCACGGCTGCGCGCCGGGTGCGGGGTGGCCGTGGAGGTCCTGCCCGCGGACCTGCTGGACCCGGCGCAGTGCGACACGGTGGCGGCGCGGCTCGCGGATCCGGCTCGGCCGGTGGACATGCTCGTCAACAACGCCGGCTTCGGGCTGCCGGCGCCGTTCCCGTACAGCCCGGTCGAGGACGAGGAGCGGATGCTGGAGCTGCTCGTCCGGGTGCCGCTGCGGCTCACCCACGCGGCGGTGCCGGGGATGCGGGAGCGGCGGCGGGGCGCGGTGCTCAACGTCTCGTCGGTGGCGGGGCTGCTGCCGACCGGCACGTACGGCGCCGCGAAGGCCTGGCTCACGGCCTTCAGCGAGTCGCTGCGGGTCGACCTGGCGCCGTACGGGGTGCGGGTGCTGGCGGTGGTGCCGGGGTTCACGCGCACGGAGTTCCAGGAGCGCGCCGGGATGGACGTCAGCGCGCTGCGGGAGGCGGTGTGGCTGGAGCCCGAGGCGGTCGTCGCGCGGGCGCTGCGGGACCTGGCGCTGGGGCGGCCGGTGAGCGTGACGGGGTGGCGGTACCGGGTGTACGCCCAGGCGGTGCGGCACCTGCCGCGCGGGCTGGTCGCGGAGCGGCTGGCCCGGCGGCGGCGGGCTCCGGGTGGGGTGTGAGGGGGCGCGGGCCGGGCTGAGGGGCCTGGGGACGCTGATGGTCCCGTGGTGTGTGGGTCCCCTCGGCGCTTGACAGGGGCGGCCTGCAGGCCTCCCCCAGCTACCGCTGGGAGGTACCCCCAGCGGCAGGCCCACCCCCCCGGGGCCTGCGTCCGGTATTCGGCGTCTGGCATTCGGCGCCCGGCGCCCAGCCCCTCGCATCCGGCGTCTGGCATTGGGCGCCTGGCGTCCGAACGTCTGGCGACCAGCCCCTCGCGTCCGGCGCCTGACATTCGGCGTCCGGCGCCTGGCGCGCGGTCCCTCGCACCCGGCACCCGGCACCCGGCGGTCGTCAGAGCTCCGTGACCTTGCCCTCCGCCACCTCCAGGCGGCGGGTCGTGTGGACGGCGTCGAGCATGCGGCGGTCGTGGGTGACCAGGAGGAGGGTGCCCTCGTAGGACGCCAGGGCGGACTCCAGCTGCTCGATCGCCGGCAGGTCGAGGTGGTTCGTCGGCTCGTCGAGGACGAGGAGGTTCACGCCGCGGCCCTGGAGCAGCGCGAGGGCGGCCCGGGTGCGCTCGCCGGGCGAGAGGGTGGCGGCCGGGCGGAGCACGTGGGCGGCCTTGAGGCCGAACTTGGCCAGCAGCGTCCGCACGTCCGCCGGCTCCACGTCGGGGACGGCTGCGCAGAAGGCGTCCAGCAGGCTCTCGTCGCCCAGGAAGAGCCCGCGCGCCTGGTCCACCTCGCCCACCAGCACGCCGGAGCCCAGGGTGGCCTGGCCCGAGTCGAGCGGGAGGCGGCCGAGGAGGGCGGCGAGCAGGGTGGACTTGCCGGCGCCGTTGGCGCCGGTGATCGCGACCCGGTCGGCCCAGTCGATCTGGAGGGTGGCGGGCCCGAAGCGGAAGTCGCCCCGTCGGACCTCGGCGTCGCGCAGGACGGCGACGACGGAGCCGGAGCGCGGGGCGGCGGCGATCTCCATCCGCAGCTCCCACTCCTTGCGGGGCTCCTCGACCACCTCCAGCCGCTCGATGGCGCGCTGGGTCTGGCGGGCCTTGGCGGCCTGCTTCTCGCTGGACTCGGCGCGGAGCTTGCGGCCGATCTTGTCGTTGTCGCTCGACTTGCGGCGGGCGTTGCGGACGCCCTTGTCCATCCAGTTGCGCTGCATCTGGGCGCGGTCCTCGAGCGCGGAGCGCTTGTCGGCGTACTCCTCGTAGTCCTCGCGGGCGTGCCGGCGGGCGGTGGCGCGCTCCTCCAGGTACGCCTCGTAGCCGCCGCCGTAGGAGTTGACCTGCTGCTGGGCTAGGTCGAGCTCGAGCACGCCGGTCACGGTGCGGGCCAGGAACTCGCGGTCGTGGCTGATCACGACGGTGCCGGCGCGCAGGCCCGTCACGAAGGCCTCCAGTCGCTCCAGGCCGTCGAGGTCGAGGTCGTTGGTGGGCTCGTCGAGCAGGAAGACGTCGTAGCGGGAGAGGAGGAGGGAGGCGAGGCCGGCGCGGGCGGCCTGGCCGCCGGAGAGCGCGGTCATCGGCAGGTCGAGGCCGACGGCGAGGCCGAGGGAGTCGGCCACCTCCTCGGCGCGCTCGTCGAGGTCGGCGCCGCCGAGGTCGAGCCAGCGGTCGAGGGCCACGGCGTACGCGTCGTCGGCGCCCGGTGCGCCCTCGACGAGGCCTGCGGTGGCGGCGTCGAGGGCGGCCTGCGCGGCGGCCACGCCGGTGCGGCGGGCCAGGAAGGCGCGGACGCTCTCACCGGGGCGGCGCTCGGGCTCCTGGGGGAGGTGGCCGACGTTGGCGGTGGGCGGGGAGAGCCGCACCTGGCCGTTCTCGGGGGTGTCGAGGCCCGCGAGGAGGCGGAGCAGCGTGGACTTGCCGGCGCCGTTGACGCCGACGAGGCCGATGACGTCCCCGGGTGCGACGACGAGGTCGAGGCCGGAGAAGAGGGAGCGCTCGCCGTGGCCGGCGGCGAGGTCCTTGGCGACGAGGGTTGCAGTCATGAGGGGGCCGATTCTATCGGCCGTCGCCCGGGGGGACGGGCGGTGTCCCCTCCTGCCGGTGCCTCCCCCGCTGCTGGCGTCTCCCCCGCTGCCGATGTCCCCCACAGCCGGTGCCCACCGCCCCGTGGCGCCCGCGTCCTGTCCCGTCCGCCGCCCGGCCCGGCCGCGCCCCGTCCCGCACCCACCCCATTCCGGTCGTTCTGCGGAGCCCCGCCGGCGGTGCCCGTCGGGCGGTCCGCGGCCTGATCGTGGCGGTCGTACGGGGTGTCGTGTGCTCGTACGGGGGCCTGCGGGGCGCCCCGGCCGGGCTCCGGCGGCGGGGGCGTGACGGCCGAATGGCGATCGTGTTGCAGCAGGGGCCATGGACATGACGTGGGGCGCGGCGCGTGAATACGGTCGGAGAGTCGATCACCAACGACCAACCCACGGCCCATCCCACCCCCTTGGAGTATCCGTGCACCGCAAAGTCATCGCCCCGAGCGTGCTCGCCGCCTCCCTCCTGCTGGCGATCCCGGCATCGGCAGCGAGCTACGTCCCCGGCGCCCCGGGCATCGGCGACTCGTACTACCCGGCCAGCGGCAACGGCGGATACGACGTGTCGCACTACGACTTGAGGCTGAAGTACCAGCCCAAGACGGACCTGCTGGAGGGCACCGCCACCCTGCTCGCCACCACGACGCAGGACCTGTCGCGCTTCAACCTCGACTTCGGGCTGAAGGTGAGCGAGGTGCGCGTCAACGGCGTGAAGGCCGCCTACGCCGCCTCGGGCGCGTCGGAGCTGGAGGTCACCCCCGCCGCCCCGCTGCCGAAGGGCAAGGCCGTCACGGTGGTCGTCAAGTACGCGGGCAAGCCCTCGGAGTTCAAGGTGGACGGCTGGAGCGCGTGGGTGCGCACCCCGGACGGCGCGGTCGCCGCGCAGGAGCCGGACTCCGCGGTGTGGTGGTTCCCGAGCAACGACCACCCGCTCGACAAGGCCACGTTCGACGTGTCGGTCAGCGTCCCGGACGGCCTGCAGGCGATCAGCAACGGCGTGCTCCAGTCGCAGAGTTCGCGGGTGGGCTGGACCCGCTACAACTGGCGGTCCAACAAGCCGCAGGCGAGCTACCTGGCCACCCTCGCCATCGGCAAGTTCGACATCACCACGGACAAGACCTCCGACGGCCTGCCGGTCCTGAACGCGTACAGCCCGGACCTGGGTGACAACGCGGGCGCCGCGCGCGCCAGCGTCGAGCGCACCACCGAGGTCGCCGAGTGGCTGACCGGGGTCTTCGGCCCGTACCCCTTCAACGCGATCGGCGGGTACGTGCCGAACGTGACCAGCGGCTTCGCGCTGGAGACGCAGACCCGGCCGTTCTACAGCCCGCGCCAGTTCGCGAACGGCGCCAACGTCTCCGTCGTCGTCCACGAGCTGGCCCACCAGTGGTACGGCGACAGCGTGTCCGTGAACAACTGGAAGGACATCTGGGTCAACGAGGGCTTCGCGCGCTACGCGCAGTTCCTGTGGTCGGAGAAGGAGGGCGAGGGCACCGCGCAGGAGCTGGCGCAGTGGGCGTACGACCTGCACCCCGCGGACGACCCGTTCTGGCAGGTCAAGCCGGGTGACCCGGGTCCGGAGAACCAGTTCCACGGGGCCGTGTACGACCGGGGCGCGATCGCGATCCAGGCGCTGCGCAACACGGTCGGCGACGAGGTGTTCTTCCGGATCCTGAAGGGCTGGCCGGCCGAGCACGCGTACGGCAACGCCAAGGTGGGCGACTTCGTGAAGTACGCGGAGCGGGTCTCGGGCAAGCCGCTCGCCGAGCTCTTCGACACCTGGCTGTTCACGCCGGGCAAGCCGTCCTTCGCCCCGCCCGCCACGACCCGGCAGGGGGCCAAGGGCACGGGGCCGGTGAACGCCAAGGGTCCGCGGTCCGCGGCGGCCGCCGGCCAGGCCGCGCCGGGCAAGCGGACCGAGCCGAAGTCGTGGCAGAAGATCGCCGCCACGGACACGATCCACGAGCACTGACCGGCCGGGACCCCCGCCGCGCCGCCGTCCGCCTCAGCGGGCGGCGGCGCGGTGGCGCTGCCGGGCCTCGCGGGCGAGGGGGAGGTAGCGGAGCCGCTCGGGCAGGACGGGCACCACAGCGCGCACCACCCGGCAGAAGCGGCGCAGCCTGCGCTCCTGGGCGTCGGTCCACTCCAGTCCGATGGCCTCGCGCGCGTCGGGCGGCATCAGACCGACGGTGACGAAGGCCCGGAAGCGCAGGAACAGCCGGCGCAGGAGCGGCCAGGCGGCGCGCACCAGCAGCCGTACCGGCAGCGGGCCGCCGGTCGGGGCGGGCAGCGGGACGTCGGTGGCGACCAACTCGCGTGCCACCGAGGTGGATTCGATCTCCTCCGCGAGCACCTTGCGGTAGTGCGGCCAGAACTCCTCGACGGTCTGCGGCATGTCGCGGTCGTGGATGCCGAGCACCCTGCCGACCTGGAGCCATTCGGCGTACAGACGGCGTTCCTGATCCTTCGTCAGTGGACGCCAGAGGTAGCCGAGGGCGTACGTGTAGACCGGGAAGCCGGTGGCGTGGATCCAGGAGTAGTACGCCGGCTCGAGGGCGTGGTAGCGGCGGCCGTGCGCGTCGACGCCCTGGATGTCGCGGTGCAGCCGGCGGACCCGGCGCCCCTCCTCGGCCGCCGCGTCGCCGCCGTACACCCACAGCTGGACGGAGCGCAGGGAGCGCTCGCCGCGCCCCCAGGGGTCGGTGCGGAAGACCGAGTGGGCGTCGACGCCGGCGGCCACGGCCGGGTGGGCGACCTGCATCGTGAACGCGGCGGGCAGCATCAGCAGGGCGCGGACCTCGCCCGCGACGGTCCACAGCACGCCGCCGGGCGGGGGCGGCCGGGGGTCGGTGCGACTGGTGTCCATGCGCCCAGTATCCGCCAGGAGGGCGGTCCCACCTGCTCGTCCCGGGCCGTCAAGATTCCCGGTGCATGGGTGTTACCCGGAGGTAACTGCGGCTGCTTTGATGGCCGGGCACTGCCACCCCACAGGATTCTTCGGGAAACAGGAGACTTCATGGCGCCCTTCAAGCACCGCCGCACGCAGGCCGCTGCCGCGGCCGTCGCGGCCCTGGCCGCTGCCGCGCTCACCGCCACCACCGCGCCCGCCGCCTCGGCCGCCTCGGCCGCCTCGGCCGCGGAGACGGACACGGCGGCGCCGCGGCTCGGCGTGCTGACGTACAACGTGTTCCTGATGAGCAAGAACCTCTACCCCAACTGGGGTCAGGACCACCGCGCCGCGGAGATACCGAAGACGTCGTTCTTCAAGGGCCAGGACGTGGTCGTGCTGCAGGAGGCGTTCGACAACGGCGCCTCCGACGCGCTCAAGGCCAACGCGGCCGCCGAGTACCCGTACCAGACCCCGGTCGTGGGCCGCTCCAGGTCCGGCTGGGACGCCACCGGCGGCTCGTACTCCTCGACCACCCCCGAGGACGGCGGCGTCACGATCCTCAGCAAGTGGCCGGTCCTGCGCAAGGAGCAGTACGTCTACAAGGACGCGTGCGGCGCCGACTGGTGGTCCAACAAGGGCTTCGCGTACGTCGTCCTGAACGTCAACGGCACCAGGGTCCACGTCGTCGGCACCCACGCGCAGTCCACCGACCCGGGCTGCGGGGCGGGCGAGGCGGCGCAGATGCGCAGCCGCCAGTTCAAGGCCATCGACGCCTTCCTCGACGCCAAGAACATCCCGGCGGGCGAGGAGGTGATCGTGGCCGGCGACATGAACGTGGACTCGCGCACCCCCGAGTACGCCTCCATGCTCGCCGACGCGGGCCTGGTCGGCGCCGACAGCCGCACCGGCCACCCGTACTCCTTCGACACGCAGGACAACTCGATCGCGAACTACCGCTACCCGACGGACCCGCGCGAGGACCTCGACTACGTGCTGCACCGGGCCGGCCACGTCCGCCCGGCGGCCTGGAACAACAACGTGGTCAAGGAGCAGAGCGCGCCCTGGACCGTCTCCAGCTGGGGCAAGGACTACACGTACACCAACCTTTCGGACCACTACCCGCTCACCGCGTCCGCGGCCGGGTAAGCCGGGCGGTCGCCGTTGCTCGGTAGTGGGCTCCGTCTCGTCGGGCGGGGCCCACACCGGTACCACCCGGACCTGCCGGTTCAAGCAGATCTCGATCCGACGGATCAGCGATCCCAGGATCGCGCGGCACGCCGCGACGCCGATCGTGTCCCACTCCTCGAGCAGGCCCACGACGACGTCGCGGCACTGCGCAGGCCCGGCGGCCGGCTCGTCCGCGGGAAGGGCGGCCAACTTCCTCAGGACTTCGGCCCGCTCCGTCACCAACGCGTCCCGCATCCGAAGGTACGAGTCCCGCGGAACGTCTCCCATGACGTGGCCCGACGTCGCGCGGTCGAGGCCCCCCGTCAGCTTGCTCACCTGTACGTCGAGCGCGGCCCGTGCAGCCTGCGGCGCTTTGGTGCGTTCTGGATCACACAGAAAGGGCCCTGCCTTCTACGCTGTTCAGTGACGAGCTGCACAGAGAAGGGGCAAGGCTGTGTCACCTGATGCTACCCCCGACCCGTACGACGACCCAGTGCGCTTCGGGCAGAGAGTCCAGATCTATCGCAACCGCAGAGGCATGACCCGCGAGCAGCTGGCCGGGCTCCTAGGGCACCACGAGTCGTGGGTCAAGAAGGTGGAGAGCGGCACATTGAAGATCCCCCGGTTGCCGGATCTGTTCCGGATCGCCGAGGCCCTGCGCGTGCGACGCCTCAACGATCTTGTGGGCGAGATCGCCGGTGAACCCGACATCGACCTGTTCACCGGGCCCGGCCACGCCAAGCTGCCCGCCGTCCGGGCCGCCCTCGATGCGTTCCCGTTCACCGCCGACCGGCCCGCGCCCTCGACGACCTACCTGCGAGCCGCCCTGAACTCCGCGTGGGCCGCCCGGCACAGCTCGCCCAACCATCGCGCGGTACTCGGCGACCTACTCCCGGGACTCATCCGCGACGCGCAGCTCGCCGTCCGCCAGGCCGACACCGCCGCACAGCGACGTGCCGCACAGGCCCTGCTCAGCGAGGTGTACTCCCTCACGCAATTCTTCGTGGCCTACCAGCCCGATGCCGCGCTCCTGTGGCGGGTCGCCGAGCGCAGCATGATTGCCGCACAGGAGTCCGAGGACCCGCACGCGATCGGCATTGCTGCCTGGCTCAGCGCGCAGGCCCACCGCGACAGCGGCCCCGGCCACTATGACGCCGCGGACGTCGTCACGATGGAGGCCCTGCGGCTCCTCGAACCCACCCTCGTCGAGGACGCCCCGGTCGAGGTGCAGGCGATCGTGGGCGCCCTGAAGTTCGAGGCCGGGTATACCGCGGCCCGCCGTACGGACAGCGGGACGGCGTGGGGATGGTGGGACCGCGCCGATGCAGTCGCGCAGCGTCTCCCCGCCGACTACTTCCACCCCGTCACCTCTTTCAGCCGGGCCGTGATGGGCGCGCATGGCGTAACCGTGGCCGTGGAACTGCGCAACGGCAGCGAGTCGGCCCGCCAGGCCAACCGGGCCGCGGCTGACGTGATCCGATCCCGCCCGCGGCGGGCCCGGCACCGGATCGAGCAGGCCCGCGCGTACTACCTCGACGGCCAGTACGAGACCGCGCTCACCACCCTTGAACAGGCCCACGAGGCCGCCCCGGAGACGGTCCGTTACAACGGCTACGCCAGGCGGATGGTGCTGGAGGAGGCCGAGGCGCGTTCCCCGGAGCGCCGACGCCGGGCGGCCCGACTGGCCGTCGACATCGGCATGTTGGCGGCGTAGGGGAGGGGGCCCAAACTGGGCCCCTTCTTCGCGTGAGACGCCCCTACGGTCAGTGCACCACCCGCTGACGACGGTAGGGAGCCCCCGCGCATGGACGCCGACAGAGCAATCCTCTCCTTCAATCACGTCGACCACCTCCTCCTCGGGCGGCCCGTGGTCGACACACGGTCGATGCACGAGGGCGAGCTCAAGGCCGTGGTCATTGAGGACGGCCGCGAGGTGGGCTATGTCCTCGGTAAGGACCGCCGAGAGTTCCCCGTGCCGATGATGCACGTGAGGGCCCAGTGACCGGCTGGCCCGTTCCCCCCGCGCTCTGCCCGTCGTGCCAGAAACTCCGCGAAGAGCGCCGTGAGGCGTACATCGCAGGTGATCACTCGCGGGTGAGCGACCTGAACGTCATGATCCGTCGACGCCACCCGGGAACACCAAGTGACGATCCTGCCGGCCTTGAACCCATCCCCGTACCCGACTGCTCCGTCTGCGTGGCACTGACGGTCGAGCGGCGCGAGGCCCGCGCCGCGGGCGACAAGCGCACGATCGTCGAGGTGAATCGGGAGATCCGCGCCCACCCCCACCGCAAGACCCGCAAGCGCTGACCGAGCTGTCGGGCAACGTGCCCCAGCTCGCGCTCCTAGACTGGGCCGGGCCGCCACGGAAGGAAAGATCACAAATGCGACCCGCACGTTTCCAGGAATTCGCGATCGAGATGCTGCCCAAGGCGCCGGACGTGCAGTCCGTCGACAACGGCGCCGAGGAGGGCCGCCCGTACAGCCTGCACGTCACGTTCACCAACGGGTCGCAGGTCTGGATCGGCGTTACCGGCGCGCTGGCGCCTGGCGAGAAGCATGAACAGGAGGAGCAGCCGATCCACGGGGAGGCCCCGGCCGAGGTGCCATACCCCGAGCTGTTCGAGGGCGGCACGGTGACGCCCACCAGGGCGGCGGCTTACCTCGCCGCGGCGGTCACCCATAGCCGGAACACCGAGGTCCTCTCGGCGGAGCCGTACAGCGACGAGGCCCAGAACCCCGGGTTCGTGGTCGTCTTCCACAACGGCGCCAAGATCTTCTGCGTCTTCACGCACACCGCCCGAGCGGGCCAGGGGCGCGACGGCCGCGCCTTCAGCCTGCAAGCGGCTTTCTGACCCTCCGCCCCGTCGGGGCGGAGTAGCACGGCACCACATCTCAGCACCACCTACCGCGCACGGAGGAACTGATCATGTGTAGCCACACCGCTTTACTGCCCCCGGTCTGGCGTAGGGGCCACCGCCTCGACCCGGCCCTGTGTCCCGGCGGGTGCCCGGTCTGCGGCGCCACCGTAGGCGCCCCTCCTGGCCAGCCCGTCGCCGCCCACCAGCGCGCTGGCACCGGCACCGAGATGTGTCCCGGCACCGGCGCCCCCGCGGTCTAACCGCACGGTCCCGGCGCCCCGTCGGCTCACGTCGGCCGGGGCGCCGTTGGCCCGCGCTACTCCTCCCGGACGAGGTGCGCGAGAGGCACGCCGACCTCGCGCGCAAGTGCCTCAGGGCCGCGTCGTGAGCGGGTGAAAGGGCCAACCGCGGGCCAATGGGGGCCTACCTCGGCCCACCCCCGGGCGTCCGCTCACTCGTACAGCGCGTCCAGCGTCTCGGCGTACGCGGCCCGCACGACTCGGCGGCGCAGCTTCAGGGACGGGGTCAATTCGCCCGTCTCTGGGCCCCACTCCTCGGTGAGGAGGCGGTAGCGCTTGATCTGCTCGGTGCGGTTGAGGCGGGCGTTGGCGGCCGCGACCGCCCGCTCGACCTCGTCGCGCACCGCCGGGTGGGCGGCGAGCGCGGCCGGGTCCGGGGCGTGGACGCCGCGGGCGGCGGCCCAGGCGGGGGCCAGTTCGGGGTCCAGGACGAGCAGCGCGACGAGGTACGAGCGGCCGTCGCCGTGCGCGAACGCCTGGCCGATGAGCGGGTGTTCCTTGAGGGTGTTCTCGACGAGGGCGGGCGAGACGTTCTTGCCGTTGGAGGTGATGATGAGTTCCTTCTTGCGGTCGGTGAGCCACAGGAACCCGTCGTCGTCGATGCGGCCGACGTCCCCGGTCGGGAACCAGCCGTCCGCGTCGGTCGCGCCCTCCAGGCTGCCGTCGGGCCGCAGGTAGCCGGCGAAGACGGTGGCGCCCCGGGTCAGGATCTCGCCGTCGTCGGCGACCCGCAGTTCCAGGCCCTCGATGGGTTTGCCCACCGAGCCGAGCCGGAAGTCGTCCGGGCTGTTGACGGTGCACACGCCGGAGGTCTCGGTGAGCCCCCACGCGTCCATGATCGTGATGCCGAACCCCGACCAGAAGCGGACGACGTCCAGCGGCATGGGCGCGGTTGCGCTCGCTGTCCACTCCAGCCGGTCCAGTCCGGCCAGCGTGAGCAGCGGGACCAGGACGCGCTCGCGGGCCTCGGCGTACGAGGCGGCCAGCTCCGGCGGCACCTCCTCGCCCCGCTCGCGGTGCCCGGCGTGCGCCCGGCCGAGCGCGGTGGCGGCCTCCACCGCCTCCTGCTGCGCCGTCGGCAACTGGGTCAGCGCGGCGCGCAACCCGGCGGCGAGCTTCTCCCAGACCCTCGGGACGCCGAAGAACTGGACGGGCCGCAGCTCGCGCACCGCCCCGGCCACGGCGGTGGGGTCGGCGACGAGCCGGACGTGCGCGGCCCGCAGCAGCGGCAGGTAGATGCCCAGGATCCGTTCGGCGATGTGCGCGAAGGGCAGGTAGCAGACGTGTTCGGCGTGCTCGGGCAGGTCGGTGCGGCGGTCCAGGCGCACGGACTGCAGCAGGATGTTGCGGTGGGTCAGCCGGACGCCCTTGGGGTCGCCGGTGGTGCCGGAGGTGTAGACGACGGTGAGCGGGTCCTCGGGCCGTACCTCCTGCCAGCCCTTCTCGAACGCGTCGGCCCCCTGGTACGAGCGGACGCCTGCCGCGTGCACGGCCCCGTACGTGCGGTGCGGGCCGGCCTCGGCGGCCTCGGCCACCACCAGCCGTGCCAGCGGGGTGTCCGGGTCGTCCAGCAGCGGTTCCCACCGGGACAGTTCGCGGGCGCCCTCGACGACGGCGAGGCGGGCGCGGCTGTGGCGGGCGATGTGGGCGATCTGCTCGGGCGCGGAGGTGCCGTAGACGGTGACGGGGACGGCGCCGAGGTGGACCAGGGCGAGGTCGGTGAGCCAGTGCTCGGGGCGGTTGCCCATCATCATCAGGACGTGCTCGCCGCGCCGGACGCCGAGGGCGGCGTAGCCAGAGGCCAGGACCGCGACCTCACGGCGTACGTCGGCCCAGGTCAGGGTGGTCCAGCCGGGGCCCTCGCGCCAGGACAGGGCGGGGAGGGCGCCGTGGGCCTCGGCGTTGCGGTGCAGGAGGGCGGGGAGGGTCAGGGCGTCGGGTCGTCCGGGCAGTACCAGGTTCGTCGTCATGGCAGCAGCTCCTGGGCGTTTCACATCGTTGGTGCGACAGCAATACTGTTGAACCCAAGCCGTGGATCAGAGAGCGAGGCGGAACGATGAACACCCCGGCAGCAGCCGAGCCCGCGCTCACCGTCGACGAACTGGCGGCCAAGGCGGGGGTGACCGTCCGCACCGTACGTTTCTACAGCACGCGCGGGCTTTTGCCCCCTCCCGTGATCGGACCGCGCAGGGTCGGGCACTACGGGCCCGAGCACCTGTCCCGGCTGGCGCTGATCGAGGAGCTCCAGCACCAGGGCATGACCCTGTCGGCGATCGAGCGGTACCTGGACGCGCTGCCGGACGACCTGAGCCCGCACGACCTGGCGATCCACCGGGCGCTGGTGTCGAGTTGGGCGCCCGACGCGGCGGAGGAGTTGGACCCGGCGGAGCTGGAGAAGCGGGCCGGTCGCGCGCTGTCCGACACGGACGTACGACGGCTGGCGGCGATGAACGTCCTGGCCCCGGCGGGCGACGGCTACCGGGTGGACCTGGGGCTGCTGCGGCTGGGGGTGGCGCTGTTGGACGTGCCGATCACGCACGAGACGATCCTGGCGGCCCGGCAGGTGCTGCTGGAGCACGCCCGGTCGGCGGCGCACGAACTGACCCGGCTGTTCCGGGACGAGGTGTGGAGCCCCTTCACGGCGGGCGAGGACGACCCGGAGCAGGTGGAGGCGATGAAGTCGCTGTCCGCCCACATGCAGCCGATGGTCGTGCAGGCCCTGGTGACCGCCTTCCAGCGGTCGCTGCGCGAGGAGCTGCGGGCGGCCTTCACGCCGGCGCCGGACGGTCCGGGCCCGGCGGGGGCCTGAGTCCCGGTCCTTCTACGTCACGATCGGCTGAGCCGCGCCGGGGGCTCACGCCGGTCCCCGCCGGACACCACCGCGCCGCCGGCCCTGACGGGTCGGCGGCGCGGTGGTGTCCGAGGACCCTGGCCGTCAGTCGGTGAAGGTCTCGCCGGACTCGGCCTTGGCGATCAGGAGGGCCGGCGGGTTGAAGCGCTCGCCGTAGGCCGCGGCCAGTTCGCGGGCGCGGGCGGTGAAGCCGGCGACGCCGCCCTCGTAGCCGTTGATGTACTGGATCACGCCGCCGGTCCAGGCCGGGAAGCCGATGCCCATGATGGAGCCGATGTTGGCGTCGGCCACGGACGTCAGGACGCCCTCCTCGAAGCAGCGGACGGTGTCCAGGGCCTCGGCGAAGAGCATGCGCTCCTTCATGTCCTCGAACGGGATCTCGTAGCCCGGCTTGGCGAAGTGCTCGCGCAGGCCCGGCCACAGCCGGTCGCGCTTGCCGTCGACGTACTCGTAGAAGCCGGCGCCGCCGCTGCGGCCGGGGCGGTCGAAGTCGTCGACCATGCGGTCGATGACCCGGTCGGCGGGGTGCTCGGTCCACGTGCCGCCGGCGGCCTCGACGGCCTTGCGGGACTCGTTGCGGATCTTGCGCGGCAGGGTCAGGGTCAGCTCGTCCATCAGGGACAGGACCTTGGCCGGGTAGCCGGCCTGGCCCGCGGCCTGCTCGATGGAGGCGGGCTCGATGCCCTCGCCGAGCATGGCGACGCCCTCGTTGATGAACTGGCCGATCACGCGGGAGGTGAAGAAGCCGCGGGAGTCGTTCACCACGATCGGGGTCTTGTTGATCTGGCGGACCAGGTCGAAGGCGCGGGCCAGCGCCTCGTCGCCGGTGCGCTCCCCCTTGATGATCTCGACGAGCGGCATCTTGTCGACCGGCGAGAAGAAGTGCAGGCCGATGAAGTCGGCCTGCCGGGAGACGCCCTCGGCGAGCGTGGTGATCGGCAGCGTGGAGGTGTTGGAGCACAGCAGCGCGTCGGGGGCGACGACGTCCTGGATCTCCTGGAACACCTTGTGCTTGAGCGCGGTGTCCTCGAAGACGGCCTCGATCACCGCGTCGCAGCCGGCCAGGTCGGCCGCGTCACCGGTCGGGGTGATGCGGGCCAGCAGCTCCGCGCGCTTGGCCTCGGTGGTGCGGCCGCGGGAGAGCGCCTTGTCCAGGAGCTTCTCGGAGTACGCCTTGCCCTTGGCGGCGGCCTCGGCGCTGACGTCCTTCAGGACCACCTCGATGCCGGCCTTCGCGCACGAGTACGCGATGCCGGCGCCCATCATGCCCGCGCCGAGGACGGCGACCTTGGCCACCTTGCGGGGCTCGACGCCCTTGGGGCGGGACTGGCCGGAGTTGACGGCCTGGAGGTCGAAGAAGAACGCCTGGATCATGTTCTTCGCGGTCTGGCCGGTGACCAGCTCGGTGAAGTACCGGGCCTCGATGGTCAGGGCGGTCTCGAAGTCGACCTGGGTGCCCTCGACGGCGCAGGCGAGGATGTTGCGCGGGGCCGGGTACGGGGCGCCGTTCAGCTGCTTCTTGAGGTTGGCCGGGAAGGCCGGCAGGTTGGCGGCGAACTTCGGGTTGGCCGGGGTACCGCCCGGGATCCGGTAGCCGGGGACGTCCCAGGGCTGCTTGGACTCGGGGTGGGCGTCGATGAAGGCGCGGGCCTTGGCGAGCATCTCCTCCGGCGTCGCGGCCAGTTCGTGGACCAGGCCGTTGTCCAGCGCCCGCTGCGGGGTGTACTGGGTGCCCTGGAGCAGCACCTTGAGCAGTGCGTCGGCGATGCCCATGAGGCGTACGGTGCGGGTGACGCCGCCGCCGGCCGGCAGCAGGCCGAGGGTCACCTCGGGCAGGCCGATCTTCGAGCCGGGGGCGTCGAGGGCGACGCGGTGGTGACAGGCCAGCGCGATCTCGTAACCGCCGCCCAGGGCGGCGCCGTTGATGGCGGCGACCACCGGGACGCCGAGGGTCTCGATGCGGCGCAGCGAGCGCTTGATCGCGGTGCCGGTGTCGAAGGCCAGCTGGGCGTGCTCCGGCCCGAGGCGGATCATGTACTTGAGGTCGCCGCCGGCGAAGAAGGTCTTCTTCGCGGAGGTGAAGACGATGCCGCGGATGGAGTCCTTCTCGGCCTCGGCGCGGTCGGCGATGGCCGCGATGGAGTCCTTGAAGGCCTGGTTCATGGTGTTGGCGGACTGGTCGGGGTCGTCCATGACGAGGGTGACGACGCCGGTCTCGTCCTGTTCCCAGCGGATCGTGGTGGACTCGCTCATGTTCTCAACTTCCGTGTCGGTGGCGTGCCTTGGGTGGGATACAGGACGGGTTCAGAGGCGTTCGACGATGGTGGCGATGCCCATGCCGCCGCCGACGCAGAGGGTGGCCATGCCGTAGCGCTTGTCCTGGCGCTCCAGCTCGTCGACCAGGGTGCCGAGGATCATGGCGCCGGTGGCGCCGAGCGGGTGGCCCAGCGCGATGGCGCCGCCGTTGACGTTGACCTTGTCCAGGCCGATGCCCATGTCCTTGACGAACCGCAGGACGACGCCGGCGAAGGCCTCGTTGATCTCGACGAGGTCGATGTCGTCCATGGTCAGGCCGGCCTTGGCGAGGGCCTTGCGGGCGGCCGGGGCCGGGCCGGTGAGCATGATGGTGGGCTCGGAGCCGGAGACGGCCGCCGAGACGATGCGGGCCCGGGGGGTGAGCCCGTTGCGCTCGCCGGCCTCGCGGGAGCCGATGGCCACGAGCGAGGCGCCGTCGACGATGCCGGAGGAGTTGCCGGCGTGGTGCACGTGGTCGATCTTCTCAACCCAGTGGTACTTCTGCAGCGCGACCGCGTCGAAGCCGCCGAGCTCGCCGATGTCCGCGAAGGACGGCTTGAGCTTGGCGAGCGAGTCCGCGGTGGTGCCGGGGCGGATGAACTCGTCGTGGTCGAGGACCGTCAGGCCGTTGCGGTCGAGGACCGGGACCACGGACCGCTCGAAGCGGCCCTCCTTCCACGCGGTGGCGGCGCGCTCCTGCGAGAGGGCGGCGTACTCGTCGACGTCACGGCGGGAGAAGCCCTCGATGGTGGCGATCAGGTCGGCGCCGATGCCCTGGGGGACGAAGTTGACGTCCCAGTTGGTCATCGGGTCGGCGAACCAGGCGCCGCCGTCGGAGGCCATCGGGACGCGCGACATCGACTCCACGCCGCCGGCCAGGACCAGGTCCTCCCAACCGGAGCGGACCTTGGCGGCGGCCATGTTCACGGCTTCCAGACCGGAGGCGCAGAAGCGGTTCTCCTGGACGCCGGCGACGGTGTCGGGCAGACCGGCGGCGATCGCGGCGATGCGCGCGATGTCGGAGCCCTGGTCGCCGACCGGGCCGACGACGCCGAGGACGATGTCGTCGATGGTGGCCGGGTCCAGGGACGGGTTGCGCTCGCGCAGCGCGTCGATGAGGCCCACGACGAGGTCGATGGGCTTGGTGCCGTGCAGGGCGCCGTTGGCCTTCCCGCGCCCGCGCGGGGTGCGGATCGCGTCGTACACGTAAGCTTCGCTGCTCACTGGTCAAGCCTTTCGGGAGGTCGAGCGAGGGTGCGGAGGAAGTGAGAGGGGG
This sequence comes from Streptomyces sp. NRRL S-87, assembly GCF_000719335.1. GTDB lineage: Bacteria > Actinomycetota > Actinomycetes > Streptomycetales > Streptomycetaceae > Streptomyces. The sequence continues at coordinate 22,329 of NZ_JOGB01000072.1, forward strand.
CGGGGTGCTCCGGGGGCGGGAGGGCTCCGGGGGGCGGAAGGCTCCGGGGCCGGAAGGCTCCGGTGCGGTCGCGGTCGGCTAGCCCAGCAGCGAGCGGCCGATGATCTCCTTCATGATCTCGGTCGTGCCGCCGTAGATGGTCTGGATGCGGCTGTCGGTGAAGGCGCGGGCCACCCGGTACTCGGTCATGTACCCGTACCCGCCGTGCAGTTGGAGGCACCGGTCGGCCACCCGCTTCTGCAGCTCGGTGGCCCACCACTTGGCCATCGAGGCGTGCACGGCGTCCAGTTGGCCGTCGGCGTGCTCGGTGATGCAGCGGTCGAGGAAGGCACGGGTGACGGCGCACTCGGTGGCCATCTCGGCTATCTCGAAGCGGATGTGCTGCAGCCGGGCCAGCGGCCGGCCGAAGGCCTCCCGCTCCTTGACGTACGTGGTGGTGATCTCCACCAGGTGCTCCGCGGCGGTGATCGCGGCCATCGCGATGGCCAGCCGCTCCTGCGGGAGGTTGGTCATCAGGTGGAGGAAGGCCCCGTTGAGCTCGCCGAGCAGGTTCTCCTTGGGGACGCGCACGTCGGTGAAGAACAGCTCGGCGGTGTCCTGGGACTTCTGGCCGATCTTTTCGAGGTTGCGGCCGCGCTCGAAGCCCGGCGCGTCCCGCTCGACCACCAGCAGCGACAGCCCGTGCGCCCCGCCCTCCGGGGTGGTCCTGGCGACGACGATCACGAGGTCGGCCAGGATGCCGTTGGAGATGAAGGTCTTCGAGCCGTTGAGCAGCCAGTGGTCGCCGCGGTCCTCGGCGGTGGTGCGGATGCCCTGGAGGTCGGAGCCGGCGCCGGGTTCGGTCATGGCGATGGCCGAGATCGTCTCGCCGGAGCAGAAGCCGGGCAGCCAGCGGCGCTTCTGCTCCTCGGTGGCCAGCGAGGTCAGGTACGGGCCGATGATGTCGTTGTGCAGGCCGATCGCCAGTCCGGGTGCACCCGCCCGGGTGAACTCCTCGGCCAGCACGGCCGCGTAGCGGAAGTCCGGGTTGCCGCCGCCCCCGTACTCCTCGGGCACGGCGAGGCCGAGCAGGCCCTGCCGGCCCGCGGCGCGCCAGGCGTCGCGGGAGACGATGCCGTCCCGCTCCCACTGGTCGTAGTGCGGCAGCACCTCCTTGGTGAGGAAGGTGCGCACCGTCTCGCGGAACGCCTCGTGGTCCTCGGTGTAGATCTGTCGCTTCATCCGCTCCCCCTCGGGGCGTTCGTACGGGCTGCCGGCGGCCGGGTCACCGGAGCCAGCCCTTGACGGTCTCGATCAGACGGGCGGGCTCGGGACCCACGGGGTTGACGTTGAGCATCGTCACGCCCGCTTCGCGGAAGGCCTCGATGCGCTCGCGCACGTAGCCGGCGGGCCCGCACAGGCTCATGAGCTCGCAGAGCTCGGCGGGTACGGCCGCGGCGGCGTCGCGCTTGCGGCCCGCGAGGTAGAGCTCCTGTATCTCGCGGGCCTCCTTGCCGTAGCCGTAGGCGACCGCGAGGTCGTTGTAGAAGTTCTTGCCGACGGCGCCCATCCCGCCCACGTACAGGGCGATCTGCGGGCGGGCCAGGTCCCGGGCGGCGGCCGCGTCCTCGCCGATGGCGAGCAGCCCGCCGGCCACGGTCTGCAGGGGCCCCAGCGCCGGGTCGCGCCGGGCGGTGCCCTCGTCGAGGGCCGCGCCCCACACCTGCCGGGCCTTCTCGGGCACGAAGAGGGTGGGCAGCCAGCCGTCGGCGATCTCGGCGGTCATGCGGACGTTCGCGGGGCCGAGGGAGGCGATGTAGACGGGGATGTCGCGGCGCACGGGACGGGTGAGGATCTTCAGCGGCTTGCCGTGCCGGCCGCCCTTCTCGGGCGGCAGGGGCATGTCGGTGATGCCGTGGTGGTCGATGGTCTCGCGTCGCCAGATGCGGCGGCACAGCTCGACGGTCTCGCGGGTGCGGCCGAGCGGCCGGTCGTACGGCTTCCCGTGCCAGCCCTCGACCACCTGCGGGCCGGACGCGCCGAGGCCGAGCAGCGCGCGGCCGCCGGAGAGGGCGTCGAGGCCGGCGGCGGTCTGGGCGATGAGGGCGGGGGTGCGCGAGTAGACGTTGACGATCGCCGAGCCGATCTTCATGCGCTCGGTGCGGGCGGCCAGGTAGCCCATGATCGTCGGGGAGTCGAAGCCCCAGGCCTCGGCGACCCAGACGGCGTCGAGCCCGGCCTTCTCCAGCGCGGCCGCCGCGTCGGCGGCCCGGCGCGGGTCGCCCGCGTAGTCCAGCAGCATGGACAGTTCCATGGGGTGGCCTTCTCCTCGTCCTCGTCCTCGGTCGTGGGTCCTGCGGTCCGGGGCGCCCCCTCAGGGCGCGTTGCCGACCGCGGCCCCGTCGTCCGCCAGGCCCGGTACGCCCCAGTCGCGGGCCACCGACACGGTGTCCGCGCCGGGCATCGCGGGGCCGGTCCGCACGGCGCCCGGGGTGGCGGAGAAGCGGGGCGCGGGAGCGGGCTGGACGATGCCCCCGGCCTCCGTGAAAGTGCCCCGGGCGGCCAGGTGCGGGTGGTGCGGGGCCTCGCGCAGCGAGAGTACGGGTGCCACGCAGGCGTCGCCGGCCTCGAACACCGCCGTCCACTCCGCCCGCGTACGGGTCCGGAAGCGCGCGGCGACGGCCTCGCGCAGCTCGCCCCAGCGGGCGACGTCCTTGCGGGCCGGGGCCTCGTCCCTGATGCCGAGGAGCTCGACGAACTCGTCGTAGAACTGCTGCTCCAGCGCCCCGACCGCCATGTACTGGCCGTCCGAGGTCTCGTAGGTGCCGTAGAAGGGGCAGCCGCCGTCGAGGAGGTTCGCCCCGCGTCGGTCCTGCCAGCCGCCGGCCGCGACCATGCCGTGGATCATGGCGGTGAGGTGCGCGGTGCCGTCCACGATGGCCGCGTCGACCACCTGGCCGGCGCCGGTGGCCCGGGCGTGGTGCAGGGCGGCGAGCAGGCCGACGACCAGGTAGAGCGAGCCGCCGGCGTAGTCCCCGACGAGGTTGGCGGGGATCGCGGGCGGGGCGTCCGGGTCGCCGATCATGCCGAGGGCGCCGGTGACCGCGATGTAGGCGATGTCGTGCCCGGCGCGGGCGGCCAGCGGGCCGTCCTGGCCCCAGCCGGTCATCCGGCCGTAGACCAGGCGCGGGTTGCGGGCGCGGCAGTCGTCGGGGCCCACGCCCAGCCGCTCGGCGACACCGGGGCGGTAGCCCTCGATGAGCAGGTCGGCGCGCTCGACGAGGTCGAGGACCCGGGCCCGGCCGTCCGCGGCCTTGAGGTCGACGACCACGGAGCGCTTGTTGCGGTTGGTGACGTCGTACGCCGGGTCGATCGCCAGCCCGGCGCCGCCGGGCCGGTCGACGCGGACCACGTCGGCGCCCAGGTCGGCCAGGAGCATGGCGGCGAAGGGGCCGGGGCCGATGCCGGCCAGTTCGACGACGCGCACGCCCGCGAGCGGGCCGTTCCCTGCCACTGCCATCGAGCCCCCAGGTGGTCGGAGATGTGGCACCACTATGTGACACAACTGATGTAACACCAGCGATGCTAGGAACGTGTTCCACCGAACACAAGCCCCGGGCGAGCAAGCGCTTAGTCGAATTTCCGCCCCGCGGGGCGCCACCCGCTACCCCTGGGCTACCCCTGGGCGCGGGCGTCCAGGTCCTTGACGTGGCGCTTGAGGGCCACCGACCGGTAGCTCTCCTCGACCCACTCGCACAGCACCTCGGCGGCCGGCGAGCCCTTGCCCAGCGGGACCGACACCCAGCCCGCCCGGCCGAGCCCGTAGCCGGTGGGCTCCGCGCCGGGCGCGGTCATGGCGTGCCCGTGCAGCGCCTCGTCCTTGAGCTTGACCGACAGCCCGGGCGGGTTCGGGCCGTCGGCGTTCCCCAGGAACACGAAGATCTTCTTGTTGACCTTCACCACGCAGTCCTCCGGACCCCACGGGAACTCCTGCACCGCCTCGGGCAGTCCGAGGGCGAATGCCCGCACTTCCTCCCACTTGCGCACGGCGTTCCCCGTCTGCGGAGCCATCGACCTACCTCCCTGATCGCACGGTCGGACCCACCCACGCTAGCCTTCGCCACCGACACCAGCCGGGAGGATCGGGGATGAACAGACAGGACGGGCCCGAGCGGCCGTACGACGTCGTGCTTTTCGGCGCGACGGGCTTCGTCGGGGCGCTCACCGCCGAATACCTGGCCGCGCACGCGCCGGCGGGCTGCCGCTGGGCACTGGCCGGCCGCAGCACCGCCAAGCTGGAGCGACTGCGGGAGCGGCTCACCGCCGTCGACCCTGAGTGCGCGAAGCTGCCACTGCTGACGGTCGACGCGGCCGACGCCGACGCGGTGCGCGAGCTGGCCCGGTCCACCCGCGTGGTGGCCACGACCGTGGGCCCGTACGTCCTGTACGGGCAGGAGCTCGTGGCCGCCTGCGCCGAGGCGGGCACGGACTACTGCGACCTGACGGGCGAGCCGGAGTTCGTGGACCGCACGTACGTCGAGCACGACGCCCGGGCCCGCGAGACCGGCGCCCGCCTCGTCCACGCGTGCGGCTTCGACTCCGTACCGCACGACCTGGGCGCGTACTTCACCGTGCAGCAGCTGCCCGAGGGGGTGCCGCTGCGGGTGGACGGGTTCGTGCGCTCCAACGCGGTCTTCTCCGGCGGGACGCTGGCCTCGGCGCTGACCATCATGAGTCGCGGCCCCCAGGGCGCCAGGGCAGCCCGCGAGCGCCGCCTGCACGAGCCCCGCCTGCTCGGCCGCCGGGCCCGCGCACCCCTGGGCGCACCCCGCCTGAGCCGGGAGACCGGCACCTGGGCACTGCCCCTGCCGACGATCGACCCGCAGGTCGTCGCACGCTCGGCAGCCGCACTGGACCGCTACGGCCCGGACTTCCGCTACCGCCACTACGCGTCCGTGAAGTGGCTCCCGATCGCCGTCGCCGGCACGGCGGCCGTCGGCGCGACCGCGGCGCTCGCCCAAATCCCGGCGGCGCGACGGTGGCTGACGGCCCGCTACGAACCGGGCCGGGGTCCGGACGCGGAACGCCGGGCGCGCAGCTGGTTCACGGTCCGTTTCGTCGGCGAGGGCGGCGGCCGCCGGGTCTTCACCGAGGTGTCCGGAGGCGATCCCGGCTACGGCGAGACGGCGAAGATCCTGGCCGAGTCGGCCCTGAGCCTGGCCTATGACGAACTACCGGACCGTTCGGGCCAGTTGACCCCGGCGGTAGCGATGGGCGACGCGCTCGTCGCGCGACTCCGGTCGGCCGGCATCCGGTTCCGGCTGGTAGACAGCCGCTGAGCCGACCCCGTCGACCGGTGAACGGCCGCACGACATCACGAGAGCGCCGCTCCGCCCGCCCCCGCTCCCTCACCCCTCCCCGGCCACCCGCGCCAGTTCGCGCCGGCAGAGCGAGTCGGCCCGGCGCGTGGTCTCGGGGATCCGGTACCGGGGGCTGAGGGCGAGGGCGTGTGCGCAGGCGGTGTCGAGCGAGACCCGGTGGCCGACCGAGACGAACACCGGCTTGATGCCGTCCTGCGTGCGCAGCGCCCGGCCGACCTCGGAACCGTCGGCCGCGCGCAGCGACGCGTGGTCGCCGCGCCGCGCGCCGGGTTCGTCGTACGTGAACGTGAACGGGTTCTTGGCGACGCCGACCGTGGGCAGCCCGGTCACCACCCCGAGGTGGCACGCCAGACCGAAGCCCCGCGGGTGGGCGAGTCCGTACCCGTCGCAGACCACGAGGTCCGGGACGGCGGTCAGCGCGTCGAGGGCGGCCAGCACGGTCGGCAGCTCACGGAAGGCCAGCAGGCCGGGGACGTACGGAAAGGTCACGTGACCGACCGCGGTGGCCTCCTCCACCACCTCCAGGGTGCCCGCGTCCAGCACCACGGCCGCGGCCGCGACCAGGTCGCGCTCGTCGTCGTAGGCCACGTCCACGCCCGCGACCAGGCCGCGGCCGGCGACCGGTCCGCTCTCGTCGAGCACCACGCGGGTCCGCAGTTCGTCCTGTACTGCCCTGGCTTCGGCCTCGTCGGCAGGGGTCTTCACACTCGTCATGATGGGTCGAGAGTAGTCTTTCGATCATGTTCGTCATGGAGTTGAGCTACACCGCCCCCATCGAGGCCGTCGACCGGGAGATGGCCGCGCACGTCGCGTGGCTCGACAAGCAGTACGCGGCCGGGGTCTTCCTCGCCTCGGGCCGCAAGGTCCCCCGCGACGGCGGCGTCATCCTGGCGGCGGGCGTCTCCCGCGCCGAGATCGAGCGCCTGGCCGCGGAGGACCCCTTCACGGTCGCGGGCGTCTGCGCCTACCGCATCACGGAGTTCGTGGCCACGAAGACCGCGCCCGCGCTGGAGTCCGCCCGCGAGACCCTGCCGGGCTGACCCGCGCCCACCGGTACCGCCCGGCTCTACTCCAGCCGCGCCGCCCGCCCCTTCTCGCCCGCGGCCCAGCAGGCCCCCGGACCGGCGCAGTCGACCGTGTCGAAGGAGCCGGCGTCGAACGACTGCCAGGTGCGCCCGGCGTCGTGCGTGATGTCGGTGCCCGTCGGCCCGACCGCGAGGGCCGCGTCCTTCCCCAGCGGCCCGTACGACCCGTACGACCCGGTCGGCGCGTACGACCCGTACGGCAGCCACGCCACGCCCGACCGGTACGCGGCCGGCGGCACCGAGGCCGCGCTCCAGCTGCGGCCCCCGTCCGCCGTCACCGAGGCGGCCAGCGGCGACGCCTGGTCCTTGCGGTAGTCACCGCCCACCGCGAGCCCGCGCGCCGCGCCGTACCCGCGGTCGCGGAAGGCCAGGCCGAAGACGCCCTTGGCACCCTCCCCGGCCGGCACCGTGGTCGTGGCCGCCCGCCAGGTGCGCCCGCGGTCGGCCGAGTGCAGCACCCGCCCGGTCGCCCCGCCCCCGGTCGCCAGCCACACGTCCCGCGGCCCGGCGGTCACCAGGCACTGGCCGCTCGCCGCGAAGCCCGCCTCGCCCGGCAGCGCCTCGGGCATGCCGGCGTCGGGCAGCACCTGCCAGGAGCGACCGCCGTCGGCGGTGGACAGGATCCGGAACTTCCCGTCGACCGGGTCGCTCACCGCCAGACCGTTGCGGTGGTCGAAGAAGGCCATGCAGTCGTAGAAGGCCCGGGCATCGGTGTTGCGGAACGCCTCGGCCCAGGTCGCGCCACCGTCTTCGGTGCGCAGCACGCGGGAGGCCTCCCCCTCGCCGATGGCCAGCACCACGGCCCGGCGCCCGTCGAAGGCCTCCACGTCGCGGAACTCCAGGGCCTCGGCCGCTGCGCCGGGCGGTGACACGTTCTGCCAGGAACGGCCGCCGTCGGCGGTCCGCAGGACGGTGCCGGCGGAGCCTGCCAGCCAGGCGGTGGTACGGCCGACCGCCGCCAGCCCGCGGAAGCGGGCGTCCGTACCCGTGTCCTTGAGCGCCCAGGACGGGCGGGCCGCGGCCCCGGCGGGGGTGCCGACCGCGACGGGGACGGAGACGGCAGCCGTCAGGGCTGCCGCAGACATGCCAAGCGCCAGTAATCTCATGGCGCCGGAAGCTAACGCACCCGGTGATCTCCGTCCAGGGGCCGACCGGCCACCAGGGAGCCCGTCCGACCACCCTGCGGCCCTCGCGCCGCCATCCCCCCGCGCCGCCGTCTCGCCGTGGCCCGCCGCCGCGATCCGCCCGCGGCATCGTCCGCATGCGCTCACGGACCGTCACCCGGGCCCGCCGAAGGTGCGCTGCGGGGCCGTCCGATCACCCACCGCGGTCACACTGTGCGATCGCACAGCATTCGCCCCACGGTTTCGGTGACGCAACTCACGCCCCTTCCGCATGCACGGAATGGGTCGTTCCAGCGTCTGACAGAGTGCGGGCCGGCCCAGCGGTCCGCGCATGATCCGCCGCAAGGGAGCAGGCCTTGATCACCGTCATCGAGCAAGCTGTACAGGCCCGCCTGGTCGCCGCCGCACCCAAGGTCGAGTGCGTGCCCGTCACGCTCGGTTACGACCGCGCCGACCCGTTCGCCGTCCGGATGTCGTTCCCCGCACCGGCCACCCTCGAGGGCATCGAGATCTCCTGGACCTTCGCGCGCGAGCTGCTGGAGAGCGGGCTCCGCCGGTCCGCGGGGCTCGGCGACGTCCGGGTGCGCCCGTACGACGAGGAGCGCACGGTGATCGAGTTCCACGCCCCGGAGGGCATCGCGATCGTCCTCATGGAGACCGAGGAGCTGCACGGCTTCCTGTTGCGCACGACCGACCTCGTGCCGGCCGGCCTGGAGCACCTGTACCTGAACATGGACCACAACCTCGCCCGGCTCCTGCGCGACGTCCCCTGACACCCGCCCGGCGGGATGACCGGGCCGACCCGCTCAACGGGGCAACAGCGCCCAGGACTTGGTGCCGCCCGCGGGCGTCAGCACCGGAGTGAGCCCCCAGTCTCCCCCGCCGGCCTCCACCATCGCCGCCAGCAGCCACATCCCCCGGCTGCGGCGGCGTCTGCATTCCTCGCTGGCCGCGGCCGACGCGTGCGCCGGGTGCTGGTCGTAGACGACGATCCGCAGGGCGTCGAACTGCCACCGGATCTTGAGGACCAGCTCCTCGTCAGGGGTGAACCGGTGCGCCCCCGCGACGAGTTCGGAGGCCGCCAGGGTGGCCGCCTCGCACAGGTCGGCCAGTCCGTGCCGCAGCAGCAGCGATCGCACGGCCGAGCGGGCGCGGCCCGCGCAGTGCGCGCCGCCGGGCAGGGCTATGGAGTAACTCAGCCTCTCCGTAACCGGCATGGCGGGCCGGATGTCGCGGATCGAGCACGGACCACGGAGGGTGCCCGTCATCGCACTGCTCCCCCTTCGCCCCGGGTGAGACTTCCACTACCGACCGTAGCGCAACGGGGTGCACAGTGCTACTACTTGTGTGACCACTTGACACTTTCTTATGTCATTTCAGGACTGGTTCCGATCCCCGGGAGACGCCCCGTGCCCACGCAGAAAGCCCTCGTCCGCCGCCCCGGCCCGCGCCTCACCGAAGGCCTGGTGACCCACATCGAACGGACGCCCGTCGACCCGGCGCTCGCCCTGGAGCAGTGGGAGGCGTACGTCGACGCACTGCGCACGCACGGCTGGCGGACCACCGAGGTGGCGCCGGCGGACGACTGCCCCGACGCGGTCTTCGTCGAGGACGCGGTGGTGATGTTCCGCAACGTCGCGCTGATCGCCCGGCCCGGCGCCGAGACCCGGCGCCCGGAGACCGAGGCGGTGGAGGCGGCCGTGGCCGCGCTGGGCTGCTCCGTGAACCGGGTCCGTGAGCCCGGCACCCTCGACGGGGGCGACGTCCTCAAGATCGGGGACACGATCTACGTCGGCCGCGGCGGGCGGACGAACGGCGAGGGCGTCCGCCAGCTGCGGGCGACCTTCGAGCCGCTGGGCGCGCGGGTGGTCGCGGTACCGGTGAGCCGGGTGCTGCACCTGAAGTCGGCGGTGACCGCCCTGCCGGACGGCACCGTGATCGGCTATCCGCCGCTGGTGGACGCACCCTCGGCGTTCGGTGCCTTCCTGCCGGTGCCGGAGGAGGCGGGGGCGCACGTGGTGCTGCTCGGCGGCGGAAGGCTGCTGATGGCGGCGAGCGCACCGAAGACCGCGGAGCTGTTCGCGGACCTCGGGTACGACCCGGTTCCGGTCGATATCAGTGAGTTCGAGAAGCTCGAGGGGTGCGTGACATGTCTCTCGGTCCGCCTCCGCGACCTTCACTCATAACACTCCGTAATCGGACAAATTCATAGACGGGGGTTGGCGACCCCTCACGGCAGCCTTAACCTACGGTTTCGTAACCTACGAAGACGTAAGTATTTCGCCCCGCCCCCTGGAGTACCCCCGTGACGATCACCTCTCCCCACCTCGGCAGCTCGGCGGCGTGGACGGACGCCAAGCTGCTGTACGCGCTGGAAGAAGTGGTCGAGAAGGAACTCAACCGCCACCTGAAGGTCACCAAGGACTGGATGCCGCACGAGTACGTGCCGTGGGGCGACGCCCGGAACTTCCCCGGCTTCTTCGAGGACGGCGAGGCCTGGCAGCCCGACCAGTCCAAGGTGACCGACATCGGCAAGATCGCGCTGGTGGTCAACCTGCTCACCGAGGACAACCTGCCGAGCTACCACCACGAGATCGCCACCCTCTTCGGCCGCGACGGCGCGTGGGGCACGTGGGTGCACCGCTGGACCGCCGAGGAGGGCCGCCACGGCATCGTCATGCGCGACTACCTGCTCGCCTCCCGGGCGGTCGACCCGGACAAGCTGGAGCAGTTCCGCATGGCGCACATGTCGGAGGGCTTCGAGTCCGACAACCGCCACTCGATGCTGCACTCGATCGCGTACGTCGCGTTCCAGGAGCTCGCCACCCGCATCTCGCACCGCAACACCGGCCACCAGTCCGGCGACCCCGTGTGCGACCGGATGCTGGCGCGCATCGCGGCGGACGAGAACCTGCACATGATCTTCTACCGCAACCTGCTGGGCTCGGCCTTCGAGCTCGCCCCGGACCTGACCATGCAGGCGGTGCGGGACGTGGTCGTGAACTTCCGGATGCCCGGACACGGCATGCCCGGGTTCGAGCGCTCGGCCGCGCAGATGGCCATCGGCGGGATCTACAACCTGCGCATCCACCACGACGACGTGCTCAGCCCGGTGCTGCGCTTCCTCAAGGTCATGCAGATCGACGGCCTCGGCCCGGAGGGCATGCAGGCGCAGGAGGAGCTCGGCCTCTTCATGAACGGCCTCGACTCCGAGGCCCGCAAGTTCGACGAGCGGCTGGCCGCCCGCGCGGCCCGTCTGGCCGCGCGCGGCAAGGCGTAGGCAGGGCCCCCGCGTGGGGGCGGGCCGTCAGCCGCGGCGCAGTGCCTTGCGCTCCTGCTCCGACAGCCCGCCCCACACGCCGAAGCGCTCGTCGTTGGCCAGCGCGTACTCGAGGCACGCGGCGCGGCCCTCGCACGCCCCGCACAGCCTCTTCGCATCGCGCACCGACGTGCCCGGCTCCGGGAAGAAGAAGTCCGGGCCCGTCTGCGCGCACAGCGCGTCCCACTGCCAGGGCGTGGCGGGGTCGGGCGCGGTGGACGGGATCGGCGGGAGAGTCTTCGTGATCGGCATGTCCTGCATGCTGCCGGAGCCGGATATACGGCCGATCAACAGGCCATCAACGCGCGTCCATCAGCCTACGGCCCACGCGCGCCACTCGCCCCCGGCGCGCGCCACTCGCCCCGGCGCGCGCCTCGACCGGTCCCCCGACCCACCCTGGCCCGCGCCTCGACCGGTCCCCCCGGCCCGCCCCGCGCCGCCACGCCACGCGCCGCTCCGGCGACCCCTCACGCCCGCCCGATCACGCCCCGCTGGGCGGTGCGCTCGCGATCACCGCGAAACGCGCCCCCGCCGGGTCGGCCAGCTTGGCGAACCGGCCCACCCCCTCCATGAACAGCGGCGTCAGCCGGACCTTCCCGCCCATCTCCTCGGCCCTGGCCGCGGTCAGGTCGCAGTCCTGGACCTCGAAGTACGGCGTCCAGTACGGCGCCCCGGCGTCCTCGACGGGGTCGGGCCCGATCGGCACCAGCCCGCCGAAGGCGGCCTCGTCCGGCGCGGCCGCGGGCCTGACGACGGTGTACGTACCGCCGTCGAACGGCATCTCGGACACCTCCCAGCCGAACACGGCGCGGTAGAAGCGCGCCGCGGCGGCCACGTCGGGGGTGTACAGCTCGGCCCAGCACAGCGTGCCCACGTCGGTGACGGCCTCCAGGCCGCGGGTGGCGCGCGGCTGCCAGACCCCGAAGGGGACGCCCGCGGGGTCGGTGAAGACCGCCATCCGGCCCCGGTCCAGGACGTCCATCGGCTCGAACAGCACGCCGCCGCCCGCGTCCCGGACGGCCCGCGCGGTCGCGTCGGCGTCGGAGGTCCGGAAGTAGACGTTCCAGCTCGGCGGCCCCTGCTCCTCCGTCACGGTCATGCCGCCCGCGACCGTCCGGCCGTCCAGCCGGAACATGCCGTAGCCGCCCACCTCCTCGCCTCCCGGCTCGAAGTCCCAGCCGAACAGTCCGGCGTAGAAGGTCCCTGCCCCGGCGATGTCGGGCGTGCCGAGGTCGATCCAGTTCGGTGCGCCGTCGACGTAGTTGGTGGTGAGCATCGCGGCCTCCTTGGCACGGATCCCGTTCCGACCCTTCGAGCATGGCACCCGGCACGGACGGTCCGCCGGACGGACGCGCCGCGCGCCCGTCCGATCGTTCCCGATCGGCCTCGGCGGGCGGCGCGACCGCGTCCTTGCCTTCCCGACGTGCGCGTCCGCCGCCCCCTCCCCCGCCGTCATCCCTCGACGCGGCCGGTCACCAGCAGGTCGCCGGCCGGGGTGCGGCGGGCGAGGTGCCCCGTGCGGAGGTAGCCGTCGGCGGTGAAGGCACGGGCGTCGTGCTCGGGTGCCCGGTAGTAGCCGCGCGGGGTGTACGGGCCGCGGGCGAGGAGCTCGCCGGTCTCGCCGTCGGCCACGTCGCGGCCGGCTCCGTCGACGAGGCGGATCTCGTCGTCGGGCGACAGCGGACGGCCCTGCCCGGTGAGCACGGGCTCGTCCGGGTCGGCGGGCCGGGTGAGCAGGAGGGGGCCCTCGGCGCCGCCGACGACCTGCTGCAGCCGGCAGCCCAGCGCCGCGCGCAGCCGTTCGGCGGTCGTCCCGGGCACCGGCGCGCCCCCGAGCTGAACGAGCCGCAGGCTGCTCACGTCGAAGCGGGCCGCGGACAGGGTGTCGAGCCAGCTCAGGGCGACGTCGGGCACCACCGACGTGACGGTGGCCCGCTCCCGCGCGACGGCCGCCAGGGCAGCGGCGGGTCCGGGGTCCTCGGCCAGCACCACGGTGCCGCCGACGGCGAAGGTGCCGACGATGCCGGGTCCCCCGAGGGCCAGGTGCGCCCCGGCCGGGAGCGCCGCGAGGTACACGTCGTCCGCCGTGAGCGACACCAGCTCGGCGGCGGCCCGCGCCTGGTAGGCCAGGTCGTCGTGGGTGCGCGGGACGAGCCGGGGCGCCCCGGACGTGCCGTCGCGGGGCAGGAGGAGGGCCACCTGGCCGGCGCTCTGCCGCAGGGCCGGACCGGGCGGGGCGTCGACGGAGTCCAGCGGGAAGTAGTGGCAGCCCGCCGGATCGGTCCGGGCGCCTCCGTACGGGGAGGACTCCCCCGGCGGCTCGAAGGTGAACACCCGCCGCAGGAAGGGCCACCGGGCCGCGATGTCGGCGGCCGTCGCCGTGTGGTCGAAGCCCCCGTACGTCCCCGGGCCGACGTAGCCGACGGCCTGGGTGAGCCGCACGACCGCGGACAGCTCCTCCGCGCGGTAGGCCGACGGGCAGGGCACGGGCACCGCGCCGGAGCGCAGCAGTGCGAAGAGGACGACGACGAACTCCGGCACGTTCGGCAGGTGGACCACGACCCGCTGGCCGGGCCGTACGCCACGCAGCCGGAACCCGGCGGCCATGCGGTCCACGCGCCGGTCGAGCTGCCCGTACGTGAGGCGGGCGGCCCCGTGGACGAGCGCGGTCCGCGGACCGTGCTCCAGGGCCCGGCGGCGCAGCAGGTCGTCCAGCGTGCTGCCGCGCCAGTGCCCGGCAGCGCAGTAGCGGTCGACGAACTCCTCGGGCCAGGGCGTGCAGCCTTCGAGCATGGGTGCCATCGGATTCCTTCCCCCGTGATCTTGATCCCGGCCATCCCATCCGGCGGCACTCCCCGGCGCAATGAGCCGTCCCGACCATGGACACCAGGCTCCCTCGGCGGAACGTCCAACGACCCGACCGCGAGGCGCGGCCGTCGCCCCGGCCGTCGCCCCGGCCTCCCCCGCGGGCCCGGCCCGGTCGGCACGGCACCGGCACCGGCACCGGCACCGGCACCGACGGGCACGGGCACCGCACCGGCACCTCAGTCGTCGAGCAGGCGCCAGACGCCGAGGGCGAGCCGGGCCCGGGTCAGTCCGCCGGGCGCGGTGAGGTCGATGCCCAGGGCCCTGCCGATCTGCTCGACGCGGCGCGCGACGCTGCTGTGGTGCAGGTGGAGCAGGTCGGCGGCGCGTCGCAGCGAGCCGGTGGCGCAGTACGCGTCCAGCGTCTGCAGGTCCTCCGGATCCCCGACGAGCCGGGCGATCGCGGCCACGTCCGCGTTCTCGCGCGCGACCGACGCGGGGATCTCGGCCAGCAGCGCCAGCGCGCCCAGGTCGGCGTGGTGGCGCACGGGTTCGCGCGGACCGGTGAAGCGGAGGGCGGTACGGGCCTCCTGCCAGCACCGGTCGGGGCTCCCGGCGGCGCCGATGCCCGCCCGTACGCCCGCCGGGAACCGGTCCGGGACGACGGTCGTGGCCAGGATGGCGCCGACGTCGCCCAGCGGAGCCGCCTTGACCGGCCGCTCCGGGCAGATCAGCGCGCCGATCCGGTCGAGCGGCAGCTGCGAGCGGACGGCGACCACCCGGACCGGCAGGTCGGCGGCGAAGCCCAGGAGACGCAACGCCCGTGCCCGCGCGGGCTCTTCGCTGCGCGAGCTGATGACCAGTTCGACGAGGGCGGGGTCGGCCAGGGTGGTGGGGGCGGGGCCGTACCGTTCGACGACCGCCGCCACGGCGAGGGCCAGCCGCTCCAGGAGCACCTCGTCCAGTTGGAGCGGTCCGCCGGGGCGTTCCAGCCACACCGTGCCGAACTCCTCCTCGTCGAGGGAGACCGGCATCGTGCTGGAGGCCGGCGCCGGCGGGTCGGCGGCCCCGGTGCCGCCGGGCGAGAAGCGGATCGTGCGCCCCGTGCCGTGCAGCCTTATCCCGGCCACGCACTCCGCCAGGGCCGCCGAGGCCCGGGCGAGCGCGGGCAGGTCCACGCGCCGGCGCATGAGCGTGTCGTAGAACGCGACGATGCGGATCGCGCCGTCCACGTACGGATCGAGTCCCGACAGCCTCACGGCGAGTGCCTCCATGGCAGCAGGATAAGAGGCGGCGGATGCGCCAACCGTCGCGCATGCGGGGCGGGTTGGTCGACGGACGGCGGGTGACGCGGGCGCGGGCCGGAGTCGAGGATGGTCGCCATGGACCCCGAACTCGAAGCATTCCTCCCGCTGGTCCCCCGCCTCGACCTGACCGACCCGGTCGCCGCGCGCGGGACGTACGCCGCGGCGGCCGCCGCGCGGCCGGGACCGGACACCTCGGCCATGACGGTCGAGGACCGCACCGTGCCCGCGGATCCGGACGTCGCGGTGCGCGTCTACCGTCCGCGAGGGGCGCACGGCGCCGTGGTCTGGCTGCACGGCGGCGGGTTCGTCATGGGCGACCTGGACACCGAGCACCTGTGGGCCGGCCGGCTCGCCGAGGGCTCCGGCGCGGTGGTGGTCTCGGTGGGCTACCGGCTGGCCCCCGAGTGCCCGTACCCGGCCGCCCTGGACGACGCGTACGCCGCCCTGACCTGGACGGCCCGGCACGCAGCGGAACTCGGCATCGACCCCGATCGGATCGCGGTCGGCGGCCACAGCGCCGGCGGCGGGCTCGCGGCGCAGGTGGCGCTGCGGGCGCGCGAGGAGCAGGGGCCGCGGATCCGCTTCCAGGTGCTCAACGAGCCGCAGCTGGACGACCGTCAGGACACCTGGTCCGCACGGAACTTCACGGACACCCCGTGGATCGACCGCGCCTCGGTCACCGCGTCCTGGCGGTACTACCTGGGATCCGGAGCCGCCACGGCCGGTGCCGCCCCGGCCCGGGCCGCCGACCTGTCCGGCCTGCCGGACGCCTACGTCGCCACGGCCGAGTTCGACCCCAACCGCGACGAGGCCGTCGCCTACGCGCTGCGCCTGCTGCAGGCGGGCGCGTCGGTCGAACTCCACCAGTGGCCGGGCACCTTCCACGGATCGCAGGCGATCCTGTCCGCCGACGTCTCGCAGCGGCAGCTCGCCGCCGTCGGCGCGGCCCTGCGGCGCGCGCTGGCCGACTGAGACGACCGGACGGGGCCGCACGAGACGACCGGACGGGGCCGGGCAGGTCTGCCGGGCCGGCAGAGAGGCGACGGCGGGGCGGGGCGGGGCGGACCGACGGGACACCGGACCCGAAGGGGGTTCTCCACCCCGCAGGCGAGGACGTGGACGTCACTCCTCGCGCTTCGCGCGGCTGGGCTGGACCCGCTTGGGCTCCCCCGGCATCTTCGGGTAGTCCGGCGGGTAGGGCATGTCGCCGAGACCGTGGTCCCGCTCCTGGCGCTCTGCGAGCTCCAGCACCGGGTCCAGGACGAACCGCCGCTCGTCCATGTCGTGGTGCACGTCGCCCAGTTCGGCGTACCGCGCCGGCATCGTGACGATGTCGAAGTCCCGCGGATCGGCGCTGTCCAGCTCCTCCCAGCGCAGCGGCGCCGAGACGGGCGCGTGCGGACGGGGGCGGACGGAGTACGCGGAGGCGATGGTGCGGTCGCGGGCGGTCTGGTTGTAGTCGAAGAAGATCCGCTCGCCCCGCTCCTCCTTCCACCACTTGGTCGTCACCCGGCCCGGCATGCGCTGCTCCAGCTCCCGCCCGATCGCGATGGCGCACCGCCGTACCTCGGTGAAGGTCCACCGGGCCTCGATCGGCACGAACACGTGCAGCCCGCGCCCGCCCGAGGTCTTCGGCCAGCCCCGCAGTCCCAACCCGTCCAGCAGCTCGTGGAGCTGGTGGGCCGCGGCCACCGCATCGCCGTAGTCCGTACCGGGCTGCGGGTCTAGGTCGATGCGCAGCTCGTCCGGCCGGTCGGTGTCCTCCCGGCGCACCGGCCAGGGGTGGAAGGTCAGACAACCGAGGTTCGCCGCCCACAGCACGGCGGCCACCTCCGTGGGACACATCTCGTCGGCGCTCCGACCGCTGGGGAACGCGATGTGCGCCGTGGGGATCCAGTCCGGCAGGTACTTCGGCGCCCGCTTCTGGAAGAACGACTCGCCGTCCACCCCGTCCGGGTAGCGCTCCAACGTCGTGGGCCGGTCCCGCAGCCCGCGCAGTACGCCCTCGCCCACGGCCAGGTAGTACTGGGCGACGTCCAGCTTGGTCAGGCCGCGCTCGGGGAAGTACACCTTCTCCGGATTGCTCAGGCGCACGGTGCGGTCGCCGACCTCCAGCTCCACGGCATTGCCCATGAGCGCCACGGTAAGCGCGCCCCGCCGCCCCCGCAGCCCGACGCCGTCCGCCCACACCGCCCAGGCCCGCCGTCCCACGCCGTCCGCCCCCGCCGTCCGACTCCGTCCACCCCCGCAGCCCGACGCCGCCCGCCCCCGCCGTCCCCCGCCGTCCCGCACCGTCCTCACCCGCAGCCCGACGCCGTCCACCCCCCGCAGCCCCGTCAGGCCGTCCCGTGGTGTGTGGGGGAGGCGCTTGACAGGGGTGGCAGGCTGGACCGGAGGCAGGCCCGGGCCAGGGGTGGCCGCAGGC
>NZ_JOGB01000073.1 GCF_000719335.1 Streptomyces sp. NRRL S-87
CTTCGACATCGACGCCAACGGCATCATGCACGTGACCGCGAAGGACCTGGGCACGGGCAAGGAGCAGAAGATGACCGTCACCGGCGGCTCCTCGCTGCCCCGGCAGGACATCGACCGGATGGTCCGCGAGGCCGAGCAGCACGCCGAGGAGGACCGCCGCCGCAAGGAGGCCGCCGAGACCCGCAACCACGCCGAGCAGCTCGCCTACTCGACGGAGAAGATCCTGGCCGACAACCAGGACAAGATCCCCGCCGACGTACGCAGCGACGTGCAGGGCGCGATCGCCGAAGTGCGCGAGAAGCTCGAGGGCGAGGACACGGCGGCGCTCCGCGCCAGCACCGACAACCTCGCCCGGCTCAGCCAGCGGGTCGGCGAGGCTCTGTACGCGCGGCAGCCCGATGACCAGGCAGCCTCCGGGCCTACCGACGCCGGGCGAGCACCACAGGACGACGAGGTGGTCGACGCCGAGATCGTCGACGACGACCACACCGGTCGAAGCGCCGCCTGAGCACCTGAGTCCGGCGGGCGGGGCGCATCCGCCCGCCGGGCCGCTCCCGAGGGGACGACGTCCGGCCCGTGCCGGTGCCCGGGCCGGCGACCGTGCGGGATGCGACACAGCGGGTACCCGCCTGCCGTGGCGTCGGAGGACTGGCGGGCGGCGCAGCCTTCCAGGCCGCCGGCAGTCAGGTGACGGAGGTGGTGGCCATGGCGCGTCGGCTGGGCCCGACGGATGCCGCGATGGCGGCGGGCGGGCTTCTGGACGTCCTCGGAGTGGCGGCCGTCGTGCTCGATGAGCGCGGCGACATCGCCTTGTGGAGCCCGCCCGCCGAGGCCCTGTTCGGCTACACCTGCGAGGAGGTTCTGGGCCACGAGGCCGCGAGCCTGCTGGTGGAGGACGGGCGCCGCGAACAGGTCGAGGAGGCCTTCAGCCGGGTGATGGCCGGCGAGGGCACGTGGGCCGGCGCGTTTCCCGTCCGGCACAAGGACGGCCATTCGATGCTGGTGGAGTTCCGCAACACCCGCCTCCAAGCCGCCTCCGGCAGTTGGTACGCCCTGGGCATCGCCTCGCCACGCGAGACCGTGCAGCGCCTGGAGCGCGATCTGGCCTTGGCGGCGCGGATGGTCGACCAGGCACCGATCGGCCTCGCGGTGCTGGACGCGGACCTGCGCTACGTGCTGGTCAACCCCGCACTGGAGAAGATCAACGGCGTGACGGCCGCCGGCCACCTCGGCCGCACCCCGCACGAGGTCCTGCCGCACCTGGACGTCGCGCCGATCGAGGACCGGATGCGGCAGGTGCTGACCACCGGCCGGCCGGTGCTCGAGGAGTCCACCGTCGGCCACATGCCGCACGACAACCGGGCCCACGCCTGGACCTCGTCGTTCTACCGCCTGGAGGACCAGGCGCACCGGGTGACGGGACTGGCGGTCTCCGTCATCGACGTCACCGAGTCCTACGAGCAGTCCCTCGCCGCCGCGCGGGCACGGCGGCGTCTGTCGCTGATCGCCGACGCCTCGATCCGGGTCGGCACCACCCTCGACCTGCCCACCACCGCCCGCGAGCTCGCCGAGGTGACCGTGCCCGAAGTCGCCGACATCGCCGCCGTCGACCTTCTGGACGCCGCCCTGCCCGGCGCGACGACCCGTGCGGACGAGGGGCCCGCACAGTTCCGGGCGATGGCGATCAAAGCCGCCCGCCCCACCGTGGCCACCGCCGCCGCCGACCCCATCGGCCAGGTCACCCGCTACCACCCCAACCGCCTGGTCACCCAGGCCGCCGTCGGCGGCCGTCCCGTCCTCCTCCCCCACGTCACCGCCGCCGACCTCGAACGGATCGCCCGCGACGAGGACGCCGCCCGCCTCCTCGCCGAAGCCGGCGTCCACTCCTACCTGGCCGTCCCCCTGATCGCCCGCGGCCGCGTCCTGGGCGCGCTCGACCTCAAACGCACCCACACCCCCGCCCCCTTCGACCAGGACGACGTGCTGCTCGCCACCGAACTCGCCGCGCGCGCCGCGGTGGCCATCGACAACGCCCGCTGGTACCAGCACCAGCGCCAGGCCACCCTCGCCCTGCAACGCCACCTCCTGCCGGCCCAGCACGCCCCCGACCCGCCAGGTCTGGCCATCGCCCACCGCTACCAGCCGGCCAGCGCGACCGACGAGACCGGCGGTGACTGGTTCGACACCATCCCCGTCGACGGCACAGGCACCCTGCTCGTCGTCGGCGACGTCATGGGCTCCGGCATCAACGCGGCCGCCACCATGGGCCAACTCCGCACCACCACACGGGCTCTCGCCCGCCTCACCGCCGACCCCGCCGAGCTCCTCACCCACCTCGACGCCACCATCCAGGACCTCGGCGACGCCATGGCCACCTGCCTCATCGCCCTCTACGACCCCGTCGGCCGCTGCTGCCACCTCGCCTCCGCAGGCCACCCCCCACCCGTCCTCGTCCGCCCCGGCCATACCCCTCGCCCTGTCGCTCTCGACCCGGGCCCGCCCCTGGGCGCAGGCCACCTACCCTTCCCCACCCACACCTTCCCCCTGCGCACCGGCGACGACCTCGTCCTCTACACCGACGGCCTCATCGAAGTCCGCGACCAGGACATCGACCAACGCCTCCAGACCCTCACCGACCTCCTCGCAGGCCCCCGCCGCCCCCTGGAAGACACCTGCGACCTCCTGCTCACCGCCCTGCTCCGCCCCGACCACCAGGACGACGTCGCCCTGCTCGTCGCCCGCGCCCTACCCTGACCACCCGCGTCGGCTGCGGTCAGCCGGTCGCCGAGGACGGCCGCGTGCCGAAGGGTGGGACGTGCTCGACGGTCTCGTCCAGGCGCAGGCGTTGGAAGCGGACCGGGTGCCGGAACACGCCCCCGTCCACCGCCCGGTCTGCGCTGACCTCCGCCACCACCTCCGGGCGCACCAGTGTGGTGTCCAGGACCTCGTGGCTGCCCCAGGCGGAGGCGAACCGCACTCCGGTCCAGGGGTGCCCGGGGTCGGCTGCCGTCAGGTGCTCGGCCACCTGCCGGGCCGCGTGCGGGCGCAGCGGGACCGTACGGCCGACGGCATGCAGCCGGCCGGCGTCGTCGTAGCGGCCCAGGACGAGGACCCCCGGGCGGGAGAGCGTGCCGGTGACGGCGCCGATGACCGCTTCCGTGGTGTCGCGGCGGCGGATCTTGGTCCAGCCGCGATGTCCGGGCAGGTACCGGGTGTCCAGGCCCTTGACCACGATGCCCTCGACACCGGACAGGTCGGTCCACAGCTCGAACCACTGCCGTGCCTTCGCCAGATCCGTCGTCATCGGACACAACGTCCACGGGGCGGTCAGGGCGTGGTCGGCGAAGAGGGCTTCGAGACGGGCGCGGCGGTCGGCGTACGGCAGGGCCAGCAGCTCCGCGCCGTCCTGCTGCAGCACGTCGAACGCGACGAAGTTCGCCGGCAGGGTCGCGCTGAGGGCGGCACCGCTGCGTGCGTCGCCGGCGGCCCGGCGCTGCAACCCCTCGAACGAGAGCTGGTGCCGAGCGGCGTCCCAGACGAGGAGCTCGCCATCGAGGACCAGGCCGGCGGGCAGCTGCCGCTCCGCGGCTGCGACCAGTTCCGGCCAGCGCTCCTGAACCAGCAGTCCGCGGCGCGTCTGCACCAGCACGCCGCCGCCCGACCCGGCCCCGGTGAACACGATCGCGCGGTGCCCGTCGAACTTCTGCTCGTACGCCACCCCCGACCGCACCAGGACCCCGGCAGGGACCGACTCGGCGGCCTGCGCCAGCATCGGCTCGACCGGCGGTTCGATGGCCATGACCACGCCTCCTCCCAGCGCCGCCGGCTCCCTCTGCCGGACGGCCTTCTCGGCCTCGTCCGCTCCACGGATCGGCCGCCGGGAGGGAGGGCCGAGCGACTGCGGTGCCGCGGAGCCGGATGGTTCGCAGAGCGGACACCCGCCCGAGCAGCGCCCGCACCGCGCCTGCCCCACCGCCCGGGACCGAACCCCCGGCGCCCCAAGCCTCTCCCGTGAAGGCAGGTGTGCCGGCCGGCCGGGGAAGGTGTCCTGGACACCCGGTCGAGGTCCTGGCCGGGAGTCCGCGGCAGTTCCTGCCGGTTGGCCCTTGCTCCGGTCCGCCGACCGGTTCAGGTGACCGGTAGCACGCTCGCCAGCCGCCCCAGTGCCGCCTTGATCCGGTCCGGCGTCACCCCCTGGGCCCGCTGCTGGAGGAAGACCTCAGGTGCCAGCGGCGCGAGCAAGCTGTCCACCAGGGCCTCCGGGTCCGCGGCGCGGGATTCGCGCAGCAGGACGAGGACATGGGCACGCCAAAAGCCGTACGCCCCGACAGTGAAGCGCTTCTGACCGGTCTCGGCGCCCAGCACCAGGTGGCCGTGGGCGTCCAGAAGGTCGACCAGCGCGGCGTAGAACGCGGTGAGCCGCTCGATCGGCGGCGCACCGGGGCCCAGTGGAGGAGCGCCGTGCAACAGCTCTTCCTGCAGGCGGCGTTCGTGCTCGTCAAGGAGGGCGGCCGCGACGGACGCGACGTCCGGATAGCGGCGGTAGAGCGTGCCGCGGCCGATGTCTGCCGCCCGGGCGATGTCCTCCATCGTGACCGACCGCGGATCGCCGGCGGCGAACAGCTCTGCGGCGGCGGAGAGCACCTTGGCCCGGTTGCGGGCCGCGTCCGCACGTTCCCTCGTCTCCATGGCACCGCAGCCTACCGGAATAACTGGACACCCTGTCCGGTTGCGGCTTCGTCGGATATAACTGGACACCGTGTCCGGTTACCTTGCCGGCCGTTACCGAGGGGGCTCCGCCATGACCACGCTGCTGCACCTCGACGCCAGCGCCCGCCGCCAGTCCTTCAGCCGAGAGGTGGGTGACGCCGTGGCCGCCGGCTGGCGCGCGTCCCACCCCGCCGGCACCTACGTCCACCGCGACCTCGGCAGGAACCCCGTCCCGCAGATCGGCGAGGCGTGGACCGAGCTGTGCGACCACGTCCTCGCGCACGGGATCACCGACCCCGCCCGCTACCGGACAGCGGTGCGTACGTCCGCACAGGAGGCCGCCTGGGCTGTCGTCGAGCCGCTGCTGTCCGAACTCATCGCCGCCGACGTGGTGTTGATCGCCACGCCGATGTACAACTACTCGGTCCCCGCGTCCCTGAAGGCCTGGATCGACCAGGTCACCTTCCCGCGCATGTCCCTGGCCGGACGGCGGTTCGTCGTGGCGTACGCCCGCGGCGGGGCGTACGGCCCGGGCACCCCGCGCCACCCGTACGACCACCAGGAGCGCTACCTGCGCGACTTCTTCGCCGGACACTTCGCCGTGCCGGAGGAGGCCATGACCTTCCTCGGCACCGAACTGGTCAACGCCCTCACCGATCCCGCCCTCGCCGCCCGGCGAGGGGAGCACGGCGCGTCCCGCGCGGCCGCGCTGGAGGCCGCCCGCACGACGGGAGGGTCCCTGTGAACTGGCTCCTCCTCGTCGCTGCCGGCGCGGTGGAGGTGGCCTGGTCGCAGAGCATCAAACCGACGGCCGGGTTCACCCGCCCGCTGCCCACGCTGCTCTGCTTCGCGCTCGCCGCCGTCGCCGTCTACCTGTTGTCCCTGGCGATGCAGGGCCTGCCGGTCGGCACGGCCTACACCGTCTTCACCGGGATCGGCGCGGCCGGCGCCGTCACCCTGGGCGTCGTGGTCCACAAGGACCCGGTGTCCCCGGGCCGCCTCCTCGCCCTCGCCCTGATCGTCGGCGGCGTGGCCCTGTCCCACGCGACCGCGCCGGCCGAGTGAGGAGCCCCGGCACCGGCCCGGCCGCCGCGGCCGAACCGCCCGGCGAGGACGGACCGGTACCGTTTCGTGGGCTCGGGCAGTTCTTCCCCCCGCGCACGCGCAGCGCGGCAGGCCCCGGCACGGCTCCCACGGCCTGGACCGGCATCGGCGCGGTCCTCCGTCCGAGGGACAGGGCGGGCCCGCTGGAACGCTCCGGGGCCGCGCCGCCCACGGGCCCGCCCGGCTCCTGCTCGTGCGTGCACGGGACGGCGCGCTCCGTCGGCTTCGGCCGGCCGTCAGCGCGGAGCATCATGGGGCCGCGGGGGTTTGTAGTCTCGCCGTCGGCGCGGCCGGTCCGACGGCCGCGGGTGAGCTGGAAGCGAAGGCAAGGATGAGCGTGACGGCAACGAACAGCGACATCGAGAGGGCAGCCGACGTGCTGCGGGCCGGGGGTCTGGTGGCCCTGCCGACCGAGACGGTCTACGGTCTGGGGGCCGACGCCGAGGACCCCACTGCCGTCGCGCGGATCTTCCAGGTCAAGGGCCGGCCCCCGTCGCACCCGCTGATCGTCCACATCGGTGCTGCGCACCAGCTGGACGACTGGGTCGAGGAGGTGCCCGCGACGGCGCGCCTGCTGGCCGAGCACTTCTGGCCGGGGCCGCTGACCCTGGTTCTGCGGCGGGGCCCCCGCGTGCCGCTGGAGGCGACGGGCGGGCTGGAGACGGTGGCCGTGCGCGTGCCCGACCATCCCGTGGCCCTCGCGCTGCTGTCGGCCTTCGGCGGCGGCGTCACGGCGCCGTCCGCCAACCGCTTCGGCTCGGTCAGCCCCACGACCGCCGGCCACGTCCGGGCCGAGCTGGGTGACGCGGTCGACTTCGTGCTGGACGGCGGCTCCTGCCAGGTCGGCGTCGAGTCGACCATCGTGGACGTCACGGGCGGGGCACCGGCCATCCTGCGGCCCGGGGGCGTGACCCGCGAAGACCTCGAGGCGGTGCTGGGGAGCCCGGTCGGGGTACCCGCCTCCAGCGGCGTCCGGGTGCCGGGCCAGCACCCTTCCCACTACGCGCCGCACGCGAGGGTGGTCCTCGTCGAGCCGGAGCGGGTCGTCGCCGAGGCCGAGCTCGCCCAGGAACAGGGGCACCGGGTGGGCGTCTTCCTGCCGGCGTCCTTCTCCGGCACCGAGGTGAAGGCGCACGCCGTGGTGCCCCTGCCGGGCGCGTTGGAGGCGTACGCGCAGGGGCTGTACGGGTACCTGCGTGAGCTCGACCAGCAGGGCTGCGACGTCATCGTCGCCTCCCTGCCCGCGGAGGAGGGGCTGGGGCTGGCGATCGCCAACCGGCTCCGCCGGGCTGCGGGGCCCCGCGGCGTCGCGTAGGGGCCCCGGCCGGGGTGGTCAGGAGGCGGTGGCCGCCGCTTCGAGACCACGGGTGGTCACGAGCTGGGCGCTGCCGTCGGCCAGGCGGTAGGACATCCCGACCACGCCGAGGCGGCCGGCGGCCACGGCATCGGCCAGGACTCGGGAGCGCTCCAGCAGCAGGTCCACGGTCTGCTCGATGTGCTCGGCCAGGATCTCCTCGGCGCTCTCGCGGCCGGCGGCGCGGGCGGCCAGCACGCTCGGGGTCACCCGTTCGACCACGTCCCGGACGAAGCCGCCCGGCGTCTGGCCGTCCGTGAGGGCGGAGCAGGCCGCGGCGACCGCGCCGCACGAGTCGTGGCCCAGGACGACGACCAGCGGCGCGTTCAGCACGCTCACGCCGAACTCGATGGAACCCAGGACCTCGGTACCGGCGACGTGCCCGGCGGTGCGGACCACGAACAGGTCGCCCAGACCGCGATCGAAAATGATCTCGGCGGCCAGACGGGAGTCGGAGCAGCCGAACAGTACGGCGAACGGCCGCTGGGACGGCGCGGTCTCGGTACGGCGGACGGCGTCCTGGTTCGGGTGCTCAGGACTGCCTGCGACGAATCGCCGGTTACCGGATATCAGCAGGTCGAAAGCGTCACGGGGCGTCGGAGTCTGGATCTCGCTCATGGCTGGCAGCCTACGAGGCGGCACCGTTCCCCGCACCGCCTGGTCCCGGTGCCACGTCGCCGGCGAGCACCGGCGCCGCCCGTTGCGCGTGCGACAGCAGGCCGCCCCGGCCGACGGCGGCAACGGGCCGGAGGGCGTCAGTTGCGGGCAGTGAGCGGGGGGTTGAGGCGGGCGAACCCCTCCTGCCGCTCGTACGGGAAGTACGGGTAGGGCGCCGGGCGGTGGCTGGCGGCGTCGAGGCGGGCCGTCTGCCCGGCGGTCAGCTCCCAGCCGACGGCACCCATGTTCTGCCGAAGCTGCTGCTCGTTGCGCGCGCCGACGAGGACGGTGGAGACGGTCGGGCGGCGCAGCAGCCAGTTGATGGCTACCTGGGGGATGGTGCGGCCCGTCTCCTGCGCGACCTCGTCGAGGGCGTCGACCACGTCGTACAGGTGGGCGTCCTCCACCGGCGGGGCGTAGTCGGCGGTCTCGTGCAGCCGGCTTCCGGCGGGCAGCGGGCGGCCGCGGCGCAGCTTGCCGGTGAGGCGGCCCCAGCCCAGCGGGCTCCACACGATCGCGCCGACGCCCTGGTCGTGGCCGAGGGGCATCAGCTCCCACTCGTAGTCGCGGCCGACGAGGGAGTAGTAGACCTGGTGGGCCGCGTAGCGGGGGAAGCCGTGTCGGTCGGCCGTGGCGAGGGACTTCATCAGTTGCCAGCCGGCGAAGTTGGAGACGCCGGTGTAGCGGACCTTGCCGGAGCGGACGAGCTGGTCGAGGGTGGACAGCACCTCCTCGACGGGGGTGGCGGCGTCGAAGCCGTGCAGCTGGAAGAGGTCGATGCGATCGGTGCCGAGCCGGCGCAGGGCGTCCTCGACCGCGCCGATCAGGCGGGACCGGGAGGTGCCGTACCCGCCGGGACCGTCGCCGGTGGGCAGCCCCGCCTTGGTCGAGATGAGCACCTGGTCGCGGCGGCCTCTGACGGCCTGGCCGAGGACCTCCTCGGACGCGCCGGCCGAGTAGACGTCGGCGGTGTCGAAGAGGGTGATGCCGGCGTCGAGGCAGATGTCGACGAGCCGGCGCGCCTCCTGGGCGTCCGTGCTGCCCCAGGCGCCGAAGACGGGGCCCCGGCCGCCGAAGGTGCCGGCACCGAAGCCGAGGGCAGGGACCTTCAGACCGGACGCGCCCAGTTGCCTGTATTCCACGACGGACTCCTCCCATGCGCGGTAATGGAACCGCAGACCCTTTAGAGTGACCCCCAACGTAGCAGTAGACCTCTACTAATGGAACCAGGGACCCGTTATGACGTTTTCGAGCGATGCCTCGGTGCCCGGGCGCGCCTCGGGGCCGCGAGAGCCGGGGAGCGTGCGGCCCGGGGGGCGTACGGCCCGGGTGCGGGCCGCTGTACTGGCGGCCGCCGGGGACATGCTCGCCGAGCAGGGTGTCCACGGGCTGGACCTCGCCGAGGTCGCCCGGCGGGCCGAGGTCGGCAAGACGACCGTGTACCGGCGGTGGGGCACCGTGGCCGGTCTGGTCGCCGACGTGCTGACGGACATGTCCGAGCAGTCACTCCCCCGCAGCGACACCGGCTCGGTCGAGGAGGACCTGCTGGCCAACGCCGAGCTCGTCCGGCGCACCCTGTCCGACCCGCGCCAGGGACCCCTGTTCAAGGCCGTCATCGCGGCCGCCACGGGCGACGCCCGGACGGCCGAGGCGCTGCACCGCTTCTACGAGGTCAGGGTCACGGAATGGGCACCCTGCGTCGAGGAGGCCGTCGAGCGGGGGGAACTGCCCCGGGGCACCGACGCCGCCGAGGTGGTGCGGGCCGTTTCCGCCCCGCTGTACTACCGGCTGCTGACCACGGACGCCCCGCTCGACGACACCGCGGTCCGGCGGGCGGTGGGGGCGGCGGTGGCGGCGGCCCGCGCCGGGGTCTTCGCACGAAACCCGTAGGCGGTGGCCGACAGCACCCTGGAGCACTGCATCCCTGCCTGCGGGACCACGACAAGGGTCCGGCCGAGGCGGGCCAAACCCTGTGGAGCCCGCCTACATGGTGTGAAAGGCTCTTGGGCGGCTGCTGAGAAGGAAGGGAAGGTCAAGAAGGTGTACGTCCCGTCATCTGCACGAGTTCTCGACGATGACGAGCGTGAGCTCGTGGAGCTGGCACGCCGCACCATAGACGCGCATACCGACGCCGGGCCCGAGGAGGACGGGATCCACACGGTGGGCGCTGCGGTCATGGCCGCCGACTACCGGATGTTCGCCGGCGTGAACCTCTACCACTTCACCGGCGGACCCTGCGCCGAACTCGTGGCTCTGGGAGCCGCGCGAGCCCAGGGCGCCC
This sequence comes from Streptomyces sp. NRRL S-87, assembly GCF_000719335.1. Lineage (GTDB taxonomy): Bacteria > Actinomycetota > Actinomycetes > Streptomycetales > Streptomycetaceae > Streptomyces. The sequence continues at coordinate 10,107 of NZ_JOGB01000073.1, forward strand.
GCCAAATGCGCTGTATCGTCGCCGTGGGAAACCACGGGCGCGGGGTCATCGGCCCGTGCGGGCGCGATCGGCAGGTCTTCGTGGACTACTACCCCACCATGCGCGTCATCGTGCCCACGTCCGCGGGGCTCAGGTCCGTGCTCGCCGCCGACCTGATGCCGCTGGCTCAGCGATGGACCCCGGAGACGGGCATGAACGGTCTCGACCCGTCGCTCTACCAGGACCCCGAGACCGCCGGTCCCCCGATCATCCGGTTCAACCCCCGCTACCTGGAAGTCGTCCGCTCCGGCGCCAAGACCAAGACCACCCGCTTCCGGGACCCGGCCCGACTCGGCCCGGCACGGCTGGTGTTCGAGAGCGACCCCGAGGTCGTCCTGCCAGCGGAGGTGACCGGCATCAGGCGCTGCCTGGTCGGCGACCTCACCGACCAGGACGCCCGAGCCGAGGGGCTGACGACCGCAGCCGAGCTGCGGGAAGCCCTCAAGGGCCACTACCCGGATCTGACCGGAACCGACGAAGTCGACGTCATCACCTTCCAGATCAACGAGAGGACGGGCGCCGCTCGAACCGCGGATGCGACAACGACGGCTTCTACCAGGGCGTGAGGTGACCCTGCCCGGCGGGCTGCCCCTGCCTCTCGGGTGGGCAGGCCGTGGGCGGGCAGGGTGGTGGCGTGGCGGCCGTCGGGGTCGCGGGCGCCCGGCGTGCTACCAGGTCCGTCCCTCCGGGAGGTCTCCCAGGCCCGGGGCGGACAGGTGCAGCACTTCGTAGTGCTCGGTCGCGTCATGGTCCTGCGCGGACGCGTCCGCCCACAGCACGAACCGCAGCAGCTGCCAGTGGTGGGGGTCGACGGCCAAGGCGGCGGTGTGCACGCCCTCGCGGCGGGAGAGTCGGTGCAGTTGCTCGGTCTCCCGCTCGATCAGGACGGACAGGCCCAGGCCCGTTCCCTCCGGGTCCGCGTCGCAGGGCACAGCGGTGAGGCGGCGCGAGGCTGCTCTGGGAGGTGCCGTGCGGGCGGGGCCGGCGTGGCAGGCGATACCCGTCCAGTGGCGGGCGACGGGGCGGCCGAAGTCCCGGACGATGTTCTGGAACCCGCCGCGACCGACGAGGAACCGGGCCATGGCTCCTGTGTCGTTCCACAGGTAGAAGGGGGCGTACTGGTTGACCGGCGAGCCGTGGACGCCGCGTTCGCGGATGGCGTACGCCTTCATGCCCAGTCCGGGGCGGTCGTCGAGGACGTGGCCGCCCTCGGCCACCCGCTTCCGGATGGTCTTCATGTCGTAGTCGGCGGGCAGGGTGAGCTCGTACTGCTTGGCGTACACGACAAGCTGCCTTCCTGGTGATCGGTCCTGTGAGTGAGCGGGTCGTCGAGAGGGCCTTCGTGGCGGGGCACCGCGTCGCCTCGGTGGTACCGCAGCACGACGTGGGGGGGCGGGACGGCGGCCGGGCGCCGAGGGCGTGCGGGGTGTCAGAGGGTGAGTTCCTCGCCCAGGTCCGGGGTGAGGACTTCGTAGGGTTCGCCGGCGGTCGCTTCGAGGAAGTCGGCGAGCTCGTCGGGCTGCCGGGTGGTGTAGAAGCCCTGGGCGTGGAAGCCGTCGTAGTGGATCGGTATGGCGGTCCTCGCCCGGAGCAGGCGGGCGGCGACGGCGGCCTGTCGGGCGTCGAGCGCGGCCGGGTAGGGGCTGGGCGGCTGGCAGTGCGGGAAGCAGACGGTGGGGCCGTTGATGGGGGTGAGGACTGCGTCGAACGGGCCGTAGCGGTGGGCGGCGCGCCACCAGTAGCCGTGGTACATCGTGTCCCCCAGGTGGATCACCCGGGTGCCGCCGGCTTCGACGGCCCAGGAGACCTGGGGGTCGCCGAGGGTGTCGACGGCGGGGACCGCGGCGACGGTGAAGGGCCCGATGGTCGTGGTCTCCCACGGACGCACGGGCCGGCGGGGCAGGTCGTGGGCGGTCAGTTCGGACTCCGCCTGGAGCGTCCAGAGGTTCTCGTGGTCGTCGCCGCCGAAGGACTCGGGGTGCAGAACCGTTCCGCCGGACCGCAGGGCGCGGGCGAGGGCGCCGGCGTCCGTGTGGTCGCGGTGGAGGTGGGTGCACAGACCGGCCAGCACGTGGCCTTCCCCGCGGGGTGGCACGACCTTCGGCAGGGGCACTCCCGAGAGCGAGGTCCCTTCCAGAACGCCTTGGGGTCGTCCGAGCAGATCGATGACCAGGCTCTCGCCCTGTGCTTCGAGTTCCACTCCGGCCCACCCGAGCCAACGGACACGCATGTGAAGCCCTCCCCTTCAGGTATTTACCGTACGGTCGTTCGCTAAAATAGCAGACGGTCGATCGGTAAGATCGTGGGCATGAGGAAATCGGCCGAGGAGGCCCTGCGCACCCGGGAACGCATCGTCGAGGCCGCAGTGCACCAGGCGTCCGACCTGGGCCTGTCCGGCCTGACGATCGGCGCGCTCGCAGAGGCGCTCGAGATGAGCAAGGCCGGGATCGTCGGTCCCTTCGGCTCGCGCGCAGAGCTCCAGATGGCCGCCCTGGACCGGGCGGTGGAGATGTTCACGGCGGCGGTGGTGGCACCCGCCCGCGCCACCGGCGCGGGACTGCCCCGCCTGTACGCCGTGATCGACGCCTGGTGCGCCTACCTGGCCGACAGCCCCTTCCCCAACGGCTGCTTCGTCACCGCGGCGTCGTGCGAACTCGACGGCCGGCCGGGCGAGTTGCGCACCCGTCTGCACGACACGGTCTCCCGCTGGCGGAGCTTTCTGACCGAGCAGATCACCACGGCACAGGCCGTCGGCGACCTCGACCCGGACCTCGACCCCGAGGACCTCGTATCGCTCCTGACCGGCCTCGCGGCGGCCGCCAACCAGGAGATCCAGCTCCTCCACGACGAGCGCGCCGCCCCCCGCGCCCGCCGCGTCATGCGCGCCGCGCTCGCCCCTCACCGCCGGCCGGGGCGGGCCGCCGGCGATCCCGACCCCTCGGTCGGGCCCTCACCCGGGCGGGCGTGACCGCGACGGCCGGCCTCCGGCGACGAACCGGTCGGAACCCGGCCGCCTGAGCGAGGGCGACCTTCCCCCGCATGCGCACGGCCGGGGACGACGGCGCGAGGGCGACACGGCACCCCGTCGAACCCCGCAGGCTACGCGTCGGAGGTCGGGGGCGGCGGCCATCAGGGTCTGCCACGGGGCGGAGTCGAAGATGAGCGTGATCGCCACGATCCGGCCGTCGCGGAGCCGGAAGTGCTCGGCGGTGCGCTGGGTGATGCCGACGGCCGAGACGGTGTGGAGGTCGTAGACCAACGTGGCCTCGTCCTCACCGTACAGCTCGCTGATCGGCTCCACACCGCTGACGACGCCCAGGAGCCCTTCGATGCCGTCGAGGTGGCCGGTCGGGCTGTGGGACGTGACGAAGGGGCTGCGGAAGGCGAAGCCGTCGCCGGTCAGTGCGGCGGCAGCGGCGACGTCCCCACGGAACCTCGCCTCGGAGTAGGCCTTGACGGTCTCGCTGACGGATGGGGTGGTGGTCATGCGGTGCTCCAGGGGTGGGTTCAGGAAGCCGGCGCGTCCGGCCGGACATCGTTCGGGACTGCTCGATCTGGTGCCGGTCATCCACCAGGCGCAGGCACAGGTGCAGGTGCAGGTGCAGGTGCCCGGAAGTAGGCCCTCAGAGATTTATGTACGTGCTTCATAATGAAGCAACACTCTATAGTGGTCGGGGTCGCTGGGCGCAATGGTTCACCTCCGGCGCCAGACCGATCCGGCACGGCCCGGGGCAAGTTGAGGGAAGGTCAGACGGAGGGGTGTCTGCTGTGGCCGTCGTGGGAGGGGCCGAGCTGGTGCTGGGCGGCGTGGTCGTCCTGGCTGCTTCGGTGCAGTGGCTCACGGGGATGGGGTTCGCGCTCATCGCCGTCCCCGTGCTCGTTCTGGTACTCGGGCCGGTTCAGGGGGTAGTCCTCGCCAACTGCGCAGCCGGAGTCATCAGCATCGTCGGACTCGCCGCGTCGTGGCGACGCGTACGGATCGGCGCCATGGTGCCCCTGGTCATCGCTGCCGCATGCACAGTCCCCGCAGGCTCATGGGCGGCCACTCGCCTTTCGGAGCCGGTGCTGCTGGCCGGGATCGGGAGTCTCGTCACGCTCGCGGTGGCCCTCATCCTGGGAGGCGCGCGCGCACCGGCTCTGACCGGCACGGGCGGCGCCGTCACCGCGGGTGCCGTGGGTGGGTTCATGAACGCCGCCGCAGGGGTCGGCGGGCCGCCGTACTCGCTGTACGCCCTCAACGCGGGATGGCCGATCCACGCATTCGTGCCGAACGCCCAGTTCTACGGCATCGCGGTGAACGCCTTCTCCGTGGCCGCCAACGGGGTACCCCGCCTGAGTGGCCCCGCATGGGCGGTGACCCTGGCCGCCCTGGCGACGGGCGCTCTCACCGGCAGGGCGCTTGCTCCCAGAGTGCGCGAGCGCGACGCACGTCGGCTCATCACCGCCCTGGCCCTGGTCGGCGGCATCTCGGTGCTCGCCAAGGGCCTGTCGGACATGGCATGACCACCACCCGCCGGGCCGCGGTCCCACCCCCTGTTTCGGGACGCCAGGACTCCGACTTGGCGGAGGGCGCGGTACCGGCGGCGCCGGCCGCGCCCTGGTCCGTACGGCCCGGCCTGCTGGTTCGCGCCCGGCAATGCCCCTGCCTCCCTCGAGGGGTGATCGGCGGGATGCCGGGTATGCGCGCCCGGAAAGCCCCTGGCAGGCGGAGGAAGGTGAGGATCCATGAGTGTGGTGGGAAGCCGCCCGGGCCACGGCGGTGGCGAGTCGGTGGGCGAGCTCGTGACGCAGGCGTCGCAGCAGCTCTCGGAACTGGTCCGCACGGAGATGCAGCTGGCCCGCGTGGAGATGACGCAGAAGGGCAAGCGCTACGGGGTCGGTGGCGGCCTGTTCGGCGGAGCCGGCCTCATCGGCGTCCTGGCCGCCCAAGCCCTCGTCGCCGCCGCGATCGCCGCGCTCTCCCTCGTCCTGCCGGTATGGGCGGCGGCCCTGATCAGCACGGTCGTGCTGGCGGGCGTAGCAGCGGTCCTGGCCGTGGCCGGCAAGAAGCAGGTCGCCCGGGCCGGCAGTCCCACACCGGAGAAGACCATCGACAACGTCAAGGCCGACGTGGCCGAGATCAAGGAGAAGGCACACCGATGAGCCAGCAGCCCCGAGGCGAGGAATCCGCATCCGCACCGAATCCGGACCAGCTGCGCCAGCAGGTCGAGCACACCCGGGAGGAGCTCGGCCAGACCGTGGAGGCGCTGGCGGCCAAGGCGGACGTCAAGGAACAGGGCAGGAGGAAGGCGGCCGAAATCAAGGAACAGGCCGCAGAGAAGGCCGGCCTGGCCGCCGAGCAGCTCCGGGACACGGCGGCGCAGGTAGCCGCTGCGGTCAGGGACAAAACCCCGGACCCGGTGCGGGACAAGGCGGCCCACGCCGCCGCGCAGGTCCGCGACGGCATGACCCACGCCGGGCACCTGGCGGCCGCCAGGGCACCGGAACCGGTACGCGAGAAGGCCGGGGCGGCCGCGACCATGGCGCGGGCCAACCGCACCCCGCTGCTCGTCGGCGCCGCGGCACTGGGGGTGTTCCTGCTCGTACGTCGCGCCCGGAGGTGCACGTGAAGGCCTCCAAGATCGCCTACAGGCCCGTCGGGTTGGCGCTCGGCGCGATCAGCGGCCTCGTCGCGGGAGCGGCCTTCAAGCAGGCGTGGAAGGTGATGGGGCACGACGACGACGCTCCCGACGCCACCGACGAGGACCGCAGCTTGCAGGAGGTCCTGCTCGCCGCCGCCCTGCAGGGCGCGATCTTCGCCGCCGTCAAAGCGGCCGTCGACAGGGCAGGGGCAGCGGCCTACCGGCGCCTGACCGGCACCTGGCCCGGCTGACCGTCTTGTCCCCGGCGGTGTTGACCGCCTCGTCGCCCGTTCACCGCCTCGTCCCCCCGCGGCGCCGGACCCCTCGTTCGGGACCGGCCCGCGGGGCCGGCCTCGGGTACTGATGTCCTCCGGGGTGTCCGTCACTGCCCGGTCCGCCGGGTGAGGGGGTTTTGCGACGGGATCGGTGGCGCGAACAGCGCCTGGACGGTTTCGGTGGCCAGGTCTCGCAGCCAGGTGTGGGCGCGGTCGTCGTCGTAGCGCCGGTGCCACAGCAGGTACAGGGGGACGTCGGGCAGCGGGAGCGGCGGCGGCAGCGTGGCCAGGCCGAGTTGTTCCCGGGCCGTGCGGGTGACCGCGTCGGGGAGGGTGACGACCAGGTCGGTGTCGAGGGCGAGTTGCAGGGCGAAGGCGGCGGTGGGCCCGGCGGCGACGACGCGTCGATCGAGGCCGCGTGCGGCCAGGGCGTCGTCGATCGGGTCCCGCAGGCTTCCGCGCCGCGAGACGGTGAGGTGTTCGGCGGCCGCGTAGTCCTCGAGGCTCAGCGGGCCTTCGGCGAGCGGGTGGCCGGGCCGGACGGCGACGACCAGCCGGTCGCTGCCGACGAGGCGGTGGCGGATGTCGGGGAGCGTCGGAGCGCCGGAGCTCGATTCGAGGTCGACCTCACCCCGACGCAGCTCGGCGTCGTCCGTCCCGGGTTCGGCGGACAGGCGCAGCCGGACGCCGGGGGCCTGGTGGTGGACGGCCGTGGTCAAGGCGGTGCCGCAGGCTGCGGTCAGGGCGTCGTGCCAGCGCACGGTGAACACCCGGTCCAGAGTTGCCAGGTCGAGTTCCTGCTGCGCGGAGAGGAGCTCGTGGGCCTGCTGCACGAGGGCGTGGACCTGGGCGCGCATGGCCAGCGCGCGCGTGGTGGGGACCATGCTGCGGCCGGTGCGGACCAGGATCTGGTCCCCGGTGGCCTTGCGGATGCGGCCCAGGGAACGGCTCATCGCCGGAGCGGTGACGTGGAGGCGTGCTGCCGCGCCGGTGACACTGCCCTCTTCCAGCAGGGCGTCCAGGGCGGTGAGCAGGTTCAGATCCAGTTGCATGCGAGTAACTCTACAAGTGACGAGCATGCACTTGCTGTTAATGGTCAGGCTGCCTACCTTCGAAGAGCGGGGGCGAGGTACCGCCCCGCTTCTGATCGATCCCGAGGAGCCCACCATGAGCACAGCCATGCCTTTCGACGCCGGTACGACGCTCCTGTCCGACGTGACCGCTGCGGTGAAGGCCGCCGGCGCCACGCTGCGCGACCGCTACACCCCGCACGCCCGGGGCGTGAGTCTGGACGAGGTCGTCGGCGAGATCCACGCCAACGACGACGCGGTGCTGGACGTACTGCGGGAACCGCTGCTGCGGGCCCGACCGGGGGCGCAGTGGGCCGAGGACGAGCTGGCCGGCGGCGCGCTGCCGGCCGGGGAGTGGTGGGTCGTCGACCCGGCCGAGGGCAACATCAACCACGTCCACGGCATGGAGGACTGGGCCGTCACCGCCACCCTGGTCCGCGACAACCAGCCGGTACTCACCGTCGTGCACCTGCCGCTGACCGGCGACACCTACACCGCCGTCGCCAGCGGCGGTGCCCGTCTCAACGACCGGCCCCTGACGGTGTCCGCCAAGAACGACCTGGGCGCCGCGCTCACCGGCACCGGCCAGGCCAGGCCCGGCGAGGACGAGCGCACCTTCCGGCGGATCGGTGACTCCGTCACCGCCATGCTCGTCAACGGCCTCGTCGTGCGCGTGTCCGTGCCCGCCACGATGCAACTGATCCACGTCGCCGCCGGACGCATGGACGCCTTCTGGCAGTTCTCCGACGTCCGCTCCGGCCTGGTCGCCGGCGCCCTGCTGGTCTCCGAGGCCGGAGGCGCCGTCACCGACCTGACGGGCCGACCCTGGAGCACCGCCAGCCGCGACTTCCTGGCCGCGGCCCCCGGCGTCCACGGCGCCGCCCTCGAGGTCCTCTCGCCGATCGCCTGACCGCGAGTCTCCGCCCCTCCCGACCCCCTACCGCAAGGAGCACCACCCCATGACGAGCATCGGCATCCTGGGCGCCGGCCGTGTCGGCACCAACCTCGCCCGCAAGCTCTCCGAGGCCGGACACCACGTCGTCCTCGGCCGCCGGAGGCCGCCGGAAGGCACCGCGGCGGCCACCGAAGGCACAGGCCCCCGCGTCGCCTTCGCCGACCAGCGCACCACCGCCCGCACCGCCGAGATCGTGATCAACGCGACCCCCGGCGACAGCGCCCTGGACCGCCTGGCCAGCCTGCGGAACGAACTCGCCGGCAAGATCCTCGTCGACGTCTCCAACGCCACCCGCACCGCCGCTGACGGCCTGCCCGGCGACCTGTGCTACCCCGGCAGCAGCCTCGCCGAGAAGCTCCAGACCGCCCTCCCCGACACCCGTGTGGTCAAGACCCTCAACACCATGCTGTTCACGGTCATGACCGCTCCCCAGGCGCTGGCCACCCCACCGACCGCCTACCTCTCGGGCAACGACGAACACGCGAAGGAGACCGTCACCGGCCTGCTCCGCGACCTGGGCTGGCAGCCCGCATGGATCGAGAACCTGGGCGACATCACCACGGCCCGCGCCACCGAGGCCATGATCCTTCTCGTGCCCCACATCCTGCGCCGGGACGGCTTCGAGCCCTTCGCCGTCACCGTCGCCCGCTGACCCCGGCGAGACCCGGAGGACTTCGAGCCCCACCTGCGCGAGCGAGGGGTCCCGGGCGCCGTTGCGTCGCGGGAGGCGCGGTTCGGGCCGGCGGCCGCACGGTCGGCGTAGGGTCCGGATCGGCGGCCGCCCGGGGTCAGCGGCGGGGACGCAGCGCGACGAGCACGTTCTCGTTCCCGTCACGGGTGACGAAGAGGCCCGAACCGGCCACGGAGGTGTGCTGCGGGATCTCGACCCCCGCGCCGAGCACCTCGGCGTCGCCCGTCGCCGTCCTCAGGTCGAGCCGGGCGACCACCGGGTCGGACGCGTCGCCGTCGACCGCGCCGTAGGCGACGCCGTCGTCGGCGATGGCACCCACCGCGATCGTCTTGCGGTTGCCGTCGCCCTGCAGACAGACGCCCTGCTTGCGCTCCAGGTCGAAGGCGACGGGGCCGGCGGCGAGGAAGCGGCCCGAGGGCGAGGTGACGACCGGGTAGTCACGGGAGTTGCCCTGGGAGGTCACGGTGGGGAAGTCGTCGTAGGCGCACTCCATCCGGGCGAGCAGGGCGCCCGAGCCGACCTCGTGCACGGACCACACGGTCGGCCCGTCCGAACCGTTCTTCTCGGCGCCGTGCCACTGGGCGAGGAAGCGACCGCCGGCCACGCCGTAGACGTCGCCGTTCCAGGAGGGGGCGAAGCCGAAGGAGTACGTTGGCGCGGCGCCCTCGGGCAGGACGGAGTCGCTGAACCAGGCGCCCGGCACGCCGAAGCCATGACCGAGGCCGACCAGCGGGCCCTTCGGGCCGACCGCGACCACCCGGCTCCAGCCGCACTCCAGGTCCTTCCCCTCGCACTGCTTCAGCAGCCAGGAGGCGGGTCCGTACGACGTCACCCTGCCGCTCACCAGGTCAACGGTGCTCCCCTGCCCCGGGTACTGGCCGTGATCGCCGTAGGCGACCAGGACCCGGCCACCGTCGGCACTCACCCGCCAACCGTCGTTGTCCGCCTTCACCGACACCGGCACGTCGATCTCCCGCAGGGGCTTGCGGCCGGTGGCCGGGCCGTCGGCGGCGTCGAACACGGCGAGGCGGACCACCTCGGTGCCCTCGTGCAGGTCGTCCTTGCCGACCGTCCCGTGCGCGGACACGACCACGAACTTCCGGCCGTCCTGCTCGACGCCGAGAACGGTGGGGACGTCCTTCTTGTCCGCGTACTCCAGCGGCAGCGGCGGCTTCCACGCCGCCGAGGTCCACAGCACCTTCCCCGTGTCGGCCGCCCTGGTCCGCACGGCGAAGCCGCCGGAGTCGCCCACCGTCAGCACGGCCACGGCCGCGGCACCGGGCAGGACCGCCACGGGCGGCTCCGCGTCCTCCGGGACCCAGGGCAGGGACTCGTCCCAGCCCTGGGCACCGTCGTAGGCCGACGGTACGGCCAGCTTGGCCGGCGCCTTCGCGTCCCCGCTCGCCGTGCCGCCAGGACGGGCCGTGCCGTCCGGGCTCGGCGCGTTGCTGCAGCCGGCCAGCAATGCGGCCGTCAGCACGGCGGCCAGGGCGGCCGTCGCCTTCGTCGCGCGCATGGGTGCTCCCCCTCACAAGAATGATCAAAGACCGCCGAGCCTAACAAAGTGACGCGCAGTCAAAGTCACACGGCAGCCGGCCTTCCAGAGCCAGCCGCTGATCGTTGACGGTCTCGCGGTGTGCGCCCGGACGGCGATCAGCCGGCTGTTGCGGCAGGCCCCGCGCCGTGGAGCGGGACGTCGCCGCCCGTACGGCACGCGACGACCACCTCCCCGCTCTCGACGGCCGGCCATCCGTCCGGCGCGCCGGGACGTATCTCTCATGTACAGGACCCATGGGTACGGAAGGCATGGGTCCCGGGAAGGAGCGTGAACGATGAGGTTCGTTTTCCGAAACGCCGGAGTCGTGGTCGGTGGGGCGCTGCTCGTCCTGGGAGGTGTGGCCGCGCCCGCCATGGCTGTGGCCAATCCCGGTGGGACCGGGCAGCCCGGCCAGGAGTGTGAGGACACTCGACCCGGACACGCTGCCGACGCCCCTGGGTCCGCCTTCAACGAAGACGGAGTCGCCGGCGAGCACTACGCCGGCGAGCAGCCGCAGAACTCCCGGAACACCCACTCGGTCTCCCAGTACGACGTGGCCTGCTTCCAGGTATCCCGGCACTGAGTGGTGATGGAGGAGGGTCATCGAACAAGCGCCGTATTTTTCTTCATCGCGTATCTGTTCGAATACAGTCCGTGTCGTCCTCGGGGCGGACGGGAACCCAGTCCTTTCCGGCCCTCAGCCCGACCCGCAGACGGACCCGGCGGACCGGCCCGGCAGGTAGGCCGCTCGCTCCTCGGGGGTGAGGTCTCGGTCGACGGCCCGGCAGATCTTCCGGATGGCGCGGTCGGGCTCGAGGAGGGCGGCGTCCCACAACCGCACGGTGGTGTCCCCACTGCCGGTGGCCAGCGTCTTCCCGTCGGGGCTGAAGGCCAACGACGTCACGGCGTTGGTGTGGCCGGTCAGCACGGCCCGGGTCCTCGCGGTGCCCGCGTCCCACAACCGGGCCGTCGTGTCTTCGCCGCCGGTCGCGAGCGTGCGGGAGTCAGGGCTGAAGGCCACGGCCCAGACCCTGTTGGTATGGCCGACGAGCGTGGCGCGGAGCTTTCCGGTGGCGACGTCCCACAGTTGCACGGTCTTGTCGTCGGTGCCCGATGCGAGGGTGTGCCCGTCGGGACTGAAGGCCACCGACCAGTTCCCGGCCGATTTCCCCGTGAGCGTACCCCGGAGTTCACCGGTGACCGCGTCCCGCAGTCGTACCTTCGTGTCGCCGCCGCCAGTGGCGAGGGTGCCCCCGTCGGGGCTGAACGCCACGGACATCACGATTTCGGAATGGCCCGACGGCATGGCACGGGATGTGCCGGTGGCGACGTTCCACAGCCGCACGGTGTTGTCGTCGCTGCCGGTCGCGAGGGTGTGCCCGTCGGGACTGAAGGCCATGGCCGACACCGCCTCGGTGTGCCCGGTCAGTACGCGGACTCTGCCGGTGGTCGTGTCCCACAGGCGCACCGCCTTGTCGACGCTGCCGGTGGCGAGGGTGCGTCCGTCGGGCCTGAACGCCAGCGAGTACACGAGATCGCCGTGGCTGAGGGGTGCGCGCGTCCTGCCCGTCGTCATGTCCCACAACCGCACCGTCGTGTCGTCGCTGCCGGTGGCGAGGGTGCGTCCGTCGGGGCTGAAGGCCACCGACAACACACGATCGCCGTGGCCGCCGAGGGTGGCGCGGCGCATTCCCGTGACGCCGTCCCATAGCTGGACCGTCTGGTCCTGGCCGGCCGTGGCGAGGGTGTGTCCGTCAGGACTGAACGCGACCGAGAACACGCGCTCGAGGACGCCGTTCAGCGTCGCGCGTGACGTTCCGGTCGTCATGTCCCAGAGCTGCACGGTGAAGTCGTTGCTGCTGGTGGCCAGGGTGTGCCCGTCGGGGCTGAAGGCCACGGAGAACACCGCGTCCGTGTGGCCGGTGAGGGGGGTGCGGGCCTTGCCCGCCGTCACGTCCCACAGCCGCACGGCTCCGTCGCCACTGCCGACGGCGAGGGTCTTCCCGTCGGGGCCGAACGCCAGGCACAGCACCACGGCCGCGTCGTTCGAGAGCGTGGCGCGGGTCCTTCGGGTGGCCACGTCCCACAGGCGCACCGTCGCGTCGTCGCTGCCGGTCGCGAGCGTACGCCCGTCAGGGCTGAAGGCCACCGCCGTCACGGCCTTCGCGTGGCGGTCGAGGGTGGCCAGGGCCCTGCCCGTGGCGGCGTCCCGCAACGTCACCCCTCCGTCGCCGCTGCCGGTGGCGAGGAGGTGCCCGTCGGGGCTGAAGGCCACCACCCCGAGCCCACCCGTATCGCCGGTGACGGTGGCGCGGGCCCTCCCGGTGGTCACGTCCCAGAGACGTACGGACCCGTCGTCGCTGCCGGTCGCGAGCGTGCGCCCGTCGGGGCTGAACGCCACCGATCCGACGCTGCCGGTGTGACCCGCCATCCGCTGCTTCAGCGGCAGGGCTGCGGAGTCCTCCAGCGCTGAGAGGGCTTCGGGCGTGTCACTGGTGCGGTAGGCGCGGACGGCGAGCAGTGCGGCGAGGTCGGGGTCCGTGTCGATGAGGTTGTCGGTTTGCGCGGCGAGCTGCTTGGACTGCGCGGCGAGCTGCCGGGACTGGGCTGCCTCACGTGCCGTGACCGCCGTCCGCCACTGCCACACCGCGCCGGCCGCGGCGACGGTCGCGACAGCGAGCAGGACGGCCAGGACCGTGTTGAGACGTCTGCTGCGGCGGATGACGGCCTGCTGGCGTTCCTTGCTCGCCGTCAGGAAGGCCGCGATGTCACCCGGCAGGGATCGCTGCTGTGCCCAGTCGAGTCCTTCGGCGAGAGCCGTTCCGCCGAGCAGGTCTCCCGGGTCGTTCTTCTCGGCCCAGTGGGCGCGCCGGTCGCGGGTGCGCTCGAGCCAGCTCTGGAAACGGTGGTCCTGGCTCACCCACTCGCGCAGGGTGCCCCAGTCGCGGATGAGCGCGTCATGGATCAGTTCGGCCACCGGCTGACCGGGAGGGGCACCGGGATGCCCGGGACCCTGGAGCGTCTGCGCGGTGATGATCCGTTGGCTGGTGAGGGCGCCGATGACGTCGTCGACGTCGTCCCCGGGTGCCGCCCCGGGGCCGGCGGCCAGCTCGCGCAGCTCGTCGAGGGGGAGCTGCGCGCGGATGGGCGGGACGTGGTGTTCGGGGTCGTCGGGACGTACCAGCGACGTCAGGATCCGCTGCGCGACGGCTCGTTGACCGGGGGCCAGCCGACCCAGCACGGTGTCGCACCAGTTGGTCAGGCTCCCGGTGACCGCTCCGATGCGCCGGTACGCGTCATGGGTGAGGAATCCGTCCTCGCGCCTCTCCCACAGCTGCTTGAGCGCCAGTTCCAGCAGGGGCAGCACGGTGACGGGTACCTGGCGGGCCGTGCTGCCCTCCGGGGTGGTGGCGAGCACGTCGGCGACGATCTGCTCGGCCAGGCCGGGCTGCAGGCGGAGCCCGACGTCCTGGGCGGGCCGGACGATGATGTCGAGCAGGTCCTGCCGGCTCAAGGTCCCCGGCACGTTGAGGAGCCCCGGCGTGGCGGCTTCCAGCAGTCCGGGCGTCACCGCCGCCAGCTGCGGGTAGAAGTCGTCGCGCATGATGAGGACCACGTGCAGCCCGGCGTTCGCGTCGACGGCCGAGGTGATCTGGCGTGCGATCTCCGCTCGGCGGTCCGCCCCGGCGGCGGGCTGGGTGAGGAGCTCCTCGAACTGGTCGATGACCAGGACGAGGCGGGCGCCGGGGGGTTCCGCCGCGAGTCTGCGGGTCACCGCGGCCGCGATGCCGTCCGTGGCGGCCCCGGGCAACCCGGCGCGTTCGAGCGCGGCGGGCAGGTCCCCCCGCGGGCGGGCGAGGACGGGCTGCCACCGGTCGCTCCCCGGCAGCCCGCCGTCGGCCAGGGCGCGCAGGACACCGGCCTGGATCAGGGAGGACTTGCCCGAGCCGGAGGGCCCGAGGAGCAGCGTCAGACGCTCGTGCCCGGCGAGGCCGACCAGCACGTGCTGGACCGCGTCCCGTCGGCCTTCGAACCATCGGGCGTGCTCGGCGGTGAACACCTCCAGTCCCCGGTACGGGGACACGTCCTGGGCGGTCAGGTCCGGACGGATCTCCCGGAGCGCCTCCGTGGGCGTGACGTAGGCGATGCCCTGCCCCCGTCCGTAAGGGTCGGGGGCGGTGATCTCGGTGAGCATGCCGATGACCAGGCCGGTCACGTCGTCGAGGACCGGAGCGCCGCTGAACCCGGTGGTGAGGTCGTTGGCACGGCTCAACTGGAGGTGCACGCTCCCGCTGCCGACGGCGGGCAGCAGGTCCCCGGCGACGGCGTAGCCGTGGTGGCCACCGGCCTGGGCCTGGGCGGGGAACCCGTACGAGCGCACGCGGTGCCCGCGACAGCCCGCCGCCGAGCCCAGCGGCAGCACCCGCGCACCCGCAGGGGTGCCGTCCAGTCGTACGACGGCCACGTCCTCGTCCTCGGATGCCCGCCAGGACTCGGGCAGGACAGCTCCCTCGACGGGCCGGGGCGCGCCCGACACGTGCGGGAAGAGCAACACCACTCTGCCTCCGGGGGCACCTCCCGCGGCCTCGACGACGTGCGCACAGGTCACCAGAAGGCCCTCGGCCACCAGGAAGCCCGCTCCGGCGACCTGCCCCTCCGGCCCGAGGACCTGCGCGATGGCGGGCGGCAGGTCCGGCGTGTGGCCGCCGGCCGGTCCTTCGTCGGTGATGTCCATCGGATCAGCCCGGTTCCTCGTCCCTGTCCCCGTAGGGGAATCCGCGCGGGAGCGGGCCACCGTTCCTCGTCTGCCGGTCCCCGTGGAGGCGCCGGATCCCGGGCAGGACACGCATCGGGGCGGGCCTCGCGGCGAGGAGCGAGGAAAAGGGGACCCGCTCCGTCGGCGGGGTGCGTGGCCAGCCGGTCGGCCGCCGCCCGCGTGGGGTCACCGCCAGTTTCAGCGCCTGCGCCCCGTCCCGCACCGCGAGCCGGGCCGAACGGATGATGCGCTCCGGGCAGGGGCCACTTCCGCGGCCGGCGCGAGATCCTCGGCGCCGTCGCCCTCGAGGGCGACGGCGGGTCCGGTCAGGACCCGCCGCACTGACGCGTGTCCTGCGCCGACACGTTCCACCGTTCGGAACTCACCATGTCCACCCTCCCCTGCGGCCCCGGCGGCTCCCACGCGGTCAGGCGCGCAACGGGCCCGCCGCTGTCGCGGATCCACGCCATGCCTTTCGGGTCCCTGAACTCCAGCCGGAGCTGTGCCAGGTCTGCCTCCGTGAGGTGCACCGACGGCTCCTCCACCGACATGGACCTCAGCATCTCCCGGTACGGGATGGCGACCTGCCGGCACGGCTGCTGCAGGTTCAGGTCCCACTTCAACCTGCTCGCCGGGAGCGTGAGCCGCATGCTGACGGGGTGGGAACTCCCGTTGACCACGATCACGTCGGAGGCCATCCGGTAGAAGTCGACGAGATCGGCGTACGCCTGCTCCCGTGCCTCCTGGTCCCGCCGGTCCTGGGCGTCGGCCCGCAGCTGCGCCTTGTCGCTTCGCCCCTCCTCCCGGCCTGCGCGTTGCTCGGCGCGGATCCCGAGGAACAGACCGGTCAGGGACGCGAGCACGGTGACGGCGGCGACCGCCCCACGTCCGAGATCCCTCATGGTGACCCGGTACGCAGCTGGGGCCGGCTCATCGGCCGCATCCGCTCCCGCTGCCGCAGGTGCTTCCTCGCGCCGTGGCGCTCGCAGCACTGTCGAGGGTCTGCCAGCGGGCGGGGACGCGCCCACCGCCGGGCGGTCCGGGCCGTCATCGGTGGCGGACACCTCAGCCCGGACTGCGGGTGACTGGGCAGCGGATAACGCACCGTCCTGGGCAGCCGGCGGGCTCTGCGCGCCTTCGTCTTGCGTCATGGTGCCAAGCATGCCCGCACACCCCACCTGCGGGGTCCCGTCGGGTGAAATCCGGCCGCGGATCGCAGCGTCGGGCACCACCAGGCCGCCGTACAGGGACGGCGCCCCGCAGGGCGCATGACCGACCCACGAACGGGTCAGGTCAGTCCGGAATGTGCATTTCGGTGATGACTCGCTTGTGTATCGCGTTCAGTGACTTTTCGTTCCGTGCGTCGGCAACGGTCTGGACCATGATGAAGTGGGAGTCGTCGGCGATGTAGCGATACGCGCCGACGCTGCTGTCAGGACCTCCGTCCTTCGTGGACAGACGGAGGTCGAGCGTCGGATGCCCGTCGAATTCGGTCTCCCGTGTGGTGGACTTGACGGCCACGTTGCCAGACCCCTTGCGGAAGCCGCTGGTCGACCCCGCGGCCGCCGTGTGGAGGTCGCTCATCTTCGGGGTCTCCTGGGCATCGCAGACGGTGAAGAGCACGCCCACATGCGGGTCGGTCGTTTCGGCCGAGTAGTCACGGCAGGGCGAACCAGCGAATTCGACGGGCTCGACCTCTCCAGGAAGCTCGACGGTGATGCCGCTCGGAGTATCGGTGGCCTCCACCCAATCCACGGCGGGAACATCGAGCCGGCCTGCTGTCGTGGGGGCTACGGCACCCGGTGGGACGACTGCGGCGGCCGATACGCCGTTGGGCATCAACACGCCTCCTGCAGCCAGGGCTACCGAGAAGCCGTACATCAGCAGGCGCTGTGGCACAGGGCGGATCTGTCGGCGGACGGACACCACGAATCCAGCGTTCACCCGGGCGGCCGCACCGGCAAGTCGGCGCGCCCGTAGCTGCGGCTGCGTCACGCGCCCGTAGTTCCGGCTGCGTCACGCGCCCGTAGCGTCAGCGGGGCGTCTTCTCGCACGGCCCCCTCAGAGCTGCGGCCCGTACCGCATCACCGGATGCTGGACGGGACCCCTGATGTGCCCGGGACCGACCGAGGAGGCACGTTGACAGCTCTGGCACGGATTCCGCTGGAGGGCGGGGGCTCCGTACTGGTGGAGACGGCCGTCGGCATCGAGGGGCCGGTGAAAGCCGGCCGCATCGGGGACGCCGTTCGTGAGGTGCCGCAGACCTTGCAGTCGGCCCTGGAGCCGGTCACCCGGGTCGCGCAGGCAGCCCTCGAGCAGTTGCGCAAGGCCCGGCCCGACCAGATCACCGTCGAGTTCGGCGTGGACCTCGCCGTCGAGGCCGGCGCCGTGATCACCAAGAGCAAGGCGAACTGTCATCTGAAGGTGTCCGTGTCCTGGCAGAACGACGACGGCTAGCGCCGGGAACGGGGCGGAGACGGGACCGGCGTCGCGGTTCCCCGGGCCCCTGATGACGAGACCGTGCCGTAGGACCGGAGGGTGTCGGCCAGGTCGCCGGGGTGGCCTCGCAGGGTGGCGTCCAGAAAGGCGAGGGTGGCCGCGGCGACGACGCGCGGGCTCTCGGTGCGACCCAGGGTGCCGACGAGCGAGGGTATGGGCGGCAGGTAGAGCGGACCGTCCGTGAAGGTGAGGTGCCCGGCGCCGGGGACGGTGAGCCGGTAGCTCGTCGCGGTGCTGTGCTCGAGGGCCTCGGTCAGCCGGGGCAGGTAGCGGGGGTCGGTGCCGGCGGTGATCTCCTGTGTGAGCGCGAGCGCCGGCTGCTCGAGGGCCGGTGCGGTGGAGCCGTGGGGGTAGCCGTCCAGGTCGACGGCGGCGTCGAACCGGCGGTCCTGCCGGGCCGCCTGCAGGGCGGCGGCTCCACCCAGGGAGTGGCCGGCCACCGCGGCGCGGCCGGTGTCCAGGCGTCCGGTCAGCGGGTCGGCGGTCTCACCGCGGTCCAGTCGCTCCAGCTGGGTGAGGACGAAGCCGAGGTCGGCGGCCCGGACGGCGGTCCAGCCGGCGGCCAGCTCCTCGTCCCTGTCGCGGTCCCCGGAGGAGGCGGTGGTGGCGCGGATCGTGCGGCCGTCGGCGAGGACGACGACGGTGGAGTCGTACGGGTGGTCGAGCGCGGCGACCAGGTAGCCGTGGCTGGCCAGCTCTTCCGCCCAGGCGGTGTTCTGGGACCGGACCCCGCCCGACCCCGGGGAGAAGAGGACGACCGGGAACCGCGCTCCCCCGCCGGCCACCGGAGCGTCGACGACCGCGCGGCTGCGGGCCTTCGGGAGGCCGTCGACCAGGAAACCGGGCAGGCCGGCCCCGTCGGCGAGGGCCTCGGAGACGGTCCGCGCCTCGTCCTCCGTGCGTCCCAGGTACTGGGCCCGGGGGACGCCCGCAGGGCTCTTCTGCGCCGGGTACCAGAGCTGGACGACGACGGTGCGCCGGTCGTCCGGATCGGCGGTGAAGCTCTCGGGGCGGAGCGGGTCGCTCCACTGCACCACCCGGGTCCCGACCGCGAAGTCGCCCGTCGGCTCGGGGAAGACGGGCACGGGGAAGGCCCGGGCGGCCACCGGGCCGGTGGCGATCAGGCCGGCGCAGGCCAGCGATCCCGGCAGGGCCAGCCACCAGCGGGCCCGTCGCGCCGGTCGGCCGGTACGGCGCCGCAGCAGGGGCGGGAGGGCGAACGCCGAGGTGACGGCGGCGCCGGCCAGGACCGGCAGCATCTGCCAGCGGATCCCCACGATGCCCAGCACGATCGCCGACGGTACGAGGACCGCCCCGGCCGCGACGGTGCCGGGCCGGCGGGTGGCAGGGGGGAGCCAGCGGGCCACCAGCAGCGCGACGGCGCCCAGCAGGACGAGGACTTCCGGAAGGGACAGGGACAGCAACGGGACGGTTTCGGTCACCCGGCCATGCTCGGCACCGGACCCGGGCGGCCGCATCGGCCCCGGGTCGCCGCCGACTGCGACCGGGGTGGCAACCGGACACCCCGGACGGCGGTCGGACTGCGACCGTGGGAGGTGCGGGAATCCTCCTGTGGTCGTACCCCTGCCCCGGTGCGTTCCGACGCCGGGCTCATGTGCGGCGCGGACCTGCGGCCTAGGCTGCGGCTTACGCGGTGGCGCCCCGGCCGGCCGCCACGACGACCGATCGGCGGAGAGGTGTGACGGTGCGCCACCCGGACCAGGTGCCACCCGTGGTGTGGGACTCGGTGCTGCCGGGGCTGCTCCTGCTCAACGTCGTGACGACGTACCCGGCCCGGGAGCTGCCGGTGGCGGCGGCGCTCACCGCGGCCCTGGCGCTGCCCCTGGTGTGGCGGCGCCGGGCCCCGCTCGCGGTGTTCGCCGTCGTGGTGGCCGCGGCCTTCGTCCAGTGGCTGGCGGACGTCCAACTGCCCGCGGACATCGCCCTGCTGGTGGCCCTGTACACGGCGGCCGCGCACACCGGCCGGCGCGGTACGCTGCTCGCCGCCGCCGTCGTGGAGGGCGGGGCCGTGCTGGCGTGCCTGCGCTGGGCATCGAACGGCGCGTTCCTGACCCCGTTCGTCGCGCTCTCCGCGACGGTGGTCGCGGCCACCGTCCTCGGGGTGAACGTGCGGACCGGCCGGGCCTACTTCGCCGCCGTGCAGGAGCGGGCCGAACGGCTGGCACTGCACCAGGAGCAGCAGGCGCTGCTCGCCGTCGCCGAGGAGCGGGCCCGGATCACGCGCGAGATGCACGACATCGTCACCCACAACCTGGCGGTCATGGTCGCGCTCACCGACGCCGCCGTCTACGCGCAGCACAGGGCCCCGGACCGGGCCACCGCGGCGATGCTGCAGATCTCCGAGACGGGCCGGCAGGCGCTCACCGACATGCGGCGCTCGTTGGGCGTGCTGCGGGCCGACGAGCCGGACGCCGAGCGCCACCCGCTGCCCGGCATCGCCCAGCTGGAGGCGCTCGCCGACCAGATGGCCGCAGCCGGGCTGCCGACCGGCCTGGAGGTCCGCGGCGGCCACGCCCACGTGCCGGCCAGCGCACAGCTCACCGTCTACCGCCTGGTGCAGGAAGCGTTGACCAACACCCTCACCCACGCCCCCGCCGGCACCCGCGCGACGGTCCTGGTCGAGTGCTCGGCCGGGAGCGTCGGCGTGGAGGTCACCGACAGCGGCCCACGGCCGGCGCGTCCCGTCGCCGCACCGCCGTCCGGCCACGGCATCCCCGGCATGCGCGAGCGCGCGGCCGCCTACGGGGGGACGCTGCGGGCCGGACCCCTTCCGACCGGCGGCTGGGGTGTGCGGACCCGGCTCCTCCTCAACAGCGGCGGGGCGGGCGCCGTATGACGATCCGCATCGTGATCGCCGACGACGAGGCGCTGCTCCGGATGGCCTTCGGCACGGTCCTGGAGGCCCAGCCCGACATGGCGCCGGTCGGCGAGGCCGCGGACGGCGCCGAGGCCGTCCGCCTCTCCCGGGAGCTGCGGCCCGACGTCGTACTGATGGACGTCCGGATGCCCGGGACGGACGGGATCGAGGCGACCCGGCAGGTCGTCGAGGTGTCCCCGGGGAGCCGGGTGCTGATCCTGACCACGTTCGACCTGGACGCGTACGCCTTCGCCGCGCTCGGCGCCGGGGCCTCGGGCTTCCTGCTGAAGAACACCCGGCCCGAGGAGCTGCTCACCGCGATCCGCAACGTCGCGGCGGGCGACGCGGTGCTCTCCCCGCGGATCACCCGGCGCCTGCTGGAGGACTTCCGTCCGCACCTGGCCGACGGGGGCGCGGCCGTGCGCGACGGGCGGCTGGACCGGCTCAGCGCCCGGGAGCGGGAGGTGCTCGTCGAGGTCGGTCGCGGCCTGTCCAACGCCGAGATCGCGGCCGTCCTGTACCTCGCGGAGGCGACCGTGAAGTCCCATCTGGGGCGGATCCTGGTCAAGCTGGAACTCCGCGACCGGATCCAGGCCGTGGTCTTCGCCCACGAGAACCGCCTGGTCCCGCCGGCCTGACGGCGGCCGAGGACGTCGGAGCGGGGGCCGGACCACCGCCCGGTCCGGGCCGAGCACGTCGTCGACGGGGACGGCGCCGCCGGCCCTCGCCGGTGATCGGCCCGCCGCACCGTTCACGCTCCCCTGCACCTCAAGCGCGACCGAGTCGTCCCGCCGACGCCGGGCATACGTAGGAGGTGAAGCCCGCCGCCGACCCCATGGGATCACCGCCGTGAACACCCCGCCCCCGGGGCGTGGCGCCGCCGCGCCTGCCGTCGGTGTGCCGCTGCTGTCGATGTACTGGCGGCGGCAGGCGTTCGTGCACTGGCCGTACCGCCCCGACGACGTAGAGGCCCTGCTGCCACCCGGACTCCGAGCCGACCTGTTCGAGGGCCGGGCGTGGGTGAGCCTGACGCCGTTCGTGATGACGGAGGTGCACGCGTGCGGGTTGCCCATGCTGCCCGGCACCTTCCCCGAGACGAACCTGCGGACCTACGTACGCCACAGGGAGGGGCCGCCCGGCATCTGGTTCTTCTCCCTCGACGTCACCCAGCCCCTGCTGCTCGCGGCCCGTCTGTTCGGTGTGCCCTACCGCCTCGCCGACCTGACCATCGCCCCCGACGGCGCCGCCTGCCGCTACGCCGGCCGTCGGAACCCTGGCGGACCGGCCTACGACGTCCTCGTCCGGACCTCGGGCACGGAGGCCGCCGGTCCTCTGGACGTGTGGCTCACCGACCGCTTCCACGCCTACTCCCGGCGCGCCGGCCTTCTGTGGCGTACCCCCGTCCGGCACGAGCCCTGGCGGCTGCTGCGGGCGACGACCGTGTCCGTCGCGCAGACCCTCACCCGCGCGGCCGGGCTGCCCGATCCGTACGGGCACCCGCTGACCCACGCCTCCCACGGCGTCGGCCCCGTCGCCCTGGGCCCCGCGCGCCCGGTGCGAACCGCCCTCCGGGAGGCAGGCCGGCGGTGACCTGCAGTTGTGCCGGAGACCCGTCGGCCCCGGCGCTCGCCACCCCGGGGAGCTCAGGACGGAGGTACCGGCTCGATGGTGAACAGAGCCGTCACACCCGTGATCTCCATGAGCCGCAGCACCTGCTGCCCCGGGGCGGCCAGGGAGAAGGACTGGCCGCCCTCGGCGGCCACGGTCCGCGCGTTCAGGAGAGCGTTGAGACCGGAGGAGTCGCAGAACGACAGGCCCTGCAGATCGACCACGACAGTGCCCGGACGCGGTTCGGCGGACAGGACCGCCAGCAGCACCTCACGGAAGTCCTGGGCGCGATCGATGTCCATCTCTCCGTACGCGCGGACCACTGTCGTGCCACCGCGGGGCTCGACGTCGATGCCCTCGCCGTTGCTGCCGTCTCCGTGCATGCCTGGCCTCCTTTCAACGCCCGGGGTCGGCTCCTTCCGCGTGGGGGTGCCGGAGCACCCCTCGGCAGGAAAGCAGCCGGGTCAGGGGGTGCGGCGGGTGCGGCCGGCCGTGAGGTCGGCCTGTCCGAAGAGGATGGCGTAGCCGCCGGGCAGGGTGCGCAGGATGCGGGCGAGGAGGTCGGGTCCGGCCAG
Organism: Streptomyces sp. NRRL S-87; assembly: GCF_000719335.1. Classification (GTDB taxonomy): domain Bacteria; phylum Actinomycetota; class Actinomycetes; order Streptomycetales; family Streptomycetaceae; genus Streptomyces. Next base: position 32,611 of record NZ_JOGB01000073.1, read on the forward strand.
GCGGGCGACGACGGAGAGGACGGCGCCGGTGTCCCAGCGGGCTGCTGCCTGGCTGGTTCCGGCGCGGGTGGCGAGGTCCTTGACGAAGCCCCAGCCGGTGAGTTCGTCGAAGGCGGGGACCTGGGCGGTGAGGGTGAGGGCGGCCTCGGTGGGGAGCCGGGCGGCGAGGTCGACGCGTTCGTCGCCGGTCAGGCGGCGGCCCAGGCCTGCCAGGACGTGGGCGACGGCTTGTGCCGCGCGTCCGGTGTCGGGGTAGGCGCCTTCGTAGCGGACGGCCTCCAGCATCTGCTCGTACGTCACGGCCGGTGCGGGTCGCTGGAGTTCGGCCTGGTCGAACACGGTCTCTTCCTTTCACGTCAGGCGGGATGCTCGGTCAGGTGGCCCGGTGTCGCCGGCGGCGGCGCCGGGCGGGAGGAGTGGTCAGGCTGTGGTCAGGCTGCTTTCGGGCGGCCGAAGAGCAGGTCGTAGCCTGGTGGGAGTTGGAGCAGGACGCGTTGGAGCAGGTCGTCGTCGACGGCGTCGGCGACGACGCTGAGGACGGCGCTGACGTCCCAGGCCGCGGTGGCCTCGCCACGCGGGCGGCGCGGTCGGCCTCCTCGCGGGAGGCGTACTCACCGCGTTCCTGCAC
>NZ_JOGB01000074.1 GCF_000719335.1 Streptomyces sp. NRRL S-87
CACCAGCTTCTTCGGCCCCTGCGCCGTCCGGATCTCCCGGATCTTGAAGTCCATCGCATCCCCTGAGCTGGGGTGTTGCGACGACCACTAGAACGGAAGGCCCCCGCCGCACGGGGCCTTCGCCGTGTGCCGTCTGTCGCACACGCTCCCGGGACCGGCCCCGTCCCGGTCCTGGACGGGCTCGGTCCTGGACGGGCTCAGTCCTGGACGAGCCCGAGGACGTTGCCGTCGGGGTCGGTGAAGGTGGCCACCAGCCGGCCGCCGCCGACGTCGGAGGCCGGCCGCTGCACCGTGGCGCCGGCGGCGGTCACCTCGGCGAGCTTCGCCTCGATGTCGGGGACGTGCCAGTAGGCCACGGGCGAGGCCATGCTCGGGTCCGGCACCAGGCCGATGTGCTGCCCCGCGACGTCGTAGCCGACGTAGTGGCCCCCGTCGGTCTGCGGCTCGATGCCGAGCAGGGCGGTGTAGACCGGTTTGGCCTTCGCGAGGTCCTTGACGGGATGCAGCACGGTCTTGATCCCCTGGATGGCGGATTCAGCCATGATCACTCCTGGATGTGGGGGGTGTTTCTGGTGCATTTGACGGCAAATCGGACGGAGTGCATCCTATCGGGTCGCCCTGCCTCCAGCCGGTTTCGAGCCGGTTCAAGGACCCCGTTGCCACGCTGTGAGCGCCGTGCATTCAGAAGGGGTATCCATGAAAAAGCTCGCATTGGTCACTGCGGTGGTCGTGACCGGCCTGTCGGTGCCGGCCGTCACCCCCGCGGCGGCTGCCGCGGAGGCCGTCACGCCGTCCGCGGGATCGATCGCCTGGGCGCCGTGTCCCGACACCGACCCGAACCTCGGCGCGTTGCTCAAGGGCCTGGAGTGCGGCTCGGTGGAGGTTCCGCTCGACTACGCCCAGCCCGACGGCCAGAAGATCAAGCTGGCGCTGACCCGCGCCAAGCACACGGTCCCCGACGACCAGTACAAGGGCGTCGTGCTGCTGCACCGCGGCCAGTGGCCGGGCCCGATCAGCCGCGACATGCCGACCCGGTACGCCAAGGGCACGAGCGGGCTGGCGAAGGACGTCGGCCCCACCTACGACTGGATCGGCATGGACCCGCGCGGCGTCGGGGCCAGCGAGCCGTCGATCGTGTGCGGCGCGTCCTACATCAACCCGCTGCTGCCCGACCCCGTGCCGGACACGGCCGCGGACGAGCAGGCGTCGGTGGCCCGGGCCCAGGCGTACGCCAAGAGCTGCGGCGACAAGTACGGCGAAGCGCTCAACCACTTCACCACCAAGGACTCCGCGCGCGACCTCGACCAGATCCGGATCGCGCTGGGCCAGGAGCAGATCAGCTACTACGGCATCGACTGGGGCGCCTACCTCGGCTCGGTCTACGCGTCGATGTACCCGGCCCGGGTGAAGCGCATGGTGCTCGACAGCGTGCCCAGCCCCAGCGGCGTGGGCTACCAGAACCAGATGGCCAAGAACTTCATGTCCGAGCACAGCGGCGGGCTCTTCTTCGCCTGGGTCGCCAAGTACGACTCCGTCTACCACCTGGGCACGACCGCTGACGAGGTCGAGGAGAAGTACTACGACGCCCTGGACACCCTCCGTGCGGCGCCCGTCGACGGCAAGATCGGACCCGGCGAGTGGACGAACGTCTTCGAGCAGGTCGTCTACCGCAGCTGGACCTGGGTGAGCCGCGCGAAGATATTCTCCGACTTCGTGGTGCGCGGTGACGCGACGGCCCTGCGGGCCGACTCCCCGACCCCGGGCTACCCGCAGCAGAACCGCGTCGCGATGACCAGCGCGGTCAACTGCACCGAAGGCCCGTGGCCGAAGAACTGGAACGTGTGGAGCGCCACCCTGGGGGGCCAGTACGCCGCCGGGAACCACCTCCTCACCTGGAGCAACGCCTGGTACAGCGCGCCCTGCGCCTTCTGGCCGGCGCAGTCCCAGGGGACGGCGCACGTCGGCAACGGCAGCGTCAACATCCTGCTGGTGCAGCCGCAGTACGACCCCTCGCACGGGATGTTCGGCGCCCTCGACATGCGCGTCCGGTTCCCCAACTCCCGTCTCATCGTCGAGCTGGGCGGCCACAACCTCGGCTCGACGCTGACGGCCAACAACAACGCCTGCCTCAACACCTACGCCAGCGACTACTTCCGGGACGGCACCCGGCCCACCTCGTGGTGGGGCATCGACGCCACCTGCCAGGCGGCCGCGGACCCGGTACCGCCGACCGCCTGATCCGTCACCGGCCGGGCCCCGCATGATCCTCATGCGGGGCCCGCCGTGTTCCCTCTGCGCGCAGCTGAGGCCGTGCTCCCTCAGCGCGCCGCGGAGGCCGGCCGGGGGGCGTCCACCGGTTCGGCCGGCCGCGCCCGCCACGTCCGCCGGGTGCTCGCGGTCGCGGCGGTGACCACGACCGTGACGGCGGCGACCACGAAGGCCGCGGGCAGCGGGCCCGCGAGGTCGCACAGGGCGCCCATGACGAGGATGGACACCGCCACGCCCGAGGGCAGCAGCGTGGCCCGCAGGGTCACCACGGACGGGAGCTCCTCGTCGGAGGCCGAGGCCAGCAGCCGGTTGTTGTAGTGGACGAACGCCACCTCGAAGAGCACCAGGAACAGCGCGTACAGCACGATCGTCGGCACCGTCCGGCCGACCGCCACCGCCGCCAGCAAGGGCACCATGGGCAGCAGCGCCCAGGTGGTCGAGGGCACGTGCGCGAGGTACCGCTGGGCCGGCAGGGCGGCGAGCGAGCCGGCGAAGATGGCGACCGCCGACACCGCCACGAACACCCCCACCAGGCGGGTCCCGCCGTCCAGCAGGGTGAGCGGAATGACGGTGACGGCCACCGTGTGGAAGCCCTGCCAGAACGCCACCAGGAGGAAGCGGGCGAAGAGCCTGCGCAGCTCGGGGTCCTGCACGCGCAGGCGCGCACCGCCCTTGGCGGGACCCGCGCCGTCCTGGGCGTCGGCCGTGGCCCTCCCGGGGGCCGACGGCAGGGCCCAGGCGAGGAGCGCCGACAGCGCCAGCGTGACCGCGTTCACCGCGATCAGGCCCCGCAGCGACAGGACCGACGCGGCCGGCCCCGCCAGTGCCGCCCCGACGCTGACACCGGTCAACTTGCAGATCTCGGCGATGGTGTTGGCCTGGTCAAGCCGTTCTGGGGCGACTATGTTGCGCAGTACGACCGAGGTGGCCGAGCGGGTGACCGACTCGAAGAAACCGCGGGCGACCACGAGCGTGGTGGCGACCGCGAGGAGCGCCCGGTCGGGCGCCACGAGCGCCGCCAGGGTCACCACCAGGCTCGCAGCCTCGGCCAGCCGGACGAGGCGTTCCGGGGCGCGCTTGCTGAGCAGCCGGTTGAGCGGAGCGGCCAGCAGCAGCGCGGGCAGCCACGGCGCGCTGAGCACGGCTCCGGCGAGCAGTCCCGACCCGGTGGTCGACCCCACGTGCGTGGACAGGGCGACGAGGACAAGGAAATTGCCGCACGTGTTGACGAACAGCAATACGGGCGTGAAATGCGGCGAGCGAACCCTCGCGAAAACAGATGTCATCAGCTCTTCCTCCAGGGTCGGAGGATGGCAGAGCTGAACGGATTTCGGCGAGCGGTGGGCCTGTCTATGTTGAACTCATGACAGCAGCCAATCAGAGCAACCCGTGCATCGTGATGGTCGACGCCTACGCCGCGGCCCGCTCGCTCGTCCTGGAATTCCTGAAGCAGGGGTGTTCCGTCGTCCGCGTGCAGAGCACGCGCGAAGTGCCGTTCGTGTACCTTACGGCGCCGCACGTCCCGGACGACTTCATTGCCGACATCATCCACGAGGGAGATCTGGCGGCCACTGCCGACGCCGTCGCGGCGTTCTCCCCGATCGCGGTGATCTCGGGCGGCGAGGTCGGGGTGGAGCTCGCGGACCTGCTCGCGGAGCGGCTCGACCTGCCCGGCAACGGCACCGCCCTCAGCGCCGCGCGGCGCGACAAGCACCTCATGGTCGAGACCGTGCGCGCCGCCGGGCTGCGCGCGGCCCGCCAGCTGTGGGCCACCGATGCGGACGAGCTCGCCGCCTGGCACCGCGAGCTCGGCGGCCGCGTCGTCCTCAAGCCGCCGCGGAGCGCCGGCAGCCAGGGGGTCTCCTTCTGCGACTCCCCGGAGGAGTCCGTCGCCGCGTTCCTGTCGCTCGCCCCCGCCGACGACGTCTTCTCCCAGCCCAACAACGGGGCCGTGGCGCAGGAGTACCTCGCGGGCACCGAGTACATGGTGAACACCGTCAGCCGCGACGGCCGCCACCAGCTGTGCGACGTCTGGCGGACCACCCGCGTCAGCGCCAACGGCGTCGTCGACCTCTGCGACGCCCTCCTGCTGATCGACTCGGGGGAGCGGGTCGTGGACTCCCTCAGGGAGTACGCGTTCCAGGTCCTGGACGCCCTCGGCATCCGGCACGGCCCGGCGCACGTGGAGATCCGGATGACCCCCGCCGGGCCGTGCCTGGTGGAGGTCGGTGCCCGGATAGCCGGCGGCGGCATCCCGGCCAGTGCCAGCCTCGGCATCGGCGAGTCGCAGCTGGAGTGGACGGTCGAGGCGTACCTGCGTCCCGAGCGGTTCCACGCCCGCGTCGGAACCCCGTACGAGGTGCGCAGGTACTGCGCGATCGTCGGCATGGTCTCGCCGGTGGAGGGCGTGCTCAGCGAGTACCGGGGCATCGAGGAGATCGAGCGGCTGGAGAGCTTCCGCACCCTGGCGACCCTGGTGAAGCCCGGTCAGGAGGTCCGCCGGACGGTCGACGACCTCACCTACCCGGTCATCGTGACGCTGCTGCACGACCTCGAGGAGGTCGTGCAGCGCGACCTCAACACGATCCGCCACCTCGACGGCACCGGGTTCTACGTCCTCGACCGGGGAGCGGACGACCGGAGCTCAACGTTCGACTGAGGAATCGCCGCGGTCGAACGTCACGCCGCGGCCGCGGCCGGCTCGTACCGCGTCCAGGAAGGGCGCGGCACCTTGTAGACGAAGCTGACGGCGGTACGGGGCTCCGAAGCCGTCGTGTTGGGCGCCGAGCGGTGCACCACCGTGCCGTCGAACATGACGGCCGAACCGGGGTCCAGGGGCACGGCGACCGGTGCGGCCGTGCGGGGCAGGTGCACCTCCGCGATGTGCGGCTCGACCGCCTTGGCCAGCGGCGCCTCGCCCGGCAGACGCTCCCGGTCGCCGCTGTGGGGGAACAGCCCGAGCACGTGGGACCCGGGGATGAACTCGAGGCAGCCGTTGCGCGTGGTCGCCGGCTCGAGCGCGATCCAGATCGTCACGATGCCGAACTCGTCGGAGCTGAAGCCGGGCGGCGCGAAGGCGATGTCCTGGTGCCAGGGCTTGGCGGAGCCCACGACCGGCGGCTTGGCCCACAGGAACGCGTTGACCAGCTCGCCCGGGGCGCCGATGCCCCGCGCCACCGGCCCCTCGGCCAGGCCCAGCGCGCGCTGCACGGCGTCGAACTCCGGGACGTGCTCGTGGATCCGGTCCGCCGACCGGAGCACCCCCTTGAGGGCGCCGGTCCCCTGCTGCCAGGCCGCCCAGCCGCCGACGCCGGGCGCCTCGAGGACGAACTCCCCGCCGGAGGCCGTGCGGTCCGCGGCGAGCTCCTCGATCCGGCCGACGGCACGCCGGAGCCGGGCGAGCGCGTCGCCGGTCGCGAGGCCCGGCAGCCGCGTGAACCCGTTCTCCCGTATGTCTCGGGAAGCGGTGTCAACCATTCTTTCCTCCCTTTCTGAACATCAAGATCGCGATGAACCCTGGCCGAAGGTTATCGAAGAATGCTCTTTTCCGGGTTCACCGTTGCGGTGCCTTACCGGCCCTGCATTAGTGTTTGAGTCGTGAGGCCGGCAGGCCGCACGAACGCCGACTCGAATCACGCGAAGAAGGGGGTGCCAAAATGAGCGACCGTGACTTCATCGAGACCCGTGACGCCAAGCAGGAGTGCTCCAAGTGGTAATCCGCTGAGCAGCGAATTTAGCCGCCCGTACGGAAAGCATTCCGTACGGGCGGCTCGTCGTCCGAGAGAGGTAGAGATGGTAGGTAATCGGGTTTCAGACGTCATCGACATACCCGCCGACATGCTGGTGATCGACGAATCCACCGATGCCCGCTACTGGGCGTCGGTGCAGCGCGTCGTCGACCTGGCCGAGGAGAAGGGCCGGACCGCCGACGGGATACCGCTGCTGGCGGGCCTGGTGGTCGCCCACCCCGAGTGGCCGGTGCGCGCCGGCGCGGTGCGGCTGCTGGCCGCGCACCACGCGGGCGACCCCGCTGCCGACACCGCGGTGGCCGCCGCGACGCACGACACGGTCGACTGGGTCGCGTTCACCGCGCTCAAGGTCATCACGGAGCACCGGATCGCCGCCGCCGTGCCCGACCTCATCCGCATCTCCGGCTGGCCCAGCAACTTCACCCGCCCCGACTGGGCGCGCAAGCCCGTCGGTTGCGGCGCCGCGCTCACCAAGCGCGCCCTGATCGCCATCTTCGGCACCCGCGACCCCGCCGAACTCCGCCGCCTGGAAGACGAGTACTTCACGGACATGCGAGCCCGGGTCGACGCCGTCCGCAAGCGCCCCCGCCGCAACGACGACGTCGTCCTCGTGCCGGCCGGTCCGGCGATCATCGGCGCGGACGAGCAGCCCGACGCGTTCCGCATGGCGCAGGACGACACCACGTTGCGCGCGGTGGACGTGCCCGCCTTCTTCATCGACCGCACCACCGTGACCAACGCCCGCTACCGCGAGTTCCTCGACGAGGTCGGCGACTCCGGCGAGTTCGACCACCCCGACCAGCCGCTCGAGCGGTCGCACCGCCCCGCGCACTGGCACGACCCGCGCTTCAACGCACCCGAGCTCCCGGTCGTGGGCATCGACTGGTACGACGCCCACGCCTTCGCGAAGTGGGCCGGCGGCGCGCTGCCCAGCGAGGTCCAGTGGGAGAAGGCCGCGCGCGGCGTGGACGGCCGCCGCTTCCCCTGGGGCGAGGACTGGGACCCCGAGCGGGTGAACTACGTGGAGCGGTCGTTCGGCCAGGCCGTGGCCGACCTCGACTCCCTCGAAGCGCTCCTCGTCACCATCGAGCAGGGCGAGAACCCCGCCCACCCGGTCCTGGCGGCGGACGCGCTCCCCGCGGGCGCCAGCCCGTACGGCGTCCTGCAGATGTCGGGCAACGTCTGGGAGCTGACCCGGACCAACTTCTACACCGGCGAGGACATGGACCCCTTCTTCAAGGGACGCCACCCGCTGGACTTCATGAACCGCAAGGAAGCCTTCCACGTCCTGCGCGGCGGCACCTTCACCTCGCCGCCGGCCTGCCTGACGACCTTCTACCGCGGCAAGGACCTCATCACCGACCGCCACATGGAGGTCGGCTTCCGCTGCGTGTACGAGGGGACCGACTGATGCGCCTGACCTCGCTCGGCCACGCGGCCGTGCTCATCGAGACGGGGACGGAGCGGATCCTCTTCGACCCGTGGCTCACCCAGCGCCTGGACCGCTTCTGGGAGCACCACCCGCCGCTGCCCGACGACCTGGTCCGCACGGTGCTCGACGAAGGCGTCGACTACGTGGTCCTCAGCCACCACCACTACGACCACCACCACTTCCCCTCCCTGCTCCGCCTGGTCGACGGCGCCGACGTCGACTTCGACGACAGCCCGCGCCAGAGCTCCGAGGTCACCTGCGTCTACCCGGCCGGACCGGTGCCGCCGACGCTGACCGCCTCGGGACTGGGGCACCAGGCGATCTCCTGGACGCTGCGCCGCTTCGGCTTCGAGCGGCTGCGCCCGGTCACGCCGGGCGACACGCTCACCACCCCGGGCGGGACGGTCCTGCGGACGTTCCCCTCGGCCGTGTCGTTCCCCGAGATGAGCGTGCTGGTGCAGACCGCCGACGCGACCGTCATGCTGTGCGGCGACGCGCTGCTGCACGACGACACCGTCGCGGCCTTCGAGCGCGACGACGCGCCGCGGGTCGACGCCGTGTTCGTCCCCGCCCACAGCATCTCGCCTCCCGGCGTGCTCACCGAGCGCCGTGCGCTGACCGACTCCGACGCGGTCCGCGCCCGTGCTGTCTCGAACTTCGACCGGTACATCGCCTCGATCCCGGCGACCGTGACCGTGCCGTCCTCCTTCGGCTGGCGCATCAGCGGTGACGGCGAGCGCGACTACTCCTGGTGCAACCGGACGATGTTCCCGTTCACCCCGGTCCAGGCCCTGCACCGCCTGGACGAGCTGGGCCGCGACGGCCTGCTGTGGGGCCCCGGCCAGGTGATGGAGGTGGCGCACGGCAAGGCCGCCCTGGTCGACGGGCCGGTCGCGCCCGAAGGGTACGACTTCGACGAGGTCTACTCCGCGATCACGCTCGACCCGGACACGCCGGTGCCGCCGTTCGACGCCTCCCTCGACCGGTACGGCCGCCAGACCCGCGGAACCGAGGACCTGCTCCGCGACCTGTTGGACCGGCTCGTGGCGACCGACTACTGGTACCGGGCGCTGGACGACGGCGCCGGACGGCACGTCGTCTCGCTGTACGGGGACGACGGCGCCGAGACCGCCTTCCTGCTCGACCCGGTCGCGGACCGGGTCACCCTGCTGGGCCCCGGCCCGGCCCGCAGCCACGTCACCGGCGCGGAGGGCTGGACCGAGATGGCGGCGAGCACGCTGGAGGCCATGCTCGCCGGCGACCTCCTGATCGGGAGCTCCTACGGCCTGTGGGCGAGCAACGGCCTGCTGCTCTCCGCGGTCTTCCACCACCCGTCGTTCTACGTGCGCCACGTCGAGCGCGCGCTGCAGGAGGCGAGCGAGGCATGAGCGCCCCGGTCGTGCTCGATCACGAGAGCACCTGTCTGCGCGGCAACCCGCTCGGCGACCCCGCACGGCGCCGCATCGAGGTGCACCTGCCGCCCGGGTACGACGGCGTCCGGCGGTTCCCGGTCGTGTACTGGCTGCCCGGGTTCGGCGCCCACCCCAGCCTCGCCGGCAAGGCCCTCGCCTTCGGCGCGTCCGTCGCCGACCGCCTCCGCGAGGCGATGACGGACGGCCGGGTGCCGCCCGCGCTGCTCGTCGTGCCCGACTGCACGACCGCGTACGGCGGCTCGCAGTACATCGACTCCGCCGCCTCCGGCCGGTACGCCGGCTACCTGGCCGAGGTCGTCGCCGAGATCGACCGGCGGTTCGCGACCCGGCCGGAGTCGGCGTGGCGCGCCATCGGGGGCAAGTCCAGCGGCGGCTACGGCGCGCTGATCGCGGGCATGACCTCCGACCTGTTCGGGTCGGTGATCGCCTGCTCGCCCGACGCCGGGTTCGAGCACAGCTACCTGCCGCTGCTGCCCCGTACGCTCGACACCGTCAGGGCCGCCGGCGGCGTCGACGCGCTGCTGGCCCGCCGCGACACCGGACCGCTCGACGTGCCCTTCATGGTCGCCATGAGCATCATCGCGATGGGCATGTGCTACGCCGACGACCCCCGGACCACCGCGTCGGACGCGCTGCCGTGCGACCCCGAGACGGGCGTGTTCCGCGACGAGGTGTGGCAGCGCTGGCTCGCCCACGACCCGGTGCGGCTGCTGCCGGAGTACGCCGACCGGCTCGCCGGACTCGGCCTGCTGCACCTCAGCGTCGGCCAGCGCGACGAGTACGGCATGCACTGGGGCGCCCGCGCGCTGCACGCCGCCCTCGACGCGCACCGGGTCCCGCACCTCTACCGCGAGCACGACGGCGGGCACGCGGGAATCGAGTACGTCTACGCCGAGGCTCTGGCGGAGCTCTGGAAGGTGTGGCGGGAACCGGAAGGTGACGCATGTGCGGCATAGCGGGCTTCATCAGCTTCGAGGGGCGGCGCGATCCCGGCTGGCTGGACGCGCTGGGCCGGACCATGACCGACGCCATGGCGCACCGCGGCGAGGCGGCCAACGCCCCGTACGTCTCGCCCTGCGGCACCGTCATGCTGTGCGCGACGCGGCTGGCGGTGCGCGACCGCAGCCACGCCGGCGACCAGCCGATGACCGACCCCAGCGGGCGGATCGTCCTGGTGCACAACGGCGAGGTCTACGGCTCCCGTTCGGCGGCCCCTCCGCTGTGGCCCCGCCGCACCACGTGTGACACCGAGTTCGTGCTCCAGCAGGTCTGCCGCGAGCCCGACCCGGCCGCCGCGCTCAAGCCGCTGGACGGCATGTTCGCGCTCGCCTGGCACGACACCTGGACCGGGCGCGTGGTGCTGGCCCGCGACCACTTCGGCGTCAAGCCGCTGTTCTACGCCCGCGTCGAGGGCGGACTGGTCTTCGCCTCGGAGCAGGGGGTGCTGCTCAGCACCGGCCTGATCACTCCCGAGGTGGACCGCGAGGAGTACCTGCTGCGCTCGTGGATCCGCATGGACGCGGCGGACGACCGCACCTGGCTGCGCGGCATCGAGACCCTGCCGCCCGCCCGGTACCTCGCCATCGACCGGCCCCGCACGACCACGCACCGCTACTGGCACCCCGTGGCCGTGGACGACCCGATCGGGCCCGAGGAGATCCGGGCCGCCTTCGACCGGGCGATCGAGCAGCGGTCCGTCTCCGACCTGCCCCGCGCGGCGGTCCTCAGCGGCGGCGTCGACAGCACGGCGGTGGTCGCGGGCCTGACGAAGCTGGGACTGCCGGTCGACGGGTACGTCCTGCGCTACGAGGACGGCATCGGCGGCTCGGGCGACGACGTGGCGCACGCCACCGAGGCCGCCGAGCACCTGGGCGTCCCGCTGACCGTCCTCGACCTCGACCGCAACGCCGCCGCCGACCTGCTGCCGGTCCTGCCCACCCGGCTGATGCGGCCGCTGCTGCACGGCGCCGAGCTGTCGATGCACCACCTCTACCGGTCCATCGCCGCCGACGGGAAGGTCGTCGTCTACTCGGGGCACGGAGCCGACGAGTTCTGGGGGTACCAGGCCGGCCGCTACTTCCCCGTGGTCGACCCGTACGCGCCCACCTTCATCCACGGGCGCCACTACCTGACGCACAGTCTCCACGCCGAGGAGCGCCCGGTCTGGGCCCGGCTCGTCCGGTGGATGGCGCAGGAGCTCGACGTCGACATGAAGACGGTGACCGACCAGGTGTGGGAACGCACCATGGCCGAGTACCGGGCGCTCAAGACGGCCTCGCCGCTCAAACGCGGCCGCCACCACCTGATGCGGCGCTTCCTGGTCTACGTCAACGACATGGTGGACGTCACCTCGTCGACCTTCACCCTGGAGGACCGCCCCGTCTTCCAGGACGTCACCCTCGCCGAGCTGTCCTTCCGCTGCCCCGAGCACCTGAAGGACACCAACGAGCCGGGCACCCACAAGGGGCTGCTGAAGGCCGCACTCGGCGACCTGCTGCCCGAATCCGTGCGGCAGCGCAGCAAGCAGGGCTTCCCCACTCCCACCGACCCCGGCTACGTCCGCCAGCTGAGCGGCCTGGCCGACGAGTTCGGCACGCCCTTCGGACTGCCGCGGGTGCCGGACGGGCTCCGCGACGAGCTGGGCGTCGGCGAGTGGATGTTCCTGGCCTCAAGCTCCGCCTGGCTCGACCACCTCGCGGAGCTCCGAAACCACCCGAGGAGTCACGGTGAGCAGTCCCGTCCCCCACTGGCGCTGGCACATCCTGGACAGCGCGGCCGCTCTTGACCCGGTACCGGCGCAGATCACCGAGGAGGTCGCCCAGGACTGGTGCAACTTCGTGGTGTGGCGGCCGTCCGAACTGCCCGCCGGCTGCGACAGCAGCACCGGCACGATCCGCCGCGAGGCGCCCCCCGGTCGGGTCGACGCCGAGGGCCGCAGCCCGTGGAGCGACGCCAACCCGTCCGGCTACCGCACCGAGATCTCCGGCGGCGGACGCCGGCTGCGGCTGAAGCAGTTCCTCTACGACTGGGCCTTCCCCGCGGCCGACCACCCGTGCCTGTGGGGCGGCGAGACCCGGGCGCACGAGATCGGCGAGGGCCGGGTCGTCTGGCTCGGCACGGACTACATGGGCCACCGGGCCGCCAGCGCCCGGATGGCGCGCACCACGGTCGAGCTCTCGGTGCTGGAAGGCGAATTCACCGACGACGAGCTCGTCGCGCTCTTCGCCGCGCTGCGGCCGGCCGTGCCGCAGGCGGTGTCCCGGGTGCTGGCCACCCCCTTCGCCGAGCTGAGCTACTGGGCCCGGCAGCCCGCGGAGATGGTCTCGGTGCCCACCGGTGTCTTCTCCTTCCACCGGCGCGATCGGGAGCACGAGGGCGACTGGGTCGCGTCCGGGGAGCTCACCGCCTTCCTCACCGGGCAGGGCGTGCCGGTGTCGGTCGGGGACTTCCGCGCCGACAGCGCCGCGACGTTCGGCGACGGCGCCGCCGTCCGCGAGCTGGACGTCGTCTACGCCTCCGCGTCCGGCGGTGAGGTGCGCCTGACGGCGCAGCGCACCGGAGGCGGACGCCTGGTGTTCCCGCCGGAGCGGGACAAGCACCCCGCCACCGCCGAGCTCCTCGACCTCGGCGGCCGCCCCCTGCACCTGGGCTACACGGACGCCCGCTTCGGCGCCTGCGACGCCTGGTGGCAGCACCCCGACGGGTACGAGCTCAGGCTGCTGGGCAGTTCGGGCGCGGGACTGGGGCGGGACGCCTTCGTCGCCCTGGTCGCCGAGATCGACGCCGGGCTGCGACTGGGCGGCCGTGCCGGGACGCTGGGATGACCGCGGTGGGACGCGCGGTCCTCGACCCCGCCACCGGGCGCGCCGTCGACCACGTACCGGACACGTCCGGGCCCGGCGTCGCCGATGCCGTGGCCCGGGCGGCGTCGGCGTTCCACGACGGCTGGGCCGACACCTCCCCGACCCACCGCTCCGGCCACCTGCGCGAGCTCGCTGCCCTGCTGCGGGAGGAACGCGAAGCCTTCGCGGCCCTGGAGCAGCGCAACACGGGCAAGCCCACGGCCCGCGCCGTCGGCGAGGTCGAGTTCGCCGCCCAGGCCGTCGACTGGTTCGCGGCGGCGGCCCGGTACCCGGTGGGCGAGACGTATCCGGCCGGCCCCGGCACGCGCACGTACACCGACCGCGTGCCGGTCGGGGTGTGCGCGGCGATCGCCCCGAACAACTACCCGCTCCTGCTGGCCGTGTGGAAGATCGCCGCGGCCCTCGCGTACGGCAACACCATGGTCGTCAAGCCGGCGCCCGAGACACCGCTGTCGACCCGCCGGCTGGTCGAGCGCGCCGCCGAGGTGCTCCCCGACGGCGTGCTCACCGCGGTCTACGGCGGAGCCGACACCGGCCGGCTGCTGTGCGACCACCCGGCCGTCGGCATGGTCTCCTTCACCGGCTCGACGGCGGCGGGGCGCGAGGTCGCGCGACGCTGCGCGGACGGCCTCAAGCCCGTCTCGCTGGAGCTCGGCGGCAAGAGCCCCGTGGTCGTCTTCCGCGACGCCGACCTCGACGAGGCCGCGCGCGCGGTCGTCACGGCCTTCACCGGCAACACCGGCCAGGTGTGCGTGGCCGGGACGCGCCTGATCGTCGACCGGGCCGTGCACGCCGAGTTCGTCGGCCGCGTGGCCGAACTGGCCGCCGGCCTCCGCGTCGGCCTGCCCGAGGACCCCGCCACCGACCTCGGCCCGCTCATCAGCCGGGCGGCCGTCGACCGCGCGGCCGAGATGGTCGCCGAGGCGGAGGTCCGGGGGGCGAAGGTCATCGTGCCGCCGGGCCGTGCCGGGCTCCGCCACGAACTCGGCGACGGCTTCTTCGTCAACCCGGTCGTCCTGGACGGCCCGCCGTACGACAGCCGCGCCTGGCGCGAGGAGATCTTCGCCCCCGTGCTGTCGGTGGCGGCGTTCGACACCGACGCCGAGGCCCTGGCGCTCGCCCACGACACGGCGTACGGCCTGTCGGCGTCCGTGTGGACCTCCGACGCCCACCGGGCCGAGCACTTCGGCCGGGCCCTGCGCGCCGGCATGGTGTGGGTCAACACCTGGGGCGACACCGAGGAGACGGTCAGCGTCTCGGGTCTCGGCCAGTCCGGATACGGGCGCGAACTGGGCATCCACGCGGTGGAGGGCTACACCAGGCCCCGCGCCGTCTGGGTGGCCCACCGGGCGCGGGGGTAGGCCGCGATGACGCCTGCCGACCCCTGGCTCGACTTCCGCAGCGACACCCGTACCGTGCCCGACGCGCGGATGCGCGCGGCGATGACCGCGGCCGAGGTCGGGGACGACGTGTACGGGGACGACCCCACGGTCGCGCTCCTCGAAGCGCGGGTGGCCGAGTTGCTCGGCACCGAGGCCGCGCTGCTCACGCCCACCAGCACCATGGCGAACCTGCTCGCCTCGCTCGCCGCGGCCGGTTCCCCGGGACCGCGCGGCGCGCCGCGGCTGGTCGTCGGCGAGGACACCCACATGTCCTTCCTGGAGGGGGACGGGCTGCGCACCTTCGCCGGGGTCGAGCTGCTGCCGGTGGCGCAGCGCCCCGACGGCCTGCCCGACCTCGACGCCGTGGACGAGGTGCTCGCCGGCGGGGGCGGCCGGCCCGCCGTGGTCTGCCTCGAGAACACGAGCATGATGCGCTCGGGCAACGCCCTCGACGTCACGGCGACCCTCGCCCTGGCCGACCTGGCCCACCGCTACGACGCCCACGTCCATCTCGACGGTGCCCGGCTCGCGAACGCGGCCGTGGCGCTCGGGGTCCGTCCCGCGGAGCTGGCGGCCCCCGCGGACAGCGTCGCCTTCTCCGTCTCCAAGGGGCTCGGCGCGCCGGTCGGCGGCCTGCTGTGCGGGACGCACGCGTTCGTCGCGCGCGCCCGCGCACTGCGGACCGAGCTGGGCGGGTCCATGCACCAGGCCGGTGTCCTGGCGGCGCCCGCCCTCGTCGCGCTGGAGCGGCTGCCCGAGCTGGCGGCCGACCACGCCACGGCCGCCGCGCTCGCCGCCGGCTTCGAGACGGTGCCCGGCGTCGAGCTGATGCGCCCGCAGCGGCCGACCAACATGGTCATGGCGCGCCTTGCCGGGCTGACCCCGGAGGAATGCGCCGGCCGCCTGGCCGGCCACGGGGTGCGCGTGCTGCCCCTGCCCAACGGCTTCGTGCGCTTCGCTGTGCACCGGGCGCACGACATGATCGGTGTGCGTGCGGCCGTCAGGGCGCTGGCGGCCGTCGCGGCCACCGTGCCGGTGGCCCGTACGACCACCGGAGGAGACCTCCTGGAACGGGGATCCTCCACGACACGGACGGAGGAAGCATGACTGCAGTGCCGGCGCGCGGGCTCGAAGAACGCCTGGAGGACACTCGTAAGAGACTGGAGAACGACGTCGACCTCTGGGTCGCCTCGGCGGGCGGTGGCCCGGGGGGTGCCTACCTCATCCCGCTCTCGTTCCTCTGGGACGGGACCGCCATCCTCGTCTCGACCCCGCGCTCCTCCGTCACCGGTCGCAACCTGCTGGCGGACGGCCGGGTGCGCGTCGGCCTCGGCCTGACGCGCGACGTCGTGATCGTCGACGGCGACGCGGAGCCGGTCGACGTCGCCGAACTCGGTGACACGGCCGACGCCTTCGCGGCCAAGACCGGGTTCGACCCGCGCGAACTCGACCAGCCCTACCAGTACTTCCGCATCAGGCCGCGGCGCATCCAGGCCTGGCGGGAGGTCAACGAGCTGGCCGGGCGCACGCTGATGGACGGCGGCATCTGGCTCGGCTGAGCAACGGGCGGAACCTCGGGGACGCCGTGGAGGAACCCTGGAGGAACCCCGGAGGAACGCCTTCTTCCGAGGCACGGAGTCGGCCGGTCACCCCCGTGACCGGCCGACGGCCGTTCCGGGTCCAGTCGTTCTTGACCAGGGTTGCGGATGACGTTGTCACGCTGTGAGGGAACAGCCATCTGAATTCTGGAAGGGCGAACATGACGTCAATCGAGGTTCCGGTCCTGATCGTGGGCGGCGGCGGGTGCGGCCTGTCCGCCTCCGTGTTCCTCTCCGACCAGGGCGTCGACCACCTGCTGGTGGAGCGGCACGCGGACACGTCGAGGGTGCCGAAGGCGCACTACCTCAACCAGCGCACGATGGAGATCTTCCGCCAGCACGGTGTCCGCGACGACGTCTTCGCGGAGGCGGCGCCGCTGGACAAGTTCGGCAAGGTGCGCTGGGCGACCACGTTCGCTGGTGACGGCCCGCTGGACGCCCGCCAGATCCATGAGATGGACGCCTTCGGCGGTGGCGAGCTGACGGAGAAGTACGCGGCGGCCAGCCCGGAACTGCCCTCGAAGCTGCCGCAGATGTGGCTGGAGCCGATCCTGCGCCGGCACGCGGAGCAGCGGAACCCGGGGCGGATCCTCTTCAGCCACGAGGTGCTCGACTTCTCCGACGAGGGTGACCACGTCACCGCCGAGGTGCGCAACCTCGAGACCGGCGAGATCATCACGGTCAAGGCCCAGTACCTCCTCGGCGCCGACGGCGGCCGCTTCGTCGGCAACAAGGTCGGCATCCAGATGCAGGGCCCGCCGAGCGACGTCAACACCACCACCGTGTACTTCTCCGCGGACCTGTCGCAGTGGTGGGAGGAGGGCACGCTCATCACGCACTACCTCAGCCCGGAGGACCCCGACCTCTCCGTCAACCTGATCGAGATGGGTCCGAGCTGGGGCAAGGCCTGCGAGCAGTGGGGCCTGCACATGGCGCCCGGTCCGGCCGGCCGCTGGGACAACGAGACGGTCGTCGACCGCATCCGCGAAGTGCTGAAGGTGCCGGACCTCGAGGTGACCGTGCACAAGGTCACGGACTGGATCGTGAACGCGATCCTCGCCGACAAGTACCGCGTCGGCCGGGTGCTGATCGCCGGCGACGCCGCGCACAAGCAGCCGCCCGCCGTGGGTCTCGGCCTCAACACCGGCATCCAGGACGCGCACAACATCGCGTGGAAGCTGGCCGCGGTGCTCAATGGCAGCGCGCCCGACAGCCTGATCGACACCTACGAGGCCGAGCGCCGGCCCGTCGGCCGCGAGAACGTCGACTGGGCGGTCTCCGCCGCCCAGCACCACCAGGTGGTCATCGACGCCATCGGCGGCGGCCACAACATCCCGGCGGGGCGCCGCGGCCAGCGTCTGGCGGCGTACTTCGACCCGTCCCCGCTCGGCGACACCGTGCGGGCGCGGGCCCTGGAGGTGTTCCACACCCACCGCGGCGGCTGCCAGTCCTTCGAGATGGAGGTCGGCTTCGCCTACGAGGAGGGCGCGGTCATCTCCGACGGCACCGAGCGCCCCGCCCGCGTGCCCATGCGTGACGAGCACACGCCGACGTCGCGCCCCGGCCACCGCCTGCCGCACGCCTGGATCACCAAGGACGGCGAGCGCCTGTCCACCCTCGACCTGACGGGCCGGACCGGCTTCACGCTGATCGCCGGCCCGGAGGGGACGGCGTGGACCGAGGCGGCCGCCCGCGTGGCGGAGAAGTTCTCCGTCCCGGTCAACGCGGTCCGTATCGGCGACGGCGGGGAGTACGCCGACGTGGACGGTGGATGGGAGGCCGTCCGGCAGATCACCGCCGGCGGCGCGCTGCTGGTCCGTCCCGACCAGCACGTGGCCTGGCGCAGCACCGGCGCCGCCGAGGACGCGGAGCAGGCGCTGACGGAGGTCTTCGCCACGATCCTGGACCGCTGACCCGGTCAGGGAACGTCAGGGATCCGGTCAGGGATCCGGTCAGCGATCCGATTCGCTGATCGGATCGCTGACCGGATCTTCTGGTTCCACGACGAGCACCGCCCGCTCCGCGACGCGGAACGGGCGGGAGGCGAAGCGGAACGGGCATGACGAGAAGGGGCCGTGCCCGACCGGGCACGGCCCCTTCTCGTCATGCCGCACGCGGCGCACGGCCGCCGGGTCCACCGGAGCGGTCCCGTCGGGATCGCTCCGGTGGACCCGGGCTCACACTCAGGCCGCGACGGAGGAGGCGGCGGCCGCCTTCCGCACGACGGGGAGGATCTGGTCGACGGCCCTGCGCGAGGTCATCATGCAGACGCCGACGCCCACGCCGTCGTACACCGCACCGCACACCGCGAGTCCGGGCTGGGTCGCCACGGCCTCACGGATCTGCCGCACCCGGTCCACGTGGCCGACGGTGTACTGCGGCAGGGCGCTCTCCCAGCGGCTCACGCGGGTCGCCACCGGGGCACCGGTCACGCCGGTGGCCTCGGCGAGCTCGGTCGTCGCCAGCTTGATCAGGTCCGCGTCGTCGAGCTGGAGCAGGTGCTCCTCGCCGAACCGTCCGATCGAGCAGCGCACGATCTCCACCTCGCCCGCCAGGTGCGGCCACTTCACGGTGGTGAACGTGACCTCCTTGACGGCCTTGCCCTCCTCCGCCGGCACCCGGTAGCCGGCGTAGCCGCGGCCCGTGAGCCCGCCGGGGAACGCCCCCTTCGGGAAGGCGAGCGTGACCATGGCCACGCTGGAGTACGGCACCTCGGAGAGCGCCGAGACGGCGGAGGCCGTACCGGGGACACCGGCGAGCAGGCTGCCCGTCGGGCCGGCCGGGGTGGCGATGACGACCGCGTCGGCCTCGAGGACCTCCGCGTCGGCGCCCGACCCGACGGTCACCCGCCAGCCGTCACCGCTCCGCGTCAGCTCCCGGACGGTGGCGCCGGTGCGCAGGGCCGTGTCCGGCGCGGCGTCCAGCACCTGCTGGATGATCGCCGCGGGCAGCGTGCCGAAGCCGCCCTCGATGGTGGCGACGCTGATCGGAGGGAGCTTCTCGCCCTCCTGGAGCTGCGGCACCAGCGAGCCGGCCGCGTCCGCGAGCGAGATGTGGTCGCGGGACGCGCGGGCCAGCGGGGTCAGGGTGGCCTCGAACGACAGGTCCGCGGCACGCCCGGCGAACACACCGGCGAGGAACGGCTCGACGAGGCGGTCCACGACCTCCTGGCCGAACCGGCCGCCGACGAAGGACGCGACCGAGATGTCTCCCTCGAGGTCGAAGGAGGGCAGCACGAGGTCCTGCCGCGCCCGCTCCACGCCCTCGGCGGACAGCACGCCGGACCGGGCCAGGTCGTCCATGTCGCAGGGCACACCCATGAACTGGCGGTCGGGCTGGTGCTTGATCGCACCCTTGGTCCAGATCGCCGACGCGGTGACGGGGCCCGCGGACACGATCTGCTCGCCGAGCCCCGCCTCCTTGATCAGGCCGGTGGTCTTCTTGCGGTTGGCGTACAGCGACTCGGCGCCCTCGTCGACCGGGACTCCCGCCACGTCGGAGACCAGCAGCTTTCCGCCCAGCCGGGACGAGCCCTCGAGGAGCGTCACGCGCACCGGCTCGTTCCGCAGGTGGAACGCCGCCGCCAGTCCCGAGATCCCGCCACCGACGATGACCACGTGGGGCTTACCGCTCGCCTGAGCCTGTTCGCTCCCAGTCATTCCACCAGCTCCTTCATGCATGGTTACGGTGTTGTAAGGCCCGTGCGGGCGACGACGGTCGGCACCGAGACAGGCGTGGGCAGTCTCGTCGGTCGCCCCGGAACCCGGGTGGAGGGCGCCTAGAAGGCGCAGCGGTCTTGTGCGACTGCGCGCCGGCCGGCCGTTCAACCGCGGACTTTCGGCGTTTGAACAAGGCGTTCCAGACGGCACCATCGGAGGTGCCCGGGCGTTTGCGTTTCATACCGTGAACGTATTAATTCATTCCTCGAAAACCGGGCGCACGACGTTCCGCTCGCCGCCTCCGCATATCCGGCGAAGTGGCGTTCCGGGAAGCGGAACCCGGGCCTCACGAAAGGAAAAGACGTGCCGTTCGAGAAGGTCGCGCTCATTACGGGCGCCAACAAGGGCATCGGATTCGCCATCGCGCGGCAACTCGGCGAGCAGGGGATCACCGTTCTCGTCGGCGCCCGGGACGAGGTGCTCGGCAAGCAGGCCGCCGACGCGCTGGCGGACGACGGCGTCACGGCCGTGCCGCTCCGGATCGACGTGACGGACCCGGCCTCCGCGGAGGAGGCCGCCCGCGAGATCGAGCGGCGGTTCGGGCGCCTGGACATCCTGGTGAACAACGCCGGCATCGCGGGCGGCTTCACGGGGGCGCCCAGTGAGGCGACCGCCGCCGACCTGCGCGAGGTCTACGAGACCAACGTGTTCGGGGTGGTCACCGTGACCCACGCGATGCTGCCGCTGCTGCGCCGTTCCCCGGCCGGCCGCATCGTCAACCTGTCCAGCCACGTGGGCTCGCTGACCCTGGGCTCGGCGCCGGGCGGCCCCCTCGCGGGCCTCAGCATGATCGCCTACCAGTCCTCGAAGACCGCCCTGAACGCGGTGACGCTCGCGTACGCGAAGGAGCTGCGGGAGACCCCGATCAAGGTCAACGCGGCACTCCCCGGCGTGGTGGCGACCGACATCAACCACCACCGCGGACAGCGGTCGCCCGCCGAGGGCGCGGCGATCGCCGTCCGCCTCGCCACGCTCGACGAGGCCGGGCCGTCGGGCCAGTGCCTGGCCGACGACGGCCCCGTTCCGTGGTAGCGCGGAACGTCACCACGGAGAGGAACGGCGTTGCGCCAGATCACGATCGGCGAGCTCGACACCATCATGCGCGCGTGCGCGGTCGGGGCCGACGGCATGCCGACGGTCGAGCAGGCGCCCGACCGTCCGTTCGATGACCTGGGGTACGACTCCCTCGCGCTGCTCGAGACCTGCAGCCGCATCGAGCGGGACTTCGACGTCGTGTTCTCCGAGGACGGGCTCGGCGGGATCACCACCGCGCGGGAGCTCGTCGAACTCGTCAACTGGCTGCTGCAGCTGAAGGAGGGGCGGGCGGCCTGATCCCGCGAGGGATCGAGGCCGTTCGCGGCCAACACACCCGATAGCCGGGCCGGGCGAGGCCCGGCGGGCACAAGACATGGAGGCAGACAGTGGCTGCAGAGACGATCCTGGTGACGGGCGGCACCGGCCGGCAGGGCGGGGCGACCGCCCGCGACCTGCTGCGGCGCGGTTTCAGCGTGCGCGCCCTGGTCCGCGACCCGCAGAAGGCGGAGGCGCGGGCGCTGGAGGAGGCCGGCGCGGTCCTCGTCCGCGGTGACATGGACGACGAGGCGTCGCTGGATGCGGCGATGGAGGGCGTGTACGGCGTCTTCAGCGTGCAGACCTTCCGCGGCGCCGGCGGCGTCGAGGCCGAGATTCGCCAGGGCAAGGCCGTGGCCGACGCCGCGGTGCGGGCCGGGGTGAAGCACTTCGTCTACAGCTCGGTCGGCGGTGCGGACCGCGACACCGGCGTCCCGCACTTCGAGAGCAAGCTGGTGGGCGAGCAGTACCTGGCGACGCTCGACCTGCCGGCCACGGTGCTGCGGCCGGCGATGTTCCACGACATCCTCCTCGACATCGCCCCGCGCCCGATGGGCGGCGAGCTCGTGCTGGCCATGTGGCTCGACCCCGAGACCCCGGTGCAGATCATCGCGACGAGCGACATCGGCGCGTTCGCCGCGGACGCCTTCGAGAACCCGGAGGCCTGGCTCGGCAGGACGGTCGACATCGCCGGCGAGGAGCTGACCGGGCCGCAGATGGCCGCGGCGTTCGGCGCCGCCTCCGGCATCCCCACCCGCTTCCAGCAGCTGCCCATCGAGCCGCTGCGCGCGGGCCGCCCGGACCTCGCCAACATGTTCGACTGGTTCGAGCGCGAGGGCTTCCAGGCCGACCTGGCCGAGCTGCGCAAGGGCAGGCCGAACCTGGTCTCCCTGGAGGCGTGGCTGAAGGAGAACTGGACGCCCCCGGTGGTCGCGGCGCGCGCCTGAGGCCGCGGCCCGGCCGCGGGCGGGCCGGGGCCGGCGCGCGGCTCAGGCGAAGATCGGGTCCCGGGTGCGGGTGCGCTTGAGCTCGAAGAACCCGTCGGTCTCGGCCACCGCGAGCACGCCGTCCCAGAGCTTCACCGCGGCCTCCCCCCGCGGCGTGGGCGTCACCACGGGGCCGAAGAAGGCCACGTCCCCCACGGCGATGACGGGGGTGCCGACATCGGTGCCGACGCGGGCGATGCCGTCGTGGTGCGAAGCGCGCACCGCGGTGTCGAACGCGTCGGACCCGGCCGCGTCGGCCAGGGCGGGATCGAGACCCGCGGCGGCCAGCGCCGCCGCATAGGTGGCCCGCTCCTTGGGCGCCTTCTCCAGGTGGAACCGGGTGCCGAGTTCGGTGTAGAGCCGGCCCAGCACCCCGGATCCGTACGTCTGCTCGGCGGCGGCGCAGACCCGTACCGGCTCCATCCGCAGGGCCAGGTCCCGGTGCCAGCGCTCGTCCAGGTCCTCGCGTCCCTCGTTGAGCACCGTCAGGCTCATGATGTGCCAGCGGATCTCCAGAGGCCGTCGCTCCGCGACCTCCAGGACCCACCGGGATGTCATCCACGCCCAGGGGCAGGTCGGGTCGAACCAGAAATCCACCGGGGTCGGGGTGTCGTGCGCCAACGTCGGCCTCCTCAAGGCGACTGAAGGGTCGCGGTCGGCACAGCCTGACAAGCGGGGTCGGATTCCCGGTCGAGCGTCAGTAGAGGTGGGCTCCGTTCAAATGCGAGAATTCCCCTGTTGAACGTTCCCGTCAAGAATTCGAGAAACTCGGTCGGTTGCGGCGGAGAGAAGCGTCGACCTATCGTCTGGAATCCGAAAAAAGACACTCCGAGGGGAAAGCGATGTCCGCATCGGCCGAGGTCCGCGACCAGTCGGATTCCTACGCGCTGCTCGAACTGATCCAGGGTGCCGTCATCACCCAGGCGATCTCCGTCGCCGCCCGGCTCGGCATCGCGGACGTGCTCGCCGACGCGCCGCTGTCCGCCGGCGACATCGCCCTGCGGGTCGAGGCCGACCCGCAGGCGACCCACCGGCTCCTGCGCGCGCTGTCCGGCCACGGCGTCTTCGCGGTCCGTCCGGACGGCCGGTACGAGAACACGCCGCTGTCCGACAAGCTCCGCGAGGACGCGCAGGACTCGATGCGCAAGTTCGCCGTGCTGATGAGCGACCCGCTGCTGCACGAGGAGTGGGGCCACCTCCTCACCACCGTGCGGACCGGCGAGGCCAACCTGCCCAAGCTGCGCGGCATGAGCACGCTGGACTTCTTCCACGCGAACCCCGCCTACGCCGCCACGTTCTTCCAGGCCTTCGGCAAGGTCTCGGAGTCGGAGACCGACCCGGTCCTGGCCGCCTACGACTTCTCGCAGTTCGGCACCGTCGTGGACGTCATCGGCGGCCGCGGCTACCTCCTGGCGGGGGTCCTCCAGCAGGCGCCGAACGCCAAGGGCGTGCTGTACGACTTCGAGATCGCGACCGTGGACTCGGCCTCGCTCTTCGAGGAGGCCGGCGTCGCCGACCGCTACACCGTCGAGCACGGCAGCTACCTCGGCAAGCTGCCGAAGGGCGCCGACGCGTACCTGTACAAGCGCATCATCCACAACTTCTCCGAGGAAGACGCCCTGACCGCCCTGCGCAACGCGCGCGAGGCGATCGGCCCCGACGGCAAGCTGCTCTGCATCGAGTACCTGCTCCCCGAGAACAACGAGCGCCACATCGGTCACACCATCGACCTCTGGCTGATGCTGATGATCGGCTCCCAGGACCGCACGCTCGCGCAGTACACCGAGCTGTTCGCCAAGGCGGGCTTCAAGATCACCAGGGCGATCCCCACCACCTCACCGATCTCGATCATCGAGGCGGTCCCGGTCTGACGGCCCCGCCCCACGCCGTTCCACCTTCCAGCGCACCCTCATCACACAGGAGAACTCCCGATGGCCCCACGGATGGACAACCCCTCCCTGGTCGTTCCCGGCGCCCTGCAGCCCCTGCTCGACCTGTCCGAGGTCATCGGCAAGGTCGGCGTACCGCAGTCGACCCTCGACTTCATCCGGCTGCGCGTCGCCTCGCTCAACGGCCGGGTCTACACCTTCCCGACCGAGCCCGCGGACAAGCGCCTGCCCCAGGTGGACTCGTGGCGGACCGAGCCCTCCTTCACCGACGCCGAGCGCGCCGCCCTGGAGCTGGCCGAGGCCGTCACCCTGCAGACCGACGCCGCGAACGCGCCGACGGACGAGGTCTGGGCGGACGCCGCCAAGCACTACACCGACGTGCAGCTCGGCGCCCTGGTCATGCACATCAGCCTGGTCAACTTCTGGAACCGGGTGAACGTCGCCACCCACCAGGACGACGCGGTCTGGCGCTGAGGAAGAGGACACACCACCGTGCTGAAGCTCATCAACGCCGGCCTGGGCAGGACCGGCACGACCTCACTCCAGGCGGCCCTGGAGCGGCTCGGTCTCGGCCCCTGCTTCCACATGTTCGACGTCGTCGACGACGACCGGCGCCTCGCGCAGTGGGAGCGGGTCGTCTGCGACGGCGAGCGCCCCGACTGGGCCGCGCTGTACGACGGCTACGCCTCCGCGGTGGACGGTCCCTCCACCGTCTACTACCAGCAGATCGCCGAGGCGCTCCCCGAGGCCAAGGTGATCCTCACGGTGCGCGACGCCGAGGGCTGGTACAAGAGCACCTACGACACGCTGTACCAGTTCGCGCTGCGGACCAAGGAGCACCCGCCCGAGCCGGGCTCCCGGCAGGCCCGGCTGTTCCGCGTGGTCGACGCCCTGGTCTGGGAGGGCCTCTTCGGCGGCCGGTTCGAGGACAAGGACCACGCCATCGAGGTCTACCACCGGCACACCGAGGACGTCGTGCGCGCCCTCGGCGCGGACAACGTCCTGGTGTTCGACGTGCGGCAGGGGTGGGAGCCGCTGTGCGCGTTCCTCGGGGTCGAGGTTCCCGAGGAGGAGTTCCCGCGCGCCAACAACTCCGAGTCCATGCGCCGGCGGATAGCCCAGGCCGCCGCCGGTCCGGTCTCCGCCGGCTGAGTCCCCGCGTCCTTCGACGCCCCTGAGCGCGCCCCGTGGGCCCGCGCCGGTCACCGGCGCGGGCCCACGGCGTCGTGCGTCAGTGGTGGTGGCCACCCGAGTGCAGGTGGGCGGCCGGGGAGACCACGAGGGGCCGCATCATGTGCGTCTCGTGCTCCAGCATGTGGCAGTGGTGGACGCCCCGGCCGACGACGGGGAACCGGACCGCCACGGTGATCATCTCGCCCACCGTGCTGTTCGGCGTGAGCTGGCCGGCCGAACCCAGCCGGATGACGTCCTTCTCCCCGAGCTCGTGCGCTTCGAGCACCCCCGCTGACTTGAACGCGATGGGCTTGGCCGAGCCGCGGGTCACCCGGTCGAACCCGGTGATGTCGTAGTTGTCGCGGGACAGCACCTGGAAGTGCGCCAGGTGGATGTGCATGGGGTGCGGGGCCACGGCGAGGTTGAGGTACTTCCAGACCTCCACGCTGTCGTGCGCGGCGGTGAACGCCTTGCCGTCGTCGTACGCCATCGCCGTCCGACGCAGCGTCCGGACGGTGCCCTCGGCGTCCTGGACCTGGATGACGCCGGGGGAGGGGAACGTGATCCCCGCCGGGTCGACCTCCTCCATCTCCCACAGCTCGGGAAGGTTCGTCGAGCCGGGGCCGACCGTCACCACCCACCGGTGGGCGTGGTCGTGGGGCAGGTCGTCATGGGTGAGCCGCTTGAACGTGGGCGAGACGACCTCCGGCAGCACGAACCGGCCGGACGGCCGCTGGTCCGCGACGCGGAACTGCATCACGTCGGGCTCCAGCAGGTCGTTGCGCTTGTCGGAGGCGCCGGGCGCGACGCCGTCCAGCGTGTTGACCAGCTTCAGGGCCTGCCCGCGGAACGCGCTGAAGTCGACCAGCACGTCGGCGCGCTCGCCGGCGGACAGGTTGAGCGACCCGTCGACGGCCAGCGGCTTGTCGATCAGCCCCTGGTCGGTCCCGATCACCTTCAGCGCCCCCGGGACGGGCTTGCCGTCCGCCAGCAGCATCAGCCGGTACAGCCGGGAGTTCGAGGCGTTGACGATCCGGAACCGGTACCAGCGCGGCGCGACGTCCAGGTACGGCCAGACCACCCCGTTGACCAGGGTGTAGGGCGCCGCGTGGACGCGCATGAGCCGCTGCGGGCCGATCATCTCCACCTTGTGGACCAGCCGGCCGGCGAGGGCCCCCGACTCGTCCACGTCGAAGTTGCGGTCGCAGAGGACGAGCGGCACGTCGCGGGCGCCGTCGGGCAGGTCGAGCGCCTCCTCCTCCTCGTTGCGGGAGAGGAACAGGCCCGCGAGCCCGGCGTACACGCTGAAGCGGCTCACGTGGTGGGTGTGGTCGTGGTACCAGAGCGTCGTCGCGGCCTGGTCGTTCGGATAGGCCGACAACTGCACGTCGCCCGGGCCTATGAGGTTCTCCATCCAGCCGTCGTTGCCGCCGCCGGTCAGCATGCCGTGCAGGTGCACCGCGGCCCACGGCGGCAGGTCCGCCACGCCCTGGACCTCCTGGGTCCCCTGCGTCCCCGGGTAGTTGGTGAGCGGGTCGGGCGAGCGGCCCGTGGCCGAGCCGAAGTCGACGGCCTTGACGGGGACGTTGCCCGTCAGCTGGTTCTCCCAGACGACCCGCAGCGGACGGCCGCTGACCGTCTTGATCGTCGGGCCCGGGAAGACGCCCTCGTACGTCCACATCGTCACCGGCGGCATCTCCGAGTGCACGGTGACGTCGGCGGTGCGCAGGCGGACCGTCAGCTCGTCGTGGTCACCGCGGTCGCGGGGGCGCAGCACCGGCGGGATCCGCAGCGGGTCCTTGAACTTGGTCAGCTTCAGCTCGGGCGCCGACGGCTCGGGCCCGCCGGCCGTCGCGGCGGCCGCTCCGTGCGACTTGAAGAAGGGGGCTGCGGTCACCAGGGCGCCCAGGCCGGCCATGGTGCCGTAACGCAGCACCGTGCGGCGGTTCAGCCCGGACGGCTCGAATGTTTCGGAAGCTGTGGGGTCCATTCGCCCGAGGCTAGGGGCGGCCGCTCTCGCCGAACTCGAGCTCGGCTCCAGACCGATGGGGTCGGTCGCCGGAGCCGGGCCCGGGTCCGGGGGGCGGGGTCAGACCGCGATCGGCTCGCTGTCCCGGTTGACGAGCGTGGCGTAGTGGCCCCCGCGCAGGAGCAGCTCGTCGTGGGTGCCGCGCTCCGAGACCCGGCCCCGGTCCAGCACGATGATCTCGTCGGCGTTGCGGACGGTCGACAGCCGGTGGGCGACCGTGATGGTGGTACGGCCCACGCTGGCCGCGTCGATGGCCTTCTGCACGGCCTGCTCGGTCTGGGTGTCCAGGGCGCTGGTGGCCTCGTCGAGGACCAGGATCGGCGGGTCGCGCAGGATGGTGCGGGCGATCGCCAGCCGCTGCTTCTCGCCGCCGGAGAACCGGTACCCGCGCTCGCCGACCACCGTGTCGTAGCCGTCGGGCAGCAGCATCAGGTAGTCGTGGATGTGGGCGATCCGCGCCGCCGCGAACAGCTCCTCGTCGGTCGCGTCGGGCTTGGCGAACCGCAGGTTCTCCGCGACCGTGGCGTGGAACAGGTACGTCTCCTGGGCGACGACGCCGACCGCGGACGTGAGCGTGTCGAAGGACATGTCGCGCACGTCGACCCCGTCGATCGTGACGGAACCGGACGTGACGTCGTACAGCCGCGGGATGAGGTAGCTGAGCGTGGTCTTCCCCGAGCCGGTCTCGCCGACGATCGCGAGGCTGCGGCCCGCGGGGACGGTCACGTCGACGCCGGCCAGCGTCGCCTGGTCCGACCCCGCGTAGGAGAAGCCGACCCCCCGCATGCGCACCTCGCCCCGCAGGGCGGCCGGCTTGACCGGCCGCTCCGGCTCGGCGATCTCGACGGGCAGGTCGAGGTACTCGAAGATGCGGCCGAACAGCTCGAGGGAGCCCTGGATCTCGATCCCGACGGTCAGCAGCCGCTGCGCCGGCCGGAACAGGCTCTGCTGGAGGGACGTGAACGCGACCAGGGAGCCGATGGAGATGGCCATGTGGCCGCTGTCGGAGGTCAGCCCCGCGACCCAGTAGATCACCGCGGGCATGGAGGCGATCACGACCCAGATCGTGGACTGATACCACAGGCCCGCCGTGGTGACGCGCACCTCGACGTCGGTGAGCTTGCGCGACTGCCGCGCGAAGTTGTCGGTCAGGGAGCGGGACCGGCCCATGGTGTGGCTGAGCAGGATCCCGCTGATCGAGAGCGACTCCTGCATGGTCGAGGACAGCTCGGCGAGCCGGTTCTGCCGGTCGCGGGTGATGTTCCGCCGCTCGTTCCCGACGCGCCGGCTGACCAGGGCGAACGCCGGGAGCATGAGCATGGACGCGAGCGTCAGCCGCCAGTCGAGCAGGAACATGGCGGTGGTCGAGGCGATGACGATCGTCATGTCGGACAGCAGCGCCGTGGCGGTGGTCGTGATGGTGACCTGCATCCCGCCGATGTCGTTGGCGATGCGCGACTGCACCTCGCCGGTCCGGGTGCGGGAGTAGAAGGACAGCGACATCCGCTGGAGGTGGGCGTACACCGCCGTGCGCAGGTCGTGCATGACCAGCTGGCCCACCGTGGCCGACACGTGCGTCTGCCAGACGTTGAACGAGCTGGTGGTGACCGACACCAGGATCATGCCGAGGGAGAGCAGGGACAGCAGCCCCAGCCGGTCCTCCGGCAGCGCCGTGTCCATGATCTCGCGGATCAGGAACGGGTTGACGAGGGAGATCAGGGAGGAGCCCGCGACCAGCAGCACGACGGACAGCAGCTTCCGCCGATACGGGCGGAACAGCCCGAGGACCCGTCGCATCTCGCCGTGTTTCATCAGTGCCTGGGGACGCGTGATGCCCGAACTGGCGCTGCTCACCCTGGCCTCCTTCTCTCTTTGGTCAGTTCCGGTCGACGGATCCGGGTCGTGCCTGGTGCAGTTGCCCGACCAGGGCCGCCCACTGGGCGAGCTCCTCGTCCGACAACGGGCGGGGGCACGGCTCGTCCGCAGGCAGGGTGGTGGCTTCCTGCCATGCGCAGGGGGGACACATGCCGTTCCACGCGAACCCCGTCCACATGAGGCCTTCACCGAGCTTCTTCCACATGGATCGCATAGCGGACCCGGGCTTCGTGCCCATGTCGATCTCCATTCGCAGGGGGACCGCCCGACGTCATCTTGTGCAACGCGGCTCAACGGAACATCGGGACCGTGTCGAGCTCCGCTGGAGACGGGAGGCTCAGCGCGCGGCCAGCAGACCGCGGCTGCGCAGGACCCACCGCTCGACCGGGCTGAAGAGGAGCAGGTCGATGGCGACGCCGACGACGAAGATCAGGACGATGCCGAGCACCACGCCCGGCATGTCGGAGAACTCCCGCTGGTTCTGCAGGTAGCGGCCGAGGCCGAGCCCCAGTTCGGGGGAGGAGGCGATGAGCTCGGCGGCCATCAGCGACCGCCAGGAGAACGCCCAGCCCTGCTTGAGCCCGGCCAGGTAGCCCGGCAGCGCGGCGGGCAGCAGCACGTGCCGGGCGCCGCTCAGACCGCTCGCGCCGAGGGTGCGGCCGGCCCGCAGGAACAGCGGCGGCACCTGGTTGATGCCGCCGATCAGACCGTTGGCGATCGAGGGCACCGCGCCCAGCAGGATCACGGCGTACATGGCCTGGTTGTTGATGCCGAGCCAGATCACGGCGGCTGGCACCCAGGCGACCGAGGGCAGCGACTGCAGGCCCGCCAGCACCGGCCCGAGGGCGGCCCGGACGGGCTTGACCTGGGCGACGATCAGGCCGATCGGCGTACCGATCGCGACGGCCGCCAGGAAGCCCGAGACACCGCGCCACAGGCTCGTCCAGATGATGGAGAACAGGGTGCCGTCGTTCCACAGGACCGTGAGCGCGTGCCACACGTCGGCCGGGCTCGGCAGCTTCTCGGGACTGGTCACCTCCAGGCTGTAGAGGAGCTGCCACAGACCGACCACCAGCACCAGGCCGAGCACCGGCGGCAGCACCTTCGCCCTGAGCACCTGGCGCAGCGGCGTGCGCTCGGTGTAGCCGGTCTCCAGCGCGTCGAGGCCGGCTCCCAGCGCGTCGTAGCCGCCGCCCGCGCCGTCGCGGCGGGCGGCGGTGCGGGCGGCCGCCGGGGGCCGTATGTCAGTGCTGGACATGTCGACGGATCTCCCCACGCAGGTGCTCGGTGATTTCGATGGACAGCTCCGCGACCTCGGCGGACTCGCCCCGCAGCGAATGCGGCAGGTCGACGCGCCACTCCCGGGAGATCCGGCCGGGCCGGGACGAGAGCAGGACGACGCGCTGGGCGAGCCGCACGGCCTCTCGGACGTTGTGGGTGACGAACAGGACGGTGAGCTTGCGCTCGCTCCAGATCCGGGTGATCTCCTCGTGCAGGACGTCCCGGGTGATGGCGTCGAGCGCGGCGAACGGCTCGTCCATGAGCAGCACCTTGCTGCCCTGGGCGAGCGCGCGCGCCATGGCGACGCGCTGGCGCATGCCGCCCGAGAGCTCGTGCACCCGCTTGCGGTGCGCGCCCCCGAGCCGGACCAGCTCGAGCAGCCGCTCGGCCTCGGCCCTGCGGTCCTCGCGGGGGACGCCCGCCAGGCGCAGGGCCAGCTCGATGTTCTTGCCCGCGCTGAGCCAGGGGAACAGCGCGTGGTCCTGGAACATCAGGGACGGGCGCGGCCCGGGGACCTCGATGGTCCCGGCGCTGGGCTCGTCGAGCCCCGCCACCAGGTTCAGCAGGGTCGACTTGCCACAGCCGGAGGCACCGAGCAGGGTGACGAACTCGCCCGGAGCCACGTCCAGGCTGATGTCGTCGAGCACGACGGGCGTCGCACCGGGGCGGCCGAAGGCCTTGGAGACGTGCGAGAGCCGGACCGCCGGGTGCTCGTCCGTCCTCTCGACGACGGGGACGTACGTGGGAACGGTCAGGGTCGTGGTCATTGCGGACACCTCCTGCGGGAGTGGTCGGGGGCGCTGCGCGGGGCTACGGGGTGGGGGCGGTCACTTGGCGCCGAGCCCGGCGTCCCCCGCGGCGGGCCGGCCCGCCGCCGTGAACACCTTGTTGAGCAGGGTCAGGTCGACGATCCCGTCGAGCTTCGGGTTCTTGAGCAGGCCCGCGGCGACCGCGTGCTCGGCCCCGGCCCGCAGGGTGTCGGACAGCGGGTCGTCGATGAACTCGATGCTCGCCCAGGCGGGGTCGAGGATGGCCGGCGGCAGGGCGTTGCCCGTGTCGGCCTTGATCTTCAGGTTGGCGTCCGCCTTCGCCTTCGCCGGGTCGGCCTTGATGAAGGCGTTGGTCGCCACCGAGCCGCGCAGCACGGCCTCGACCACGTCGGGGTGCGCGGTGAGGAACTTCTGCGAGACGATGATGTTGGTGGTCACGAACTTGCCGCCGGGCCACTGCGTCTTCTCGTCCAGCAGGACCTTCGCGCCGAGGGTGACCAGCCGGGAGGCGGTCGGCTCGGGCACCCAGGCGCCGTCGACGGAGCCGGACTTGTAGGCCTCCGGCACCACCTTGTTCTCGGTGCGGATGACGTTGACGTCACCCTTGCCGGAGGCCGCGTCCACCTTGAAGCCCCGGCCGTGCAGGTAGTTGAGGAGGGCGACGTCCTGGGTGCCGCCCAGCTGCGGGCTGGCGAGGTTCTTGCCCTTCAGGTCGTCCAGCGAGCGGATCCTCTTCGGGTTGACGACCAGCTTGACGCCGCCGGAGGCCGAGCCGCCGATGATCCGCAGGGAGGTGCCGTGCGACTTGACGTAGCCGTTGATCGCCGAGTTCGGGCCGATCCAGCCGATGTCGATCGAACCGGCGTTGAGCGCCTCGATCTCGGCCGGGCCGGCGTTGAAGAACTGGGACTTGATCCTGGTCGCCCCGAGCTCCTTCTGGAGGAACCCGTCCTGCAGGCCCACCAGGGCGGTGCCGTGCGTGAGGTTCGGGAAGTAGCCGATCTTCACGGTGTCGGCGGAGAGCTTCGCACCCGAGACGCCCGCGGCCTGTTCCACCGGCGTGTCGTCGGCGCTGGCGCCGTAGCCACAGCCCGTCAGCATTCCGGCCGCCGCGGTCACTGCGGTGGCTGCCATGGCCACGCGTCCGATCATCCGGTGGTTCTGCATCAGACCCAGTCCTCCTGGTTGGTGGGTGCGGCCGGGTGCCGCCGTACGGTTCCGAAGGGCTCGCCCGCCATGCCGGCGGCGAGGGTGGTGCCGTCGGCCGGGTCGATCAGCAGGAACGAGCCGGTCCGCCGGTTGTCGGCGTAGGGGTCGAGCGCGAGCGGCTCGGCCGTGCGGAGCACGACGTGGCCGATGTCGTTGACCTCGAGGCCCTCGGCGCCGGGGCGCCGCTCGAGCGTGCTGATGTCGATCCGGTACGAGATGTCCTTGACCACCGCGCGCACGGTGCGCGTCGTGTGCTTGAGCAGGACCTGCGCACCGACGTGCAGGGGGCGCTCGTTGAGGTGACAGACGCTCGCCTCGATGTCCTTGGTGGGCGCCGCGGCCGTGCCGGCCGCGATCAGGTCGCCGCGCGAGATGTCGATGTCGTCGGTGAGCCGGACGGTGACGGACTGCGGCGCCCAGGCCACCTCCGTCGAGGTGCCGAGCGCGTCGATGCCCGCGACGGTCGTGGTGCGGCCGGAGGGCAGCACGGTGACGGCCTCGCCCACGCGCAGCACGCCGGAGGCGATCTGGCCGGCGTAGCCGCGGTAGTCGGGGTGCTCGGCGGTCTGCGGGCGGATCACGTACTGGACCGGGAAGCGGGCGGGCTCCTCCCGCGGGTCGCTGCCGACCGGGACGGTCTCCAGGTGCTCCAGCAGGGTCCGGCCGCCGTACCAGTCCATGTTGGCGGACGGCTCGACCACGTTGTCGCCGGCCAGCGCGGACAGCGGGATCGCCACGACGTTCTTGATGCCGAGCGTGGCGGCGTACGAGGTGAACTCCTCGGCGATCTTCGCGAAGGCGCACTCCTCGTAGCCCACCAGGTCCATCTTGTTGACGGCGAGGACGACGTGCGGGACGCGCAGCAGGGCGGCGACCGCGGTGTGC
Organism: Streptomyces sp. NRRL S-87; assembly: GCF_000719335.1. Taxonomy (GTDB): domain Bacteria; phylum Actinomycetota; class Actinomycetes; order Streptomycetales; family Streptomycetaceae; genus Streptomyces. Next base: position 32,892 of record NZ_JOGB01000074.1, read on the forward strand.
CGGCGGGTCTGCTCGACGACGCCGTTGCGGGCGTCGACGAGGACGACGGCGAGTTCGGCGGTGGAGGCGCCGGTGACCATGTTGCGGGTGTACTGCACGTGGCCGGGGGTGTCGGCGAGGATGAACCGGCGGCGGGCGGTGGCG
>NZ_JOGB01000075.1 GCF_000719335.1 Streptomyces sp. NRRL S-87
CGCCCACCCCGCCCACCCCGCCCTCCCCGCCCGCAGCCCCGGTGATCACCCGGATGGCGGCTGCGGCCGGGGCGGGCCGGGTGGTGGGGTGGACGCGGCAGTTGATCACGAGGGGGCGGTATGGGGGGCTGGGGCGTGCGCCGCGCGCGTGCGGGGACGCCGTTGCGGGGCGAGGGCGAGGCCGCGCCCGCGAACCGTGCGGAACGTACAGGCGCCCCGCGGATCCCGTCCGCCCTACCGGACCCCGCCCTGCCGCACCCCGCCGTACCGGCGGCCGCCCGCGCGCGGGCGGGGCGCACGGCGTCCCGGACCGGTCCGCTCCTGGCGGGCCTCCTGCTCCTGGCGGCCTGCGCCCCGCCCGCCCCACCGCCCCACCCGGCCCCGGACGACCTCGTCAAGGCCGCCACCCGGCGCCTGACGGACGCCTGCCTGGCCGACCGGGGCCTTGCCCCGCCCCGGCCCGGCGCCACCGCGCCGCCCGGCCGGGAAGAGCGCGTGGCCGACGCGTTGTTCGGCACCGGCCCGACCGAACTGGCACTCGCGCTGCCCACCGGCTACACCGTCCGCGCCCACACCGACGGCTGCCTGGCCCGGGCCCAGCAGCAGCTGTACGGCGACCAGGCCGCCTGGTTCAGGGCCTCGGTGACCGTCAACAACCTCCGCCCCCTGGCCGAGGCGCGGCTCGGCGACGACCCCGCCTACACCGCCGCGCTCGCCCGTGCGAAGGCCTGCGACGACGGCGACGCCGGCTGCGTCCGCGCCAGCGGCCTGCCGCAGGTGCGCGCCCGGCTGGAGCCCGCCGTCCTCGCAGAGGTCCGCGCCGCGCACCGCGAGGAGATCGCGACCTACGACCGGCTGCGCGACCGCGCAGCACACCGCGCGACCGCCGTCCTGGCGGCCGTACCCGCCCCACCTGGGAAAGGACACCCTCCCCGATGAAGCAGAGCAGGCTGCTCGCCGCCACCGCCGCGACACTCCTGGCCCTCGCCGCGGGCCTCGCCGCCACCCCGGCGACCGCGGCCGAGTGCCCCAGCGGCAACTTCTGCGCCTGGACCGACGTCGACTTCGGCGGTCAGCGCGCGAACTGGTCGGGTGACGACACCTGGTGGGAGAGCTGGATCGCAGACGAGGACTCCTCCTGGGCCAACCACGGCATCTCGGGCCCCGGCATCAAGGACCACGTACAGGTCTACCGCAGCTCCGGGTTGGGCGGCGGCATGTCCCTCTGCCTCGCCCCCGGCCAGGAGGTGGACCACAACGCCGTGGCCAACGACGACGGCGACTCCCACACCTGGTCCATGGGCTGCTGACCCGACCACCCGTCAGAACGGACCGCCACCACCTGCCCCCGCCCGCCCCCCCACGTACGGGGAGCGGGCGGCCGCGTCCGCGCACGGGACGGGACGGACCCGGAAGTCGGATGGTGGTGGGGGAGTTCGGGAGCATTCGTGAGTGTCGTGAAGGCGGTGCGGGGGGCTCTTTAAGAAACCTTGTTGAACAACGCCGCACCCCCGGTGCGTCCTTGATTTGCTCCTGTCAATCGGAACAGGGTTGCTCCGAACGTTTGACGCCCCACACGTCAACCGGAGGAGAACTCCCTTCATGGCAACTCACAAGCGCTCCAGCCGACTTCGCTACGCGTCCATAGCGGCGGGAGCGGTCACCGCGGTCACCGCGGCCCTGTTCGCAGTACCCTTCGCCGGCGCGGCGGCCCCGCCCGAGGGCACCGTCCACGGCCTCGGCGCACCGGGCGCGGTGGACGGCAGCTTCGTCGTCATCCTGGACGCGTCCGCGAACAAGCAGGACCTGGCGAAGAAGTACGGAGGCAAACTGGAACGGGCCTACGGCTCCGCCGTCAACGGCTTCTCGGCGTCCGGCCTGACCGAGAAGGAGGCCAAACAGCTGGCCGCGGACCCCGCGGTCGACACGGTCGAGCAGAACAAGCGCTTCACGATCAACGAGACGCAGAACGACCCGCCCTCCTGGGGCCTGGACCGGATCGACCAGACCGAGACCACGGGAGACAAGAAGTACACGTACCCCGACAACGGCGGCGAGGGTGTCACGGCCTACGTCATCGACACCGGGGTGCGCATCTCGCACCAGGACTTCGGCGGCCGGGCCAGCAGCGGCTTCGACGCGGTGGACAAGGACGACTCCGCCGACGACGGCAACGGCCACGGCACGCACGTCGCGGGCACGATCGCCGGCACGGCGCACGGCGTGGCCAAGAAGGCCAAGATCGTCGCGGTGCGCGTGCTGGACGACAACGGCTCCGGCACCACGGAGCAGGTCGTCGCCGGCATCGATTGGGTGACGCAGCACCACACGGGCCCGTCGGTGGCGAACATGAGCCTCGGCGGCGGCGCCGACGAGGCGCTGGACGCCGCGGTCAAGCGGGCCGTCGACGCGGGCGTCACCTTCGCCGTGGCGGCCGGCAACGAGTCCAGGGACGCCGGCCAGGGCTCGCCGGCCCGGGTCCCGGAGGCCATCACGGTCGCCTCCAGCACCGAGGGCGACGAGCAGTCGGACTTCTCGAACTTCGGTTCCGTGGTGGACCTGTACGCGCCCGGGTCGGAGATCACCTCGGACTGGAACGACAGCGACACGGGCACCAAGACCATCTCCGGTACCTCGATGGCCACCCCGCACGTGGCCGGCGCCGCCGCCGTCTACCTGGGAGGCCACCCCTCGGCCACACCGGCGGACACGGCCGCCGCGCTGACCGCGGGGGCCACCGAGGGCGCCCTCTCCAACCCCTCCCCGGGCACCGCGAACAAGCTCCTGAAGATCACGCCGTAACCACCCGCCCCGGGCCGGCCGGCTCCCCGGACCGATCCTCCGACCGATCTTCCGACCGACCTTCCGACCGTCCACCCGAGCGCCGGCCCCCCGACCGCCCCTCGCCCCCCGCCCCAGGCGGGGGCGAGGGGCACGGCCGTCCCCGCTCCCCGGGTCCCCCTGGCGGCCGTACCTGCGCGCCGGCCTCGGCGCGTCGGCGATCGCCTTCCTGGAGTCCCTCAGGCTCGTTTGCCAGTCTGGTCCGTGGTCGAGGTCGAGAGCCGGTCGCCGTCGGCCGGCGCGGCCGGAATCGGAGGCCGTCACGTGCGCATCATGATGGTGGCTCATGCCTTCCCACCCACCTGGGGCGGGGTCGAGACGCATCTGGCCGACCTGGTGCGGGCACTGCGCCGGCGCGGCCACGAGGTCCTCTGCCTCGTCGGCGGGGACGAGTCCGACGAGAGCTGGGAGGGCGTCCCCGTCCGTCGGCGCCCTCTGCTGCGCCCGCAGAACCTCCTGCAGGTACACCGCGGCGGGAACGCCGGCCGAGCCGGACACCTCCGCTCCATCGAGGCCGTCGTACGCGGCTGCCTGGACTCGGTCCGGCCCCACGTCGTCCACCTGCACAACGCACACCACTACGGCCCGCAGCTCGCGCACGGCGTCCTGGCCGCCGTGGCCGCCGGCCGCGGCCGCAGCGGTCGCCCGGACCCGGTCGTCCTCAACAGCGTGCACGACCACACCGGGGAGCACGTGCTCCGGGACGTGATGGACCTGCCCTGGCACCTGCTCCTGTACGTCAGCGACTTCCTCCGCGCCTCCCTCCCGAGCCGCGCTCCGTCCGTGACCCTGCCGCTGGGCATCGACGCGTCGAGGTTCGCCGCGCAGGGCCCGCGGCACGAGGCGTTGGAGCGGCTGGAAAGGCCCGTGATCTTCCACCCGGCGAGGCCGCTCCCCTGGAAGGGGGTGGACGTGGGCCTGGCGGCATTCGTCGAGGTGCGCAGGCGGTTGGGACGCGGCAGCCTCGTGCTGTGTTCGGGTGACGACATCATCGGCGAAGCGTCGGTCCTCTCCGAGCTCAGGCACCGGCTGGCGCGCACCGCGGCGGACGCCGGAGTGGCCGAGCACGTCCTGTTCCAGGACTTCCCGCCGCTCGCGATGGGCGACGCCTACCGGGGCTGCGACCTGGTCTGGTACCCGACGACGGGGGAGGAGCCCTACGGGCTCGTGCCCCTGGAGGCCATGGCGTCCCAACGGCCGGTCGTGGTCGCCGACTCGGGCGGTCTGGTCGAGACCGTGACGGACGGCGTCAACGGACTGGTCGTACCGCGCGGCGACAGCGACGCCCTCGCGCACGCGGCCTCGCGACTGCTGACCGACGAGGCGCTGCGTCGCCGGGTCGTGGCCGGCGGGCTGGACCGGGTGCGCAGCTGCGGCATCGACACGTACACGAGCCGTCTCGAGGACATGTACGAGGCGGCGCGGTCGGGCGCCGCGACCGGAGACCCGGGATGAGCGGTGCTCCCCCCACACCCGAGGAAATCGACGTCACCGAGTTCCAGAACCTCCGTCAGGAGATCAACAACCGGACGAACCTGGCCTACGCCCTCATCACCCTTCAGCTCGCGGCACTCGGGACGGGGCTCTCCGTCATGACACGGCTCCCCGACGTACTGCTGGGCCTCGCCGCCGCCTCCAGCTTCCTGTGGCTGTTCTGGGTGGACCACGCCGGCCAGGTGTACAAGATCGCCGGCTACATCGCCCTCGAACTCAGCCCCCAGCTCAGCGCGGATGTCCGCAGGCCGGTCCTGCGCTGGGAGCACTTCCTGCGCAGGGTCGACGCAGGCGGCGGAACGACGCTGAGGGCGTTGTACGGCACGCAGGCGCCGCAGGGCCGCGTGTACGTCCAGAGCAGCACGGCCGCTGACGTGTACGCCATGCTGCTGTTCGGCTGCACGCCGCCCCTCATGATCTGCGGATACGTGGTGGTCATGCTGGTCGGCGGGGAACGCACCCCGGTCCTCGTCGTCGTGCCGGCCGCCGCTGCCACGGGGCTGTGGGTCTACACCGTCACGCGCTTCCGCGGCTTCCGGAAGACGGTCAGCACCATCGGAACGGCCATCAGGGCGTCCGATCCGGACTCCGGTCCCGGTCCCGGTCCCGGTCCCGGTCCCGGTCCCGGTTCCGGTCCCCGTCGCGGTCCGGCTCCCGGGGACGTGTCGTGAGCCGGCGGCCGGGGCCGTTCCCGGGGGTGTGGCCGAGCGGCCTGCCGCCGCGGGCGGACCGCGCGCTGCGCGACTGGGTCCGCAGGCACCCGGACGCCCGGGTCGTACGGGCGGCCCGCGGCGCGGTGTACGGCGCCCTCTCGGTGCTCCACACCGAGGACCACTGCCCGGCGACCAACGGGGAGGCGCACGTCCTGCGCTGCCTGGCCCGGGCCACGGGCGCGGACCACCGGAGTTCCCGCGGCCCCGTCCTGTTCGACGTGGGTGCCAACCGCGGGGCCTGGGCCGTGACCGCCCTCGATGCCTGCCCCGGGGCCCGAGTGCACTGCTTCGAGCTCGTACGGCCGGTGCGGCGGCGACTGCACCGGCTGGCGGCCGAGCGGTCGGGCATCGTGGTGGCCGAGGCCGGGCTGGCCGACCGGCCCGGCGTGCGGAGGGTCAAGTACTACCCGGCGTGCGACGAGCTGAGTTCCCTGTACGACTACCCGCACGAGGCACGCTCCGAGTGGCGGGACGAACCCGTGCTCCGGGGCGACGACTACCTGAGCGCGCACGGCATCGACGGCGTGGACCTCCTCAAGATCGACACGGAGGGTGCCGAACTCGAAGTCCTGGCGGGCTTCCGGCAGGCCCTGGGCGCGGGCAGGGTCGCCGCGGTCCAGTTCGAGTACGGATACTCCGCGATCCTCTCGGGGTCCCTCCTGTACCGCTCGTACGACCTGCTGGGCCCGTTGGGCTACCGCCTGGGGAGGATCCTTCCGCAGCGGGTCGACTTCCGTCCGTACACGCTGTTCGACGAGAGGTTCTTCGGCCCGAACTTCCTCGCGGTGCACCGCTCGCGACCGGACCTGGTCCGGCTGCTCGCGGGACGGGGGACTCCGGTAGCCCGCCGCCTCCGGCGGCCGGGCGCCGCGGGGGCGACGGGGCCCTTTCCCGCCACGGACGCCGAGCGGTGAACGCCTCCCCGGCAGGAGGAGGGCCGCGGCCCGTGGCGCTGGTGACGGGGGCGGGCAGGCGGCGGGGCCTGGGCGCCGCCATCGTCACCCGCCTGGCGGAGACCGGGTGGGACGTCGCCTTCACGTACTGGACGCCGTACGACGCCCGGAGGCCCTGGGGAGTCGACGCGGGCGCCCCGGAAGAGCTGGCGGACCGGGTCGTGGCCGGCGGAGCCCGCGCCCACTTCCTGGAGGCGGACCTCTCCCGCACCGCTGCGGCCGCCGAGGTGGTCGCCAGTGCCGAAGCCGCCTTCGGCCGACCGGTGACGGCCCTGGTCCTGGCGCACGCCGAGTCGGTGGCCTCCGGCCTGCTGGACACGTGCATCGAGAGCTTCGACCGGCACTTCGCCGTCAACGCCCGCGCGGGCTGGCTCCTCATCCGCGCGTACGCCGAGCGCTTCACCGGCCCGTACGGAAGCGGCCGGATCGTCGCCCTCACCAGCGACCACACGGTGGGGAACCTGCCCTACGGAGCGAGCAAGGGCGCCCTCGACCGCATCACCCTGGCGGCCGCACAGGAACTCGCCGGGCTGGGTGTCACGGCGAACGTGGTCAACCCCGGGCCGGTCGACACCGGCTGGATGTCCGACCGGACCCGGGAAGAGCTCGTGCGCGCCACCCCGCTGGGCAGGCTGGGCACTCCCGCCGAGTGCGCCTACCTCGTGGGTTACCTGTGCTCTCCCGAAGGCGGCTGGATCAACGGCCAGCTCCTGTACAGCAACGGCGGTCTGCAGTACGTCCAGGGACCGGACCGCACCTGAGGCTGCCGGGCGCACCGTGGCCGCGTCCGGCCCCGCCGCCGCCCCCGCCCGTCGGGACGACTCTCAGCCGGCATCCCGGTCGGCCGGTCGGTTCGCCGGACGGTCGGACCGCGGGTCCGCCCGGACCGCGGTGGTCACGGGGTCGCGCCACATGGGCCAGAGGGTCGGGCCGCCGCCGGGGAGCGGGATCTCGCCGGTGACGCGGAAGCCGAGGCGCTCGTAGAACGGCACGTTCGAGGGCTTGCTGGACTCCAGGTAGGCGGACTCCCCGAGCAGGTCGCAGAGCGCCAGTTGTTCGCGCAGCAGGGACGAACCCGCCCCCGTCCCCCGGACCTCGGGGTCGGTCCCCACGGTCGGCAGGTACCAGTGCGGCAGGTACGGGTGGGCCTCGTGGAGGGTGCTCTGGACCTCCGCGGCCCGCCGCAGCCCGCCCGGCCCGAACACCCGCACGTACCGGGGGAGGGCCGTCAGGTCCTGGAGCGGGGACGTCTTCCAGTGGCCGGGCCCCGACCACAGCGCCGCGGACAGCAGCCGCCCGTCCCTCGTCGCGGCCACCCGGACGGCGCCGGGCCGCGGCCGCTGCCGGCGCTGGGCCAGCCGGAAGTAGAGGGCCGCCCGGCGTTGCCGCCCCGACGGGTCGGGGAGCAGCCAGCTCATGACGGGATCGTCCGCGAAGGCGCGGGCCAGCAGCGAGGCGATCGCCCCGCCCTCGCCCGGCCGGGCGCACCGGACCCCGAACCCCTGCGTCAGCAGCCCCGCGCGTGCGTTCATCGGGCCACGGTAAGCAGCGGGGCGGCCCGTTCCCGCCACCCGCGCCCGTGTCCCGGGACGGGCCGGTCCCGGTCACCCGGTCGGCCCCGCGCCGCACTCCTCGGGCCCCGGCCGTCATCCACCCGGGCGCACACCGCGTGCCGCGTCCGCGCCGGCACGTCAGGCTGCTCCCAAGGAACGACGCCTCCGCGCAGACCGCACCGACCACACAGACGAGGACCGAGCCATGTCCCACCACCGGCGATTCGGGGTCATCTCCGGGGCGGCGCTGCTGCTGCTCCTCACCGCCACCGCCTGTTCGACCAACCGGACCACGGTGGGCGAACTCACCTTCCGCGCCGCGAACTCCCCGGCCGAGCTGACGTACTCCAACACCAGCGTCAACGGGTGCACGCCGATCCTGCTCCCGCGCGGCGCCGCGCACGTGCACAACAACACCCTGGTCGACGTCATCCTGTACCGGACCCCCAACTGCCAGACGTTCAGCGGTGCCGAGGGGACCTACGTGGGCACCACCCTGTCGGACGTCACGGCCCAGGGCACCCTGCCGTGGCGGAGCTTCAGCGTCGTGCACTGAGCCCGCGCGGCCCACGGCCGCACGACCCGGCCGGGCGCAGGGCCCCCACCAGCAGGTGGGGCCCTGCGAACAGTGGAGGGCGGGCGCGAGCATTCGTGACCGGAACTCGTTGGTAGGTGGCCGTAGTTGGCGGTCCGTCAGGAGGCGTCCACGGTGGCGGCGGGAGGCGTTCACGTCTTGATCATCCCACGTTCTTATGTAATGTGAAATATCACATGCCATGAGAACGCCCCGGGAGCCGGGGCGTGCGCGATGACAAGGAGTACCTCCGATGAACCGCATGGCCCTTCTCGTGGTCGGTGTCGCAGGCCTGACCGCCCTCGCGGGCGCCCCGGCCGAGGCGGCCGGGGCCGCCACCACCGGCCAGACCGTCACCTCCTGCGGCTCCGCGGGGCTCCAGGCAGGTCTGTCCACCCGGCTCTGCGCCGATGTCACCGATGGTGTCGTCGAGTTCTACGGCAAGGTCGGCCTGGCCGGCCCGCCGTCGCCGGGCAGCCCGGCGCCCGCGCCGAAGGACCTCTTCACGACGCTTTCCGCCGAGGTCGTCGGCAGCGGGCTCGCGCCCGTGACCCAGGACCGGCAGGTCCGCTTCACCGCGACGCCGCTCGAGGTGCGCGGCGTGGTCACCACCGCGTCCTGCGGCTCGACCGTCCGCGGCACCTTCGGCGTGGCCTCCTTCCCCTGGTCGGCCCGCCCGGTCGTCCACGAGGTCACGATCACGTGCTGACCGCCGCTCGGCGCCGCGCCTCCCCCTGACGGGGGCGGGGCCGCCGAGGGGTGGGCTGTGTGGGGCCGGCGGTTGCGCGGCCGGCCCCACGTCGCCGTACTCGCATCCGCCCGCACCCGCCCGCGCTTGCCCGGCATTGCTACGATGTCGTACTATCCGAAATCGTGAAGTACGAAAACGTTGAATCCGGCCGACCGGTGCTGCTGGCCCTCCAGCGCGCGACCCACGCCACACTGCACCTGATCACCACCGCGCTCGTCGATCTCGGTCTGACCGCCTCGGAGATCAACGTGCTGGCCAACCTGGCCGACGGAAAGGCCCGCACCGTGTCCCAGTTGGGTGCCGCCGTCGGTAGCCGCCCCACCACGCTCACGAGCGTGCTGGACCGCCTGGAGCGTCGCGGACACCTCACCCGCGGCACCCTGGCCGGCGACCGCCGCTCGGTCCTCATCGAGCTCACCGACTCCGGACGGGCGGCGGCGGCCCTGATCGAGGAGACGCTGGCCGGCGTGGAGGCGCGCGCCCTGGGCGCGCTGCCCGCCGACGCGGTCGCGGGCTTCCACGCCGTGGTGGACGCGCTCATCAAGGAGGAGTCGTGACCCCGGACCCCCGCACCACGCAGGAGGACGCGGCGCCGCTGTTCGGCGACCTGATGGCCGAAGTGATGGCGACCGCCGACCACTTCGGCCACCGCCAGCACGTCCACCTGACCTGGCTGGCCGTACGACGCTGCGGAACGGGACCGGCCGTGCGCCTGGTCAGCGACGGCATCCGGGCCACCGCCCGGTATGCGGGCGCCCCGCAGAAGTACAACGCCACCGTCAGCCGGGCCTGGGTCGAACTGGTCGGCCACCACGCGGACCAGGACGACACCGCCGACTTCGACTCGTTCGCCGAGCGCAACCCGGCGCTCCTCGACAAGAAGCTGCTGTCCCGCTTCTACCGCTCCACGACGCTGGCCGGCCCCGCCGCCCGGACCGGCTGGGTCGAGCCCGACAACGAGCCCTTCCCCTGGCGGCGCGCCGGGTGAAGCCCCGCTCCCGCGTCCTGGTGGTCGATCGGTCCGCGTGCCGGTGCCGGTGCCGGTGCCGGTGGCGTGGCCGAGGTCGGCGGTGCCGCCCCGTACGCGGTCATGAGCTGGGCCAGAGCACGAACAGGGGAAGCGCGCGGCGGACGGGCCGGTCGCCGATCTCCTCCAGCGCCGCGCGGATCTCGTCCAGGTGACCTGTGGTCAGCTCCAGCGGCGGCTCGTCGGGCTGGTGGACGGTGCGGATCGGGTAGTCCACGCCGGGCTCCCGCGTCATCTCGATGTGGCATCCCAGTACGTGGGTGACCCTCCGCCCGCGGCAGAAGTCGATCAGACGGTCGACGGTCCGGGTGAACGCCTGCCAGTCCTGGACGTAGAGCCGGCCGGGGTAGACCGTGTCGCCGGTCAGGAGGAACCCGGTCCACGGGTCGTGGTACGTGACCGCCGCCTCGTGGTGGCCCGGCGTGGCCAGGCACTCCAGTACCCGCCCTCCCAGGTCCACCCGCGCCACGCCGGCCGGATCGTCGTCGAAGCCGAAGTACGGCCAGGCGGTGGCCGCTTCCGCGCCGACCACCGTGGTGTCGGGACGGTCCGCGAACTGGCCGTCGCCCGCGACGTGGTCCCCGTGCGGATGGGTGTGGAGCACCAGCAGGTGGTACGCGGGCCTGGGGTTCCGGTCCAGCCACGACGCGACGAGCCCGTCGACCACGCGGCGCAGGGGGAAGTACTCGGCGGACGCGGTGGCGCCGGTGTCGATGAGCACGGCCCGGTCGTTGCCGAACAGCAGGAAGAGGAAGGGCGCTTCGTAGTCGATCGCCATGTTCTGGCGCAGGACGTACGTGTGCTCGTCGTAGGCGTGGACCTGGATGTCCGGGTCGGTGTTGTGCTTGGCCGACGGCGAGCCGTGGATCCACCGGACGCCCAGGGGGCGGGACGGGGGAGGCGCGGCGGCGAAGTCGACCAGGGAGGTGCGGGCACCCATGGGGGGTCTCCTCGGGTGCGTCGTCTTGGCGGGCCGGGTACGGCGCACATCTCGTCCGGGGCCGGCACGTACGCGCCGCCAAGGGGACCGTACCACCGCCCCGCGCGGCGGCGTCCCGGCGCCCGAGGCCCGACGCCCGACGGGTCTGTGCCGCGTCGGGTCCCGCCGCCCTGACGCGTAGCCGGACGCCCACGGAGAGCGAGAGTGGTCGGTGTAGACGGAGGGACGGGTGGGTAGGACGAGGCCAGGCTTCCATCCGGGGGCCGGGGCGGTCCGCGGACCGTCGTAGGGCATGTCAAGAAGGATGATCATGGCGCGTGGCACGGTGAAGTGGTTCAACTCCGAGAAGGGCTTCGGATTCATCGCCCAGGACGGAGGCGGACCGGACGTCTTCGCCCACTACTCCAACATCGCCGGACACGGGTACCGGGAGCTGCGGGAGGGCGAGGCGGTCACGTTCGACGTCACCCAGGGGCAGAAGGGCCCGCAGGCGGAGAACATCACCCGGGCCTGATCCGCCCCCCGGAGACCCGGCCCCGGGCCGGTTCGTCCGTCACGGCGCCCGCCTGCGAGGCGGGCGCCGTCCTGCTGCGCCGGCGCTCACTGCCCACCACCCCCGCTGGCCGCCGCCCACCGCGAGCCACCGCCCACCGCGAGCCGACGCCCACCGCGAGCCGACGCTCGCCGACGCCCACCGCGAGCCGACGCCCACCGCTCGTCGGCGCGCATCGCGCACGGCCCGTCGGCGCCCATGACCGCCGCTGGTCACCGCCCGGGCGTCCGCCGTGCTGCCGCCCGTCCGCGTTCCATCCGCCGCTCCTCCCGCTTCCTGAGCTCCTCGGGAGTCTTTCCCGCGACGGGCCTGCTCGCCTCGGGGTGCACCGGGTCCGGGCCCGGCTGCTCGCCGCCCCGCGCCTCGTGATCCGCCCCCGGCTGCTGCCGTGCGCGCTCCGCGCCGCCCACCGCGCCGCGCTGCGTTCCGTCCATCGCACGAGCTCCTTTCCTCGCTCCGCCCCGCCCCACCCCACCACGTCGACCGGTACCGGTCAGTGCCCGAGGTAGTCCTTCCCCCGTTCCTTCGCCTCGCGGGCCTTTCCGCGGGCGTGCAGGGCCGCGCCCTTGGCCTCGTTCGTCTTGTTGCCCATGGCGTGCGCCGTCTTCTGTACGGCCTTTCCGAGCAGTTGCTCGGCCTTGGCCTTCATCTTCTCGGTGGTGCTCATGCGAGCCCCTTTCCCAGCCGTGGCCGTCGGGCGGGACGGCCGTGCTCTCCGCGGGCCTCACCCCAGTCGCAGTCGGCGGCGGAAGGAGGCGCGCAGGGCGAGCCGGAAGGCGTACAGGGTGCTGCGGACGGTGAACCGCACGCCCCACGCCAACGCCTTCAGGGCGAAGCGGCGCGTGAGGAGCCGGGCCGCCCAGTGGGCGAGCACCCGCCGGCGGTGCCACCTCCCGCGCCGGCGCCGCCGGCGGACCCTCACGAACGTCTCCGGCCCGCCACGAGGCGGTACACCGCCAGGAGGACGAGGGAGCCCACGATGGCCGCGATCCACGTCGAGAGCTCGAAGAAGCCGTCGATCGAGTCGACGTCGAAGATGACCTTCCCGAGCCAGCCGCCCAGGAGGGCTCCGACGATGCCGATCAGCGTCGTGAGGATGATGCCGCCGGGGTCGCGACCCGGCATCAGGAACTTCGCGATGATTCCGGCGAGCAGCCCCAGAATGATCCAGCCGATGATGCTCATGGAGTGCCCCTCGTCGACGCGTGCGGTTCGTGTAGTTCTTCTGCGCGGTCGAGCGGATTCCAAACGCGGACAGACGCGGACATTCCCCTCCATCGGGCGTCCCGGTGCGGCATCACCCGTCCGGGGTGAGGGGCACGACCCGTGGTCGTGTCGGAATCCATCCGCAAGCTGCCGGATCCGACACTCCCGTCCGCTCTCCCGGCCTCCTACCGTCGAGTCATGAGCACGCACGAGACGATCACCGCCGCGCCGGCCCGCACCCGTACGCACACCTGGCAGCCGCGCCCCGAACCGACCCCGGAACTCCTCGGCATGACCGGCCTCGAGATCCTCCAGGCCGCTCAGAAGGGCACGCTGCCCGCCTCCTCGATCATGAGCACCCTGGGCTTCCGGCTCGCCGAGGTCGGCGACGGCTTCGCCGCCTTCGAAGGGGACCCCGGCGACCACCTGCTCAACCCGATGGGCACCGTGCACGGCGGCTTCCTCGCCACGCTCCTGGACTCGGCGCTCGGCTCGGCGGTGATGACCCGGCTGCCGGCGGGCACCACGTACACCACCGTGCAACTCGGCGTGCACATGATCCGTCCGGTGCTGTCCGACACCCCCGCGCTGCGCTGCGAGGGCACCGCCCTGCACGTCGGACGCACCACCGCCACAGCCGAGGCCCGCATCGTCGGCACCCGTGACGGCAAGCTGTACGCGCACGGTACGACGACCTGCGCCGTCCTGCGCCCCTGAGTCCTGCGAACGGGTGAAATCCGCCCCCGCCACGGAGGGCGATCATGCCCGGCCGACGGGAGAATGAGCGCGAGGCACATCGTCCCGCGCGGGCGAGGGCGAGGGCGAGGGCGCGGCTCTGCGGTCTGGAGGTCGTGGGACATGGAACCGTCGACTCCCCGCGGCGCAGGCAGCACGGACGAGACCTCCGCACGGCTCGGGCGCCGGCGTCGGAGGCTGCGCCGCCGCACCGCGTTCCGGTCGTTCCTCACCCTGGTGGTGCCCGGCGGCCGCGGGCCGGCGGGGCCCGCGGATCCGGGCGGGACGGCGGGTCCGGAGCGGGCGGGGGGCCTCGAGCGGGCGGGGGAGACGGCCGCGGCCGACCGCGGCCCGGACGTCGTCAGGGAGGACTTCCCGGCTGCCCTCACTGACGGGTTCCCGGACGTCGTCCCGGAGGTCGTCACGGAGGTCGCCTCGGACGTCCGGGACGAGCAGACGGGGGCCGTCGGTGCGACGGACCCCGACGGCCCGCCGCCCGCGCCGTCCGGCCCGCAGGACGAACTCGCCTCCGTGCGGGACATCGTCGTACGGCTGCGGGTCGCCTACCCGCTCGCCGACGCGGCCACCGTCGAGGGGACCGTCCGGGCCGCGTACGCCTCGTTCCACCACGCCAAGATCAGGGCCTACATACCGATCCTCGTCGAACGCCGGTCCCGCTCGGAACTCCGCGCCGGCCACCGCGCCGCGGCCCGCCCGGCCGCCGAGGCGGAGCGGACGGGCCGCCCGCACCCGCCCCGCGGGGCTCCCCCTGAGGCGGTCCTCCCGGTCGGCGCCCTCGGCACCGGTGAGGAAGGACCCGCGACCGCCCCGACCTCCCTCGGCAGGACGTGGTGGAAGGGCGGTCGATGACGCCCCGGGGCGGCGGCCGCGGGTTCCGCTCGCGGCTCCAGGCGGTCCCCGGCGTCCGCGCCGTCTCGACGTACCGGCGCGAATGGCTCCTCAAGGACCTCGTCGCCGGGGCCGTGCTGACCACCCTCCTGGTGCCGCAGGGCATGGCGTACGCCGAACTGGCCGGCCTGCCGTCCATCACCGGCCTGTACACGACGATCCTCTGCCTGCTCGGCTACGCCGTGTGCGGCCCCTCCCGGATCCTGGTGCTGGGCCCCGACTCCTCGCTCGGGCCCATGATCGCCGCCACCGTGCTGCCCCTCGTGGCGTCCGGCGGAGACCCGGACCGGGCCGTCGCGCTGGCCTCGATGCTCGCGGTCATGGTCGCGGGCATCATGATCCTCGCCTCGGTGGCGAAGCTCGGCTTCATCGCCGACCTGGTGTCCAAACCGACGATGATCGGCTACATGAACGGCCTGGCCCTGACCATCCTGATCGGCCAGCTGCCCAAGCTCCTCGGCTTCAAGGTCGAGGCGGACAACCTCATCGGCGAATGCGTCGGCGTGGTGGAGAAGGTCGCCGACGGGGCGGTGGTGCCGGCCGCCGCGGCAGTCGGGCTCGGCGGGATCGTCCTGATCCTGCTCCTCCAGCGCTTCCTGCCGAAGGTGCCCGCGGTGCTCGTCATGGTGGTCCTGGCGATCGCCGCCGCCGGCGCCTTCGACCTGGGCGAGCACGGCGTCGGCCTGGTCGGGGTACTGCCCGCGGGCTTCCCGCCGTTCACGGTCCCCGACGTGCGGCTCGGCGACCTCGCGCCGCTGTTCGCCGGTGCGCTCGGCATCGCCCTGGTCTCCCTGGCCGACACGATCTCCAACGCCTCGGCCTTCGCCGCCCGTACCGGTCAGGAGGTCCGGGGCAACCAGGAGATGGCGGGCGTGGGCGTGGCCAACCTGGCGGCCGCCCTCTTCCAGGGCTTCCCCGTCAGCACGAGCGGGTCCCGGACCGCGGTGGCCGAGCGGGCCGGGGCCCGCAGCCAGCTCACCGGGGTCGTCGGCGCGGGGCTCATCGTCCTCATGCTCGTCCTGGCGCCGGGTCTGTTCCGCAACCTCCCGCAGCCCGCCCTCGCCGCCGTGGTCATCACCGCCTCGCTGTCCCTGGCCGACGTCCCCGGGGCGGCGCGGCTGTGGCACCAGCGCCGGACGGAGTTCCTGCTGTGCTGCGCGGCCTTCGCCGGGGTGGCCCTGCTCGGCGTGCTGCAGGGCATCGCCATCGCCGTCGCCCTGTCGGTGCTCAACGTCTTCCGGCGCGCCTGGTGGCCGTACAACACCGTGCTGGGGCGGGTGCCGGGCCTGGAGGGCTACCACGACATCCGGTCCTACCCGCGGGCCGGGCAGCTGCCGGGCCTGGTCGTCTACCGTTTCGACGCCCCGCTCTTCTTCGCCAACGCCAAGACGTTCCGGGATCAGGTCCGGCGGCTGGCCGGCGCGGACCCGCGGCCCGCGTGGATCGTGATCGCCGCCGAGCCCATGACCGACGTGGACACCACCGCCGCCGACGTTCTGGCCGACCTCGACGAGGAACTCAACGCCGAGGGCGTCCACCTGGTCTTCGCCGAGCTCAAGGACCCGGTACGCCGGAAGATCGAACGCTACGAACTCACCCGCACCATCGACCCCGACCACTTCTTCCCCACCGTCGAGGCCGCGGTCACCGCGTTCCGCCTGCGCACCGGCGCCGACTGGACCCCCGGGCCCCGGCCCCCGGGCGCTGTGCAGCCCCCCGACGCGTCCCGGCCCCCGGACGCGTCCCCGCCCCACGGCACCTCCCCGCCCCCCACCGACGGGCGGTGACCACGCGCGTCGAAGGTGAACTGCATGGGCCGAGCATCGCACGTGCCCACGAGGCGTGGCGGCCGGGCACTGCTCGAGGTGGCGGCGGCGGGAGTCGCGGGGGACGGGGCGACTCGAAGGCCGCGATCGCGCCCGCACTACCCCTGCCAGAGGGGACGTGCACCAGCTTCCCCGTGGGGCACCTTCTGGGGCCTCCGGCTGTCGATCAGGGGTGACGTGTCAGCCGCGGCCCACCGCGGCGACGAAGGCGTCCGCCTCCCCGGGGTGGGAAGCGAGGACGGCCACCCAGGAACCGTCCGCGAACTCGACGCGCATCCGCGACCGCTGCAGGACGCCCTTGGCGTCGCGGTACAGGCCCGTCACGGCGGACCGCGGCACCTCCCAGGCCGGCTCCCAGCGCGGCGTACTGCGCCACAGCGGCGTCAGGTCGCTCAGCGCGAAGCAGCGGCGGTCGGTGACCGCGAGCAGGCCCGACCGCGCGCCGCGGGCCCTGGACCGGGCGACGAGGAACTGCCCGGCGGTGCCGTGCCAGCCGCCACCGAGGGCCGCGCCGTGCATCATCCGCGTCCCCAGCTCGTCCAGTACGTCCGGGGCCCGGTCGAACGCGTTCGCCGCCGCGGCGGGCGCCGAACGCCGCGGGTCCAGGACGCGGCTGCGCAGCACGGCGGCCACGGGCCCCGGCAGGCTGCGTTCGATCTGCCGCCCGAGCGCCGACGGGGGCGGGGGACCCACCAGGGAATCGGGCGGCGTCGGGGCGCCCGGCGCCGGCTCGTACGAGGAGACGGCGACGAGGCGTTCGCCGGGGTGCAGGAACGACCGTGCCTGCTCGTGACGTTCCTGGTTCAACGGTCGGTGCTCCTGCTCGTCGTCGGTCTGCGGGCCGTCGAACGGCGATTTTACGCCCATGTGACGGGAAGTCATCGGGGGGTCCGGCGCGGGTGCCGCAGTGGGGGAAGGGGGCGACCCGGGCTCCGCTCCGGCGGTTCAGGACGTTCCACGTGATCGGGCCGACGATCCCGTCTGGTTTGCCCTACTCGTCAGTGGGGTGAAGCATGGAAGAGGAAGGTCGCGGCTACGCGGTGCACACGTGCGTGCAGGGAGGTCGTCATGGCCGGTCCCTTCGAACAGATCCCCATGGACGGTGGCGGCTCGGCCGACCTCTACCTGCTGCGCTTCGACGACCAGGGACGCCTGCGCAGCCCGGAGGCGGCGGCGGAGGTCAGGGCCCGTGTGCAGGACCCCCAGGACGTGACCGACGTCTTCTGCTTCGCCCACGGCTGGAACAACGTCTTCGCCCAGGCCCTCGACCGCTACCGGGGCTTCGCCACCGGGTTCGTCACCCAGGGCGCCGCGTTCGGCATCCCGAAGCCGGCGCCGTACCGCCCGCTCCTGGTGGGTGCCATCTGGCCCTCCACCAGCTTCGTCATGCCCTGGGAGGCCGGACCGCAGATCGCCGCCGATCCGGACCCGTTCGGTCGGCAGGCGGCCGAGGTCGAGGAGCTCCTGGAGCTGGTCACCTCGTCGCTCGACCCGGCAGAGGACCAGGAGTTCACCGAGGCCGTCGACGGCCGCCGCTCCGTGGACGCGGCCACGGCCGAGCGGCTCGCCGAGATCGCGATCGGGGCACTGCGCGCCGGCCCGGACCCCGACGACGGCTCACCGCCCCCGCAGGCCGGAGACCTCCTCGAAGCGTGGGCCGCCCTCGACGGTCTGGCCCACGGCGGCGGAGCGGGCGCCGGCGGAGCCCCCGGGTCCCCCGGGGACGGCGCGGCCGGGGACCCCGGCGCGGCACCCGTCGGCTTCGGCACCATCGGCGACCACCCCCACGAGGCCCAACCGGGCGCGGCCGGCCTCGACTTCGACCCGCGTGACCTCCTGCGCATGGCCACGGTGTGGAAGATGAAGGCCCGGGCCGGCACGGTCGGTGCCCACGGCGTCGGCCCCCTCGTCGAGCACGTCCTCACCCACAGCACCGCGCGACTGCACCTGATCGGGCACTCCTTCGGCGCCCGCGTGGTCCTGTCCGCCCTGACGACCGCCGCCGCGCCGCGGCCGGCGCACTGCGTGCTGCTGCTCCAGCCCGCGGTGAACCGGTGGTGCTTCGCACCCCGCGTCGCCGGGACCCAGCGGGCCGGCGGCTTCCACGGCGTGCTGGACAAGGTCACCCGGCCGGTCCTGACCACCTTCTCCTCCCACGACGCCCCGCTGACCAGGTTCTTCCACCTCGCGATGCGCGGCAGCCACCTCGGGGAGCCCGACTTCGCCGGTGTCGGCGACACCGACCTGTACGGGGCCCTCGGCGGCTTCGGCCCGGCCGGCCTGACCGGTCTCTCGGTCGAGGAGAAGGCGGCGGTCCCCGGAGAGGACCGCTACCCGCTGGACGGCGGCGCCCGGGTCATCGCCGTCGACGGCGGGGTCGACATCAACGGCCTGCCCGCCATCTCCGGCCACGGCGACATCAGCAACCCCGTGACCTGGTGGGCCCTGCACGACCTGACCCGCCCCGACTGACCGGCCCGGGAACGGCCATGGCCATGATCCTCATCGAGAGGTGGCACCTCGCGGTGCTACGGGTCCGGCTCGACCTCTCCGGCCCGGAGCCCGCCGTCACGGCGGACCTCTTCGGCTACCCCGACGGCGTCCAGCAGACCTACGCCGCGCTCACCCTGCCCGTAGCCGCCTACGGCCTCTCCGGAGGCATGGAGCCGCCCGGCGGTGCGCGCGTCCCCGATCAGCTGGCGACCACCGTCCGCCGGGTCATGCACGAGGAGCTCGGCGGCGAGGCCGCGCTCTGGCTGCGGCTCGTCCCCCCGTACGGCTACCTCGGCGCCGTCCCCTGGGAGCGGGAGCTCGTCCCCGCGACGGAACGGCCCCTGCTGCGCGTCCCCGACCGCCTTCCGGAGGGCGCGGACCCCGGCGCGGCCTGGAGCGTGGCGATCGCCGTCAACGCCGCCCCGGGCAGTACGTGGGCCGGCACCTACGTGCAGGACCTGATCCGCAGCCTGGAGCTCGCGGTCCCCGCCTCCGTGGACGTCCACGTGTTCGCGGACCGGGACACCCACGCCGAGCTCCGCGCCCGGCTGAGGGGAACCGCACACGAACGCGGGCTCCACGACCCGCTGGACGCGCTGTCCGTCTCCCAGGAGCGCACCCTGCGCCGCGTGCCCCAGTTCCGCCGGCCCGGACGCTCCGCGGCCCCGCCCCCCGGGAGCCCCCTGGTGTGGGCGGACTGGATCGCCGCGGGCCTGGGTCCCCGGGCCGTACGCGCCCTGCACCTCGTCGCGGACGCCTCCTTCGACGGCAGCCGGCCGCTGCTGGCCGTGAGCGCGGACCCCGGCTCGCCCCACGGCCCGTACGGCTGCGCGTACGCGGGCGCCGACGACATCCGCCTGCTGGCGGACACCCTCGGCGCCTCGGTCCTGTCCTTCGGGTCGCCGCCCGGCAACCCGTACGACGCCGCCACCCGGATCCTCGCCGACGGGATCGGCCTGCAGCGGGCCGGCCCGACCTTCTGCAGCGACGTGGCGGCGGACCCGGACGGCGCCGCGCTGGCCGAGGCGCACGCCTTCGCCGCCGGCCCCCGCGGCACCCGGCAGATCCCCACCACACCCTCCCTCTTCGCCTACCTGCAGCCGGACCGGGTGGCGGGCTCCCTGCACGACGCCTGGCCCGACCCGGAGCAGCCCGGGCGGTCCTGGCTCGGCGGACGCGCCGCCGTAGCCGCCTCGGAGACCGGCCGCGACCTGCTGCCGGGCACGCTGGAAGCGGTGGCCGGGCAGGAGGTCGCCGCCCGGTACGAGTCCGCCGCCGAGGTGCCCGGCTGGGTGGCCGCGAGCGAGCGCTACCTGGAGGCGAAGGCGGCCGAGGTGCTGGAGACGGCCGCGGTACCCGGCGAGACCCCCGGGATGAAGCAGGCGTACGACCGCGGGACCGCGCAGGCCCTGGCGGAACTCCGCGAGTTCGTCGACCGCAGGACCGGGGAGGCGTGAGGCGATGCGGACGGTCGTCAGCTTCGCGCCGTTCGGTCAGGGCACCGCCCTGACCCTGGTGGAGGCCCCGGTCTCGATCCCGGGCGTCGGCATCCCCGAGTTCACCGAACTCCCGGTACCCGTAGGTACGTTGAGTGAGCGCGGGCGAGTGCTGCGCGACCTGCTCGCGCTGCACCCGTCCGTCGGCCAGGGCATGGCCAGCGCCGTCGCCCTGCCCGCGGGGGCCGCACCGAACCCGCTGTACTTCCACGTCGTCTCCGACCGGGCCGACGAACTGCCGTGGGAGGAGCTCTTCGACCCCGAGAACGGCTTCCTCGCCCTGGACTCCCGCTGGCCCATCGGCCGGATCGCCAAGGTGGTCCGACCCGTGCCGGCGCGCTCCTTCGTCCCGCCGCTGCGGATCGTCGCCGTCCTGTCCGCCGCACGGGAGGACGGCACCAACCAGCTGAAGGGCCTGCTCCGGGCCGCGACCACGCCCGCCGCCGCCTCGATCGGAGTGCACGTCCACGTCATCAGCGCCCAGGAGGCGGTCCTGGACGCCGTACACACGGCCGGCCTTGCGGAGGTCTCCGCCGAGGTGCTGCCGGCCACGGCCCCGGAGCTGGAGGGCCGCATCACCGCGGCCCGGCCGCACCTGCTGCACCTGCTCTGCCACGGCGGGGCGGTCGCCGGCGTACGCACCCTCGCCTTCGCCCACACCGGGGACTTCGAGGCCGAGGCGCCCACCGGCTCGGTCCTGCTCAAACTGCCCCAACTGGTCAACGTCCTCAAGCCCTCCGCCGCTTGGCTGGTCGTCCTGTGCGCCTGCCAGAGCGCCGAAGCCGCGGACGGCCCCGCGCTCGCCCACGACCTCGTCTCGAACGGGATCGCCGCGGTCGCCGGCATGCGCCGCATGGTGGACCTGCGCGACACCGACCGCTTCTGCGCGGCCCTGTACCCCGAGGTCCTCGCCGCCGTCGGGCGCGCGGTGGCCGACGGGCCGCAGGAGGAACGGGAGATCGACTGGGCCGCGGCCTTCACCGCGCCGCGCGTCGTGCTCGCCGGCGCCGACCCCGAGCAGTTCGACGCCTGGACCGACCCCGTCCTCTACGTCCAGCGCAACCCCCTCACGGTGTTCCCCGGGTCGCCGAAGCTCTCGCCCGCCGACTTCGCGACCCTGCACGGCGTCCTCGACTTCTGGGAGGAGTTCGTGGCCCGCTTCGACCCGGCCACCGCCGACCCGGCACTGCTCGCGCACGCGAAGGCGCGGATCGCCGCCGTCCGCGCACAACTCGCCGAGGAGGAGACGTGACGCTGCCGCAGGAGCTGTTCCTGAACGCCTGGACCGGCACGCAGGCCGCGCACGGCGCACTGGCCGACACGGCGCTGGGCTGGGGCGCGCGCCCGCAGGGGATACCGCGCTCGCAGAAGGTCCTGCCCTTCGAACCACCCGTGCCCGTGACCCGGTGGTCCCACCCCGACATCGGGTACGGCGTCCTGATCCCCGACGACGACTCGCCGGGCCTCACCCCCGCGCAGAAGGCCGCGGGCGTGGACGCCCCCGAGCCCGTGCGCGCCCTGCTGGCCGCCCGCGAGGGCAGCGTGCTGCTGCGCTGGCGGGACCGGCCCGAGGGCGACCGGTTCCTGCGCCGCTACTTCCCGGACGGGTCCGAACAGGACCCGGCCGTCGGCATGTCGACCTTCGGTGTGGGCAAGGACCGGCTGCCCAAGTACGTCGCGATCGTCGGCGGACCCGAGACCATCCCGTGGTCGGTCCAGTACTCCCTGGGCACCCGGCACGCCGTCGGGCGCATCCCGCTCGCGGGCGACGGCCTCGCCCACTACGTCGACGCCCTGATCGGCGACTGGCCGGGGACCACGACCGCCTTCGACCGGGCGCTCGTATGGACGGTGGACCTCAGCCCGACGGACATGACCAACCTCATGCGCCAGGTGATCACCCAGCCGCTGGCCGACAAGCTGGTGCCGCCGCCGCTCGCCGACCTGCGGCAGCTGACCGGTGACGAGGCCACCACCGCCGCCCTCCTCACGGAGCTCGAAGCATCCCGGCCGGGCCTGGTGGTGACCTCCGGCCACGGTCAGGTCTCGCCGCTCGACGACCCCGCCGCCCTGCGCGCCGTCCTCGGCCTGCCGGTCGACCAGCACCTGACCCCCGTGCCGCTGACTGACCTGGCCGCAGGCCTGCCCAGCGGCTGCGTGTGGTTCGCGCAGGCCTGCTGCTCGGCCGGCGGCGCCGGCCGGAGCCTGTACAAGACGCTGCTCGACCCGGACGGCTCCGCGTTCGGGACCGTGGCGGCGGTGGCCGGACTCGGCCCCGTGGTGGCCCCGGCGGCCCTGGCGGCGCTGGGCCGCGAACGCCCCGTACGCGCCGTGGTCGGGCACGTCGAGCCGACGTTCAGCTGGACCCTCACCGTGGCCGAGACCGGCCAACGGCTCGGCGAACGCATCGTCTCGGCCCTGACCCAGCAGCTGTACTCGGGCGTCCCCCTGGCCCAGGCCTTCGCCGAGTACCGCGCCGACATCGGCCAGCTGCACACCGACTGGCACGCCCTGAGCGACCGCCTCGCCGGGGGCGACCGCAGCGTCCGCGAGGAGATGACCCGCATCCGCCTGTCCGCCGTCGACCGCCAGAGCCTGGTCCTCCTCGGCGACCCGACGGTCACCCTCCCCGCCCTCCTCCCGGCCTAGTTGTGTTGCCCCGTGAGACCGGGCGGGCCGATCAGGCGGCAGATCTCCGGCAGGCGGCAGATCGCCGGGCCCTGCCGTCAGTGGTGTCCGTCCGGTTCGTCGGCCGCCGTCCTGACCTGCTTGCGGTAGGCCCCCGGCGGCGCCCCGAAGTGTCGTTTGAAGGCCTTGGCGAAGGCGAACTCCGACCTGTACCCCGTGTGCTGCGCGATCGTGCTCAGCGGGGTCGGGGACCGGTGCAGCAGCCGGGCCGCCGTGGCCATCCGCCAGTTGGTCAGGTAGGTCAGCGGCGG
This sequence comes from Streptomyces sp. NRRL S-87, assembly GCF_000719335.1. Taxonomy (GTDB): domain Bacteria; phylum Actinomycetota; class Actinomycetes; order Streptomycetales; family Streptomycetaceae; genus Streptomyces. The sequence continues at coordinate 23,004 of NZ_JOGB01000075.1, forward strand.
TTCGCCGACCACCGAGGTGAAGCGGCGGGCGAACGCCGCGCGGGACAGCCCGGCGCGGGTGCCCAGCGACTCCACGGTCCAGGGACGGCCGGGATCGTCGTGGATCGCCTTCAGGGCCGGGGCGACCGCCGGGTCGGTCAGCGCGGCCGCCCAACCCCGGCTGCGCTCCTTCGGCAGTTCGGCGTACCACGACCGGAGGATGTACAGCAGCAGCAGATCGACGAGCGCCGTGACGACCGCGTCCGACCCCGGCTGCGGTGCGTGGAACTCGGCGCACAGCTGGTCGACCGCCGAGCGCAGCACCGGGTGGCGGCCGGGAACCGCGGGGAGGTGGACGACCTCCGGCAGATCGCCGAACAGCGGATGCGGGCGATCGACGTCGATCGCGTACGCGCCGCACACCAGCACCGTGCGCGGCCCCGGTCCGTCCACGGTGACCTGGCCGATCGGCGAGGAACGGTCCACGCGCTCCGGTACGAAGTCCACCGGATCGCGGCCGGGCACGTCGCACAGGGTGTGTCCGCTGCCGCGCTGCAGGAACACGATGTCGCCGGGTCCGAGCGCGAGCGGCCGGCCGTGCGGTGGCAGCAGGTGGCAGTGCCCTTCCACGACCACGTGGAACCCGGCTCCTGAGAGGGGTTGGAACCTCAGGGCCCACGGGGCGTGCGCGTCGGTGCGGGTCACCATCGGGCGTCCCGTACGCAGGACTTCGAGGGTGTCGCTCAGGATGTCCATGACGCCACTCTAGTGCCGACATGGCGAGACGATCTGACAGGAAATCAAGACTTCAAGTCATTCAGCGTCTCGTTGTGGAGCCGTACGTTCTTGCCATGGCGGTTGCCGAACCACGGCACCGCGTCGACGAAGGAACGGATCCCATGTCTCTGGCCGGCAAGAAGATCGTGATCATCGGTGGCACCTCCGGCATCGGCTTCGCAGTGGCCCGACAGGCCGCGGCGGCCGGCGCGGACGTCGTGGTCGCCTCCAGCAATCAGGACCGCGTGGACGCCGCGACGAAGCGGTTGGGGGAGCCGGTCGAAGGCCGCCGCCTGGACGTCGCGGACGGCCACGCCATCGCCGCGTTCTTCGAGCAGGTCGGGGAGTTCGACCACCTCGTCTACACCGCGGGCGAATCCCTGCTGATCAAGCCGTTGGCCGACACCACCCCGGAGGAGGCCAGGGCCGTCTTCGAGCGGCGGTTCTGGGGCGCGTTCCTCTCCGCCAAGTACGCTGCACCGCGACTGCGCGACGGCGGCTCGATCACGTTCAGCTCCGGCGTCCTCGCGATCCGCCCCCTGTCCGGAACCGCGCTCACGGCGGGCATCACCGGCGGCATCGAGGCCCTGTCCCGGGCGCTCGCCGTCGAACTCGCCCCGCTGCGCGTCAACGTGATCCAGCCGGGTGTGATCCGCACCGAGCTGTGGGACGGCAGTGTCCCGGACCCGGAGGCCTTCCTCCAGGGCGCCGGGTCCGAGCTGCTCACGCGGCGGGTCGGCACTGCCGAGGAAGCCGCGGCGGCCTACCTCTTCGTCCTGGCCAACGCCTACGTCACCGGCACGACGCTCGCGGTCGACGGCGGCGCGGCACTGGTCTGACGCCCGGCCGGGTTCAGTGGAGGTACGTGTACGTCGTGTCCGTCTCGGCGCCGCCGCTCATCCCGGCGGCGCCGGTGGCGTCGTGGTGCCTGCGCACCCGCCGGGCCTGCGGGAGGCCGCCGTTCCCGTGGAGTACCCCGTTAGGTGGGCGCCGTTGGGCCGATGTGTTGACAGTGGTCTGCGCCCCCAGAGGGGATGCGTCCGCACAGGGAGACCGCTGGGGGAGGCTCGTCCCGCGACCGGGGCGGCGGCGGCCCCGGTCGGACGTACCTCTCCCAAGGAGCGCTTCATGAGTCGTGAGCACCGGACCAGGGCCGTCCTCGGCCCCCTGCCCCGGAACGGGGCCTGGTTGGCGGGTGGCGCCCTGGCCTCGCTCTCCCTCGTACTGGCCGGCGTCCTGAGCCCCTTGGCCGCCGCGGCGGGACAGGCCGGACGCGGAGTGGCCGCGGCCCGTCCCGTCGCCGGCGGCGACTGCAGGGGGAGGCCGCACCACGACGAGGCGGACCCGCCGAGGTCCTTGGGCGGAGGCGACGGCGACGGCGGCCACGTCAAGTGCCCCGGCGCTACGGGCGCTACGGGCGCCACGGGTCCGACGGGTCCCCAGGGTGCTGCGGGGGCTACGGGTCCGACCGGTCCGCGGGGCGCCACCGGCCCCACCGGCCCGGCGGGCGTCGGCACGGGGACGACCGGCGCCACAGGTGCGACCGGTCCGACGGGACCGCAGGGCGCCGCGGGGGCGACGGGTCCGCAGGGAACGACGGGCAACGGCGGCGCGACGGGCGCCACGGGTCCGCGGGGTGACACGGGCGCGACGGGGCCGGCCGGTCCGGCCGGTACGGGAGCCGGTGCAACGGGCTCGACCGGCCCGCAGGGTGCTGCGGGCCCGACCGGCTCGACCGGTGCGACGGGCCCGACCGGTCCTACGGGCTCGACGGGTGCCACCGGTGCCGAAGGCGCGACGGGCGCCACCGGTCCCACGGGGCCGTTCGGGGACACGGGTCCGACGGGTGCGCAGGGCGAGTGGGGCCCCACGGGCCCCACGGGCCCCACGGGCCCCACGGGCCCCACGGGAGACACGGGTCCGACCGGTTCCACAGGTCCGACCGGCGACACGGGCGCCACGGGTCCGTCAGGTGCGCCGGGTGTGACCGGTGATACGGGGGCGACCGGCCCCACAGGGCCGGTCGGTGACACCGGTCCGACGGGTGCGCAAGGCCTTACGGGAGTTACGGGCGCCACGGGCGTTACAGGTCCGCAGGGTGAGAGCGGTCCCACCGGCGCGACGGGCGACACGGGCCCTGCCGGTGCCACGGGTGCCACGGGTGACTCCGGCCCGACGGGTACGTCTGGGCCTACGGGGCTCACCGGCGCGACGGGCGTGACGGGCCCGCAGGGCGAGACCGGTCCCACGGGCGCGACCGGGGTCACCGGCGACACGGGTTCGACGGGTCCTACGGGTGTGATCGGTGACACGGGTCCGACAGGTGCGACGGGCGCTACTGGCGCGACCGGCGTGACCGGCCCGCAGGGCGAGACCGGCGCTACCGGTCCCACGGGCGTGAGGGGTCCCACGGGTGATACGGGTCCGACCGGCCACACGGGCGCGACAGGTGCCACGGGTGATACCGGGGCGACGGGTGCGACCGGTGTTACCGGCCCGATCGGCACCACAGGCGCCACCGGCACCACAGGTGCCACTGGCGCGACGGGCACGGGTGCCACCGGCGCCACGGGTCCGACCGGTGTCACCGGCGCGACCGGTGCCACCGGTCCGGCGGGTGCCACGGGCGACGCCGGCGCCTGTGACGACATCGACACCATCGTGCCGGGGAGCAACGGGCAGTTCGGTGCTGCGATCAGGAACGGTGTCGCCTACGGCGGTCGGGGCCCGGCCACCGGCGGAACCATTGTCTGGCAGAACCTGAGCACGCTGCCCGGCTACCCCACCACCGGCGGTCCCTTCTGCTCCATCGCCATCGGGGCCCAGGGCAACGACGCGTGGATCAGGTTGATGTCCAACAGCGGACAGGTCTACCAGCTCCACGTGGCCATCAACGGCGCGGCCTTCACCCCGGACGCCACCGGTTGGACGCCGAACGGGCCGCTGCCGGCCGTGCAGCTCCGTGGTGCTCACGCCGGCCCGGTGTCCGGGGAGCTGTCCTTCGGGTACGCCCCGAACACACCTGACCTGCCGTAGGACCCCCCGCAGCACCCCAGGACGGTCCGACGGCCCCGGCCGTCGGACCCTCGGGACCAGCCCCGGGGCGGCGGTTGGCTCCCCAGCCGTTCCCCGTGCTCGACTCTGGCCGGTTTCGTGCCCCACGGCACCACCCCGATCGTGACATTCTCGCCGGCGAGCCCGCCGTGCCCGCCACGAAAGGATCCCGCCATGCCCGTCGCCCTGATCACCGGTGCCAGCTCCGGAATCGGCGAGGAGTTCGCCCGCCAGCTCGCCGCCACCCACGACCTCGTCCTGGTGGCCCGCGACGTCGCCAAGCTGGAGCGGCTCGGGGCGCGGTTGCACGACACCCACGGCACGCGCGTGGACATGCTGGAGGTCAACGCCGTCGCCAAGGTCCACTTCTCCCTCACGGCCGTCCAGGCGATGCTCGCCCGCGGCAGCGGCGCCGTCATCAACGTCGCCAGCGTCTGCGGCATCGCCCCGGCGTGGGTCGACTCCCTCTACGGCACCAGCACCGCCACCGTCCTGCGGCACACCGAGGAGATGGCCTACAGCAGGGCCCTGCGCACGTCCGACGTGAAGATCATGGCCCTGTGCCCGGGGGACGTCCTGACGGACTTCAACAACCGGGCCGGCATCCCCAACAGGACGGACTGGGGATGGGTCGACGTGGGCGTCCTCGTCCGCGTCACACTGGCCGACCTGCGCAAGGGCAAGGTGGTCTCGGTCCCGACGGCCCGCTACAAGCTCCTGTCCTCCCTCATGAAGATCTTCCCGAACAGCTGGTCGAGGATGTACGGCTACGACCTCGGGCAGCAGCATCCCGGGCTCCCGGGCGCCGCGCAGCGGTCCTCCGCCACAGGCTGAGGAGTCCACCGCCGCCCCCCGCGCCGCGGCGTGGCAGGAGCAGCGGGGTCGTCAGCAGCAGCAGGCCGGCCAGGCCGAGGGCGGCGCGGAGGCCGAGGACGGCGCCCAGGACGCCCCAGGTGGCGGTCAGTACCGCGGTGGTGGCCCTGGTCGTCACCCCCCAGGCCGACAGGGTCCGGGCGAGGCGGTCGGTCGGGGTGTGCTGCAGGCGGTACGTGGCCTGGACGGGGTTGAAGACCGCGCAGCAGAAGATCAGGACCGACTCGACGCCGATGACCAGCGCCAGCCCCGACGCGCCGGGCCGTACGAAGACCAGTCCGAGGGGCCACAGCGCTCGCAGCGTCCCGGCCGTGACCAGGACCCGGTCCTGTCCGAACCGGGTGACCAGCGGCCGGGCCAGCCGAGCGCCGAGGAGCCCGGCGACCGAGGGTACGGCGAAGGCGAGCCCGTACTGCCAGGGCGTGAACCCGAGCCGGCCGAGCATGAGGACCGCGAGCAGCGGTTCGGTGGCCATGAGCAGGCCGTTGAACAGCGCGGTGTTGAGGAACAGCGGGCGCAGCACCGGGTCGCCGAGCACGTACCGCCAGCCCTCGAGCAGGTCCCGCGTCCGCGTGCGCGTGGCCTCCCGGCGCGCCGGGCGCTGCTCGTCCCCGCGCATCGCCCGGATCCCGAGGGCCGAGAGCAGGTAGCTGACGGCGTCGGCGAGGACCGTCGCCACCGGGCCGAGGAGCCCGATCGCCGCGCCTCCCAGGGGCGGCCCGACGATGGTCGTCGTCCAGGCCGTGGACTCGAAGCGGGCGTTGGCGACGAGCAGGTGGTCGGCCGGCAGCAGCGTCTTGAGGTGGGCGCCGGAGGCGGCGCGGAAGGTGATGTCGGCCGCCGCGACCACGACCGAGACCAGCAGGAGCTGGACGAAGGTGAGCGCGCCGAGCGCGTACCCCGCCGGGACCGTCAGCAGCGCCGCGCACCGCACCAGGTCCATCGTGATCATCAGGGGCCGCTTGCGGCGGAACTCCGTCCACGGGCCCAGCGGCACCGCCAGGGCGGCACCCGCCGCCGCCCCGACCGAGGAGAGGGTCGCGACCTGGGCGGGTCCGGCGTGCAGGACCTGGACGGCGATCAGCGGGAACGCGCCGAAGGCGAGCCAGGTGCCGAGCGCACTGGCCCCGTACGCTCCCCACAGCCACCCGAAGTCCCGCCCCAGCCGAGGCCCGCGGACGCGTCCGAACCGCTGCCGGCTCCTCATCCCGTGACGCCCCCCACCCCGCACCCGCCCACGCGACCGGTCCCTGACCGGACGTGCCGGAGCGGGCACCTTACCCGACGCCGGGGAGGCGGATCACGCAGGGCTCGCGGTCCCGTGCGGGTCGGGTGGCGGGGCCTCGGTGCCGTCGGCGGGGTCAGTGTCGGCGCGCGGCGGTGCGGTGGGGATGCGCTGGGTGAAGAACAGCGCGAGGACGGAGGTGAGCGCGAGCACGGCGAGGGCGGCGCGCAGGCCGTCGAGCCGGGCCTCCTCGTTCGCGTCCAGCGCGGCCTGCGCGGTCTCGGGCGGGACGCCCGCGTCGTCCATCGCCGTGTGGAGCTGGGCGTCGGACAGGAACGGCGCGCCGCCCGCGAGCTGGTGGGTGGCCTGGCTCTTCACCTCGTCGGGAAGCGCGGGGTTCGCCTGGATGGTGGTCAGGAACGAGCTGGTCAGCGCGGTGATCATGATGGAGCCGGCGAGTGCGGTGCCGATCGAGGCGCCGAGGTTGGTGACGGCGTTCTGCAGACCGCCGACCTCGGCGCTCTGCCGGTCGGGGACGGCCGAGACGGTCACGGCACCGAGCTGGGAGGCCAGGGCCCCCATGCCGGCGCCGATCAGCAGCAGCGGCACGGTGACGATCTCGGGGCCCGCGTCGACGTCCAGGGCCGCCATCAGGACGACCGCCCCCGCCAGGAGGCAGAAGATCCCGATCCGGACGACGCGCCGGGGCGAGGCGTCCGGGAGGAGCCGGGGGATGAGCGTGGCCGCGGCCAGCAGCGACACGGACAGCGGCAGCAGCCGGGCGCCGGTCGCCAGGGCCGACAGTCCGAGGGCCACCGACAGGTACAGCGGGACGATGAAGAACACGCCCATCTGGACCAGGTACTGGAAGAACAGCGCGGTGAGGCCGCCGGTGAGCTGCCGGTTGTGCAGGAACTCCGGCCGGACGAGGGTGTCCTGGCCGCGCCGGTCCAGCCGTGCCTCCCAGCGCAGGAAGACCCACACCAGGAGCAGGCCGGTGAGCATGAGCCAGACGACCGGGGAGACGCCCAGCCAGACCGGGGCTCCGGGCTTGACCCGGAACCACCCCCACTCGCCCGCGCGCAGCACGCCGAAGACGAAGGTACCCAGTCCGGCGGCCGACAGGACGGCGCCGACCAGGTCGAACCGGGGGCGCTCGGCGGCCGGGGCGTCGGCCAGGCGGCGGGCGAGGACCAGGATCACCAGGACGAGCACGACCTCGCCCGCGAACACCCAGCGCCAGGAGAAGTACGTCGTGGCGAGCCCGCCGACCAGGGGGCCGACCGCGATCGCGACCGCACCGGCGGCCGCGACGAGCCCGTACGCGGTGGGCCGGCGCTCGGGAGGGAAGTTGCCCGCCACCAGGGCGACGATGGCCGGCAGGATCAGCGCCGCACCGACGCCCTCGAGGAAGGACCAACCCACCAGGAGCACCGTCAGGTTGGGAGCGAGGGCGGTGGTCAGCGACCCGCAGCCGTAGATGGCACAGCCGATCATGAACGCACGCCGGCGGCCGATGAGCGTACCGACCTTGCCGCCCGGGATCATGAACATGGCCATGACGAGGGTGTAGGCGGTGATCGCGCCCTGGATCCCCGTCACGGTCGTGCCGACGTCCTCGGCCACGGTCGCGATGGAGACGTTCATCACCGAGCTGTCGAGCGCCATCAGGAACTGACCGGCGGCGAGCGTCAGGAGCACCAGGGAGGACGGTGCCGAGGCGGACGCGGAAGAGCCTGCGCGTGATGCCATGAACGATGATTCTGGCACCGGCCGCACCGTCCACCGCGGTCCCGCCCGCCCCTCGGCGCGCCGCCGGTCCGCCCCGCGGGCCCCTGCCGGTACGGCTGCCCCCCGGCGTCAGGGTCGCTGCGGTGCGGGGCCCTGCGCGGGGCCTTGTGCCGGGCCCTGGGCGGGACTCCGTGCGGGGCCGGCGGGTTGTGCGGCCGGGGCGGCGGGGAGCCGGGGGCCGGGCGGGAGGAGTTCGGCGATGACGAACGAGATGACCGAGGCGAGGACGACGAGTGCGACGGTCTCGACGTTGCCGAGGAGGAGCACGACGAGGACGACGCTGCTGACGGGCACGCGGAGGGCGGCGGTGACGGAGGCGGCCATCCCGGCCGCCATGGCGGGAACCAGCCCGAAGCCGGGCAGCGGGGCGACCAGGGCGCCCATCGCCCCGCCGAGGAAGAGGGCGGGGAAGACGGGACCGCCGCGCATGCTGCCCAGACACAGGCTGTACGCCATCGACTTGAAGACCAGGACGGCGATGAGGGCGCCCACCGACCAGGCCTGGGGGTTCTGGGCGAGCTCGTTGAGGGTCTGCTCACCGGAGAGGGCGGCTTCGGCGGGGGAGCGGCCGGTGGCCAGGGCGTAGAGGGTGATGCACACACCCGCGCCGAACGCGCACAGGACCGTGTTGCGCACGGTGTTCTTGGAGGTGAAGAGCACCGTGTAGCGGCCGCCGGTGAAGATGAAGTGGACGAGGACCGCGAGCACCGGGGCGAGGAGGAGGACCCACACCAGATCGGGCCAGTCCAGGGGCGGCGGCGTGGGCAGGCCGGTGTCCAGGCTGCCGGTCTCCAGCCCCGTCCAGTGGACGAAACCCGTGAAGATGAGGTCACCCACACCACTGGCCAGCAGGGCCGGCAGCATGACCGCGAACAGCTGGGGCCCGCCCACACCCGCCACCTCCATCAGCAGGACCGCACCGACCACCGGGTTGCCGAAGAGGGCGGAGATGGCTGCCGCCGCTCCTGCGGCGCCGAGGATCTCCTTCGTGGTCTGGGTCTCCGGGACGCGGATCAGATGGGCCAGGAAGAGCGCGAGCCCGCCGCCGAAGGCGATCAGGGGCGCCTCGGGACCCAGGACGGTGCCGAGGGGCAGGCCGACCAGCGCGGCGATCACGACCCCGGGCAGCGCCTGCTTGCTCATCCCGCCCGAGTGCAGTCCGCCCGCCGGGATGTGCCCGCCCCGCCCCGGCATGTACGCGACCACAAGCCCCACGACGAGTCCGGCCACCGCCATGGGCCCCAGCGCCCACCACCAGGGAGCCTGGTCCCAGCCCAGGTCCTTGGGCCACTCGACCCAGACCAGCTGCTGCAACTGGTGGATGGAGACCAGGAACCAGAACGCGAACAGTGCCACCGGCAGACCGAGCAGCCCGCACAGCACCAGCGTCCGGCGGTACTGAGGCCGGCGCAGCATGGTCCGGAGCAGGTCGGCCTCCTGGGGCTGCCCGGGGTGCGCGCCCGCGGAAGGACTGGGGGGTGTCGTCGTGGCGATGGGGTCCTCCTCGAGCTGTCTCGCGCGCGCGGCGGCGACGAGTGGCCCACGGCTGCGGTGGCGGTGGCGTGCCGTCAGCCCCGGACCGGCGTCCGGGGCTGACGGCACGCGTCTCACGGGGTGGTCGTCTCGGCTGCTTCTGCGGCTTCGAGTGCGGCGAGGACGGCTTGGATGTGGAGGCGTCCGGAGGCGACGAGTTGTGCGCCGCTGCGGCGGAGG
>NZ_JOGB01000076.1 GCF_000719335.1 Streptomyces sp. NRRL S-87
TCGCCCTGGCCTTCGGCCACCCTCGGCCCGGGCCTGCCTCCGGTCCAGCCTGCCACCCCTGTCAAGCGCCTCCCCCACACACCACGCGACCCACCAGGCGCCGCCAAGGAGGCCGTTGACCGGGGTGGCTCGTGGGACTAGGCGCGGACGGGGGCTGCGTCTGCCGACGCGGCGGTGTCCCAGAAGGCCACGAGCTCGCGCGCGGTGGTGGCCGGGTCCTCGGCGTTGGGGGAGTGCTCCGTGCCGGGGACCACGGCACGCCGGGCGCCCAGGCGCCGTGCCATGTCGTCCATGCGCGGCACCGGCCAGGCGTAGTCGACCTCGCCCGACAGGACCAGCTTCGGCAGCTCCGGGGCGGCCTCCGCCAGCTCCGCCACCCGGTCGGACTCTGCGATCAGCTGTCGGCCGGTGGCCATGAGCTGCCAGCGGCTGGTGGCCAGCCAGCGGCGGTGCAGGAAGTCCGCCAGCTCGGGGGATTCGTGCAGGGCGTCCTCCGGGTCGTGGGCGCGCATGGCCTGCCAGACCGCTTCCATGTCGTCTCCCATCAGTTCCAGGCCGGCGACCAGGAGCTTCGTGCGCTCCTGCTGGTCTTCGGCGATGGCGGCGGGGCCGCTGCTCATGAGGGTGAGCGAGCGGAAGAGGCCGGGGGCGCCGATCACGGCGGCCCGGGAGACCAGACCGCCGAAGGAGTGCCCGAGCAGGTGGACCGGCTGCTCCGCCGCGCCCAGCGCCTCGGCCTGGGCGATCACGTCCCGGGCCAGCTCCTCCTGGGCGTACCCGGCCTCGTCGTCGGGGCCGGGCGTCTCGTGCTGGCCGCGGCCGTCGACGGCCACGACGTGGTAGCCGGCCGCGACCAGGGGCTCCAGGAGGCCGATGAAGTCTTCCTTGCTGCCGGTGAACCCGGGTACGAGCAGCGCGACGCCCTTCCCGCCCGACGGGGGCACCGCCTCGTGGACGGCGAACCGGCCGCGGCTGGTCTCCAGGAGGCGGGCGACGGCGTGTTCCGGCAGCGTGAGCCGGGGCGGCTTGCTCATGCCCCCACGTTACCGACCGGTTGTGTTTCCTGGTTCGCCGGCCGCCCCGAGCCACGCGAAAGGCCCGGCCCACAGGGGCCGGGCCTTTCACACAGCGGGTCAGGACTCCTGGGAGTCCGCCGGCTTGCGGGTCGCGCGGCGGCGACGCGGCTTCGGCTCGTCCGCCGCGGCCGGGGCCTCGGCGGCCGGGGCCTCGGCGGCCGGAGCCGACGCGGCACGGGTGCGGCGGCGACGCGGCTTCGCGGGCGCCTCCTCCGCGGCCGGGGCCTCGGCCACGACGGCCTCCCCGGCCTGGGCCGGGACGTCGACGACGGCGGTCTCGGCGACCGCGTCGGACGCGGTGGCACGGGTGCGGCGGCGGCGCGGCTTGGCCGGGGCCTCCTCCGCGGCGGCGGTGTCGGCGGCCGGAGCCTCGACCACGGCGGCCTCGACCACGGCGGTCTCGGCCACGGTGGCGGAGGCGCCACCGGCACGGGTGCGGCGCCGGCGCGGACGCTTCGGGCCCGCCTCGGCGGCCTCGGACGCCGGGGCGGAGCCCTCGGTGCCCTCGGCGGTGGCGACGGCCTCGGCCGCGCCCGGGGCGACCTCCGCCCCGCCCCGCGTGCGGCGGCGCTGCCGCGGCGTACGGGTGCGGGCCGGGCGCTCCTCGGCCGGAGCGGCCGACGAACGGCGGCCGCGGCCGCCCGGCTCGCCCAGGTCCTCGATCTCCTCGGCCGCCAGGCCGGCGCGGGTGCGCTCGGCCCGGGGCAGGATGCCCTTGGTCCCGGCCGGGATGTTCAGCAGTTCGAAGAGGTGCGGGGAGGTCGAGTACGTCTCCTCCGGCTCGTTGAACGGCAGTTCCAGCGCCTTGTTGATCAGCTGCCAGCGCGGGATGTCGTCCCAGTCGACCAGCGTCACGGCCGTGCCCGACGCGCCCGCGCGGCCGGTCCGGCCCACGCGGTGGAGGTAGGTCTTCTCGTCCTCCGGCGACTGGTAGTTGATCACGTGCGTGACGCCCTCGACGTCGATGCCGCGGGCGGCGACGTCGGTGCAGACGAGCACGTCGACCTTGCCGTTGCGGAAGGCCCGCAGGGCCTGCTCGCGCGCGCCCTGGCCGAGGTCGCCGTGGACGGCGCCGGACGCGAAGCCGCGCCGCTCCAGCTGCTCGGCGATGTCGGCGGCGGTGCGCTTGGTACGGCAGAAGATCATCGCCAGTCCGCGGCCCTCGGCCTGCAGGATGCGGGAGACCATCTCCGGCTTGTCCATGGAGTGCGCGCGGAACACGTGCTGCGTGATGTTCGCGACGGTCGCGCCCTCGTCGTCCGGCGCGGTCGCGCGGATGTGCGTGGGCTGCGACATGTAGCGGCGGGCCAGGCCGATGACCGCGCCCGGCATGGTCGCCGAGAACAGCATGGTCTGCCGCTTCGGGGGCAGCAGATTGATGATCTTCTCGACGTCGGGCAGGAAGCCCAGGTCGAGCATCTCGTCGGCCTCGTCGAGGACGAGCGCCTTGACGTGGGACAGGTCGAGCTTCTTCTGCCCGGCCAGGTCCAGCAGGCGGCCCGGGGTGCCGACGATCACGTCGACGCCCTTCTTGAGGGCCTCGACCTGGGGCTCGTACGCGCGGCCGCCGTATATGGCCAGGACGCGGACGTTGCGGACCTTTCCGGCGGTCAGCAGGTCGTTGGTGACCTGGGTGCACAGCTCACGGGTCGGTACGACCACGAGCGCCTGCGGCGCGTCGGTGAGCTGCTCGGGCTTGGCGCGGCCCGCCTCGACGTCCGCGGGGACGACGACGCGCTCCAGCAGGGGAAGGCCGAAGCCGAGCGTCTTGCCCGTACCGGTCTTCGCCTGGCCGATGACGTCCGTGCCCGAGAGGGCGACGGGGAGGGTCATCTCCTGGATGGGGAAGGGGGTCACGATGCCGACGGCTTCGAGGGCCTCGGCGGTCTCGGGAAAGATCCCGAGCTCTCGGAACGTAGTCAGGGTGCTGCCTCTTCTGTGAGACGCGGCGCGAGGCGGCGAGAGGGGGTCTTACCGTGCCTGGCATAGCTCCCCCGGCTCATCGCCGGGGGCACCTCCGGTCTCGGCTCGAAGAGAGCCGCCTGGCCGGATGACGCGGGACCACTGCCTTCGCTCAAGCGCTCGTGCCGCTGAGGGGGCCCCTCATGGCGGCGGAGCGCGTGAGCGCACGCACCGCATCGAGGGCGGTCGGTTGGAGCCGATCGGGCCACCGACCGGGCATCCTCATTCGGATGGCCCGCCGAGTATTCGGCAGGCGCTATAGCACTGTACCCCGGATTCGCGCAGGTTTGTTGGGTGAATTCATCACGGCGGCGTGTACAGGGTGACTGACCAGGCACTTCCGCGCGTGTCCTGGCGGGCTATTGTGCGGTTCATGGAGACCGCTGAGAACGCCGAGAACACCCCGAACACCGAGTCCGCGACCGGCGCCGAGGCGCAGCCCGTGGGCATCGCCGCCCAGGACTGGGCGACCGCCGCCGCCTCGCCGCAGTACCGCGCGGCCGTGGTGGACCTGCTGGGTGCCCTGGCGTACGGCGAGCTCGCGGCCTTCGAGCGGCTCGCCGAGGACGCGAAGCTGGCCCCCACGCTCGCCGACAAGGCGGAGCTGGCGAAGATGGCCTCTGCCGAGTTCCACCACTTCGAGCGACTGCGCGACCGGCTGGCCGCCGTGGACGTGGACCCGACCGAGGCGATGGAGCCCTTCGCGAAGGCCCTGGACGACTTCCACCGCCAGACCGCCCCCTCCGACTGGCTGGAGGGCCTGGTCAAGGCGTACGTCGGCGACTCGATCGCCAGCGACTTCTACCGCGAGGTCGCCACCCACCTCGACTCCGACACCCGCTCCCTGGTCCTGGGCGTGCTGGACGACACGGGCCACGGCAACTTCGCCGTGGAGAAGGTCCGGGCCGCCATCGAGGCCGACCCGCGCGTCGGCGGCCGGCTGGCCCTGTGGGCGCGCCGCCTGATGGGCGAGGCCCTGTCGCAGGCCCAGCGCGTGGTCGCCGAGCGCGACGCCCTGTCGACGATGCTGGTCGGCGGCGTGGACGGGATGGCCGCGGGCTTCGACCTCGCCGCGGTCGGCGAGATGTTCACCCGCATCACCAAGGCTCACACCAAGCGCATGGCGGCCCTGGGCCTCGCCGCCTGACCACCGGTCCGACGGGTTCTCCCGGGGGGCGTGCCACGTGCCCGCCTCCCGGTCCCGGCCCCTCCCGGTTCCGGCCCCTCCCGGTCCCGGCTCTCCCGGTCCCGGCTCTCCCGGTCCCCGGCCCGTCCGCGCCCGCGCGCCCCTCGCGCCGGTGTCACCCTCCCGAGGGGAGGGAGAAGGGCGCCCGGCCCGTCGGGCGGGTCCGCAGCAGCAGGGACAGGGCCGCCGCGCCCACCAGGGCGGCGCCCAGCAGCGAAGCGGTGAGCGTCCGGTGCCCGGGCCCCAGGGCGTAGTGCGTCAGGTATCCGCCGAAGACCGCCCCCAGCGCCCCCGTGACCAGCACGACGCGTGCGGACGGCAGCCGCCCGGGCATTCTCCTGACGGCCAGCCAGGACAGGGCGAGACCCAGAACAGCGGAGCCGAACGCTTCCACGACGAGCATCAAGTCCCTCCCGCACGGCCAGGGGCAAATCGGGTCGTAGGCGGTCCTACCCGAACCGTGCGGCGCACAACCCTCGGCCACCCCGGCGGGCACGGAAACGGCCCGGTGGGAGGAACCACCGGGCCGTTTCTCTCAGTTGTGTGTTACGGGGGCCCGACGGGACCCCTGCGCACCGGTTACACGGCGCCGAACCCGACCTTGCGCACCGACGGCTCGCCGATGTCGACGTACGACAGCCGGTCGGTGGGGATCAGGACCTTGCGGCCCTTGACGTCCGTCAGGCTGAGCAGCTGAGTCTTGCCGGTGAGCGCGTCGGCGACGACGGCCTCCAGCTCCTCGGCGCTCAGTCCGCTCTCCAGCACGATCTCCCGGGGTGCGTGCTGCACGCCGATCTTGACCTCCACGGCTATGTCCCTCCGACGGTCCGGGGCGCGCGATCACCGCGCCGTACCCGGACACAGTAGCCCGGCGAGCGCAGGCCACGCCGCGCCTGCGCCACGCTGCGAGCGAACACGGTGCGGGAACACCGCCGGGGCATCAGCCCTGGCCCTGCTCCTGGCCGTGCAGCGGGAAGCCGGCGATGCCGCGCCAGGCCAGCGAGGTGAGCAGCCCGACCGCCTTGTCGCGGTCCACGGGGCTCTCGCTCGACAGCCAGTACCGGGCCACCACCTGCGAGACCCCGCCCAGGCCCACGGCCAGCAGCATGGCCTCGTCCTTGGCCAGGCCGGTGTCCTCGGCGATCACGTCGGAGATCGCCTCCGCGCACTGCAGCGAGACCCGGTCCACGCGCTCGCGCACCGCGGGCTCGTTCGTGAGGTCGGACTCGAAGACCAGGCGGAACGCGCCGCCCTCGTCCTCGACGTAGGCGAAGTACGCGTCCATCGTCGCGGCCACGCGCTGCTTGTTGTCGTTCGTCGACTCCAGTGCCGTCCGCACGGCCAGGAGCAGCGCCTCGCAGTGCTGGTCCAGCAGCGCCAGGTACAGGTCGAGCTTGCCGGGGAAGTGCTGGTACAGCACCGGCTTGCTCACTCCCGCGCGCTCCGCGATGTCGTCCATCGCCGCCGCGTGGTACCCCTGTGCCACGAAGACCTCCTGGGCCGCGCCCAGGAGCTGGTTGCGTCGGGCTCGGCGCGGCAGGCGTGTGCCCCGCGGGCGCGCCGCCTCGGTCTGCTCGATGGCTGTCACGCCGCCTCCCACTTTCTCTCTGTCGTGCGCGCTGTGCGCCGCCGCGTGCGCTGCGCGCCGCGCCCGCCATCGTACTTTTCGGTAACCGAATCTGGAGGGTCCGGACCGACTTTTCTCGGTGTACGGACAACCGCGGGCACCGTGCGGACCTGTACGAATACCTCGTACTCCGCTCCCGGACGCCCGCCGGGCCGGGTCCAGCCCGGCGCTGCTCAGCGGTAGTCGTCCTCGTCGAGCGTGACGACGCGCGCCTGTTCGACCGCGTCCGCCTCCGGGGTTTCGTCCCGGTCGTCCGCGGTGAGGGGTTCGTCCTCGCGGGGATTCAGCTCGGTGTGCTGTTCGGCCGCGTCCGCCTCCGGGGCCTCGGCGTCGAGCGCCTCCTGGAACCTGTCCTGAAAGGTGTCCGGCTCCGCGGGATCGACAGTCATGTGGCTCCCCTCTTTCCCTTGTCACTACGAGCCTAGGAGAGTCAGGGGTACGCCGCTACGCGGATCTGTGAGGGCGAACACACGAGGGCGGGCGTGATCGTCTCGTAACATTGCCCCCATGTCTTCGACCGAGCTGCCGGGAGTCCGCGCCACCACCGCGGCGTCGTCCCAGGTGAGCGCCGTGCGGGTGGCCGAGGGGGAGCAGCTGCGCCGGGTGTCGCTGCCCGGGCTGACGCTGAGCGTCCGGTCCCGGCCGCCGGCCCGTACCGGGCTGCCGCCCGCCCTGTACGTCCACGGCCTGGGCGGTTCCTCGCTGAACTGGTCGGAGCTCATGGAGCGGCTGGAGGGCGACGTCGACGGCGAGGCCCTCGACCTGCCGGGGTTCGGTGACTCGCCGCCGCCCGACGACGGGAACTACTCCGTCACCGGGCTGGCCCGCGCGGTCATCCGCCACCTCGACGCGAGCGGGCGAGGCCCCGTCCACCTGTTCGGCAACTCGCTGGGCGGCGCCGTCACCACAAGGGTGGCCGCGGCGCGCCCGGACCTGGTCCGTACCCTCACCCTGGTCTCGCCCGCCCTGCCGGAGCTGCGGGTGCAGCGCTCGGCGGTGCCGACGGCGCTGCTCGCCCTGCCGGGCGTGCCCGCCCTGTTCACCCGGCTGACCAGGGACCTCAGCGCGGAGCAGCGGGTCCGCGGCGTGCTGGGCCTCTGCTACGGGGACCCGTCGCGGGTCACGCCCGAGGGGTTCCGGGACGCGGTGGAGGAGATGGAGCGGCGCATGACGTTGCCGTACTTCTGGGACGCGATGTCCCGTTCCGCCCGCGGGATCGTGGACGCGTACACGCTGGGCGGGCAGCATGGCCTCTGGCGCCAGGCGGAGCGCGTACTGGCCCCGACGCTGCTCGTGTACGGCGGCCGGGACCAGCTCGTGTCGTACCGGATGGCGCGCAAGGCCGCTGCCGCGTTCCGCGGATCGCGGCTCCTGAGCCTGCCGGAGGCGGGACACGTGGCGATGATGGAGTACCCCGACGTGGTCGCGGACGCGTTCCGCGGCCTGCTGCGGGACACCGACCGCACGGCGGCGGACGACGAGGGCGGGAGCTGAGGCGGCGGTGGGACGACATAGCCGCAAGGGGCCGCCGCCGGCGGCCTCCACGGAACCGACCGCGGCCCACCCGGGGTACGCCCCCGCCGGGGCCGCACCGCCCGCGTCCGCCGACGCGGGCGCCGTCTACGGTGACTGGCGGGGCGTCCCGCGGCCCGCGCAGGACGCGTACGACACGGGGTCCTTCGCCGCCTTCCAGGACACGGGGTCCTTCGCGGCCGTCCACGACACCGGATCCTTCGCGACCTTCCAGGACACCGGGTCCTACGCCGCGGTCCACGAGACCGGCGGGTTCGCCGCGGTCCACGAGACCGGCGGGTTCGCCGCGGTCCACGAGACCGGCGGGTTCGCCGCGGTGCAGGAGGGCGGCGCCTTCGACGCCTTCCGCGATACCGGCGGGTTCGCCCAGGTGCAGGATCCGGGGGGCTTTTCGCATGCCCGGGCGACGGGCGAGTTCCAAGGGGCCCGCGGAGCCGGCCACTTCGCCCCCGGTCACGAGGACCCGTACGAGACGGGAGGCTTCCCGTCCGGGCACGACACCGGCGGCTTCCCGCCGGCGTACGACACCGGAGCGTTCCCGTCCCCGCACGACACCGGTGCCTACGAAGCCGTCGGGCGTACGGGGGAGTTCGAGGCGTTCCGCGATACCGGGGCGTTCCCGCGGGTGCAGGACACGGGGGGCCTTCCGCACGCCCGCGCGGCGGGCGGCGTCCAAGAGGCCCGCGCCGCAGGCCACTTCGCCCCGTCGCGCCCGTCGCCGTACGACACCGGTGCCGCGCCGTCCGCGCACGGTACCCGTGGCTTCGCCGAGGTGCGCGACACCGGTGCCGTCCCGCGCGTGACCGGCACGGGGGCGTTCCCCCGCGTCGGCGACACCGGCGGGTTCCCGCCCGTGCGCGACGCCGACGGGCCCCGCACGGCGGGCGTCGGCACCCTCCGGGCGCCGGCACAGGACGCGGTGCCCACCGTGCCCCGGCCGCGGCGCGAGGACGAGGTCGCGCCCCGGCGCGGCGGGCTGCGGGTGCGGACGTACACCGGCATCGCCGCTGCCGCCGTGACCGTGGCGCTCGCCGTCGTGGTCGCCGGGCAGGTCACGGGCGACGACGGCGAGAGGGTCGGCGCGCGCGCCGCCGACGAGGGCGACCAGCGCGGCGGGGCCGCCTCGGCCGCCTCGCGCTCCGACGACCGCACGACCCCGGCGGCCACGCCCGCCGCACCCGCGGCGGCACTCACCTTCGAGCAGAAGATGGCCCAGCAGTACCCGATGGCCCCCGAACTCCGGGGCTCGGGACAGTTCGAGACCGTGCCCGGGCACGCGCCCGCACCCGGCAAGGGCCGCAGGATCCGGTACCGCGTGGACATCGAGAAGGGGCTCGCCCTCGACGGGGCCCTCTTCGCCGAGGCCGTGCAGCGCACCCTCAACGACCGCCGGAGCTGGGCCCACGACGGGGACATGACCTTCGAGCGGGTGTCCTCGGGCGACTCCGACTTCGCCATCACCCTCGCCAGTCCGGGCACCACCCACGCCTGGTGCGCGAAGTCCGATCTCGACACCGCCCAGATGAACGTGTCCTGCGACTCCGCCAGGACCGAGCGTGTCATGATCAACGGCTTCCGGTGGGCGCAGGGCTCCGTCACGTACGGGGCGGACAAGATGCTCCCGTACCGCCAGATGCTGATCAACCACGAGGTCGGCCACCGGCTCGGCCACGACCACGTGAGCTGCCGCACACCCGGGGCGCTCGCGCCGATCATGCAGCAGCAGACCAAGTCCCTCGACCTCGACGGCATCAAGTGCCGGCCCAACCCGTGGGTGTACCCGGAGAGTTGAGCCGCACGACCGCTCGCCCCGGCAGCCCCCGCGGGCGCCGGGCGGAGGTCCCGCGGGGGGTGCCGGCTCCGGCCGCGCTCGACCGCGCGGCTTTGACATCGGCGGGCCGATCGGCAATCGTTCTGGGCATGTCGACCCACCACGCCGCCTCCGCGAGCGCCGCCATCGAGCTGGCGCTGCTCGGCGTGACCGCGCACAGCGTGGCCGACATCCTCTGTAGCTGACGCCTGCCCGAGCGCGCGCGTCGAACCATCCTCATCGCGTTTCCTGCCGCGCCCGGGCCCCTGTACGCCCGCAGGCGCGGCTTCGTGCATTCCCCACCGCCTCCCCCGCACTCCTGATGCGGCCCGGCGCGCCCTTCGCCGCCCCTCGCGGGACATTTCCCCTGAAATCCTTCCTGCCGAGAGGTTCCCGTTCCGATGCGTCTCCAGTCCCAGATATCCCGCGGCGTGGCCGCGGCCGCCGTCAGCGTCGTCCTGGCGGGGGGCGCGGTCGCGTGCGGTCCCCAGGACGGCTCGGCCGAGAGCGGCGGCGCGACCGGAGCGGCGGGCCAGCCCCGCAAGGGCGGCACGCTCACCGTCCTCAACTCCGACCCGCAGAACGACTTCGACCCCGCGCGCCTCTACACCTCCGGCGGCGGCAACGTCCCCTCGCTGGTCTTCCGCACGCTCACCACCCGCAACCGCGAGAACGGCGCCGCCGGCACCAAGGTCGTCCCCGACCTCGCCACCGACACCGGCCGCCCGAACGCGGACGCCACCGAGTGGACGTACACCCTCAAGGACGGCCTCAAGTACGAGGACGGCACCCCGATCACCAGCGCCGACATCAAGTACGGCATCGAGCGGTCCTTCGCCGCCGAGCTCTCCGGCGGCGCCCCCTACCTGCGCGACTGGCTGGTCGGGGGCGACCGGTACCAGGGCCCCTACAAGGACAAGAAGGGCCTGGACTCGATCGTCACCCCCGACGCCCGGACGATCGTCTTCAAACTGCGCAAGCCCGAGGGCGAGTTCCCCTTCGTCGCCACCCAGACCCAGTTCGCGCCCGTCCCCAAGGCCAAGGACACGGGAGCGAAGTACGAGGAGCACCCCGTCTCCTCCGGCCCGTACAAGGTCGTCAGGAACGAGAACGACGGCGAGCGCCTCGTCCTGGAGCGCAACCCGCACTGGTCCGAGGCCACCGACGCCGAGCGCAAGGCCTACCCCGACACCATCGACGTCCGCTCCGGCCTCGACCCCGCCGTCATCAACCAGCGCCTGTCCACGAGCACCGGCCCCGACGCGGCCGCCGTCACCACGGACACCAACCTCGGCCCGGCCGAACTCGCCCAGATCACCGGCAACAAGGAGCTCGCCTCCCGGGTCGGCACCGGCCACTTCGGCTACACCAACTACCTGGCGTTCAACCCGAAGGTGAAGCCCTTCGACAACCCCAAGGTGCGCCAGGCGATCTCCTACGCGATCAACCGCACCAGCGTCGTCAACGCCGCCGGCGGCTCCGCCCTCGCCGAGGCCGCCACCACCTTCCTGCCCGAGCAGGCGGCCTTCGGCCACACGCCGTACGACCACTTCCCGGCAGGCAAGGCCGGCGACCCGGCCAAGGCCAAGGCCCTGCTGAAGGAGGCCGGCTTCGCCGACGGCCTGACCGTCACGCTCACCCACTCCACCGCCCAGAACCGCCAGACCAGCCCCGAGGTCGCCACCGCCGTCCAGCAGGCGCTGGCCGCCGCCGGCATCACGGTCAAGCTCGAGGGCCTGGAGAACAACGCGTTCAACGAGCGCCGCTGGGACGCCAAGAACACCCCCGGGTTCTTCATCTCCCGCTGGGGCGCCGACTGGCCCTCCGGCGGCCCCTTCCTGGCCCCGATCTTCGACGGCCGGCAGATCGTCACCAACGGCTCCAACTACAACCACGCGCAGCTGAACGACCCCGCGGTCAACAAGGAGATCGACGAGATCAACAAGCTGACCGACCTCGCCGCCGCCGCCGCGCGCTGGGGCGCCCTCGACCGGAAGATCGGCGAGCAGGCCCTCGACGTCCCGCTCTTCCACCCCGTCTACAAGCGGCTGGTCGGCAAGGACGTCAAGAACGTCGTCATCAGCGACTGGACCGGCGTCCTCGACATCTCGCAGGTGTCGGTGAAGTGACCGCCGTACCCTCCACCCGTCCGGCCCCGGCCGGACCCGCGCCGGGGGCCACCGCCCCCGGCGCGGGCGCCGCCCGCCAGGCCTGGCGCCGGCTGCGCCGCCGGCCCGCCGCCCTCGCGGCGGCCGGCGTGCTGGCCCTGCTCGTCCTCCTCGCCCTCGCCGCCCCCCTCCTGGCCCACCTGGTCGGGCAGGACCCGAACGCCTTCCACGACGACCTCGTGGACTCGGCCCGCGGCGGCGTCCCCTTCGGCTCCTTCGGCGACGCGAGCGCCGAGCACTGGCTCGGCGTCGAACCCGGCACCGGCCGCGACCTGTTCACCCGCCTCCTGTACGGCGCGCGCGTCTCGCTGCTGGTCGCCCTCGGCGCCACCGTGGTCCAGGTCCTCGTCGGCATCGCCGCCGGGCTCACCGCCGCCCTCGGCAACCGCTTCGTCGACGCGGTCGTCGGCGGCGCCACCGACGTGATGATCGCGCTGCCCGGCCTCGTCCTCGGCATCGCCCTCACCGCCGTCGTCCCCGCCGACTTCCCCCGCCCCCTGCTCCTCGTCCTGATCATCGGACTGCTCGGCTGGGGCGGCACCGCCCGGGTCGTCCGCGCCCAGACCCTGTCCCTGCGCGGGCTGGACTTCGTCGAGGCCGCCCGGCTCTCCGGCCGCGGCCGGCTGGCCGTCGCGCGCCGCGAGCTGCTGCCCTCGCTGGCCGCGCCGGTGATCACGTACGCGGCGATCCTGCTGCCCGCCAACATGGTCACCGAGGCCTCCCTCTCCTTCCTCGGCATCGGCGTCAAGCCGCCCACCCCCTCCTGGGGGCAGATGCTGTCCGGCGCCCAGACCTGGTTCCTGGCCGACCCCGCCTACGTCCTGCTGCCCGCCGGGCTCCTCTTCGCCACCGTCCTCGCCTTCACCGTCCTCGGCGACGCGGTGCGCGCCGCCCTCGACCCTCGCGAGGCCGGGCGCCTGCGGGTGGGGGCGCGGAAGGCGCGTACCCGAACCGCCCGCACCGCCCCGAAGGGAGCCGGGGAGTGACCCGCTTCGTCCTCAAGCGCACCGCGGCCGCCCTGCTCGTGCTGCTCCTGCTGTCCGCCGCCGTCTACGGCCTCTTCTACCTCGCCCCCGGCGACCCCGCGCGACTGGCCTGCGGCGAGCGCTGCAACCCGCAGCAGATCGCCCAGGTGCGCGAGCAGCTCGGCCTCAACGACCCGGTCCTCACCCAGTACGGCCACTTCCTCCAGGGCCTGGTCACCGGCCGCGACTACTCGGCCGGCACCGCGGTCCTGCACTGCGACGCGCCCTGCCTCGGCTTCTCGTACCAGAACGACCAGCAGGTCACCGAGATCATCCTCGACCGGCTGCCCGCGACCTTCTCGCTCGCCCTCGGCGCCCTCGTCATCTGGCTCGTCATCGGCGTCGGCAGCGGCGTCCTGTCCGCGCTGCGCCGCGGCGGGCTCACCGAACGCGCCCTGACCGTGCTCACCCTCGCCGCCACCGGCACGCCCGTCTTCATCCTGGGCCTGCTCCTGCTCATGGCCGTGTGCGCCTACCTGCAGTGGCTGCCGTTCCCGACGTACGTGCCCTTCTCCGACGACCCCGAGCAGTGGGCCTGGAACCTGCTCCTGCCCTGGGTCACCCTCGGCTTCTTCGAGAGCGCCAAGTACGCCCGGCTCACCCGCAGCTCCACCCTGGAGACGCTGGCCGAGGACCACATCCGCACCTTCCGCGCCTACGGCGTGGGGGAGCGGGCCGTGGTCGTGCGGCACGCGCTGCGCGGCGCCGTCCCGCCCGTGGTCGCGCTGAGCGCCATCGACCTCGGCACGATGATGGGCGGCGCCGTGCTCACCGAGTCCCTCTTCGGGATCCCCGGGCTCGGCAAGACCCTGATCGACGGGGTGCGGGTGGTCGACCTGCCCGTGGTCGTGGGCGTCGTCCTCGTCATCGGCGCGGCCGTCGTCGTGGCGGGCGCCCTCGCCGACCTCCTCTACGCCGCCGCGGACCGAAGGGTGGCCCTGGCATGACCACGCATCCCGTCCAGCCCCTCGTCGACGTCACGGACCTGTCCGTCGAGTTCCCCGTCGGGGAGTCCGGCGCGTCCGTACGGGCCGTCGACGGCCTCTCGTTCACCCTGGCCCCGGGCCGGGCGCTCGGCATCGTGGGGGAGTCCGGCAGCGGCAAGTCCACGGTCGCCGCGGCCCTCCTCGGCCTGCACCGGGACACCGGCGCCCGGCTGACCGGCACGGTGCGGGTGGCCGGCACGGACGTGACCACCGCCGGCCCCGCCGAGCTCCGCCGGCTGCGCGGCGGGCGCGCGGCGATGGTCTTCCAGGACCCGCTCAGCTCCCTCGACCCGTACTACGCGGTCGGCGACCAGATCGCCGAGGTCCACCGGGTGCACCACGACGTCTCCCGGCGCGCCGCCCGCGCCCGCGCCGTCGAGGTGCTGGACCGGGTGGGCATCCCCGACGCGGTACGCCGCTCCCGCGCCCGGCCGCACGAGTTCAGCGGCGGCATGCGCCAGCGGGCCCTGATCGCCATGGCCCTCGCCTGCGACCCGGACCTGCTCATCGCGGACGAGCCCACCACCGCGCTCGACGTCACCGTGCAGGCCCAGATCCTCGACCTGCTCCACGGCCTGCGCGAGGAGCGCGGCCTCGCCCTGCTGCTGGTCACGCACGACGTCGGCGTGGCGGCCGAGAGCGTGGACGACCTCCTGGTCATGAAGTCCGGCTCCGCGGTGGAACGGGGCCCGGTGGCCACCGTCCTCGCGGCCCCGACCGAGGCCTACACCCGCGCCCTCCTGGCGGCCGTACCGCGCCTGGAACCGACCGACGGCGCGGGGGCCGCCGCTCCCGCCCGCGCGGCGGCGGAGGCCCGCGTACCCGCCCCCACCCCCGCGCGGCCCCCGGCCCCCGTCGTCGAAGCCGTGGACCTCCGCCGCGAGTTCGGCCGCGGCAGGCGCAAGACCACCGCGGTGGACGGCGTCTCCCTCGCCCTGGCCCCCGGCGAGACCCTCGGCATCGTCGGCGAGTCCGGCAGCGGCAAGTCCACCCTCGGACGCATGCTCGTCGGACTGCTCGCCCCCACCGCAGGAGAGGTCCGCCACGACGGCACCCCCACCACCGGCATCACCGCGGGTGCCCAGATGGTCTTCCAGGACCCCGGCTCCTCCCTCAACCCCCGCCGCAGCATCGGCGAGTCCATCGCCGACCCGCTGCGCGCCGCCGGGGAACGCGACGAGGGGGCCGTCCGGTCCCGGGTCGCCGAACTGCTGGCACGCGTCGGCCTCGACCCGACCCACTACGACCGCTACCCGCACGAGTTCAGCGGCGGCCAGCGCCAGCGCGTCGGCATCGCCCGCGCCCTGGCCCCCCGCCCCCGTCTGATCGTCTGCGACGAGCCCGTCTCGGCCCTCGACGTGACCACGCAGGCCCAGGTCACCGCCCTGCTCACCGAACTCCAGCAGGAACTCGGCCTCGCCCTGGTGTTCATCGCCCACGACCTGGCCGTCGTACGCCAGGTCAGCGACCGCGTCGCCGTCATGCGGCAGGGCCTGGTCGTCGAGGACGGCCCGGTGGACCAGGTGTACGGCGCCCCGCGGCACCCGTACACCCGCCGGCTGCTCTCGGCCGTCCCGTCCCTGGACCCCGCCCTCGCCGCCGCCCGCCGCACCGATCGCAGCGCGCTGACGACCGTCTGACCGGGGCCGTCGAATCCCTGGCGTGCCTGGTGGGTAGCGGTGGTGAGGCCCGCTTCGTTGGCCGCCCCGTGGTGTGTGGGTCCCCACCACGGGACGGCCGACTCCCTTGGTTCTGTTGCACCGGATGGGCGCCCACCCCCCACCGCGGACGGTGCGGCTCGGGTCACCCACCCGGCCCACCGGCAGCGCGGCCCTCCCGAGGGGCCAGGAGGATGGGGCGTATGTCGCGAACCGTCACGCTGCGTACGGCAGCGCTCGCCCTCGCCGCGGCGGCCCTCGTGCCCCTGACCGGCTGCTCCGACGACGACGGAAGTGAGAAGGCCCGGCCGAAGTCCCTCTCCTGGGGGCCCTGCCCCGCTCCGGCCCCGGCCGAGGGCACGGGTGAGGCCCCGGGCAAGGAGTGGGAGTGCGCGGCCCTGGACGTTCCCCTCGACTACGGACGGCCCGACGGCGAGACCGTCGAGCTCGCCGTCATCCGGTCCCGCGCCAAGAACCAGAAGGAGCGCATCGGCTCGCTGATCTACAACTTCGGCGGCCCCGGCGGCTCCGGCGTGGCCACCCTGCCCAGCGCCGCCAAGGACTACGCGCGCCTGAACGAGCGCTACGACCTGGTCAGCTTCGACCCGCGCGGGGTCGGCCGCAGCGCCGCCGTGCGCTGCGAGGACGACAAGCAGCTGGACGCGTACTACGCGGTGGACGGCACCCCCGACACCCCCGCCGAGGTGCAGACCTTCGTCGACAACTCCAAGCGGTACACCGCCGCCTGCCAGCGGAACTCCGGCCGGGTGCTGCCGTACGTCGGCACGCTCAACGCCGCCCGCGACCTCGACCGGCTGCGCGAGGCCCTCGGCGACGACAAGCTCCACTACTTCGGCATCTCCTACGGCACCGAGCTCGGCGGCGTGTACGCCCACCTCTTCCCGCAGAACGTCGGCCGGGCCGTCTTCGACGCCGTCGTCGACCCCACCAAGACCGCGCTCCAGGGCTCCCTGGGCCAGGCCGAGGGCTTCCAGCTGGCCCTCGACAACTTCGCCAAGGACTGCGTCGACCGCGGCGACGCCTGCCGCCTCCAGGGCAGCACCGTGAAGGAGATCGAGGACAACATCGTCGCCCTGCAGAAGTCCCTGGAGGCCCAGCCGATCCCCGGCATCGGCGACCGCCGGCTGACCGCGACCGCCGCCACCGGCGGCATCGCCCAGGCCCTCTACTCCAAGGACTACTGGCCGCTGCTGGAACAGGGCCTGGACGAGGCCGAGGGCGGGCAGGGCCAGCTCCTGCTCGCCCTGTCCGACGCGATGAACGGGCGCAACCCGGACGGCACGTACAGCAACATCGGAGCCGCCAACACCGCCATCAACTGCGCCGACTCCAAGGACCGCTACTCCCTGGAGCGGACCCGGGCCGAACTGCCCGCGTTCCGGGCCGCCTCACCGGTCTTCGGGGACTACCTCGGCTGGGCCATGATGAGCTGCACGCCCTGGCCGGTGCCCGGCGCCTGGCAGACCCCGGACGTGAGCGCGCCCGGCGCGGCGCCGATCGTGGTGATCGGCAACACCGGCGACCCGGCGACGCCGTACGAGGGCGCCCGGAAGATGGTGGACGAGCTGGGCAAGGGCGTCGGCGTCGAGGTCACGTACAAGGGCCAGGGGCACGGCGCGTACAACAGCGGCGACACGTGTGTGCAGGGGCTGGTCGACGCCTACCTGCTGGACGGCAAGGTCCCGCCGGCCGGCACGGTCTGCCCCACGAAGCCGACCGGCCAGGCCTGAACGCCGGGCCCGAACCGCCCGCGCACGGGAGCCGCCCCGTAACTAGGGACGGGCCCGCACACAGGGACGGGCCCGTGCCCCCGGTCTCCCGGTGGGCACGGGCCCGTCCCGTTCTCGTGCTCAGTAGATCGGCTTCTCCGGCTCGATCTGGTTCACCCAGCCGATGACCCCGCCGCCGACGTGCACCGCGTCCGCGAAGCCCGCGGACTTCAGCACC
The DNA here is from genome assembly GCF_000719335.1 of Streptomyces sp. NRRL S-87. GTDB lineage: Bacteria > Actinomycetota > Actinomycetes > Streptomycetales > Streptomycetaceae > Streptomyces. Next base: position 17,000 of record NZ_JOGB01000076.1, read on the forward strand.
GCGAGGACCTCCGCACTGCGGACACCCGTCTTGCAGTGCAGGACGATGCGCTTGTCCTGCGGCAGGTCCTGCAGGGCGGTGCCCATCAGGAACTCGCCCTTGGGGATCAGCTTCGCGCCCGGGATCGAGACGATCTCGTACTCGTTCTTCTCCCGGACGTCGATGATCTCGATCTTCTCGTCCGCGTCGATCCACTCCTTGAGCTGCTTCGGAGTGATCGTCGAGCCGAGCGCCGCCTCCTGGGCCTCCTCGGACACGACGCCGCAGAAGGCCTCGTAGTCGATGAGCTCGGTGACGGTCGGGTTCTCGCCGCAGACCGCGCAGTCGGGGTCCTTGCGGACCTTGACCTGGCGGTACTGCATCTCCAGGGCGTCGTAGATCATCAGACGGCCGACCAGCGGCTCGCCCGTGCCCGTCAGGACCTTGATCGCCTCGGTGACCTGGATGGAGCCGATGGACGCGCAGAGCACGCCCAGGACGCCGCCCTCGGCGCAGGACGGGACCATGCCCGGCGGCGGGGGCTCCGGGTAGAGGCAGCGGTAGCAGGGGCCGTGCTCGGACCAGAACACCGAGGCCTGGCCGTCGAAGCGGTAGATCGAACCCCAGACGTACGGCTTGTTCAGCAGCACGCACGCGTCGTTGACGAGGTAGCGCGTGGCGAAGTTGTCCGTGCCGTCGACGATCAGGTCGTACTGGCTGAAGATGTCCATCACGTTCTCGGCCTCGAGCCGCTCTTCGTGCAGGACCACGTTCACGTACGGGTTGATGCCGAGCACCGAGTCGCGCGCGGACTCCGCCTTGGAGCGGCCGATGTCCGCCTGGCTGTGGATGATCTGGCGCTGCAGGTTGGACTCGTCGACCTCGTCGAACTCGACGATGCCGAGCGTGCCGACGCCGGCCGCGGCCAGGTACATCAGGGCGGGCGAGCCGAGGCCGCCGGCGCCTACCGCGAGCACCTTGGCGTTCTTCAGGCGCTTCTGCCCGTCCATCCCGACGTCGGGGATGATCAGGTGGCGGGAGTACCGACGGACCTCGTCGACGGTCAGCTCGGCGGCCGGCTCGACCAAGGGTGGCAACGACACGGGGACTCCAGGATGGTCATCCCCGCGCCTGCGGGGAGCATTCATGGGTGTTTCTCTCCCGTAACAGTGCCATGCGACTTTTCATTCCGAGACACCTGGTCCGATACGTGAGACGATTTCGTCCCAGTACCCGGGCATGCCCGCCCAGGGGTCGCCGGTGCCGCGCCGGTCGGTGAACCAGATGGTGCCCGCCCCCTGCCACCGGGCGACGCGCACCGCCTCCTCCAGGTGCGTGCGGGGGACGCCGTGGACGAAGTGGCAGAACCGCTCGGGCGGGAGCTCCGCGGTCCACTCGGCCACCTGCGACCAGCGGTAGTCCGTCCAGCTGCCGGAGAACGTGACCAGCTGGTCGCCGATCTCGGCGTAGCCCGGGTACGGGTGGGTGCCGTGGCCGAGGACGATCCGCAGGCCGTCCCCGAGGGTGCGCAGGGTGTCCGCGACCCGCCGCACCGAGGCCAGCTCGGCGCGGTCGGCGGGGGCCTGGGCGAGGTAGAAGCCGTCGACCCGGTACCAGTCGCGGAAGGCGTGCGCCTCGGAGACGAGCTCCCCGAAGGACCGGCGGCCGTCCCGCACCGCGAGATGGCCGATCACGGAACCTCCGGCCTCGCGGAGCCGGGCCACGACGTCGAGGCAGTGCGGGTCGGGGCGCTGGCCGGGGCCGTCCGACACGTTCAGGACGGCCCAGTGCAGAGGGGTTCCGGGCCGGCCGAGCTCGGCCCACTCGACCGGGGCGACCAGCGGGTGGGCGTACCCGGGGACGCCGAAGCCGAGCCGCCCCGCCTCGGTGGCGGCGAGGCGGGCGTCGGGGGTGGTCAGATGCGGCACGCCGCCTCCATCCAGATGTCGGCGAGCGACTCCTCCAGGTTGATCCGGGGTCGCCAGCCGAGCCGGTCGCGGGCGGTGCGGACGTCGGCCTGCTGCCAGACCCCGCAGCCGTCGGGGTAGGGGAACGGGCCGCCGGCCGGCGGTGCGGCGAGCTGCTCGGCGGAGGACTCGCTGCGCGGGTGGCCGATCGAGGCCAGGCCCATGGGGCGGCCGTGCGGGGGCGCGTCGAGCTCGTGCAGGGCCCCGCCGTAGCCGGCGACCCGGGCGAGGACGGCGGCTGCGTCGCGGAGCCGCACGGCGCGGCCGGTGCCGATGTTGACCACGCCCTGGGCGGCGGACAGGGAAGCGGCGTGCACGGCCCGGGCCACGTCCCGGACGTCGACGAAGTCCCGCTGTACGCCGAGGCCGCCGAGCTTGAGCTCCCCGTCGCCGGACTGCATGGCCCGCCGCATGGCCTCCGCGAGGCGGCCGAGCGGGGAGCCGGCCGGGGTGCCGGGGCCCACGGGCGAGAAGACGCGCAGCACGACGGCGTCGAGCCCGGAGCCGAGGACGAGTTCGGTCGCCGCCAGTTTGCTCACCCCGTACGGGCCGCCGGGTCTGGGGACGGCGTCCTCGGCGGTGGAGGACCCGGGCTGGCTGGGCCCGTACTCGGAGGCGCAGCCGAGCTGGACGAGCCGGGCCCCGCAGCCGCTGCGGCGCAGGGACTCGCAGACGGTGGCGACCGCGACGGTGTTGTGGCGGGTGAGCTCGCGGGCGCCGCCGCGGGTGGTGCCGGCGCAGTTGATCACGACGTTGGGGTGCACCGCGTCGAAGAAGCGGGTGAGCGCCCCGGGGCTGCCGGTCGCGAGGTCGAACCGCACGTCCGCGTCGTCGCCGCGGCCGAGCGCGGTGAGCTGGACGGCGGGGTCGGCGAGCAGCCGGTCGGCGACGTAGCGGCCGAGGTATCCGTTGGCTCCGATCAGCAGCACCCTCATCGTGCGATCCCTTCGTGCCGACGGGGCAGGGCGGGGGGTTGGGCCGTCATCTCTCGTTCTCCTTCACGGGTGTTCCGGTGGTGGGGTGCGGGGTGGGCCGGCGGCGTCGGCTCCGTCGGCCTTCCGCGGGGGTCGTCAGTGACTCGTTCTCGCATCGGCCTAGGTGTGGATGTGCGCGGAAGCGCGGGACAGGGTGGTGGCGGCGCGGCCGAGAAGGGCGAGCAGGGCCGCGGCGCACAGGGCCGTGGTGGCGCCCTCGGGTACGGGTTGCCCGAGGGCGGCGGCGCCGAGCAGCAGGCCCTGGGCGGCGCAGGCCACGCCGAGGGCGGTACGGGCCGCGGCGGCCGCGCCGTGGGCGGCGAGCAGCCGGGCGAGGAAGAGCAGGGTCCCCAGGGCCGTGCCGGCCGCCAGGGGTGCTCCGGTGAGCGCGAGCAGCCCGGCGAGGGCGGCCGCGAAGAGCGCGCACACCCCCAGGAGCAGGGGACGCACGCCCGCGGCGAACTCCGCGAGCACCCGGCTCGCGGCCAGCCGCCGCCGGGCCCGGCCGGAGAACACCGCGGCGCACCAGGTCGCCGGCAGCGCGGCCGGGACCAGCGCGGCGAGGGTGCCGGCCGCCGGGCCGGCGACGGCCGGGGCCGGTTCGGCGGCGGAGCCCGCGGCGTCCGCCGGGACCGCGCCGAACAGGCCCTGCGCGGCGGCCACGGCGGCCACGAGCGCGAGGGCCCACAGCCACACCCCGGCGCCGCCGCGGCCCCGGGCCCGGAGCGGGCCGAGCCGCAGGCACGCGGCGAGGGCGGCGACCACGACGGTCGTCCCGACTGCCGAGACGACCGTCCCGGTGGTCGAGAAGGAGGTTCCCGTGGTCGCGAGGGTCGGGCCGTGGACGTGGCCGCCCGCGACGGCGCGGGTCGCGAGGGCGCGGGTCGCGAGGGTGGCCGCGCCGGCGGCGAGCGCGGTCCCGTACACCAGGGCACGCCTGCGGACGGGCGCGTCCGACCACGACCGCCCCGGCAGCCCGGCCAGCCCGGCCGGGCCGGGTGCGCCGGGGAGACCGCCCGTACGGTCGGCCGCGGCCGCGGCCGCGGCCGGGTCCGCGTCGGCGTACGACGCGCCGGCAGCGCCGGTGCCCCGTGCGCCGGTGCCCCGGGCGCCGGCGCCGGCCGCCGCGGGGCCGCCCTCGCCGCGCGGGACGCGGGCGTACAGCTCCTCGGCCAGCGAGAACACGTCCCGGTGCCGGAACCGCGCGGCGGTGCGGTCGGTGACCCCGTGGGCCTCCAGCCCGGCCGCGATCTCCAGAGGGTCCACGGCGCGCTCGCACAGGTCCCGGTGGCGGTGCATCAGGACCTTGACGGGGTCCACGGCCGCCCGGCGCCGGGTCCCGGTGTTGACCGGGGCGTTGACCGGCGCGTTGACGCCCGCGTCCGCCCCCGGGCCGAAGGTCCCGGCCCGGCCGTCCGCTCCCCTCCGTGCCCCCGCCGCGCCGCGCGCGGTCTCGCCCGGGCCCGTCACAGCGCCGCCTCCGGGGTCGCGGCGAGCGGGAGCTCGACGGTGGCGGCCGGCACGGCCTCCGGGACGGCGGCCGCGGCCAGGTGCGCGGCGGCGGCCGGGCCCGCGTCCGGGGCGGGGAGCGCGGCGGTGGTCGCCGCACCGGTCTCCGGGGCGGTCGTCAGGGGGAGCCGGGCGGTCACGGCCGCGTCGGCCGCGGCGGCCCCCGGAACGGCCGCCCAGCTCGGGACGCCCGCGGTCCAGCGGCCCGGCACGCAGGCCTCGGGCGGCAGTCCGAACGGCACCTCGTCGGCGGCCCCGGCCCGGCGCCCCGCGTGCGAGATCACCTCCAGGTACAGGGCCCGGTAGGCCTCGACGTTCTGCTCCACCGTGAAGAGTTCGAGTGCCCGGGCCCGGGCGGCGGCACCCAGCCGGGCCGCCCGCTCGGCGTCGCCCAGCAGCGCCAGGCACGCGTCCGCGAGGGCGCGCGGGTTGCGCGGCGGGACCACGAGCCCGGTCCTGCCGATGACCTCGCAGACCGCGCCGACGTCGGTGGACACCGTGGCCCGCCCGCAGAGCATGGCCTCGACCAGGCTGATCGGGAAGCCCTCGACCACGGAGGACAGCACCACCACCCGGCCGGCCGCGTAGGCGTCCGCGGGCTGCGGGGCGGCCGGCCCGCCGACCTCCTCGAAGCTGACCGGGCTCTCGCCGGCCGTGACGGCGTCCGCCGCCTCGTCGGGGAAGAGCTGCGCGGCCAGGGCCCGGCAGTGGGCGAGGTAGTCGACGGACTCGGCGGTGCGAGAGGGCCCGGCGAACAGCCGCAGCCGGGCCTCGGGTTCGGCCCTGCGCACCTCGGCGAACGCGTGCAGGAGGCCGATGACGTCCTTGGCCGGTTCGATCCGGCCGACCCACACCAGCGTCAGCGGGTCGCCCAGGTCGGTGGACTCCCCGACGGTGGCGAATCGGTCCGCCTCCATCCCGGGGTAGACGGTGCGCAGCTTCGCCCGCTCCGCCCCGCACCGCTCCTGCCAGCGCCGCGCGTGCGTGTTCCCCGGCACGAGGAGGTCGGCGGTGCGGTAGATCTCGGCCGCGAGCCGGCCGTGGAAGGCGGCCAGCAGGGCCCTGACGGCCGGGGTGGGCGGTTCGCCGGCCCGCTCGAGGTAGTGCGCGCGGAGCTGGACGCCGTACTCCGTGACCAGCAGGGGGACTCCGCAGAAGCGTTTGGCCAGGAGCCCGGGCAGGGCCGCGGTCCCGCCGGCCGCGGCGTGGCAGAGGTCCACCCGGGCGAGGTCCTCGTACCAGTCGAGGGAGAGCGGCCGCAGGGCCCGCTCCAACCGGTCCGCCACGGCGAGCAGGTCGGGGACCTGGGCGCGTTGGGCGGTGCGGTGGGCGCCGGGGGCGCGGCAGGCGGCCTCCAGCGTGCGGACGGCCGTCTCGGATCGCAGGGCCGCGTACAGCCCGCCCTCATCGCGGGCCAGCTCGGCCAGTCCGTACAGGCCCTCCCCGAAGGGTTCGGCGCGCCCGGTGCAGATGCCGGAGACCAGGTCCGCGAAGTGGCCGGCGAACCGCTTCCGGGTCCGGCGGCGGTAGGTGCGCCCGTCGTCGTACGGGGCCCAGAGCGGGGCGGTGGCGACCCGGGTGACGTGCGGCGGCAGCGGGACGTGGCCGCGGCGCTCCTGCTCGGCGCTGCGGCTCAGGGCGTAGAGCTCGAACTCGTGCCGGTCGAGGCCGCGGACGAGCCGGTCGCACCAGACCCTTGCCTCACCCGTCGCATACGGATAACCACCTTCCGTGAGCAGTCCGATCCGCACGAGTGCACCCCCGATCTCCCGTATGGGGCGGTCGCCGTCGGTCCGGTGACCCGCCGCGCTGAGAACTCAAGCGGATGCGTCGGTGGCGCGACGGACGGTTGTCCGTCGCGCCACTGGAAGGGGTGAAGACTCGTAACTTTCGCGCTCGCACCGCGTTCCGGCGCGGTAAAACGGCCGCACCGCGGCCGCTCGGGGGCCCGGCCGGCCGCGGTCAGGCGGCCCCGGCGAGCACCTTCAGGCGCCGGTGCACCGGGAGTCCTGTGCCGGTCGCGGGCGCGACGCCCGCGACCGCGCCGGTGGACACCGCCACCGGAGGGTACGCGTGGCAGCCGGGGCCGACCGCGCGGTCGAGGAACGCGCCGAGCAGGTCGGCCGGTTCGGCGGGCGCCCCGGCGAGGGCCGCACGGAGCTGCGGGAGTTCGCCGTACAGGTGGGGGTCGGGATGGCGCGGGCAACGGCCCGCGGCGAGTCGTACCAGGGCATCAGGGGTCAGGGCCTCCGCAGCCGTCAACGCCTTCGGGTGGGGCTGAGGTTGAGCATCACACGCGGGCCGCCGCTCTCCCTGACGGGACACTCGGCATCCGGTGGATCCGGCGGATGTCCGCCGGCCCGTGCCGACGGTGCGTCGCGCCGTCCGGCGGAACTGGCGCCGCAGGTCCCGGGCCGCAGTGGCCAACTGCCGGAACTCGGCGGCCGCGTGGCCGTGGCGGGGCGGGCCGGCCCCGCCACGGCCACGGCCGGATCCCCTAGAGCGCGCCCTTCCGCGTCAGGTGGTTGAACGACACCCAGCCCGGCAGCACCGGCAGCCAGAAGGTCATGAGCCGGAACAGCAGCACCGCCGACAGGGCGATCTCCTTGTCCACCCCGATCGCGACCAGACCGAGGGTCAGGGTGGTCTCCACCGCGCCCAGGCCGCCCGGGGTCGGCGCGGCCGAGCCGAGCGCGTTGCCGGCCAGGAAGACCACCGCGATGCTGGCGTAGCTCGCCGTCGTCGAGCCCCCGAACGCCCGCAGCGAGGCGTCCAGGCACATCACGAACGAGGCCGTCAGCAGCAGCATGCCGCCGATGCCCGTGAGGAGCTTCTGCGGCCGCTGGAGAACGTCCAGCATGCGCGGGACCACGCCCGCGAACAGCGCCCGCACCCGGCTGGCGACGAACTTCCGCAGGAACGGCACCGCCGTCACCACCAGCACCAGCACCGCGACCGTCAGCAGACCCGCGATCACCGTCCGGGACGGGGTCATCTCGGGCGTCTTCTCGGTCCCGGTCAGGTACCCGAAGGCCAGCAGCAGCAGGATGTGGCTGCCCAGGCCGAACAGCTGCGAGGCGCCCACGCTCGCCACCGCGAGCCCCGGCCGGACCCCGGAGCGCTGCAGGAAGCGCGTGTTCAGCGCCACCCCGCCGACCGCCGCCGGCGCCACGAGCTTCACGAAGGAGCCCGCCACCTGCGCCAGCACCGTCTTGAGGAACGGCACCCGCTCGGGCACGAAGCCCAGCAGGCTCATCGCCGCCGCGAAGTAGCTGAGCACCGAGAACGCCATCGCGACCGCCACCCAGCCCCACTGCGCCTCGCCGATGACCTGGGCGAAGTTGATGTGGGTCAGCTGCGACAGCAGGAAGTACGCGGCGAACGCACCCGCGATGAAGCTGACCAGCGTGCGCGGCCGGATCCGCTCCAGCCGGGCCGGCTCGACCGGCGCCTGCGGGCGGATCAGCAGCACCTGCTGGCGGATCTGGCTGAGCAGGTCCTCCTCACGGGCCTCCTCCAGGGCCACGTCCAGGGCCCGCTTCTCCGCCTTGCGCTCCGCCTTCTCGGTCCGCACCGCCTTGCCCGCGGCCTTGCCCGCCGCGGTGTCGGCGCCCGCGGCCGCCTCCTCGTGCGAAGCCCGCTCGCGGGCCTCCTTCTCGGCCTTCGAGGCCGCCAGCACGGCCTCCCGCTCGCGCTGCGCCCGCTCCCGGGCCAGCCGCCGCAGCGTGGTCCGGGTCGACCGGCTCAGCGCGATCGGCTGGAGCAGCGGCAGGCAGTCCGCCACCGCGTCCCCGCCCAGCACCGCTACCGCCGCCGCCACCGAGCGCTCCGCCCCGACCCGCAGCCCGAGCGTGGTCAGCAGCTGCGCGATGTCCATGCGCAGCACCAGGTCGCCGGCCGCGATCTCGCCGCCCCGCAGGTCGGTCAGGACGACGTTGCCGGAACGATCCACCAGCAGCGCGTCGCCCGCCAGCCTGCGGTGCGCGATGCGCCGCGACTGCAGCGCCCTGACCTGTTCCCACGCGCTGCGGACCAGCTCGTCCGAGATCTCCTCGTCCGGCAGGGCGTCCAGGGTCCGGCCGCCGATGTGCTCGTACACGAGCATCACCGCGTCGGGCCCGAGCTCGGAGGTGGCGATCAGCTTCGGCGCGTTCGCCCCGGCGGCGATGGCGGCGTACGCGAGCAGCGCCTCCTGCTCCAGGGCCTGGCGCAGCGACTGGAGGCTGCGCCGGGTGGTGATCCCGCGCAGCGTGAGCCGGCGCCACACCCGGTAGAAGAAGCCCTGGGCCTGCTGCTCGCGGTCGACCACCGTGACGTCCAGCGGCGGCCCGTCCTCCAGCGTGACGATGTAGCGGCGGCCCCGGTCGGTGTGCTCGGCGTTCTCCGGCTCCTCCTCCGCACGCATGGCGCTGACCGGCTGGAAGCCGACCCGGCGCAGGCCCGCGAGGAGGTTCTGGCCGGTGGGCCGGACATTGGGGGAGCCGACCGCGTAGAGCGTGCCGTACGCCACCGTCCAGCCGATCAGCACGGTCAGGACGATCGAGAACGGCGTGGTGTAGCCGCCGACCAGCATCGCGAGCGCGTCGAGCAGCAGCACCACCCACAGCGCCACCCGCCAGCGCGGCCGCCGGGTCATCCCGACCGCCGTCATGTACGCGATCACCGGCGCGAGGTAGCCGTGCACCGGGTCGGTGAAGGACTCACCGGGCCCCTGCGGCATGGTCAGCGCGTCCTTGATGGTGTCGGACGCGGCCCTGGCCACCCACAGGTCGGTGGCGAGCGTCACACCGTGCGCCAGCACGGCCGCCAGCACGCCGTCCGCGATCCGCAGGCCGTCGCGTTTGATCAGCCGCTCGATGGCGAAGGCCACCGGCACCAGCAGCACCGCGATGCTCGACACCAGGCCCGCGAGCTTGATGAGCAGGTCCGGGGCCTGCCCGGTGCCCTCGCGGATGTCCGACTCCAGGCCCACGGTCGTGCCGTGCGCGAAGGCCGCGATGGCCAGCACGACCGCGATCCCGAGGATGCCCACGAGCAGGCGCACCAGGTCGGAGGGCCGGTGCACGCGCGCAGCGAGCAGCGGCTCGTCGCCCTCGAGTGGGTCGACGAAGCCCTCGTCGGGGCCCTGCGCGCTCACGCCCTGCTCCTTCTCGTGCGTCGGCTCGTGCCTCGGCTCGTGCGTCGGCTCGTGCGTCGGCGCGTCCGTGTCGCGCGCCGCCCGCTGGTCCTGCGAGCTCTCGTCCGGCGTCTCGCGCGACGCCTCTTCTTGTTCTCGTATCACCAGTCACCGCCCGGAAGATGGTGGCACGGACCGGCTGTGCGGGCAGGCATCAGGGTGCGCCGCGGCGTGCGCGGGGCGTGCGGGACCGGTCCGGACGCAGGTCGCGGGGGTACGGCACCATGGGCGGAATGACACCCGCCGCACCCCTTCAGGATCTGCCCGACTACGCGGAGCGCGTACTGGAGCTCGCCGAGCGGATTCCGCCCGGCCGGGTGATGACGTACGGGGACGTGGCCGAATGGCTCGGGGAGGGCGGACCCCGCCAGGTGGGCCGGGTCATGGCACTGTACGGCGGCGCGGTGCCCTGGTGGCGCGTGGTCCGCGCGGACGGGGTGCTGCTCCCGGGCCACGAGCTGCGCGCCCTCGGGCACTACCGGGAGGAGGGCACTCCGCTGCGGGAGGCCTCCCGGACGGCCGAGGGGCACGTACCCCGGCTCGACGTGCGGCGGGCGCGCTGGGACGGGCAGGACGGCGCCTAGGACGGCGCCCAGGGCCCGCCACGGGCGTCCCCCGGGGCCCCGGCGACCCGCCGGGCGCCCGGGAGCGGCGAGGGGGCGCCCGGGAGCGGCGAGCGGGCGGCGCACGGGCAGCGGCCCGTGCGCCGGGCGGGCCCCGCGGGGGGCCGTACGTCCGTACGGGGGATGAGCGCCCGGCCCGGGGGTTCCGGCGCCGTGCGCGGCGGGGGCCGATTGGCGTAGCGTCTTCCCTTCGAGTTCTCTTCGAGCGCCCTCGCTCGGAGCCTTCAGCACATCCACCACCAAGGCCGGCGACCCACGTGAGTTCCTCCCCTTCCACCCGTCGTACGCGGACCACCGACGCGTACCGACTGGTGCGCACCGGGCCGGAGCAGGCGGGTCCACCCGCAGGGGACGCAGCGCAGCGGGCGGTGGTTGAGCACCGCGGTGCACCGCTGCTGGTCCTCGCCGGCCCCGGTACGGGCAAGAGCACCACCCTCGTCGAGGCCGTCGCCGACCGGGTCGCCGGAGGCACCGACCCGTCCCGGGTGCTCGTCCTCACCTTCGGCCGCAAGGCGGCCGTGGAGCTGCGCGACCGGATGGCGGTGCGGCTGGGCGGCGCGCGGGCGCCGCAGGCGACCACCTTCCACTCCTTCTGCTACGCCCTGGTCCGCGCCCACCAGCCCACCGAGCTGTTCTCCGAACCCCTGCGGCTGCTCTCGGGACCGGAGCAGGACGTCATGGTGCGGGACCTGCTGGAGGGCCAGCGGGGTCTGGACGCCATCCGGTGGCCCGACGACCTGCGGGCCTGCCTGACCACGCGCGGCTTCGCGGACGAGGTCCGGGCCGTGCTCGCCCGCACCCGCGAGCTGGGGCTCTCGCCGACGGCGCTGGGCGACTTCGCCCGCCGCCAGGGGCGGCCCGACTGGGGCGCGGCGGCCGCCTTCCTGGCCGAGTACCTCGACGTGCTCGACCTCACCGGGGCCGTCGACTACACCGAGCTCGTCCACCGGGCGGCGGTGCTCGCGGAGTCCTCGGCCGAGGTGTGGGGCCGGTGGGACGCGGTCTTCGTCGACGAGTACCAGGACACCGACCCCTCCCAGATCCGGCTGCTGAAGGCCCTCGGCGCCGGCCGGGACCTGGTCGCCTTCGGCGACCCCGACCAGTCGATCTACGCCTTCCGCGGTGCCGACGTCAACGGCATCCTCGGTTTCCGGGACGACTTCCCCGGCGCCGTGGTGAAGGTGCTCGGCACCTCGCGCCGCTCCAGGGCCAACCTGCTGGCCGCCACCCGCCTGCTGACCTCCCGGATGCCGATGCCGCGGCTGCCGGCCGCAGCCGTACGGGCCCACCGGGCGCTGACCCCGACCCGGCCGGGCGGGTCGGTCGAGGTCTTCACGTACCCGTCGGCGGGCGCGGAGCTGGACAACATCGCCGACCTGCTGCGGCGGGCCCACCTGGAGGACGGGGTGCCGTGGCAGGACATGGCGGTCCTGGTGCGCGCCGGCGGCCGCACCCTGCCGGCCGTGCGCCGCGCCCTCACCTCGGCGGGCGTCCCCGTCGAGACCTCCGGCGCCGACGTCCCGCTCCGCCACGAACCCGCCGTCACCCCGCTCCTGACGGCCCTGCGCGTCGTCGCCACGGCCGCGGCCTCCACCGTGCTCGGGACCCCGGACTCCGGATCGGGGGCGGCCGCCGAGGTGGAGGTCGAGGTGCAGGTGGAGGCTGAGGTCGAGGTCGAGGCCGAGGTGGAGGCTGAGGTCGAGGCCGAGGTGGAGGCTGAGGTCGAGGCCGAGGTGGAGGCCGAGGGCGAAGGCGAGGTGGAGGCCCCGGCCGGTCGCGGCGAGGGCTGGATCGGGGTCGAGGCGGCCCTGGACCTGCTCGGCTCGCCGCTCGGCGGCATGGACGCCGCCGACCTGCGCCGCCTCGGCCGGGCGCTGCGCGAGGAGGAGCGGGCCGCGGGCAACCCCGTACCGCCCCCGAGCGACGTCCTGCTCGCCCGCGCCCTCGCGGAGCCCGAGCGGCTCACCGCCCACGACCCCGCCCACGCCCGCGGCGCCCAGAACCTCGGCACCCTGCTCCGCAAGACCCGCGAGCTCCTCGAGGGCGGCGGCACCGCCGAGGAGGCCCTGTGGGAGCTGTGGAGCGGCACCCGCTGGCCGGTCCGGCTGGAGCGCGCCGCCCGCCGCGGCGGCCCCGCCGGCCGCAACGCAGACCGTGACCTCGACGCCGTCTGCGCGCTGTTCGAGACCGCTGCCCGTGCCGAGGAGCGCACGGGCGGCCGCGGCGCGCTCAACTTCCTCGAAGAGGTCGAGGCCCAGGACATCGCCGCCGACACCCTTGCCAAGCGGGCCGGCCGGCACGACGCCGTACGCCTCATGACCGCCCACCGCTCCAAGGGCCTCGAATGGTCCCTGGTCGTCGTGGCGGGCGTGCAGGAAGGGCTCTGGCCCGACCTGCGGCGCCGCGGCTCCCTCCTCGAAGCCGACCGGATCGGCCGCGACGGCCTCGCCGAGCCCCTCACCCCCGGTGCCCTGCTCGCCGAGGAGCGCCGGCTCTTCTACGTGGCCGCCACCCGCGCCCGCGACCGGCTCGTCGTCACCGCCGTCAAGGCTCCCGCCGACGACGGCGACCAGCCCTCCCGCTTCCTCACCGAGCTCGGCGTCGCACCCAAGGACGTCACCGGCCGGCCGCGCCGCCCGCTCGCCGTCGCCGCGCTCGTCGCCGAGCTGCGTGCCACGACCGTCGACCCCGCCGCCTCCCCGGCCCTGCGCGAAGCGGCCGCCAGACGCCTGGCCCGGCTCGCCGACCTCGCCGACGAGGACGGCCAGCCGCTGGTCCCCGCCGCCCACCCGCACCGCTGGTGGGGCCTGTACGAGCCCACCCGCGCGCCCGCTCCGCTGCGCGACCGCGACCGCCCGCTGTCCCTCTCGCCCAGCTCCCTGGAACAGCTCACCGACACCTGCTCGCTGCAGTGGTTCCTGGGCCGCGAGGTCAAGGCCGACGCCCCCGCCACCACCGCCCAGGGCTTCGGGAACGTCGTCCACGTCCTCGCGGACGAGGTGGCCTCCGGCCGGACCCCGGCCGACCTCGCCGTCCTGATGGAGCGGCTGGACTCGGTGTGGGACGCGCTCGCCTTCGACGCTCCCTGGAAGTCCCGGCAGGAGAAGGAGAACGCCCGCGCCGCTTTGGAACGCTTCCTGCGCTGGCACGTCTCCGACCGCGGCGGCCGCGCCCCGGTCGCCACCGAGCACGCCTTCGACGTGACCCTGGGGGCCGGCGACTACGAGGTGCGCATCAAGGGCTCCATGGACCGGGTCGAGGCCGACCCGCAGGGCCGCGCGTACGTCGTCGACTTCAAGACCGGTCGGTCCGCCCCGACCAAGGACGAGGTCGCCCGCCATGCGCAGCTGGCGGTGTACCAGCTCGCGGTGCGCGAGGGCGCCGTCGACGAGGCCTTCGACGGTGTGCGCCCGGTCCCCGGCGGCGCCGAACTGGTCCAGCTCCGCCAGGACGCCCCCAAGAAGGACGGCGGCGAGGGAGTGCCCAAGGTCCAGGCCCAGGAGGCGCTGTCCGGCGAGTGGGTCGGCGACCTCCTGGCCACCGCCGCCGGCCGCGTCCTCGACGAGCGCTTCACGCCCGAGACGGGGCGCCACTGCACGTTCTGTTCCTTCCGCACCTCGTGCACCGCCCGGCCGGAGGGGCGCCAGATCCTCGACTGATGCGGGTGCTGTGGGTGCTGCGGGTGCTGCGGGTGCTGCGGGTCTGCGGGTGGTGCGGGTCTGCGGGTGGTGCGGGTGATGCGGTTTGTGCGGGCTGTGCGGCTCACGCGGTCGCTGCGGTTCGTGCGGTTGGGTGGGGCGTGGTTCCGGTACCGCCGGCCGGCTCGCTTCGGGGGGTGGCCCGGTGTCGGGGCCTGCTGCTCGCTTCGGGGGTGGGTCCCGTGGTGTGTGGGTCCCCTCGGCGCTTGACAGGGGCGGCCTGCAGGCCCTGAGGCAGGCCCACCCCGAGGGCTTTGGGGCTTCGCCCTGGCCTTCGGCCACCCTCGGCCCGGGCCTGCCTCCGGACCAGCCTGCCACCCCTGTCAAGCGCC
>NZ_JOGB01000077.1 GCF_000719335.1 Streptomyces sp. NRRL S-87
GGCGGCGGAGCCGTGCCCCGGGCTGCGTACGGGGGTGGGGGTGGCGGCGGTGCTGCGGGCGGGCGGGCCGCCGGGTCGAGCAGGACGGCGCAGGGGCCGTCGGCGGCGCTGCCGAAGCGCAGGACGCTGCCGGGGCCGACGCCCCATGCGTGGACGCGCCGCCCGTCGGCCCAGGTGCCGTTGGTGCTGTGCTCGTCCTCCAGCGTCCAGTGGTCCCCGTCGGGGCGGAGCACCGCGTGGTGCCAGGAGACCCTGGCGTCGTCGAGGTGGACCTCGCTGCGCGGGTCGCGGCCGATGCGGTAGCTCCGGCCGGGGCTCATGACCGTGACGCCCCCGTCGGTCTCGAGGACGAGCTCGGGCGCGGTCTGAGCCTCGGGACGCTCAACCATGAGTGGATTTTCCCACGATCCCTCCGGCCGAGCATTGCCGCAGGTCAGAGGCGCCTTAACGCTAATGACAACGGTCACCGGTGCAGCCTTTGCCCTATCCGAACAGGTGCGCTTCACTTCACGGGTCGAGGGCAGACGAAACGGGCAGCGACCACTGTCCGCGACTGTCCGCGACGCCGGCTGCACACGGACCGCTGCACGCGGACGACGTACGGGAGGACGGGCACGCCATGGGGGCACAGGGCGCACGGAGCATGCAGGGCGCACGCGGCCAGGGCCACGGAGCCGGGCAGGCGGACGGCGACGGGCACGGCGACGGCCACGGCCACGGCCACGGCCCGGAGGACGACCACGGCCGGGGGAACGGGCACGACCGGGGTAACGGGCACGGCCACGACCGAGGCCACGACCACGGGCACGGGCACGGGCACGCGGGCCACTCGCACGGTGTGGCGCAGGACGCCGACCGCCGCTGGCTGACCCTCGCCCTGACGCTGATCGGCACGTTCATGGCGCTTGAGGTGACCGTGGCGGTCGTCGCCGGGTCGCTGGCCCTGCTCTCGGACGCCGCCCACATGCTCACCGACGCCGCCTCGATCGTCCTGGCGCTCATCGCGATGCGGCTGGCCGCCCGGCCGGCCAAGGGCGGGTTCACGTACGGCCTCAAGCGCGCGGAGATACTCTCCGCCCAGGCCAACGGGCTCACCCTGCTCCTGCTGGCGGCCTGGCTCGGCTACGAGGCGGTACGACGGCTGCTGGACCCGCCGGAGGTGGCGGGCGGGCCGGTCCTGGTCACGGCGCTGGCGGGGATCGTGGTGAACGTGGCCGCGGCCTGGTGCATCTCGAAGGCCAACCGCACCTCGCTCAACGTCGAGGGCGCCTACCAGCACATCCTCAACGACCTGTTCGCCTTCATCGGCACCGCGGTCGCCGGCCTGATCGTGCTCACCACCGGGTTCGTGCAGGCCGACGCCATCGCCACGCTCGTCGTGGTGGTCCTGATGGTGAAGGGGGGCTACGGCCTGGTGCGCGACTCCGGCCGGATCTTCCTGGAGGCCGCCCCGGCCCACCTGGACCCGGACGCGGTCGGCGACCGGCTGGTCGCCCACCCCGCGGTCACCGAGGTGCACGACCTGCACATCTGGACCATCACCTCGGGCGAGGCCGCGCTGTCGGCGCACATCCTCGTGGAGCCGGCGGGCGACTGCCACGCGGTGCGCCGCGACCTGGAGCGGATGCTCGCCGGGGAGTACGCGATCGGCCACACCACCCTCCAGGTCGACCACGTCCACGAGTCGCTGCTGACCGTCGGCCGGGCGGGTGAGCCGGCCGCCGCGGACCCGCACTGCGCGGCGCCGCACGGCCCGGTCCACCGCGAGGGCCCGCACGGCCACTGAGGCCCCGTCCTGTCGGGCGACACGGCCACGGATGCCGCAGGCGGTACTTCGCCGGCGCCTCGCCCGCCGGCGGCCCGGGGACGGGCCGGGCGGGCCCGCCGGCGGGGGCATTGGCCCGCCGTGCGGGGAATGTCGTGCGGCGTAGCGTGGAAGGAAGAGCGCCCACCACCCGGAGGAGGTGGCGTCCATGCCTGAAGCCCTTGGAATCGGGCACCTCGTGCTGACCGTCACCGACGTGAAACGCAGCGCGGAGTTCTACAACCAGCTGTTGGACACCCAGACGGTCGTCGACGTGGAGGACGACTTCGGCCCGTTCGCGGCCATCGCCTCACCGCCTTCGTCCTCGGTTTCCGTACGCACGAGACGACGAACGGGGCGGACGCCTTCGATCCGACGCGGGTCGGGCTGGACCACTGCGCCTTCCACGTCGCCGACCGGACCGCTCTGGAGGCGTGGGAGGCGCGGCTGGACGAAAGGGACGTCGCGCATTCCGGCGTCTTCGAGGATCCGTCCGGGGCCCTGCACCTCAACTTCAAGGACCCGGACAACATCGCGGTGGAGTTCTACTGCCCCGCCTCCCCGGGCTGACCGGGCAGGTCAGACCGGGTCAGGCCAGGTCAGGCGGTCGGACTCGGTCACCCTGGCGCCGCGAGCGAGGCCGCCGCGGTTGGCGGCTCGCTGACGACGCCGTACTCGTACAGCGCGATCTCCAGGACGTCGGCGGCGGTGGCTGCGGGGGTCCGCGTGATGGCGAGCGCGGCGGCGGCGCGGGCGATGGTCTCCGAAGAGCCCGATCTCCCCGGCGGCGCGGGCGCCCAGGACGAGGGCGCCCTGGACCACCTGCCGACACGTCCACCGCGACGACCCGCACGGCCGTGAGGTCGGTCCGCGAGCGCCCTTCCGGTTGCCCGTACGGGCAACCGCCCGCGCCGGTGCCGGCCCGCCGGGCACCATGAAGGGCATGACGCAGAAGCGCAGCGCCGGCCTGCTCCTGTTCCGCAGGGCCGGCGCGGACGCACCGGGGCCGCTGGCGGCGGTCCTGCTCGGGCACATGGGCGGGCCGTTCTTCGAGCGGAAGGACGCAGGGGCGTGGTCCATCCCCAAGGGCGAGTACGAGCCGGACGAGGCGGCCGAGGACGCGGCCCGGCGCGAGTTCGAGGAGGAGCTCGGGCTGGCACCGCCGCCCGGCCCGTACCTCCCTCTGGGGGAGGTGCGCCAGGCCAACGGCAAGCTGGTCACGGTGTGGGCCGTGGAGGCCGAGCTGGACCCCGAGGCGGTGCGGCCGGGCACCTTCCGGATGGAGTGGCCGCCGCGCTCGGGCACGTACCAGGAGTTCCCCGAGATCGACCGGGTGGCCTGGTGCGTGCCGGCGGAGGCGCAGGCGAAGCTGGTGAAGGGCCAGTTCACCTTCCTCGAACGACTGTCGGAGCTGCTGGCGGACGGATGACGGCCGCACGGGTCTTGACCTGACCGTGACGTGTCACCTTGCGACTCCCCGTGAACATTTCAAGTATGACGATCGTCGTGCTGGTGGGAACGCTCGACACCAAGGGCGTGGAGTACGGCTGGCTGCGCGAGCGACTGCGACGCGCCGGCGTGGAAACGGTACTGGTCGACACCGGGGTGATGGGCGAACCCCGGGTGCCGGCCGATGTCACGAGGGAGGAGGTGGCGCGGGCCGCCGGGGTGGAACTGGCGGAGCTGCGCGCCGCCGGCGACCGGGGCGGCGCCGTGACGGCGATGGCCCGGGGCGCGGAGCGCACCGTGTTACGGCTGCATGCCGAGGGCCGGCTGCACGGGGTCCTGGCCGTCGGGGGCAGCGGGGGCACGTCCATCGCGACCCGCGCGATGCGGGCGCTGCCCCTCGGGGTGCCGAAGGTGATGGTCTCGTCGATGGCGTCCGGTGACGTGGCGCCGTACGTCGGGTCGTCGGACATCGCGATGATGTACAGCGTCGTCGACGTGGCGGGCATCAACCGCGTCTCCGCCCCCGTCCTCGCGAACGCCGCCGACGCGGTCGCGGGCATGGCGCGCGGCTTCGCGGCGGCCTCGCGCGCGGTGCACCCCGCCGACCTGGGCAACGCCGGACGGCCGCTGGTCGCGGCGAGCATGGCGGGGGTGACCACCCCGGGGGTGGACGCGGCGCGCGAACGGCTGACCGGGCTCGGGTACGAGGTGCTGGTCTTCCACACCTCGGGCGCGGGCGGGCGCACGCTGGAGTCCCTGGTCGACCAGGGGCTGTTCGCCGGGGTGCTCGACCTGACGCTGAGCGAGATCGCCGACGAGCTGTGCGGCGGGATCCTCACCGCCGGTCCGGACCGGCTCAGCGCGGCCGGCCGGCGGGGGGTGCCGCAGGTGGTGAGCCTGGGGGCGCTGGACATGGTGAAGTTCGGGCCGCTGGCCACCCTTCCCGAGCGGGTGCGCTACCGGCGGGTCAAGGTCCACAACCCGTCGATCACCGTGATCCGCACGACCGAGGCGGAGTGCGCGCGGCTGGGCGCCCTGGTGGCGGCGAAGCTGCGGACGGCGACCGGGCCGACGGCCGTGTGCGTGCCGCTGCGCGGACTGTCGACGCTGGGCGCGCCGGGCGGCGCGTACCACGACCCGGAGGCCGACCGGGCGCTGTTCGGGGCGCTGCGGGCGGGGCTGCGGGGCAGTGCGGCCGAATGCGTGGAGTACGACACGCACATCAACGACCCCGTCTTCGGGCGGGCGGCGGCGGACCGGCTGCACGCGATGATCGGGGCGCACAGCCCGGCGCTCGCGCCGTCCGGCTGACGGCGTGCGCCCCCGCTCCGCGGGGGTCGGCCGCATTCGGACGGGTTGGAACCGGCCGTGGCGGAAATCGTGTCTGGTGGGGTGTCGGTCACGGTTTGGCGCCACGGCAGGGGGCGGCGGGATGGACGCGTGGACGGTTCCGGGCTACACGGAGGCCCGGGAGCTCGGCTCCGGCGGCAGCGGCCGGGTCGTGCTCGCGGTGCACGGGGCGACCGGCATCCCGGTCGCCGTGAAGTACCTCAGCGAGCGCTTCCGCTCCGACCCGGCCTTCGTGGCGGAGTTCCGGGCGGAGGCGCGGCTGCTGGGCGGGCTGCGTTCCCCGTACGTGGTGGGCCTGTACGAGTACGTCGAGGCGCCCGGCGGGGCCGCGATCGTGATGGAGCTGGTCGACGGGATCCCGCTCCGGTCGCTGCTCGCCCAGGAGGGTCGCACCGATCCGGAGCCGGCGCTGGTGGTGCTCAAGGGCTCGCTCCTGGGGCTGGCGGCGGCGCACCGGGCGGGGGTGGTGCACCGGGACTACAAGCCGGAGAACGTGCTGGTCGCGGCGGACGGCTCCTCGAAGCTGGTGGACTTCGGGATCGCCGCGGGGCGGGGCACCACGCCGGGTGTCGCGGGCACGCCGGCGTACATGGCGCCGGAGCAGTGGCGGGGGGCGGCGGCCTCGCCGGCGGCGGACGTGTACGCGGCCACGGCCGTGTTCTTCGAGTGCCTGACGGGCCGCAAGCCGTTCCGCGGCGAGAACTTCGCGGAGCTGGCGCTCCAGCACATCGAGGGGCCGGTACCGGAGGAGGCGGCACCGGAGCCGGTGCGTCCGCTGATCCGGCGGGGGTTGGCGAAGGCTCCGGAGGAGCGACCGCCGCACGCCGAGGCGTTCGTGGCGGAGCTCGAGGCGCTCGCCCGGGCGGCGTACGGGCCGGACTGGGAGGCGCGCGGGCAGCGCAGGCTGGCGGTACTGGCCGCGCTGCTGCCGCTGCTGTTCCCCTCGGCGGGCGGGCCCGCGGTGGGCGGTACGGACGTGGCCACCACCTCGCTCGGCCAGGGCCAGGCGCCGGGCGGGTGGCGACCGGGCCCGCGGGGCTGGCTGGCGGCCGGGGCGTCGCTGGTGGCGGGGGCGGTGCTGGTGTTCGCCTCGCAGGCGGCGGGCGGGGAGCCGGGCGGGCGGGCGGTGGTGAGCTCGTTCGCCACCACGAGGCCGTCGACGCAGCCGAGTTCGGGCGGGCCGACCGGCCCGGAGTCCCCCGCGGCGTCACCGTCCTGGTCCCTGTCGCCCACACCGGGGGCTTCGCCGAGCCCGAGCTGGACCGACCCGTACCCGACCGGTACGCCGACCGGTTGGCCGACCACTGCCACGACCCGGCCGACCTCGACCTGGCCGCCGACGACCCGGCCGACCACGGCCTGGCCGACCCCCACCGCGCCGACGGTCACGAGCGGGCCGCCCACCACCGCCCCGACGACGACCCGGCCCGGGACCCCGGCGGTGACGGTCCGCTCGGTGGACGTCACGTCCTTCCGGCAGACGGGCGACTCCACGGGCGAGGCCGTGGTCGCGGTCACGACGGAGGGCCGGGGGGCGGTGACCGTGACGGTGGAGTGGTTCACCAGCGACGAGAAGGGTGCGCTCGGCGCCTCCGAGGGCAGCGGGACCCACCGGTACGGGGGCGAGCCGCTGACCCTGACCCACGAGTTCACCGGCTCCGGCTGCTACTGGGGCGTGCGCGCGACCACGACGCCGGCCGCCGGCAACACCTCCTCGGTCCAGCAGGTCTTCGTCAGGCGGTGCACGATCACATGAACGATCCCCGCATCCCCTACGGCCGGCGCCCGTCCGGGCCGCAGGGCCCTCAGGAGCCGGCGCGCGGCGGCGGACCGGAGCGCGCGCCGGAGCACGCCGTGCCGGACGAGTACAGCGCCACCGTGCTCGGCAGCCACTGGTTCGACGGCCCGGTGGGGTACGACGGGCCGGTGCAGGACGACGGGAACGCCCCGACCGTCCGGCTGCCGCGCCCGGTCGGGGCGCCCGTGCCGACGGTGCGGGACGCGGGCCCGGAGGTGTCCGGCGCCGGGCACGCGGACACCGTGCGGGCGGCCGCCGTGCCCGACCGCGTCGAGGGATCCGTGCTGCGGTTCGGTCCCGGCGTGACGGCCGGAGCCGTACACCCGGCGGGCATCACCACCACGATGGTCTGGCACGGCGGCACGCCGGGCGGCCGCGGTCCGGGGGTGCCCGCGCGGCCGTCGCGGTGGGCGGGCCTGCGCCGCTACACGCTCGCGGCGGTGGTGCTGCTGGCCGTGCTGGGCTGCCTGGCGTGGCAGCGGTTCGGACCCGCCGTCGAGGTCCGCTCGCTGACGGTGGCGGCCCCCGCCCGGGCGCCGGGCTGCGACTCCGCCGCCGACGTGGTGGCGGTCGTACGGACCAACGGCCGGCCGGGCACGCTCTCGTACCGCTGGGTCCGCAACGACGGGACCCGGTCCGAGCCGCTGTCGGAGCGGGTGGCGCGGGGGCAGCGGGAGGCGCGGCTGCACCTGCTGTGGTCCTTCCGCGGGCAGGGCGTCTACCGGGCGACGGCCGAGCTCGAGCTGCTGTCGCCGCAGCGGCGAACGGCGGTGGCGGCGTTCACGTACCGCTGCGACTAAGGGCTGCCGCCCAGCTCAACTACCGGCCCGATTCGTCCCGATAGAGCCCGTGACGCCCCAGCAGTCCGGACACATTTTCATATCGGCTTCCTGCTCCGCCGCAACCATGGCCCGTCCTGGCGTGTCGAGTACGAACGGGCGCGCGGGGGCGCGCCCGCTCGATTTCGACGGGATGGGAAACCTCCACATGACGCACCGGATATCCCGGCGCGCCCGCGCGGTCAGCGCGGGTGTCGCGGCCGGGGTGCTCGTACCCCTCGCACCGCTCGCGGCGACGGCGGCGCCCGCCGCCGCGGCCACGGCACCGCGGGCCGCCGCCACGGCGACCTCCACGGTCACGTGCAGCTCGGCGAAGGCGGGCCTGGCGGCGAAGCTCAAGCAGGACATCACCGCGGCCATGGCGGGCCGCAAGGGCTCGATCTCGGTCGGCCTGTACGACCGGACGAACGACACGACCTGCACCTTCCGTGCGACCGTGGGCTACGACTCGGCCAGTGTGGTCAAGGCGACGGTCCTCGCCACGCTCCTGTGGGACGCGAAGAAGCACAACCGGTACCTGACGCAGCGCGAGGTGGACCTCACCACCGCGATGATCACCCAGTCCGACAACAACGCCACCACGGCGCTGTGGCGCCAGCTGGGCGTGACGAAGGTCAAGGCCTTCCTCACGTCGGCCGGGATGACGCAGACGGTGCCGGGCGCCAACGGCTACTGGGGCCTGACGCGGATCACCGTGCGGGACGAGCAGCGGCTGCTGCGCCTGCTCACCCGGAAGAACACGGTACTCAGCGACAACTCCCGTGCCTACGCACTCAAGCTCATGAACAAGGTCGTGGCCGCGCAGCGCTGGGGCACCCCGGCCGGCGCCCCGTCGACGGTGAAGGTGCACGTCAAGAACGGCTGGCTGCCGCGGGCCACGCACGGCTGGCGGGTGCACAGCATCGGCGCCTTCCAGGGGGCCGGCCACGACTACGGCATCACGGTCCTGACGCAGGACAACGCGACCATGGACTACGGCGTGGCCACGATCCAGGCGATCGCCCGGGCCATCCACAGGGACCTGGTCCCCACGACCAGCAGCGTCCAGCGCTACGCGCCGACGACGGCCCCGGCCGAGGTCATCCCGCCCGCTCCGGCCGGATGATCCCCCGGCGCCCGCACCGCGCGCGACGCGCGGCGCGGGCGCCGGTCCTTCCGGGTCGGCCCTGCCTCAGGCCCGGTGCTCCGCGAGGAACCCGAGCAGGAGCTCGGCGGTCTCGGCCGGGCGCTCCAGCGACGGGAGGTGGCCGGCCCAGGCGAGCTCGACGTGGCGGGCGCGGGGCAGGATGCCGGGCAGTCCCGCGGCGGCCGTGCGGAACTCCGCGACGTCGTGCGCTCCGCCGACCACCAGGCAGGGCGCCTGGATCCGGGACAGGTCGAGGGCCGGCTCCGCCGGCTCCTCCGCCCCCTCCGCTCCTGCTGCTCCCTCCGCTCCTGTCGCGTCCTCGGCGGGCTCCGGTGCCTCCGTACCCGCCTCCTCGGCCGCGGCGGCCTGCGCCAGGGCCCAGGCGGCGAGTTGGACCTCGAACGCGTGGCGCTGCATCTCGGCCACCCGGGTCCGGACCTCGGCCGAGGCCTCCGGGCCGAGCCACTGGTCGACGTTGAGCGCGACCGCGCCGTCGACGTCGCCCGCCTCGAGCAGTTCGTCCTCCTTCGCGCCGAAGGCCCGCAGGGCCGGGCCGGGTTCGAGGCCCGGCACGTCGGGGCAGAGCAGCGCCAGGGCGGTGACCCGCTCCGGGTACCGGGCGGCGGTCTCGAGGGCGACCCGGCCGCCGAACGAGGAGCCGACCAGGACCGCCCGCTCGATGCCGAGGTGGTCGAGGAGGTCCCGGACGTCCTCGAAGGGGCGGCGCGGGCGCGTGAAGTCGGCGGGGGTCTCGCCGTGGCCGCGGAAGTCGGCGCGCACCACCCGGTATCCGGCCGCGATCAGGTCGTCACACTGCGGGTCCCACATGCGTCGGTCGCAGACGCCGGAGTGCAGGAGCAGGACGGTGGGGCCGTCGCCGGCCTGGTCATAAGAGAGCATCATGCGGCCGATGGTATGTCGATCATGAGAATTCCACGCCCGTGAATATCTCGTCCATGGCGCGACGGGCGGCCCGTTCTGGCGTGAGGCGGACGAGGAGGTCGCGGGCGGCCGCGGCGAGCGGACGGGTCTGCTGGACCAGCCGCCCGGCCCGCCGGGCGCGCAGGCCGATGGTGGTGGTGCGGCGGTGGCGGGCGGCGGTGTACGCGGCGAGCGTGGCGGGGACGTCCCCGCCCCCGGGTACCGGTGCGGCGGCGCCGTCCAACAGGCGGGCGAGGACGGCGGCGTCCTCGATCGCCTGGCAGCCGCCCTGGCCCAGGTTGGGGGTCATGGCGTGGGCCGCGTCTCCGAGCCAGGCGATCCGACCGTGGTGGAAGCGGGGCAGCGGCACAGCCAGGTCGTGGAGGTCGTGGTGGAGCACGGTCTCCGGGTCGAGGCGGTCGAGCAGCTCGGGGATCGGGTCGTGCCAGCGCGCGAAGCGGCGCAGCAGCTCGGTGCGGTGGTCGGCGGGCCGGTACCCCTCGGGGCCGAGGGCGGTGGCGTAGACGTACACCTGGCCGTCCGCGAGGGGGACGATGCCGAAGCGCTCGCCGCGGCCCCACGTCTCGGCGGTGAGGAGCTCCGGCAGTCCGGCGCCCGGGATCACCGCCCGCCAGGCCGCCTCGCCGCTGTGCCGCAGTCCGGGGTGGGACGGGAAGAACCGGCGGCGCAGCGCGCTGTTGATGCCGTCGGCGGCCACCACCAGGTCCGCGGCCACGTCCCCGGTGGTGGTGCGCACCACCGGCCGGTCGGAGTCCGGGCGGTCGACGTCCGTCACGGCCGCACCGAAACGGAGGGAACCCGCCGGCACGGCGGCGGCGAGCGCCCGGGCCAGGGCGGGCCGGTGCACGGCGAGCGGGGCGCGGCCGTACCGGGCCACCACGGCGGCGGTGTCGGCGCGGCGCAGCCAGGTGCCGTCGGGGCGGCGCAGGCCCATCGCCGCCGGCAGGGCCTCGCCGGCCCAGGCCGTGTCGCCGAGGCCGATCGCGTCGAGGGCGCGCAGGGCGTTGGGGGCGAGGACGATCCCGGCGCCGGTGAGCGGCAGCTCGTTGGCGCGCTCGCAGACGGTGACGCGCCAGCCGCGCCGGTGCAGGGCCGCCGCGACCGCGAGCCCGCCGATGCCGGCCCCCGCTATGAGTGCGTGCCGCTCGCGTCCGTTCCCGGGCATGGCCGTTTCCTCCTCGTGTCGCGCACTGCCGTCCGCACCGCGGACGCGTCGGCCTCTACAGCTGTAGAGGGACGTGCGTCACTCTACAGCTGTAGAGTGAGGCCATGTCCAGCCCAGACCGCTCCGACCCGACCGTCGCCGCCCGACCGCGCACCGCCCGGGCACCCGCGGGCGGGCGGGCGCCCGACCGCCGCACGCTCATCGCCGACACCGCGATCGCCACCGTCGCCGGCGCGGGGCTGCGCGGGCTCACGCACCGGGCGGTCGACGCCGCGGCGGGACTGCCCGCGGGCAGCACGTCGTACTACTTCCGCACCCGGACGGCCCTGATCGGCGCCTGCTACCACCGGCTCGCCGAACTCGACACGGTGGACTACGAGAGCGTCGGGCGGGGCGGGGCGCACGACGGCGCCGGTACGGGGGCACCCGACCGGGACGGGGTCGCCGGCATGCTGGCCGCGCTGCTGCTGCACTGGCTGACCACGGGCCGTGAGCGCCAACTGGCGCGCTACGAACTGAGCCTGGAGGCCGCGCGCAACCCGGAGCTGGACGCGGAGCTGCACCAGGCGGGCGCGGGCGCGCGCCGGCAGGCGGCCGACCTGCTCGCCGCGCTCGGGTCCCCCCGGCCGCGCGAGGCGGCCGAACTGCTGGTCGCCTGGGCGGACGGACTGCTGTACGACCGCCTCGCCGGGGCCACGGCCCGCTCCCGGCCGGCCCCCGACCCGGCCGAACTGCGCGCGGTCGCCCGCCGCATGCTCGACGCGGCACTCGCCGACTGAGGCCCGCGCCGGGGGCGGGCCTGCGGCGGGGGCGGGCCCACGGCGGGGGCTGGACCGATCAGCCGGGGGGCGGGCGCCCGGATCGGCCGGGGGGCCGGCGTGTGACGCGCGCACCACGGGGCCTGTCCTTCGGATCGTGCCGGGTCCGCAACACCCGGCCCGAACCGAAGGACAGGCCGCCCCTGCACGCCGACGCCGTGCGGCGCGCCAGCCGTGCGGCCGGTACGGTTCACACCCGCGCGTGCGCCGTGATGTCCGCCTCGAACTCGCCCGTCATCGCCGGCGTCACCGTGGGCCGGCACTGCGCCACCGCCGCCAGGTAGTCCGCGGTGGTCGCGCCCGGCGGCAGCGGCGAGGCGGGCCGCCCGCCGACGGCCTCCAGGTCCCGCTCGAACGACACCTGCGCCGCCATCCGCGCCGCGTGCTCGATGTCCGCGGGCGTGAACAGCTCCGTCTCCGCCACCAGCGCCGCCACGTCCACGTCGGGCCGCCCGGCCGTGTACCGCGACCAGATCGCCGCCCGCGCGCCCGCGTCCGGCGTGCCGATCGGGATCAGGTAGTCGAAGCGCCCCGGGCGCAGGAACGCCGGGTCGAGCGACCGGATCGAGTTCGTGGCGCACACCAGCAGCCGCTCGTCGCCCTCCCGGAAGCCGGGGATCAGCTTGAGGAGCTCGTTGGTCACCCCGTGCATGCCGCCGGGCTGCGCCGGCTCACTGCGCACCGGCGCGATCTCCTCGACCTCGTCGATGAAGAGCAGGACCCGCTCCAGCTCGGCGACCCGGGCGAAGGCGTCGCGCAGGGCGGCGGCCAGGTTGCCCTCGTCGGCCAGCCGGGAGGGGAAGATCTCGACGAACGGCCAGCCCAGGCGGGAGGCGACGGCCCGGGCGAAGGTGGTCTTGCCGGTGCCGGGCGGGCCGAAGAGGGTGATCGCCCGCGGCGGCCGCACGCCGTGCTGCGCGGCCCGCTCGGGCTCGGCCAGCGGCAGGACGACCCGCCGCTCTATGAGGTCCTTCTCCTTCTCCATTCCGGCGACCCTGCCCCACAGGTCGTTGGGCAGGAAGCGGCCGCCGAGGTCGTCGAGGAGCCCGGCCGCGGGGCCGTGCAGCGGTTCGGTCTTCTCGAAGTAGGCGACCGCGGGCTGACGGGTGTAGCCCGCGTTGAGCAGCCCCTCACCGAGCAGGTCCTCCTCGGGCAGCACGTACGCGATCCGGCTCACCCGCGCGGCGATCAGCCGCCGCTCCAGCTCCACCAGCAGGGCGCTCGCCAGGCCCCGGCCGCGCCAGCCCGAGTTGATGGCGATCCGCATCACCCAGGCGCGCTCGCCGGCCACGCAGGCCAGCGCCGCGCCGATGGGCACGCCCTGGTGGACGGCGACGACGGCGGGCTGCCGGTCGGTCAGCGCCCCGATGCACTCGGCCAGCGAGAAGACGGACTCCTGGCCCAGCTCGGCCGTGGTGTCGATGAGGTGGACCACCGCGGCGAGATCGCTCTCGCGGTAGTCGTGGATCAGCCAGTTCACCGGTACCGCCCCTCGTTCGTGCTCCTGCGGTGAGGCTAGGGGCGGGGTGCCGGGCCGTTCGCCCGACAGGTTGCACAAGCGGGACCGCGGAACCGTCCGCCGCGTCGATAGACGTGCGGGGTGCCGCGGCTTCCTTGCGGAATGTCCGCATGCGATCCGTTCGCGGGCCGGATTCACAGGAGATTCTCAAGGAACGGGAGCCTCCGCTCATAGCTTTCCGGGCCAGGCTCAAGGCATGATCCACCGCATGCTCCCCCGACAGGCCCGGCACGTACGGACCGGCGCGCGCGTGCTGATCGCGATGACCCCGCTCGTCGCACTGCTCGGCACGGTCACGCCCGCGAACGGCGCCCACCTCCCGCCGGGCGAGACCGTGACGGCGCGCGAGTCGGACGAGAGCGACCGGGTGGGCGCCCTGTTCGCGGGCGGCCTGGACGGCGGCCACTACTGCACCGCGTCGGTGGTGCGCAGCGACGACCGGAACCTGATCGCCACCGCGGCCCACTGCCTGACCCAGGACGCGGGGCGGACCGTGTTCGTCCCCGGTTACCGCGACGGCGACGCACCGTACGGGGTGTGGCGGCTCACCGGCACGTACGTGGACCCCGGCTGGACGGCGGACGAGGACCCGGACGCGGACGTGGCGTTCGCGACCGTGGCGCCGCTCGACGGGGAGGAGATCGAGGACGTGCTCGGCGGCTTCACGGTGGCCCCGGACCAGCCGGACGACGTGGACGTCACGGTCGTGGGCTACCCGAGCACGGCCGAGGCCCCGCTGCTGTGCCGCAACGAGACCTCCCTGTTCAGCGCCACGCAGCGGCGCATCGAGTGCCCCGACTACAGCGGGGGCACCAGCGGCAGTCCGTGGCTGACGACCACGGGCCGGCTCGTGGGAGTGCTGGGCGGGTACGAGGGCGGCGGCACGGTGCCGGAGGTGTCGTACAGCGCGGTGCTGGGCGAGCGGGCGCGGGAGCTGTACCGCGAGGCGGCGGTGTCGGGGGGCTGACCGCCGTCCGGCCGATGCCGCCTCACGTGCCCGCGGGCTCGAACCAGGTGGGCTCGTCCTTCAGCGCCTGCCGGATCCGGTCCAGCGCGAACGCCTCCAGCGGCGGGAGCGCGTCCACGGCGAACCAGGCCACGTCGAGCGACTCCTCGTCGTTCACCCGGGCCTCGCCGCCCACCGCCCGGCAGCGGAAGGTGATGTCCATGTACTGGCACGCGTCGCCGTTGGCGTACGTCACCGGCTGGAGGCACTGCACGAGGACGACGCGCTCGGCGACGCAGCGCACGGCCGTCTCCTCGTACACCTCGCGCACCGCCGTCTCGGCGGGCTGCTCCCCCGGTTCGGAGATGCCGCCGATGACGGACCAGCCGCCGGTGTCGGCGCGCCGCCCGAGCAGCACCCGCCCCTCGCCGTCGAACACCACGGCGGTCACGCCCGGCAGGAACAGCAGCTGGTGGCCGGCGGTGGCCCGGATGCGGCGGATGAACTCGGGGGTGCTCATGGCACGACCCTAGGGGGTTCGAGGCGGTGCGTGACGGACCGGGTCAGGGCGTACGGCGGCGGGCCCGGGCGGTGAACGCCGCGCTCCAGCCGAGCCCGAGGGCCGCCAGGGCGACCAGCGCGTACTCCGGCCAGGCCCCCAGCCGCGTGGCCGGGGTGACCGACGAGCGCAGCGGAATCGTCTCGACCAGCGCGTCCGGGGTGAACATCTTCGTCTGCCGCACGATCTGGCCGTCGGGTCGGATCACGGCGCTCACGCCGCTGGTGACGGGCACCAGCACCGAGCGGCTGTGCTCGACCGCCCGCACCCGGGACATCGCGAGCTGCTGGTAGGTCATCTCGCTGCGGCCGAACGTGGCGTTGTTGCTGGGGACGGAGATCACCTGGGCGCCGGCCCGGACGGTGTCGCGCACGGCGTCGTCGAAGGCCGCCTCGTAGCAGGTGACGAGCCCGACGCGGCTGCCGGACATGGTGAAGACGCCGGGCACCTTGCCGGGGCCGAAGTCGCGGCGCACCCGGTCCACGTCCGAGCTGAACACGCGCGCCACGGACCGCATGGGGATGTACTCGCCGAAGGGCTGGATGTGCCGCTTGTCGTAGGTGGCGACCGGTCCGCGCTGCGGGTCCCACAGGATCTGCGTGTTGCGCAGCGGACCGGTGGTGGGGGCGACGACCGAGCCGATGGAGACGGGGACGCCGACGGCCTTCACCGCGTTGTCGATCACGGCGTACGCGTCGGACTCCGCGTACGGGTCGAGGTCGGAGGAGTTCTCCGGCCAGACGACGAAGTCGGGCTTGGGGACGCGGCCGGCCCGGACGTCGTTCGCGAGCTGGACGGTCCGCCTGGCGTGGTTGTCGAGGACGGCCCGGCGCTGGGCGTTGAAGTCGAAGCCGGCGCGCGGCACGTTGCCCTGGATCACGGCGGCGGTGGCGGTGCCGTCCTCCGGGCCGTCGTCCACGAGCGGACGGGCGGCCAGGGCGCCGGCGACCGGTACGAGCACGGTGAGCGCGGCGACCAGCGGCCGCCGCCGCCCCTCGCGCAGCTGGCGCAGTACGGCGTACAGGCCGAAGCCGCACAGCACGACGGCGAAACTCAGCAGCGGGGTGCCGCCGACGGCGGCCAGGGGAAGGAAGACGCCGTCGGCCTGGCCGAAGGCGATCTTGCCCCAGGGGAAGCCCCCGAACGGGGCGCGGGCCCTGACCGCCTCGGCGGTGACCCACACGGCGGCGCCCCAGACCGGCCACAGCGGGGCGCGGGTGACGAGCGCGATGCCGAGGCAGCCGAGGGCGATGAGCAGCGCCTCGGCGGTGGCGAGGGCCAGCCACGGCACCGGGCCGACCTCCTCGCCGGTCCACACGAGCAGCGGCAGCATGAAGCCCAGACCGGCCAGCAGGCCCAGTCCGAAGGCGGCGCGCGGGCGGCGCCGGTGGAGGACGTGGCCGAGCAGCGCGAAGGCGGGCAGGGCGAGCCACCACAGGGGGCGGGGCGGGAAGCTCAGGTACAGGAGGACGCCGGCGGCCGCGGCCAGCCCGGGATCGATCAGCCGGGCGGCGCCTCGGCGCGCCCGGACGGGCGCGGGGGCGGACGGCTCGGTGGCGGTCGTGCGGGTGGCGCTGCTCATTGGCGGAGTGTACGACGGTCACCTGGGAGACGTACGGCGGGGCCGGTGGCGGAGGTTCCGGATCGCGGCCCGGACCACGGTGCGCGCGCGAGGCGGGCTTCGGGGGCGGTTGAAGGTCAGACCGGGGAGGGCGGGGCCGGGTGGGCGAGGCGCGAGCGGATGACGCGTACCGCCGTCTCGGCGTCGTCGACGGTCACGGTGAACAGCCGGCCGTCGCCGAAGCGCAGGACGACCGCCTCGCCGCGCCGCACGACCACCGCGGTGCCCTTCTCGGGCCGCCAGCGGTAGCCCCAGCCGCC
Source organism: Streptomyces sp. NRRL S-87 (assembly GCF_000719335.1). Classification (GTDB taxonomy): domain Bacteria; phylum Actinomycetota; class Actinomycetes; order Streptomycetales; family Streptomycetaceae; genus Streptomyces. Next base: position 16,197 of record NZ_JOGB01000077.1, read on the forward strand.
CCACTGGCGCGGGGTGACGCGCGGGACGAACTCCGCCGAGGCGATGTCCGCCAGCCGGAACCGCCGCCGGGGCACGCCGATGTGCCCGCAGCGGACCTCCAGCCCGTCGTCGTCCACGGTGACGGCGACGTGGACGAAGGCCAGCGTGCCGTAGATGATCAGCAGCCCGGCGGCCACGCAGCCGACGACGGCCATGACGAGCGGGACGAGCCCGCCGGACCAGGCGGATTCCACGGCCAGCCCGACGCCGAGCGCGAGGAAGGCCATGCCCGCGGCCGCGAGCAGCCACTGCGCACGGTTGGTGGCGCGGCCGGTCCAGACCGGCCCGGTGGGGAGGTCCCTCATGGGGGGCAGCCTACTCATGCACGGGGAGGGGAGGCAGCGCTTGCGCATCCTTTCGGGCGGCTACCCGGGGCCCTTGACCTCAAGCGGGCTTGAGGTCCTACGTTCGGCGTACCGGGTGCCCCCGGCGGTGCCTCCGGGCCCCGGCAGGGGGCCACCCGGCGCAGCGCCGGCACGGGGCCGGCGGTCGACGGCCGAGGGCCGAGAGCCGAAGGAGCCCAGGATGACCAGCACGAGGACGACGAGGGCGAACGGCCACGCGAACGACGGGGCACCGGGCAGGGTGGACGTACGCCAGGTCGTCCCGGCCCGGTACCGCAACGCGGCCGTGCCGCACGTGATGGTGGCCGACGGGACCGCCGCGATCGACTTCTACACGCGGGCCTTCGGGGCGCGGGAGGAGTTCCGGATCGAGACCCCCGAGGGCGGGATCCTGCACGCGGAGGTCCGCATAGCGGAGTCGCTGGTGATGGTCGGCGACGCGACGGGGCCCTTCGCGGCGCCGGCGGCGCTCGGCGGCGCGAGCGTGGCGGTGCACGCGTGGGTCCCGGACGTGGACGCGCTGACGGAACGGGCAGCCGAGGCCGGGGCCGAGGTGCTGCAGGAGCCCGCCGACCAGTTCCACGGCGACCGCACGGCGATCCTCCGCGACCCGGACGGGCACGTCTGGATCTTCCTCACCCACCTGCGCGACTTCGCGGAACACGAGGTCAGCCGCCGCATCATCAACGCCCTCACCTGACCCGTCGGCCCGGACAGGGCCACACGCACCGCTGAACCGGGTCCGTCGGGGCGGGCGCGGGGGTCAGTGGACCGCGGGGGCCTCCGTGGGGAGGGGGAGGGCGGGGGTGGCGGCGTCGAGGAGGCGGCCCTCGGCGTAGGTGAGGGCTTCCGCGGGGAGCGCGGAGGGGCGGGTGGTGAGGAGCACCGTGAGCGTGCCCGTGGGGTCGGCGGCGGGGGCCGGGCCCACGCCGATGCGGCGGAGCGCCTGGGCCGCGACCGCGTCGGCCGAGCCGTGGTAGGTCAGCGCCGCGCCGCCGGTGCGCTCGTCGAGGGCGGCCCGGATCGGGTCCTCGACCAGCTCGTAGTGGGTGCAGCCGAGCACGACGTCCGTGACGTCCGGCGGGGTGAGCGCGGCCGCCGCGGCGACCGTACGGGCCACGGCGTCGGGGTCGGCCCACTGCACCGCGTCCGCGAGGCCCGGGCACGGCACCTCGGTGACGTCGACCCCTCCGGCGAAGGAGCGGATCAGCCCGCGCTGGTACGGACTGCCGGTGGTGCCGGGGGTGGCCCAGATCGCGACCTTGCCGCCGCGGGCGGCGGCCGGCTTGATCGCCGGGACGGTGCCGATGACCGGGATACCGGGTTCCAGGGCGGCTCGGAGGGCGTCGAGGGCGTGCACGGTGGCGGTGTTGCAGGCCACGATGAGCGCGTCGGGGTCGAGCTCGGCGGCGGCCCGCGCCACCATCAGGGCCCGGTCCGTCAGGGACTCGGCGGTGCGCGGCCCCCAGGGCATGCCGTCGGGGTCGGAGGAGAGGACCAGATCGGCGTCCGGCCGCAGCCGACGCACCGCGGCGGCCGCCGCCAGCAGGCCGATTCCGGAGTCCATGAGCGCGATCTTCACCCGGTCACTTTAATCGACGCTCCCGGCATGTCCCCGCCAGCTCGCCCGACATGTCCGCGCCAGCTCGCCGGGTCCGCGCGCCCGCGGAGCCTTCCCGGCGACCCATGGCGCGGGGGCCCGCACCCCGCGCGGCACTGCGTGCCGATCCGCGCGCGGCGGGGGCGGGCCGGCCTGTCGGGGCGGCCGGGGACGGCGGGTTCCGGCACACTGCGGGGGGTGAGCGCCCCCACCGTCCTGATGGTGACCGCCCTCGGTTCGCTGGCCGCCTGGTCGTGGCTGCTGCTGGGCCAGGGCATGTTCTGGCGGACCGACGTCCGGCTGCCGCCGCGCCGCGAGCCGGCGGCCTGGCCGTCCGTCGCGATCGTCGTACCGGCCCGCGACGAGGCCGAGGTGCTGCCCCGCAGCCTGTCCTCGCTGCTCGCCCAGTGCTACCCCGGCGAGGCCGAGCTCTACCTCGTCGACGACGGCAGCCGCGACGGCACCGGTGAGCTGGCGCGCCGCCTGGCCGCCGAGCACCCCGGCCTGCCGCTGACCGTCACCTCCCCCGGCGAGCCGGCGCCCGGCTGGACGGGGAAGCTCTGGGCGCTGCGCCACGGGATCGCCCTCGCCCGCTCCGGCCCGCGCGGCGAGCCGGCGTACCTGCTGCTGACCGATGCCGACATCGCACACGAGGCCGGCAGCCTGCGCGAGCTGGTGTCGGCGGCCGAGACCGCGGGGCTCGACCTGGTCTCGCAGATGGCACGGCTGCGCACGGCCGGGCTGTGGGAGCGGTTGGTCGTCCCGGCCTTCGTCTACTTCTTCGCGCAGCTCTACCCCTTCCGACGGGTCAACAGGCCGGGTGCCCGGACCGCCGCCGCGGCCGGCGGCTGCGTCCTGCTGCGCACGGAGGCCGCGGTACGGGCGGGCGTACCGGACTCGATCCGGCAGGCCGTCATCGACGACGTCTCCCTCGCCCGTGCGGTGAAGCGGTCGGGTGGCCGGATCTGGCTGGGGCTGGCCGAGCGGGTGGACAGCGTCCGGCCCTACCCCGCCCTGGGCGATCTCTGGCGGATGGTCTCGCGCAGTGCGTACGCCCAACTCCGGCACAGCCCGGCCCTGCTGGCGGGCACGGTCGCGGGCCTGACGTTGGTGTACCTCGTGCCGCCGGCCGCGCTGGCCGCGGGGCTGGCCGGGGGCCGGCCGGCCCTGGCGGCCACGGGCGGGCTGGCGTGGCTGGTGATGGCCGGAACCTACCTGCCGATGCTGCGCTACCACCGGCAGTCCGCGGCGCTCGCGCCGCTGCTGCCGCTGACCGCCCTGCTCTACCTGCTGATGACGGTGGACTCGGCGGTGCAGCACTACCGGGGGCGGGGCGCCGCCTGGAAGGGGCGCACGTACCCGCGGCCGAGCGACGCCTGACCGGGGCCGGGGCCGGGGCCGGGCCGGGGCCGACGCCTGACGGGGCCGGGGCCGGGCCGGCTCCCGGTTCCGCTTCCACCCCGGATCCAGGTTCCGCTTCCGGCCGGGTGCGCGATTCCGCTTCCGGCTCTCGTTCCGGTTCCGGGACGGTGAACAACCGGTGAAGACCGGGATCCGACACCCCGTCATACAAGGTCACGGTCGGCGACGCACACTTGACAAGGCGTCACACCCGCCCCCCTACCCACCGGTACGAGTGGGAGCAAGAAGGGACGCAGCGGACGAAACGTACACGTGTGCGTCAAGCGAACAGAGCGCCACTGACCTGCGAATTTGCAGGTCAGGGGGGTGTTCCCGCGGCCGGGCTATAGACCGGGTGAACCAGTGGGCTTAACTTATGTCCATGACGTCCCCCCGCGCCTCTTACGGCGGCGGTTACTACTCCGCGCCGTCCTTCACGGACACCCCCATCTACGACTCTCTCGTCGCCGAGCGGGGCACTCCCCAGATCGCACCGATCCGGGTACCCGCCATGTACGAGCCCATGAGCAGCGGGTACCCGACCAGCGCTCCGGTCAGCAACCTGCCCGCCCTCCCCGCCGCCCTGCCGGCGCTGCCCGCCGCGCCGGTCCCGGCGTACCAGGGCGCTGCAGCCAACGCCACCGGCGGCTACGGTTACCCGTACCAGCAGCCGGCCCCGCAGCCGGTACCGCTGCAGCAGGCGCCCGCGCCGTACATCCCGCAGCAGCAGCCCGCCCCGCGCGGGTACGCGCCGCAGCAGCCGCCCCGCCCGGTGGCGACCACCGGGTACGAGGCGATGCGCCCGGCGGCCCCGCGCCCGATGACCCCCGCCCCCGCCGCGCCCGGCGGGTACGAGGACCCGTACGGCCGCCCGTACCAGGGACGCGGCTACTGATCCACGCGGGCAGCACGGGGTACACGTCGTACGACTCGAGGGCATCCGGCCGGGCTTGACCACCTGGCAGGATGCCCTCATGTCGAACATGCGTGTGCAGTCGATCCACATCCACCCCGTCAAGTCCCTGAGGGGCGTCGACCTGCAGGAGGCGGCCGTCGAGCCCTGGGGGCTGGCGGCGGACCGCCGGTGGGCGGTGCTCGGCGCGGACTCGAAGGTCATCACGCAACGCGAGCAGCCCCGGCTGGCGTTGGCCACCGCACGGCCGCTGGGGGGCGGCGCGGTGGCGCTGGCGGGTCCGGGGCTCGAAGGGCTGACGGTCGAGGTTCCCGCGGCGGGCGAGGTCGTGCCCTTCCTCATCTTCGGGAAGAAGGTGGAGGGGCGGCTCGCGGACCCCGCGGCGCACGCCTGGTTCAGCGCCTACCTCGGTGTCCCGGCACGGCTGGTGCACCTCGACGAACCGGAGCACCGGCGGCCGGTGGACCCGGAGTTCGCCCTGCCGGGCGAGACGGTCAGCCTCGCCGACGGGTACCCGCTGCTCGTCGCCACCCTCGCCTCGCTGGACGCCCTCAACGCGCTCGTCGCGCAGGGCGACCGGGCCTCCGAGGGCCCGCTGCCCATGAACCGCTTCCGGCCGAACGTCGTCGTCGCGGGCGCGACCGCCTGGGCCGAGGACGGGTGGCGGCGGCTCGCGATCGGCGGGGTCGAGTTCCGGGTGGCCCGCAGCTGCGGCCGCTGCGTGGTCACCACCACGGACCAGCAGACCGCCGAGCGGGGCAAGGAGCCCCTGCGCTCCCTGGCCCGGCACCGCCGACAGGGCAGCCAGGTGATCTTCGGACAGCTCCTGGTGCCGGTCACCCTGGGGACGGTCCGGACCGGCGACGAGGTGCGGGTCCTCGAGTAGCGCCGCGCGGACGCCGCCCGCCGCCCGCGCGAACCGGCGGCCGGACAACCGAGTGCGACGGTACGGAAACCGGCTGCGACGAACGGGAACCGCGGGGCGGCCGCGTTCGTTGTGCCGTCGGCGTGCGCGTCCCCCGTCCCGGATGCGCCGCCGCCGACCGTGGGGGAGGCTGGGACGGAGCGCGAAGGGGGTGCCGAACGTGCGTACCGTGACGGGCGTCTGGCGTTGGCGGCGCAATCCGCTCTGCCGCCGGACCGATCTGGTCGAGGCGTGGGTGGCGTTGGCCGCCCTGGCGTGCCTCCTGCTCCTGGCCCCCGCGGCCGGCGCCCTCGCCGGTCTGCGCGTGGACCGCACGCTCCAGGCGGCCGTACGCGAGCAGGCGGCGGACCGCACCCTGGTGCACGCGGTGGTGGTGCGCCCGCTCGCCGCCCCGCCGCCCGGCGGCGTCTCCACCGACGCCGCCGCCCTGCGCCAGTCCCCCGCCCCGCCGCAGGTGCTGGCGGCCTGGACCGCGCCCGACGGCACCCGGCACAGCGGCACGCTGGCCGCCGACGAGCGGGCCGAGCCCCTCAGGACGGGCCAGGACGTGCCGTTGTGGACGGACGGCCACGGCCGGATCGTGCCCCGACCGCTCGACTCCGGCACGGCGGTCGCGCACGCGGCCCTGGCCGGGATCGCGGCCGCGGCCGTCGTCGCGGCGCTCGCCGAGACGCTGCGGCGGCTGGTGGTGCGCAGGCTCACGCACCGGCGGTACGCACAACTGGACCGCGCCTGGGCGTCGGTCGGCCCGGACTGGGGGCGCACGGGCGCCGGCAGCTGACCGGTCCGCTCCGGTCCCGACCGGACCCGACCGGGTGACCGAGCTGTCAACCGCCTTGGCCGGCGCGCGCTACGGTGGACCGGCCGGTCCGGGTCGCACCGCCCGCCCGGCCGTCCGGCGGCCCGTTCCGGCGGACGCGCACGAGCATCGGTACGAGGGTGGGGGCAGCGCAGCACCATGGCACAGGGCACGGTCCAGGTCACACACGGCGGCACCTCGCGGTGGCGCCGCCGCACCGGCGAGTACCCCACACTGGCCGCGGCCCTGGCCGCCGCCGGCGACGGGGACGTGCTCTCCATCGCCCCGGGTACCTACCGCGAGAACCTGGTGCTCCGTCACGCCGTCACCCTGCGCGGCCCCGAGGGCTCCCCCGGCGCCGTCCGCATCGCCCCGGTCGACGGGGTCGCGCTCACCGTGCGCGCCTCCGCCGTGGTCCAGGACCTGCGCCTGGAGGGTCAGGACACCGCCGCCCCCGCGCTGCTGGTCGAGGAGGGCTCCCCCGAGCTGTCCGACCTGCGCGTGGTCACCCGGTCCGCGGCCGGCATCGAGGTGCGCGGCACCGGTCGGCCCGTGGTGCGCCGCTGCACGGTCGACAACCCGGCCGGGGTCGGGATCGCCGTACTCGACGGCGGCGGCGGGGTGTTCGAGGACTGCGAGGTCACCGGCGCGGGCCAGGCGGGCGTCGCCGTGCGCGGCGGCGCCCACCCGCGACTGGAGCGCTGCCGGGTGCACCACTCCTCGGGCGCGGGCCTGAGCGTCACCGGCGAGGGCTCGGGCCTGGAGGCGCTGGGGTGCGAGGTGTACGAGATCCGGGGCACCGGCGTGCAGGTGGCCGCACGGGCGGTGGCCCGGCTGACGGACTGCGCGGTGCACCGCACGGCCGCGGACGGCGTCACGCTGGACACCGACGCCGTCCTGGCGCTGTCCGGCTGCGACATCCACGACATCCCGGAGAACGCCGTCGACCTGCGCTCGCGCTCGGTGCTCACGCTCAGCCGCACCACCGTGCGCCGGTTCGGCCGCAACGGCCTGTCGGTGTGGGACCCGGGCACCCGCGTGGACGCCGACGGCTGCGAGATCCACGACAGTACGGGCGACTACCCGGCGGTGTGGATCAGCGACGGCGCCACCGCCTCGCTCGACTCCTGCCGGGTTCACGACGTACCGGACGCGGTGTTCGTCCTGGACCGTGGCTCGCGCGCGGACGTGGTGGACAGCGACCTGACGCAGGTGCGCAACACGGCCGTGTCGGTGAGCGACGGCGCCACCGCGCAGCTGGACGACTGCCGGATCCGGGAGGCCACCACGGGGGCCTGGTTCCGTGACCACGGCAGCGGCGGCGTCCTCGCCAACTGCACCGTCGACGCGGTGCAGACGGGCGTGATCGTCACCAAGGGCGCCGATCCGACCGTGGAGCGCTGCACCGTCACCTCGGCCGCCGAGGCCGGTTTCTACGTGTCCGCGGGCGGCCGGGGCACCTTCGACGGCTGCCGGGTCACCGGCAGCGGCGGCTTCGGCTTCCACGTCATCGACGGCTGCCGGACGACGCTGACCCGCTGCCACACCGAGCGGTGCGCGCGCGGCGGGTACGAGTTCTCCGAGGACGGGCCCCTGGTGGAGGGCTGCACCAGCGACGAGAGCGCGGTCCACCGGGCAGCGGACACCGCGCCGGTCGCCCCGTCGATCGCCCCGCCGGGGGCGTCGGCCGGGCGGCTGACCGCGACCGCCGAACGGGTTCCGTCCGCGACCGCCGGGACGCCCGCAGCAGCCGTCGGCAGCGGTACGGGCACCGGCACCGGCACCGGCACCGGCGTGTCCGTACCCGCGCCTCGGCCGGACCCGGACGAGGCGGCGGGGCGCCGCTCGGACGAGGTGCTGGGTGCGCTCGACTCGCTGGTCGGGCTCGACAGCGTCAAGCGCGAGGTGCGGGCGCTGACCGACATGATCGAGGTCGGACGGCGTCGGCAGCAGGCCGGGCTCAAGGCCGCGTCGGTGCGCCGGCACCTGGTCTTCACCGGATCCCCGGGCACGGGCAAGACCACCGTGGCCCGGCTGTACGGGGAGATCCTGGCCTCCCTCGGCGTGCTGGAGCGCGGCCACCTGGTGGAGGTGTCCCGGGTGGACCTGGTCGGCGAGCACATCGGGTCGACGGCCATCCGCACCCAGGAGGCCTTCGACCGGGCCCGGGGCGGGGTCCTGTTCATCGACGAGGCGTACGCCCTGGCGCCCGAGGACTCCGGGCGGGACTTCGGCCGCGAGGCCATCGACACGTTGGTGAAGCTGATGGAGGACCACCGGGACGAGGTGGTGGTGATCGTCGCCGGGTACACGGCGGAGATGGAGCGGTTCCTGACCGTCAACCCCGGCGTGGCCTCCCGGTTCTCACGAACCATCACGTTCGGCGACTACGAGCCCGCCGACCTGTTGCGGATCGTCGAGCAGCAGGCCGACGAGCACGAGTACCGGCTCGGGGACGGAACCGGCGACGCCCTGCTCACGTACTTCACGCGGCTGCCGAAGGGTCCCGCCTTCGGCAACGGGCGCACCGCCCGGCAGACCTTCGAGGCCATGGTCGAGCGGCACGCCGGCCGCGTGGCGCAGCTGCTGGAGGCCGGCACGGACGAGCTCACCCTCCTGTTCCCGGAGGACCTCCCGCCGGCTCCGTGAGCGGAGCGGGCGGCGGGGTGGGCGGGATGCCGGGGGCTGGTGTGTCCACCGGGACGGGTGTGCTGAGCGGGAGGGGTGTGCTGAGCGGAACGGGTGTGCGGAGCGGAACGGGTGTGCTGACCGGGGCACGGGGGGTGACGCGGTGGCCCGGGGCGACCGGATCGCGCAGGTCGGCGGAGTCGGCCGGATCACCCGGTTCGTCGGACGCCGGGGTGCGCGGGCCCGGTACCGCCCCGCCGAGCCGGCACAGCAGGGCGTCCCGCTCCGCCGCGAAGACCGGGTCCGCCTGGTAGTCGGAGTGGCCCAGGACAGGGGCCGGCAGCGGGTGTTCGGGGGTGCGCCCGTACGCGAGCGGGTCCTTCAGCGGGCCCGCGTCCACCGCCTCCTCGGGGCCGGTCCCGACGGTCGCCCACGCGGCCTCCGGGCCCTGGACCGGACCGCCGATCGGGTCGGTCGCCCGCCACAGGTTGCGCCAGCAGTGCACGTCCGCGTGCAGGGCGGCGAGGCGGTCCGGGCCGAAGTACGCGGGGAACCAGCGCCCGTACAGCCGGCGCAGCGGTGATCCGTACGTGAGCAGCGCGACCCGGCCGCGCAGGTCGGGCGGCAGCTGCCACACCGCGGCGGCGGCCAGCACGCTGCCCTGCGAGTGGCCGGAGATGACCAGCCGGCCGCGGGTGCGCCCGGTCCAGGTCGCCATCCGCCAGATCAGGTCGGGTACGGCCCGCTCGGCGTAGCAGGGCGGGGCGAACGGGTGGGCGGCGCGCGGCCAGAACGTGCCCACGTCCCACAGGATGCCGATCGTCCGGCGGGCGGCCGCGTCGCGGTAGGCGCGCCGGCCCCAGGTGACGAAGGCGAGGAAGCCGAAGCCGATCAGCCACGAGCCCAGGGCCTGGGCGCCGCTCGCGACGGCGACGACGGCCGGGTGCGCGCCCCGGGCGGCCTCGACAGGCACGGCCCCGGTGAGCCGGCCCATCACGAGGGCCCCTGCGCCCAGCAGCAGGGTGGAGACGGCGATCGCGGCGACGGACCGGGGCACGGCGTCGGTGAGCGCGGCAGCGGCCCGGGTGCCGGCGATCGCACGGCTACGGGCCGGGTCGGGCTGCTCGCCGGGGTATTCGGCGGCGATGCCGGCGGCCCGGCGGCGCCGGGCCCGCAGCCAGCCCGCGCCGGACCCCACGGCTTGGACGAGCAGGACCACCAGCAGGAACGGCAGGACGGTGGCCTGCCAGGACAGCAGCACCGGCGGCCCGGGCAGCGGCGCGCCCGCGGTGCCGGGGGTGGCGGCCCCGTCGAGCCAGTCCGCCACGCGCTGGGCCACCCCGCCGGTCATCACCCCGCCGAGCGCGCAGGCGAGCATGGCGACGGCCGGACCGCCCAGACCGCGCAGGACGGCCGCCCGCGGGTCCGGGGCACGCCGGTGCAGGTGGCGGGCCACCACGGCAAGGGCGACCACCAGCAAGCCCTGGGCGAGCATCAGGAGCCCGAAGGTGAGGTCGCCGGCGAGCCGGCCCCGTGAGGTCCAGTCCGGCCGCGACCAGGCCGCGTAGCAGAGGCCGAGGACGAGCAGGGCGAGGGCGCAGCCGGGCAGCAGGGTCACCACGGCCCGGTCGATCCGCTCGTCGGCCCGGCCCTCCGCGCGGCCACGGCGGCACACCACCGCCACGACGACGCCGAAACCGAGGACGAGCAGCACCTCCAGCGTCCGGCCGGCCGCCGCGAGTACCGGGCTGCCGCCGGGGGCCCGGTCGTGGGCGGCGGGCGCGGCGGTCACGGCGGCCGCGACGGTCAGCAGTCCGGCCGCGGTGTGTGCGGCCCGCAACCGGGCCACGAGCCGGCGGCCGTACCAGAACCCGGGCCGACCGAGGGCCGGGGGCTCGTCCACCGCGTACGTGCCGGTCGCGGCCGCGTGGGGCTCGGACCGCGTGCGCTCGGGTTCCGGCGGGCGCTGGGACTCGTACGCGCTCCACGTGCGGTTCGAGAGGTACCAGAGCAGGCCGGTCAGGGCCGCGGGTACGAGGGCGGCGAGGGCGAGCCGCCGGCCGGGCTGCGACCACCAGCCGTGCCGCCCGGGGTCGAGGAAGCCGAGCCAGGAACGGGCGGCGGCGCAGTGCGCGGTACCGGCGCACTGCCAGGCGACCAGGTCGAGGGCCACCTCGCCGGCGGCGGCGATGAGCAGCACGGTCAGGCTGAGTGCGACGAGCCGGACGAGGACGCCGTACGCGCGCACCGCGCACCCGCCGCGCGGGGCCGCCGGCCGGGCCCAGTGGGCGAGGTTGACCACCATGAACGGCAGGAGCAGCAGCCACAGGGCGCGGGCGCCGTTCCCTGACGTCAGGCGGGACCACACGTAGGCCTCGGGGACCGGCCCGCCGGGCGGGTGCCGCGGCCGCGCCTCGGCGTCCACGTCGTCGGCGCGGCGGAACACGGCGGCCGTCGCGTCCCCCGTGACGCGGACCGTACGGGGGTCGCCGAGCAGGTCCTCGGGGTCGGCCCCGCCGACGCCGTGGACGAGGAGTTCGAGCGCGGGCGGGGACGGTACGGGCCTCGGGGGTGGCGGGGAGGGTACGGGCTTCGGGGGCGGCGAGGACGGTACGGGCTTCGGGGGCGGCGGGGAGGGTTCCTGGACCATGGGCGGTCCTCCAGTCCGGCGGCGGTCCGGTCTGACGGTGTGCCACAAGGATCCCGTTCCCGGCCCGAACTGCCCAGTCCCGGGGGCGCGCAGACACCTGACGCCCCGACAGATAGGGTGCTCGGGTCATCCGGCCGTACGGACAGGGGTGGGACACATGACACGCCGACTGAGGCCCGTCGGCCTCGACTTCATCGACAGTGCGCCCGTGCGCCTGGTCTTCGCGGCGCAGGCGGCGGCCGCGCCCGAGGCCGTCTACCGCGCGCTCGCCGAGGAGGTCGAGGCGTGGCCCGCGTGGTTCCGCGCGGTGTCGCGGGCGCGCCCCACGCACGGCGGCGCGGGGCGCGAGATACGGCTGATGGGCGGGGTCCGGTTCCAGGAGACGATCATGGCGGCCGACCCCGAACTGCGGTACGCGTACCGGGTGGACGAGACGAACGTACCCGGCCTGCACGCGCTGCTGGAGGAGTGGCGGCTCGCCCCGGCCGCCTCGGGCACACGGGTGCGGTGGACCTTCGCGGCCGCCGGGGCAGCGCCCTTCCGCACCGCCCTCGGTCTGGCCCGACCGGGGCTGGGGCGCTCGTTCCGGGATGCCGTCCGGGCCTTGGACCGCCGCCTGGGGCCGGTACCCGGCTGACGGCCGCCGGGGGGCGGGGCGACGGGGGGCGGGCCGTGGGGCTGGCGGTCCGTGGGCTGGCGGTCCGTGGGCGCTCAGTCCGTGGGCTCGCGCCAGACGCCCGTGGTGAGCAGGGTCTCGATGGTCTTGGCGTACGGGGAGACGTCCAGGCCCTGCTCGGCCAGCCACGCGTCCGAGTAGTACTTGTCGAGGTAGCGGTCGCCCGGGTCGCACAGCAGGGTGACCACGCTGCCGGTGCGGCCCTCGGCCACCATCTCGGAGACGATCTTCAGTGCGCTCCAGAGGCCGGTGCCGGTCGAACCGCCCGCCTTGCGGCCTATGGCCTGTTCCAGCGCCCGGCAGGCGGCGACGCTGGCCGCGTCGGGGACCTTCATCATGCGGTCGATCGCACCGGGCACGAAGCTCGGCTCCATGCGCGGCCGACCGATGCCCTCGATGCGGGAGCCGCAGTCGCTCCGGGCGTCCGGGTTGCCGTCCGTCCAGCCTTCGAAGAAGCACGAGTTCTCCGGGTCAGGCACGCAGATCCGGGTGTCGTGCTGCATGTAGTGCACGTAGCGGGCGATGGTGGCCGAGGTGCCGCCGGTGCCGGCGGTCGCGACGATCCAGGCCGGCTCCGGGTAGCGCTCGAGGCGCAGCTGCTGGTACATCGACTCGGCGATGTTGTTGTTGCCGCGCCAGTCGGTGGCGCGCTCCGCGTAGGTGAACTGGTCCATGTAGTGCCCGCCCGTCTGGGTGGCGAGCGTGGCGGACTCCTCGTACATCTTCATCGGGTCGTCGACGAAGTGGCAGCGCCCGCCGTGGAATTCGATCAGGCGACACTTCTCGGCACTGGTGGTGCGGGGCATGACGGCGATGAAGGGCACGCCGATGAGCTTGGCGAAGTACGCCTCGGAGACCGCGGTGGAGCCGCTGGAGGCCTCGATGACCGGACGCCCCGGACGGATCCAGCCGTTGCAGAGCGCGTACAGGAACAGCGAGCGCGCGAGGCGGTGCTTGAGGGAGCCCGTCGGGTGCGTGGACTCGTCCTTCAGGTAGAGGTCAATGCCCCATTCCTCCGGCAGGGGGAAGCGCAGGAGGTGGGTGTCGGCCGAGCGGTTGGCGTCGGCCTGAACCTTGCGGACCGCCTCCTTCAGCCACGTCCGGTAGTCGGCGTCGCTGCGGTCCACGTCCACGGTCCCGAGCGGGGCGGCGACCCCGGACTGTCCGGTCGTACTCATGAGCCTTACTCCTTGTTGCGGCGGTTCCCCCGACTCGCAATGTACCTCTCCCACCTGCACAAACGCTTACTTTGGGGGTCTATCGGGATCGCTTTGAGAGGGGGCGCGCGCCGGGGGCGCACGGGGTGCGCGGCGGTGGTACGCCCCCTGGTGCGGGGCGGCCATGAGGGGCAGACTGCCTGTGACGCAGGGCACCCGGACGGTGCCACAGGGGCGTCGAAGGGGGGAAACCGACCATGGCCGAACCCGAGTTCACGGCGACCGGTGTCCGGATCGAGCGGTGGCCGCGGGCGCTGACCCGGGCCGGGAAGGTGCTCATCCGCGACGGCCGGCTCCAACTGCTGACCAGCAGCGACCGCGAGATCGACAGCGCACCGCTGGGCGCGGTGAGCGCGACCCGCTCGTGGCTGGCCCGCCGGGGTGCCGCGGTGGCGCGGCTCGACGGCAGGCGCTACCGGCTGCGGATGCCGGCCGCGCGGCTGGTGGAGGCCGTGCACCGGGCCCGGGCGGCACGGGACTGACGGGCGGGGGCGGGGGCGGGCCCTGGGTCGGGGCGGGGGGCTTCGGGTTGGGTTCGGGTTCGGGCTTGGGTTCGGGCTTGGGTTCGGGTTCGCTTGGGTTCGGGTTCCGGTGGCCGTGAGTTGCATGAGCGTCCGCGCTGGGTGACGCTGGATGGACGTCACCCAGGGTGCACCCTCGGTGACCGTGTGAACCGGGTCGCGCGGACCGGGCCGGGCGCGAGCGTCAGCGCCGGCCGACCGGGCCCGCGCGGGACCGTCTTCGCAGCAGTCAGCACGTGCTGGATCGGATCTTCGTCTTCTTCCGGACCGCATTTTCGGGGAGTCGCAGCCGTGATCAGTCATCGAAGCAGGCACTGCGCGGTGGAGCTCCAGGCTCTGCCCGCGCGCATAGGCCAGGTGCGCAGAATCGTTTCTGCGCAATTGCGTTACTGGCAGCTGGACCCGCTCATCGACCGGGCCGCGCTGGGCGTCACGGAGCTGCTGAGCAACGTGCACCGCCACGCCAGACCCGACAAGTCCTGCACCGTCGAGCTCGAGCTGCGTTTCGACCGGCTCACGGTCTCGGTGCGCGACGCCGACCCCCGGCTCCCCCAAGTGCGCGCCTCGGACCCGCTGGAGACCAGCGGGCGGGGGCTCGCGCTGGTGGAGGCGGTCAGCGAGTCGTGGGGAGCGCGTCCGCTGGTGAACGCGGCGGGCACCCATGTCGGCAAGCTGGTGTGGTTCGTCCTCCCCGTGGCCGTGGCCGCTCCCGCCCCGCTGCAGCCGGTGCGCATCCTGCGTCCGGAGCCCGGGCCCGTGGCGGCGCCGACACCGGTGCTCGCCCCGGCCGCGGACGTGGACGTGGACGTGGAGACGGCCCCGGAGCGGGCACCCGAGCCAGCCCTCAGTCCGGCGCTGGTGCCGTCCTGAGGGTGGGGGGTGTGGGCGGGCAGAGGGTTTGTGGGGGGGCGAGCCGGCTTGCACTCGGTTGTACGAAGGTCGGGGCCCGGGTTGTTGGAAGGGTCGTCGGCCCGGGTTGAGCGTGGGGGGCGGGGGCTTCGGTCGGCTCGCTTCGGGGGCGGGTCCCGTGGTGTGTGGGTCCCCTCGGCGCTTGACAGGGGCGGCCTGCAGGCCTCCCCCAGCTACCGCTGGGAGGTACCCCCAGCGGCAGGCCCAC
>NZ_JOGB01000078.1 GCF_000719335.1 Streptomyces sp. NRRL S-87
GGCCCACCCAGGTGCTCACGCCGTAAGCACCCCGGAACCGCTCCAGGTGCTCACGCCGTGAGCACCCACCGGGCTGGCCCACCCAGGTGCTCACGCCGTAAGCACCCACCGGGCTGGCCCACCCAGATGCTCACGCCGTAAGCACCCACCGGCCCACCCAGGACGCCTCCGGCGGGCCCTCGCTCCCAAGGGGGTCGGGGCTGTCGGCCGGGTGCCGCCCGGTGGGGGTGAGCTGGGGGTGGGGCGGTCGGGGGCTTCCCTCGGTCGGTCGGGCACCCGAAGGGCTACCACCGAACCTGTGGGGGGTGCCAGGACGAGCCGCTGCGCGGTCGCTGCGCGATCCTGGCACCCCCCACAGAACCGGTGGTCGGCTGGCGCTGCCCGACCGACCGAGGGAAGCCCCCGCCGGGTGCTGGGTTTGGCATGGCGCCAGCTGTGCTGAGGATCGAGGTCGATGCAGCATGCAAGCGGCTGCTCTGAGTTGTAGACAGTGTCGGACTGCTGATGGAACCGAAGCGGGGCAGAGGGGTGCTTACGGCGTAAGCACCCCTCGCTGTTCGAGGGGGTCAGTCCTCGGGGTGCTGTCGCGCGCTGCGGACGATGTGGGACCAGGTGCCTGCGGTTCCGCCGTGCTCGTGGGCGAGCTGGCCGGCGAGTTGGGCCGCTGAGGTTGCGGGGTTCGCCTTGACGGCGGCGCGGGCCTGGTCCAGGCGGGGGTCGCCGTCGTACGGGTAGCGGCGGTCCGTCTTGGTCGTTCCGGCCGGGCGGCCGCCTCCACGTTCGCGGCGTTCGGCGTAGGTCCAGATGTCACCGCGCCGGTACTTTCGTTTGACGAATCCCTTGTCGGTCGTCGTTTCCTCGGCGGGTGCCGGCCAGTGCTTCGGCGGCCTGACGGGGTATTTCGTGATGCTGGTGGGCTCCATGCCCAGGACCCTGGCGGCTTCGGACAGCGAGATCAGGTCGTCCGCGTTCCCGCTGAGGTCGACGTCCGTGCGCCACTGCTGGTTCGTTTTGTAGCTCTCGTACCAGGCGTCCCAGGTCTTCGGGTTCCAGTACATGGTGTTACCGACGGTCTTCTCGGGCTGAGGGTGCTGGTTGGATTCCCGCTCCCTCCACAGGAGTGCGAGGGTGCTCAAGCCCAAGCCGGTGCGGGCTTGCAGGTCCGCACGGCTCTCCAGCGCGGTCACGTCGGTGTGGCGTTCGTACCACTCGTGCCAGTCTGCGGCGTCCCAGACCAGCGCGCGGTTGATCGTGCCCGCGGCCTCGGGGTGGCCGTTGAGGTCGCGCTCCCGGTACAGCCTCTCCAGGTGGGTGTTGCTGAGCTCGTACCTGTCGCCCAGTTCCTTCCGACTCAGTACGGGGCGTCCGTGCAGTGTGGCCATGGGGGAGTTCTCCGTGATTTGTGCATCCTGCGGCGGAAGCTCGCTCATCATGATCGGCTCCCTCCTCGTGGCGGTCGTAGTGGTGGTCCGGCAGCGGCAGGAGCACTCCGCCCGTCTCGCTGGCGAGTGCTCGGCCTCATGCTTCGGTTGCGCATTGGCGTCGCAGGCCCTGGGTCTGCCGTGGCCCGCATCCCCACCCAGACACAGAGCAATGGTTGCTATTGCAATTTCGATGCCCTTGATCGCCGATAGCCGACCGAGAGTGCCCCTCCGCCCCCTCAGGCGAGCGGGCGGAACCAGGGAGTGCCGACGTCGGCGAGGAGGCCACCCTCGGCGCGGCAGGCCGCAGCGGCGCCGCCCTCAGTCGAGTCTTCGGCGACAAGGGTCACGAGGTCATCGGTGCCGGCACGCGCGGAGCCGTGCGTCGTTTACCATCATGTGCAGATGCCTCCCTGGATATGGGCTTGTTCAAGGGCCTGGGGCCAAGGAGGCATAGGGCGGCCAGTACTACTGCCATTGGGCTGGCCGCCCGCCTCACCTCCCAAGAGGTACGCAATTGCGAAGTCAGGGGCCCCAGGCCCCCCTAATTCTCTAATGCTGCCTTATTTTTATCTTCGCGTCCAGTCAGTCGTCCCGATCGATGCCCGGTGCGCCCAACGCCGGTCGGCGGTCCATCACTTCCAGGGCCTGGTCGGCGCGCCCTCCGGAAGAGGCCGGAGCCCCCGCTGTGGTCGGCTGGGGGACCTCCTTTCATCACCCACGCTGCGCGGCCACGGCGCCGGTGTACGTCTCCCTGGTCAGGTCCCCGTCGGCGATGCCGAGCTCGGCCAGCACGGCCCGCACATCGCTGAGGGCGGCGGCCAGATCGGCCTCGGGCGCCAGAGTCTCGAGCTCCAGGAAGGTGCCGTCGACCTCGGGGACACGGACGAGGGTGGCGAGCATCTGCCGGCCGCGGGCGGTGAAGGCGTAGTTGCGGCATCGCTTCTCGAAGGCGATGACCGGCACGTAGCCGAGCCCCCGGAGCATCGCGTGGACCGCCTCGGGGTCCTCGACGCGGGTCTCGTGCTCCGGCTTCGAACCCGACTCGGCGTCGACCGCGGCGCCCTTGTACGTGAGCACCGTCCGGGTGTCGTCGGGCCCGTGGACTGTGCGGACCCTCAGCTCCTGGTCGGCCTTCTCGAGGACGCGGTCGGGCCGGTCGTAGTAAGTGTCCTGGTAGACCTCTGCACGCGCGGCGGCCCGGTCGTCCAGTGCCCGCAGCACGCTCTCGGGCATGTGGACGCGCGCCTTCAGCTCCGCCTCAATCACTCTGGTTCCCTTCTCTGCTCAGACCGTGCGCTCAGCTCCGTCGATGACCGCCTCGAACATGCGCCGGAACCCCCGGTACAGGGGGCCGTGGGGTGTCTCCATCACCTTGTACGTGGCGCTCTCGTGTCCCTCCCAGCCGGCGTCGAAGGCTCCGACGAACATGGTGTTGTCCGTGCGGATGATGCGCCACGTCGGCAGCATCGCGTACCGGTACACCTCGAGGTCTGCTGCACCGGCAAGTTCCCTCAGCCTGGCCTCGGCCAGCCGCACCCCGCCCGCCAGCGATTCGGCCGACTCCCCAATCTCCGCGGCCCGCAGCGCGAGCGCCGGCGACTCAGGGTCGAGCAGCAGCACCCGCAGCCGGACGCGCGGCAGGTCCGCGGGCCGGGTCAGTTGGCTGCGGAGCATCGAGTCGTTCAGGCCGATCAGCCCCAAACCGCGCACCGCGAGGATGTCCAGCTGTCGGGCAGCGCGGGCCTGCTGCTGGATCTCCGCCCGGGCGGACGCCTGGGACGCGTAGACGCGCACGACCTCGGGGAAGGCGGCCAGGTCGAACGCGGCGCCGCCGGTGCGCCGTTCGCGGCTGGCGGCCAGGCCGAGGAGGTGCCGGGCGTCGTCGGGCAGGTGCAGCCCGTCGGCGATCCGCTCGTACACGTCGAGCTGGGAGACCTCACGCTTGCCGTTGATGATCTCGTTGACGCGGCCTTGCGTCATACCGATGGC
Organism: Streptomyces sp. NRRL S-87; assembly: GCF_000719335.1. GTDB lineage: Bacteria > Actinomycetota > Actinomycetes > Streptomycetales > Streptomycetaceae > Streptomyces. Next base: position 3,414 of record NZ_JOGB01000078.1, read on the forward strand.
CGTGGCGATGCGGGCCTGGCTGATCCCGGCGTACTGCTGGACGTAGCGGAAGAGAGCCCCCACGTTGCGTGCACGCAGGGCTTGCCGCACCTCGGCGCGCTCCCATGCCCAGTCCGGGACTTCAACAGGAGCGAATCCGAGGTTCATTGGCGCCTCCGTCCACACGGGGATGGGAAAGCATCCCACGGTGAGATTACCGTCCGGGTATCGAGGAGCACGCTCCGTCGCAAGATCCTTGCTGTCATGACCGAGCAAGCCGCCGCGAGCCGCGTCCGAAGAATTCCGCCCCTTGCCCAGCTGTCCGAGCAGCAGGTACGCGGGCAGTGCTGCGTATGGTGCGCCGTCCGCCTGAGCAACGGCACCGCCCACGACCTCGGCCCCCGCTATGTGCGGCGGGGCGGCCTGCGGATCCGCTGGTTCCCCCGCTCCTGCCCCGAGCACAAGGAGGCATCGCGATGATCTCCGGCCGGATCTGCTGCCAGTGCGACCTGCCTATCGCCGGCGATGCGCGTCGAATCCCGCGGGACTCGATGTCCGGCGCCCGGCCGGACGACTGGGCCCACCCGTCCGACGCCGAGTGCCGGGCGGCGTTGGAAGCCGCGAGGATCGCGGCTCGCTAGACTCCCGCCCGCTCCGTATGACGGCGGTTTTACTGGGCGGGCGGGAACTCCGGGCGCCGGAGGGTGCGATGAGGCTCCTCGCGCTCGAGGTGGCGGAAGTCGTCCAGGGAGCCGCCACTGCGCTCCCACGCCGCCAGGCGTGCCCACCCGGTCCGCGGAGCGGACCGGTACCCGCGCAGCGGGTACCCCCTGCGGCGCGCAGCGCCGCCCCCGCCGCGCAGCGGCGCACTGCCACAGGTCCCGCGCAGCGGGACCCCCGGCGCGGAGCGCCGCACTGCTCCGTACCCGCGCAGCGGGTACCCCCCGCGGCGCGCAGCGCCGCCCCCGCCGCGCAGCGGCGCACTGCGACCGCGCCGCCAGGCGCGTAAAAAAGGCGCCCGCCGCAGGCGGTCCACGCCGCCCGACGCAGGAGGGCGGCTGGCCAGCGACGAAGGAGCCGGCCCGACAACACAGCCACGCCGCCAGGCGTGCCCACCCGGTCCGCGGAGCGGACCGGCACCCGCGCAGCGGGTACCCCCCGCGGCGCGCAGCGCCGCCCGCCGCGGAGCGGCGCACTGCCACCGCAAAAAAGAACTGTCGCCCGTAGGGCGTCCGCTGGCGGCCGGGGGCAGTGCCCGCAGCCCGACGGCGGCCTTGCCTTCTACGGAGCGGCTCGGCCTGGTCCGCGTCAGCGGACCCGGCCCCGAAGGGGCCAGATAGGGGTGCCACGCCGTCAGGCGTGTCCTTTTCCGGCCGACGAAGGAGGCCGCGCCGGATCACGGAGTGATCCGGCCGATCAGGCTGCCGCCCCGGCAGGGGCGTCCTTTGCCCGGGCCGGGCGGCCGGGCTCACATCCTGTGGAGGGTGTGAGCCCGGCCGCCTTGGGGGTTGTCCCTCCTGCGCCGGGGGCGGGGGCCTTCGGTCCGTTGTCCGGGGCCCCCGCCCGCGTGGGCGGGTTAGATCGTCTGGGCGAGTGCGGAGTGAAGTCGGGCCATGGCCTCACGGCTGCACAGCGGTCGCAGGATCTCCATTCCGGCCCTGAGCGCTTCGGTGTCGCTGGTGGGGACGTTGGTGAACAGAACCAACTGCTTCCCGTCGGGGAGGGCGTTGGGCAGGCGCTTGCGGAGGTAGCGGGTGTAGTAGGCGCGCTCGGGGGTGATCACGTCGTCGGACGTGAGGGGCATCATCACCGTGCCCGTGTTCGCCTCCGCCGACCTGATCGCGAACTCGGCGAGGAGTTCACCCAAGGTCAGATAGATGTACGTCTCGTGGCCTTCGCGCTCGATCCACTCCCCCCATACGGCCGCGCCTCGCTCGTCCCCGTCCTCGGCGGAGGCGAGAAGTTCGATGATGGCGGCGTCGGTGTACTCGTCGAAGATGTCACCGTCGGTGACGTAGTGGTCTCCGTAGGGCTCGCTGGCGTTCTTCAGCAGCGCGGGGAAGAGCCATTCGCTCTCGGTGAGCGTGAAGTGCACCCGCTTGTGACCGGCTTCCGCGTCGATCCAGTCGGCTCCGAGCTGCCCGTCGAGGTGGGGGACGAATCCGAGGAGACCGGAGCGCCACGCGTAGTCACGGAAGGTGATGTAGTGGCGCTGGATCTCCCGGAACAGTCCGATCGGTCCGGTGATGACGGCGGTGGTCCTGGGGTCGATGTCCTCAAGGGCGACGATGCGGGAGTCCTGACGGACGGTCGGGTAGTCGCTGGAGCGGTGGTACGGGTGGCGGCTGCCGTTCAGGTACTGCGGGGTGAACATGCGGACGAACTGAAGCCATCCGCGATGGGTGTAGGTCTGGGTGACCGTCTCGTGAAGGGTCGCGGCGTCGACGGTGCGGACGTCGCGGTAGGCGAAGTGACCGCCGGGCTTCAGGATGGCGGGGAGGGTCTGCATCATCTCGTGGATGCCCCGGTACCCGCTGCCGTAGGAGTAGACCTCGTGGATGAGCGCGGACGCGGCGACGATGTCCACGGGGTGTTCCAGGATGCTGCCGAGGTTCTGCGCGAGACCGCTGGTCAGGGTGCAGGTGCCCAATCCGGCGGCGTTGTACCCGTCGATGACGCGTGCGAGTGCCTGCGAGACGACTCCGGGGGCCTCGATCAGGGTCACGTCCAGCGTGCCGGGCCGGTCGGCGGTGCCGGTGAGGCTGTCGGCGAGGTACTGGAGGGCGGCACCGCCGCCGGGGCCGATCTCCACAAGGTGCGGCGCGTCGGTCGTGGTGCGGGCGAGCGCGTTGAGCACCATCTGAACCTTTTCGCGGCCGTGCGAGTTCGCGGCCTCGTCCAGGTAGCCAGCGTCGGACTTCGCGGCGGTGGCGAACGCGTTCCCCACTGCGGTTTCGATCTGCGCGGTCATTCTGTTCTCCGTTCAAGGTTTGGGGTCTTCCGTGTCGTCCGGGGCCGGGCTGCCATCCCGTTCCCCTTCCGACACATGTAATTCTGCCTTATTCTGGGGGTCGCGTCCACTCCAACGGCCCTTCCGAGCAAGTGACTTGGGTCACATCGGCGGCTGACGTTGCAGGTGGGGCCGGTCCGCTCCGGCCCTGCGGTCGGCGGCGGACCCCCGCCACACCCCACCCGGTGGGCGGGGGCTCCCCTCGGTTGGCCGGGCAGCTCCGCCACATCACCGGGGCTGTGGGGGCGGCCAGGATCGCGCTTGCGCGACCGCTTTAGCGGCTTGTCCTGGTCGCCCCCACAGGTCCGGTGATAGCCCGAAGGGTGCCCGGCCAACCGAGGGGAGCCCCCGGCCACCCCCCGCACCCCAGCCACCCACCGGCCCGCACCCGGCGCACGGCCCCCCACCCCCTTGGGCAGGCCCGGCGCCCGCCGGAGGCATCGGCTTGAACCCCAGCCCTTCTCGGGCAGCAAGAAACAGACCACCCCATCCCCGTTGCGGCCCGCCTTGGCCGCACCCCCACACCACCCACACCGGCCCCCACAAAGGAGGGGCCGCCCCCACAACCGGCCGCCACCAGGGACCCGACGGGCAGTCAAGGGTGCGCGTGCGCATCGCGTAGCGACGCCGAAGGCGCCCTTGACGGCCCGCCGGGTCCCGCACGACCCACAAGCCGGCGGCCCCGCCCCACCCACGGCACCCCGCCCGGTCCGCGGAGCGGACCCGTACCCGCGCAGCGGGTACCACCGGGCGGCGCGCAGCGCCGACCCGCCGCGAAGCGGCGCACTGCCCCCGTCCCGCGCAGCGGGACCCCCGGCGCGCAGCGCCGGCACCCGTGCCGCGAAGCGGCACCGCCAGGAGGCGCGCAGCGCCGACCCGCCGCGAAGCGGCGCACTGCCAACGCGCCGCCAGGCGCGGAACAAGGGCGTCACGCCGCCAGGCGTGTCCTTCGTCCTTCTGTGTGCTGCGTTTCCGCGGCGGGAGAGTCAGCTTCCCCAGACGTCGATGGCCCGCCGAGAGGCGTTGTTCTCCGAGGGCGTGTCTGCGGACGGGGCGGCCGCTCCGCCACTTTCCGCGGAGGTCTCCGGCGTGGGCTCGCCGGCACGTTCGGTGTTCCCGTCGGCAGCCTCGTCAGGCTGGCCGGCATGCGACTGGGTGCTGGGGACTTCCGTTTGTGGATCGGCCACGCCCCGGTCTTCGACGGGGATAACGTCCCTCTGCTTCGGCAGGGAGGGCTGGTTGGCGGTGGCCAGCCTGTCTCCAGCCGGCTTCTGAAGCGGAACGGGCCGCGGGGCGGGGATCTCATTGCTCCAAGAGCCGGACTGGACGGACTTCGCCAGGTCCACGGTGCTGGGTGCCCGGTCGCCATCGAGAGACTTCACGGCGCTTTCGCCGTCCGTCTCCGGCACTGGGTAGCGCGGAGCGAGCGACATCCGGACAGTCCTGCAGGTGTCCTCGGGGTGGCCCACGGCGACGATGGCTTCACCCACCCGCAGTTCCCTGAGCTCGTTGGGATGCACCTTGAACCGGTCGACCTGGCGCAGCGATCCGACACCACTGCCTGCGGTCGTCACGCCCAGGATGCCGATGTCGTCCTGGACCTGAAGAGTCTCCTCCCACCCTTCGAAGGTGCCCAGCAGCTGCGCGACCTGCTCGGCGGACGCCTTGGTCCGGTGCAGGAGCAGCACGTTCGCATTCGTCAGGACCGCGTTCAGGAACGCGTCCGAAACGTCGGCCAGATCTGCCAGGTCCTGGGTGCAGATCAGCAGACCACCGCCCGCGGCCCGGAGCCGCTGGAACAGCCCGCCCATCGTCGAACCACCCAGGCCGCTGAACTCATCGACCCCCGCGATGAACAGTCCGCCGTTCTCCCCGTAGTTCTCCGCGAGCAGGCGGTCGCCCACCGCGCCGAGATCGGTGAGGAACAGGTTGCCGATCTGTCGTGCAGCCTTCGCGTCCGTGTTCGCCGCCAGGGAGAACAGGACGATGTCCCCTCGGTGGACGGACTCGTACAGGTCGACGCCCCCCTCCGCCTCGACCAGGACCCGGCCGGCATCGCCGCTGACCAGGTTCCGCACCCGCGTCGCCAGACCAGGAATCGACCTCTTGAGGTCCTTCGCCTCGGTATCCAGGTACGTCAGGTACTCCGTGACATCGCGCTGCACACGCGCACTGAGCTTGTCCGCGCGGCTCCCCAGCGCCTTCAGCGTCATCAAGCGAGCCAGATCAGGCAGGTCCCGGCGCCACGCACGGCGGGCCCCGTCAGGGAACACCTCCTGAACCTGCCTCGCCACCAGATCGTCCAGAGCACGGACGACGAACAGCAGGAACTCCTCCGCGGCCTCACGGTGGTGCGGCTCGCTGAACCCGCCACCCGCCACCTGGTCCAAGCACTCCACGATGCGGCTGCGGATCTGCTCGGCCGTTCCATGCCTGATCGGGTTGTAGGTGGTCCCCGCACCCGTGATCGTCACCAGCTTGAACCCACGCCCGGCATGGTGGGCACCGCCGCGCATCGCGTCGATCAACTGCGGATCGGCCTTCATGTCGGCAAAGAGGAACGCGATGTCGAGCGGACGGGCATGCGGACTCACGCACAGCTCGTACACGAGCTGCTCGATCGTGCGGGACTTTCCGTAACCACTCGCACCAGGGATGAACCCGTGCCGCTGCAGGGCACGCCCTGAAACCTCCGCCGGTTCCCCCGTGAGTTTGTCCACGCCCAACCGCACACGCAGGTCGTCCAACGTACGAGCCGGCTTCCGCCTGTCGTCCTGCGCCAGCTCCTGCAGCACCGAATCCAGCTTCTTCTCGCTGACCGGCTCCTGAACCGTGCGCCACTCAGCCTGGAACCTGGCCCGCCGCAACAACCACGCACCCCCGACACCGGCCGCGACCGTCACCGCGAACGGCAACTGGTCGACAACCCAGCCAGACCCGTTCTCCGCAGCAAGCCTGCCCAACTCCGCGCTCCCCGGGTGCGCCCATATCTCAGCACCAAGTTCCCGGTACGGCCGCAGGTACCAGCGAAACGTTCCGACCAATGCGCCGACCACCACAGTCGCCCAGCCGACCCAGCAGATCCATCGACGGACCCCCTTCGACAGACCCCTGCCAGCAGCCACGAGCAACAGGCAGAGCACGCCGGCCACCGGGTTCACCACCGCCAGCAAAACCGTCGCCGCCCGCGCAACCGCCTCGCTGCTGTTCGGGTTGACCGGCTGAGAACCCTGCCACTGAGTCGCCGGCCGACCGGCAAGATCCCCCCGCACCCCTCTGCGGTCCGCCTTGCTCACTTCTTCAGCCCCTCCACGTTCCACACCCGAAACGCGATCTTCTCGCCGCGCCCCAACTCCAGCGACTTCGCATTCGCCTCAGCAGCCGCCTGCTCCACGTTCGACAGAAGATCCGGCCACGCCCAGTACATGGCGAAGTGAATGTGATCGGCGTTCACGTACGCCAGCATGTTCCGCACCAACCTCGGGCGGGGCTTGCGAGTCCGCTCCAGCTCATGCGCCCACACCACCCCGTCCGGCGACGTCGTCACGAGATCCGGATACCTCCGACCCGAACCCGACTCCGCAACCACCGAGTACGTCGGATCAGCTGGCCTCGTGTACTGGTTCGGCGTGTCCCTCGCACGGATCTCCCGCTCCGTCACCAGCCGGTACTCAGGTTGCGCAGACTGCAACTGATGCGCGAGATCGATCACCGCCAGGTCGTGGTGGTACTCCTTCGAGTTCGGCGACATGGGGTTCCCCTCGATGTTCGCGATCTCCAACCCCCTACGGGTAACCCAGAACGCCCTCGCACGATGGCCGGGCAAAACCCCCGACTCCAGCAACCCCACCGCAACCAGCGCCCGCAAACGCCGGTACACAACCTGCTCCGACGGAAACACAGAGTTCCCCTCGAACTGCCGCACCACCTGGCTGCTCGTCACACCCGGCCATCGACCGATCCACCGCAACAACGTCAGATCGCGATCAGTCACCTGCCAGTTCCGACTACGCGGAACCAGAACCTCACGAACAACGAACTCCATCAGAACCCCTCCCCCAAACCCGCACCACTCACCGAACTCAAGCCACCACTCTCATCCGCGTACGAGCCCCAACAACCCGACCGCCACGCACCACACGACCACCTAGATCAAAGCACCCAGCCACATCAGACCCCCCACCCCAGCCTCCCCTGCCCACAACCACAACCCCACCCGATCATCCCTCCCACCTGTCACCACCCACTACCTACAACCCCCAACCGCACCCCTTCCTTCTCCAACTTCAAACACCACTCACAACCCGCTCTCATACCTTCCTTCCTCTCCTTCCTTCTCTCCTCTCAACTCTCCACCTCCTCCATCCCTCTCTCCCCTCCCCTCTTCCAGTCACCTCACCACTCAACTCCACTCTCATCTGTCCTTACTTCCAACCCACTCAACGTTCTCTGCCTCCACCACGAGACCACCCACTTCCTGAGGGACGATGGGAGTGGGTGGTCTCGTGGTGGAGGCAGAGAAGCCGCAGGTCAACGGCACGCCACCCCAAAGTCTACTAACACCTGTTTTTACGCATGCCTTTATGCCCTGATGGCGGAACTCTAGTTGCCGATCAGGGAACTCGGTGGTTCTGGCTGCTGTGCTTCTTCGGGTTACTCCTTAGGCAGCCACTCCTCGGGCTGCCAGGAACCGACGCTCAGCCAGCACCTCCACACGAGCAGCACGCAACGCCGGCGGCATCGCGGCAAAACGGACCCGCCACTCCACCCTGCGAGCTCTGCGCTCCTCCTCACTCAGGCTCTTCCACCACGCCTCACAACGCGACTGGTCCTGCGCCGCACGGCGCGCGAGAGCCCGCTCCCGCTGTTCCTCCCAGCGGCGGTTGAGTTCGGTCCTTCTGGCCTGCCATCCAGCCTTGAAGGACCTCCGCTCCCGCTCGATACGCGCGGCTGTCCGCTGCTTTCGCTGGCGTGCCCGGACCGTCTCGCGGGGCGCCTGGGCAGTCAGCTCCCAGCGGTCTGTGCCCCGACGCCTGAGGACCCGGAGGCGGACCAGGGTCCGCAGGCCGGTCTCCACGTTGGCCAGCTGGGAGCGCGTGGGGGTGGGCGTGGGGGTGTAGCCGCTCAGGTGGTAGAGGCGGGGGGTCGGGTGGGGGCCGGGGGTGAGGGCCAGGGTCGTAGCGAGGCTGAACCAGGAGCGGCCGGGGGCGCCCAGGGTGTGACTACAAGGTGGCTCAGTACTTTCAGCGGAGAAGTCCAGCACGAGGAGGTTCACGCTGTACTCGTTGGACGACTTGGTCCCCTGGCTCTGGTCGTAGGTCTTCGTTTTGACCAGGACACCGTCCTTCGTCAACTGCGCCAGAGCCGCAGCGATCGTGTTCCTGGACTGCCCGGTGTCGTTCTCCAAGTCCCGCTGAGGCATCGGACAGTTCCCCAGGCCCTGACGCGCCATGCGGTCACCAACAGCGGCAAGCACACGCTCACGACTGTGCCGGGTCGCAACCGTCCATCCAGGCCAGAAGAACTTCCGTACGCCGGCCAACAGCGGACCCGTCACACGCTTCCAGCGGTCAACAGGAGACCGCTCAGTTCGGCTCCCGCGTCGACTGTCGACGAACTCCACAGCCGCGTTCCAGCAGAACTTCACCCACCAAGAACGCCCACGCTGACGAGACCGGGAAAAACCACGATGCCGTGCATCGGCTACGACTCTCCACGCGGACTCCGCGTCGTAGCCGGCCACCACCAACCGCGCAGTGGACAACAACTCACTCCGCGACCGGTCCTGGTAGTAGTCCGCCCCCGGGTTGCGCAGGCGGTCCCAGAACTCGCCCAGCGGAATCTCGCGGAGAGGGCGCTGCCACGGGGTGGCCGCAGTCTCGCGTTCCATGAGAACTCTGCGACGCCCGACCGGCATGACCGAAGCCCAGGATGGAAAGTCGTTCTTGGCCCACTCCACCGAACTCGGCAGCTCGACCTCACCCGTACGGCGGTGCGGAGCGGACAGCGGGCGAAGGGTGCGGCGCCAGTCGATCTGCTGCGGGGTCGCACCCCAGTGGAGACGCACGGTGTCAACCGTCTCCCGGAAGGCCTCACGGGCCGGCTGAGTCCGCAGGACCGCAATCAGGTGCCACCGTCCGGCGCCGCCGCCAGACTTGCGGGTCACCCACCAGCCGCCGAGTTCGTCGACTCGCGCAGTCATGTGCTCCAGCGCGCTGACGCTCCAGTCGTCGTCTGTGCCGTCGACGTCGACGGCACAGACGAACTCCCGGAGCGTCGCAACGTACGACGCGGCCTGGCCGCGATTGACCAGCGCGGCCGCCTCGCTGAGAAACCTCAGAGGGCGATCGGTCGCGACCCGGGAGTTTGCCGCATCGATGCAGAAGACAGGCACGGCGAACAGCAAGTCGTCGAGGAGAAGCGCTGCGATCCGGGCGCGCTCGCGGGCGCCCGCGGCCCCTGCTACCTCGGGCCGCAGGTGTGCGGCTGGGGCAGGAGGGGGGAACAGAGGATCGAATACGGCCGTCTGGGGGGGAACGAAACCGGCAGGGGGCAGGGCTGAAACGGGCGTGGATGACACACCGGTTGCAGGCATGGAGGTGCCGGCCCGGGGACGTGTGGCTATGATGTCTCCAGAACTGAACAACGTCATGCGTGAGGGCCCACTAGGGCAGGGACGCTGACGTGCGGTAGAGACTCAGCAGCGCTACCCGGCCGCCAAACCAAGTTGGCTGCGAAAGTCTCGGGATTCAGTTGTCGTTGGCCCCGTGGGACACGCCCCGGGGCGCTCGGTCAGTCAGTCGCTAGGGCCTCCTGGAGCTCCACCTGAGGAGCGGGCTTACGCTTCCTCGGCTTCCTCGGCTTCTTCTTGGGCGCGACGACCTCAAGCTTCGCCTGCACCAGCTCCACAGTCCGCGGCCAGTCCAGAGGCTGGTCACCCGTGAGGATGAGGTGCTCGACGACAGCATTGATCAGCCCCGCCGCCGCCAGGCGCGGGTGAATCTCCCGTAGCTTCGGGATCAGCTCCTGCGCCACTTCGGGCGGCAGGTTGATAGTGATCCGCCAGTCCTTGCCGGAGGTTGGGTCGTACGCGAACGCGCGGTTCGTGAGCATCCGCGTGTTGCCGGGTCCGGGGCGCATGAGAGGTATCTTGCCACCTGATCGCCGTGCATCACGAACAAGGCGTGTCGCAGCAACGATGTTTCTCGATGGGCTAGCCGGTTTCTGCCCAGGACGGTTGGCCGACCCCGTACACACTCGCACACATATCCGTTAACGACACATGTGTGAAGCGGGGGTGACGATGTACCAGACACACCCTTGCACCAGATCGGTTGCGCGGCAGCGTACCGTCTTGTGGCGTGTTTTTCGGCGCCGACTGCTCCGTCGGCCGGTAGTGGCGCGCCGGCACCGTCTTGTCGGCGCGGTCGGGGTCTCGTTGACGGCCTGATGCGAGACCCCTCGCCTGCCGAAGCGGCGTGCGCGCCCATGCCGACTGCAGCACCTGCAGTTACATCACGTCCTGCGGCCGGTGCGGGGCGAAGTACCCGTCGAGCATCTCCCCGACCCATGCAGGTTGCTGCAGCTCGCCCCGTGGCCCCATCTCTGCGAACCAGGGCTTCACGTCGAGGACGGGGGTGCCGTCGACCGCGTCCAAGTCCTCGATATGCAGGTCGAGCCCGTCGACCTGCACCAGCCGACAGCGGGACACCCCAAGCCAGTTCAAGCGCCGCATGTTGCGGTGGGCGAAGATCCCCGTCTTCGGCCAGTCCGGGTTGTCCCGCGGATGGCGAGCGCCCGGGTGCAGGTCGGTCGGGTCGGTCAAGTGGAAGCGGAAGGTGACCTCGTGGGACAGATGCCTGGTGACGGACACGGCGATCGTCCAGATGGGACACTTCGGCCGTGAGCACTACACGTCGCCCGCTCGGGCACGGCCCCGTACCCGTCCTCGACGATCAGGCGGAGCATGCAGCCCGTGGGCGGACGGCGGCGGAGTGGGCGGCCGAGGAGCCCCGGCAGCAGTCCGCCCCGCCCGCGACGGCTGAGCCCGTGGGCGGACGGCGGCCGCTCGGGGCCGGTCCTGGGACTGGCTGACGGATCAGTCGGCCGGGGGCCGGTCCATGGCCCGTGAGGGCGTCAGGTCTTGGGTGGGAAGGCCCTGTCGGCTGCCGTGGCCAGGCGGGTGATCTGGTCGGGCTTGAGAATGCGTCGCCGTCGGCGCAGGTGGCGGGCCAGGCGGGACGCCTCGATGATCACGACGCCGTCGAAGGTGAGGATGCCGCGGCGGCCGACGGGGGCGCCCTGGACCGCGATGATCGGCTGGACGTCCAGTTGGAGGTCGGCCAGCGGGCGGCGGAGCGCCGCGGTCATCTGGCGGACCTCCCAGTGGACGGTGGAGACGGTCCTGTTCTGGGCGTACGTGCCGTACCAGAGCGTCGCGCCGTCCCGGCTGACCGCGACGCGGGCACCCTTGGCCTGCCAGTTCTTGGTGTCGATGTACGCGACGCCCCAGCGGCCGACGGCGATGTGGTCGAGGTTGGCGGATCGGCCCACCGCGCGGTCGTGGAGGATGACGGCGCCCCGGCGGGCCAGCGGGCGGAGCGCTCGGGCGGTCCTGCGCTCGCCCTCGGCGCCGGAGCGCCACGCGCGGACGTGCTGGGGCGTGGCGAACGTCGCCGTCCACGCCAGGAGGACGACCAGGGCGGCGGCATGCCCGAAGAGGGGAGTGCCAGGGGTGTTCCCGGCGATCCACCAGTCCAGGGCGCCGGCCACGAGGACGACGGCGGGCAGGCCCCGCAGGAAGCGGCGACGGGACGCGGTACGCCACGAGCGGAGCCGGCGGCGGTACTCGCCGGCTGCGGACTGGCCGGCGCCCGGCCTGGTGGCCACGGTTTCCCCTCCGGCGGTGTCAGGCGGTCGCGGGCAGGCGTGCCGACACGCTGCGGACGGTCTCGAGGACGGCCGGCTCGAGCCCGGTCAACGTGAGCACGCGCACCAGTTCGGGTGCCCAGCGGGCCGCGGCGGCGGGGTCGTGGGCCTCCGGATGCTGCTCCGTCCGCTGGGCCAGGAACCGCCACACGACGTGGGCGTTGCGGACAAGACGAAGCGTTTCCGCACGGGGGGCCTGGGCCTGGTGGCGCCGCTGCGCCGTCTGCAGGTGCAGCTCCAGCGCGGCGGGCCAGTCCTGCAGGAGCGTCGCCGCGTAGGCGCGCATCGCCAGGGCGTTGACGGTGTACGGGTGGGTGGGCCCGAAAGCGTCGTCCAGGGCGTCCTCGAGGTCGCCGGCGATCACTGCCGCGGCGGCCAGGTCGCCCGCCGCCAGCGCGGCCTGCGACTTGGTCAGCAGCTCCTGGTACTCCGGCGGCGGAGGGTCCTCCCAGCCCGGCTGCGGGTGCTGATCGGCCGCCGGGGCGGTGGCGGGCGCGGGGGCGGTGGCGGGCGCGGGGGCCGGCGGGGCGGGCGCGGGGGCCGGCGGGGCGGGGTGGGGGCGGTCAAGCGGAGTGACCTCGCCGTCGTAGTCGACGATCAGCGGCCACACGGTCCCGTCCGGCTCCTTCGCGTTCACCCGCACCGGGTGGCCGCGCTGGGCGGCCCGGAGCTGGACGTCGGCCAACGCGGCGTCCCGGGGGTCCTGCCCGACGATCCGGTGCACCGCCTGCCCGTCGACGCTGGCCTCGCCGTCGCCGTGGACCACGATGGTGTAGACGGGTGTGAGCGGGACCTGGTCAGGGTCCTTCACAACGGGCATGCTCGTTCCTTCGTTCGACAGATCCCCCTGCTGTCGCGCCCGCGCCGGGCCGAACCGGGCGCGGGCGCCGCATCAGCGGCCGATGTACGGGTTTTCGTGGGCGGCGGGCACCTGCTGTGCCGGAACCGCTGCGGGAGCCTCCTGGGCGGCGTTGTGGGCCGTGTAGGCATCACGGAGGTCCTGCGGCACCGGACCGGACCGCGGCACCTCCCGGCCCGCCTTCTTCGCCCACGCGCGGATGCGCTGGTCGGTCCCGTCCGCCTTGGGCCTGCCCGCAGCGCGCTTGCGGCCGGCGGCCTGCCGGGGGCGGGCCGCCGCCAGCAGGGGGCCGAGCAGCTTGTCGTACTCCTCGACGTGAGCGGCGCTCAGGTCGATCTCGTACTCCTTGCCCTTCCAGGCGAACGCGACCCGCTCGACGCCCGCGGTGCTCTGACCGTCCAGGTCATCGACCAGAATTACCTTTTCGGCCATGGCCGTACTCCTTTGTTCTCAGTGTAATGATCTCAAAGCGCTATGACATGAGGAACGGCCCTACCCGCCGTTGGGGAAGTACGGAGGGGCCCAACCCTCATAGATCGCGCCCCACTTCCTCTCGATCTCGTCGGCGGGGACGATGCTGATGCGGCCCGGCTCCCGGATGTCGTTCGAGGCGATCTCACCGTTGCCCACGTAGAGCGCCACGTGCCCGGACCGACTGGAGTTGCGCCAGAACAGCAGCGCGCCGGGCGGTGGGTTCCGGTCTTTGGTGTGCCGCATCGAGGAGGGCATCGCCCAGTAGTGGTCGATGGCGTGCCCGGTGCCGGCGGAGTTCCACCCGTAGGTCTTGGCCGTGAACATCAGGCACATCCGGAACCAGTCCTCGGACGGCGTGTGGCGCGCCGCCTCCTGCTTTGCCCACGCGATGGCCTCCGCGGTGGAGCGCCGGTTCTTGACCTCCGGCGGCCACGGGGCGTCCTTGTCGTGGAACACACGGCCGTCCTTGCCCGGATCGGTCTTGGGCTCGTCGCCGAACTCCTTGCCCTCGCAGCGGTTGAACACGCCCTCGTCGGGCTTCTCGGTGCTCGTCGGGCGCGTGTAGCCGCTCGGGTACGAGCCGGGGGGCACGGCAGCGTCGGTCGCCGTCCCCGTCGGAGCCGGACTGCCGCCCCGGTCCAGGTCAAGGCCGGCCTCGTGCGCGATGCGGCGGGCTTCTGACTCCTGCCCCGCGTACAGGTCCGGGAACGCACTGCGCTGGACCTTCTGGGCCGCATCGCCGAGCGCCATCGTGTCCCAGCCCGGGATGTCGGACAGACCGGGCGGATCTCCATGGTCACCCCGCTTGAAGCCCTTGCCCAGGAGGAACATCTTGCTGGAGTAGTGGGGGTCCATGATCTGCTCGACGGTCCCCCACCCCGTCGACGGGCGCTGCTGGAACAGGCCGACGCTGTCCCGGTCGCCGTGGTCGAGGTTGATCAGCGTGGACTCCTGCAGAGCGGTCATCAGTGCGATGAGCGTGGCCCTGCCGGACAGGCCGGCGGTGGCGGCCTCTCCGTCGATGATCTTGGCGTTGGCTATCTGCTGCTCCCGCAGCTTCCCGCCGGTGCCGCCACCCCCGCCGTTCCCGCCGTTCCCGCCGCCGTTGTCACCACCGTTGTCGCGGCCGTCGTCGTACTCCGTGTCGGGCTTGCCGGCGTCGCCGCAGGCGGCGATCGAGGCCTGGCTGCTGCCCGCGATGCTGCCGACGATGCCCAGGGCGACGAGGAAGATGAAGAAGATGACGCCGGCGGGTATGACGAGTTTGAGCATCGCCCCCCGACGCGCCACCCCCGAGGCCATCATGACGGCCTGGCGCGTGTTCACGTGTCAGACCCCCAGCACCCTGGCCACACGCCAGCCCTTGGAGCTGTGCGTCATCTCGACCTGGAACACGTAGGTCTGCTCGTACTGCTTGTAGCCGTCGATGTGCGCCGTGACCTTGGCCTGCCGCCACACCCTGAGCGGGGTGTCGACGGGCAGGCCCTGGGTCGCCTTCCCCACGTCCACGGAGAGGACGGTGGAGATGCCGCCGTTGGAGACCAGCTCGTTCCACAGCCGGTCCTCGTTGGCCGTCAGGTTCGCGGCCAGGGCGCGCGTCATCCACGGGGCAGCCCGCTCGACGGACGGCTTGTGGTCGCGGTCCACCGGCGGGTTGCGCGTCAGGTAGACGCGCCCCCATCCGTCGGCCGTCTTCTCCGGCGTGCTGAGGTCCACGACGGGGGTCGACGCCGAAGGCGACGCCTCGGAGGCCGAGGGGGAGGCCGAGGTCGCGCTCGCACTGGGAGCCGCCGGAGTGGGGCTGGCCGCCACCGCCACGCCCGCCCCGGACTCCTTGTCCGAGCCGAGCCAGTGGGTGGCGCCCCAGCCGATGGCGAGGATCGCCGCGATGATGACGGCGGCCCCCGCCGGCGTCATCGGCTCGCGCCGGCGCTCCTCCTCCAGCACCCGGCGCGTCGTCTCCTTGCGGGTGCGCTTGTGCTCCTGCCGGGCCCGCCGCCGCTCCTTGCGCTTGCCGCTGCGCGCCTCCTCCGGGAGCTCGTACTGCTCCTTGAGCAGCTCCCGGAAGTCCGCGACGGTCCTGGCCTTGTCGTCCTCGCCGCTCACTGGCTCCTCCTGCTGCGCATGCCGGGCACCGCCATGCGGCGGCCGGTGGTACGGGCGGTACGGCCGGGCGTCTCGGGACGCACCGGGTTCGGGCCCCTGGAGCCGCCGGCGGCCGGCGGGCGGTTCGGCGTACTGCTGATGACCTTGTGCCGGATGAGCTTGGGAGCCGGGCGGCCCGGCTCCGGCGCGGACCGGAAGGCGAAGTTGGCCTGCTCGCCCGCCTCCGGACGGAGCGCCGGCGAAGGCCGTCCGGCGGCCACCTGCGCGGGCTGCGGGGCAGCCTGGGCGGCCGTGGTCCGCGTGCCGCCCGCCACGGTGGCGGGGCGGCCGGCCGCGGCGTCGGCGGAACGGGAGGCCGTGGCCTGCCCGCGGGCCGCGCTGCCGTTGCGGCGGGCGCCCACGGTCTGCGCGGAGCTGCCCGCGGGCAGCTCCGGACGGGACGCCCCGGCAGTGACCTCCATCGGCCGGCGGCCGGCCGGGAGCGCGTTCGCGGGCCCGTCGGCGACGGACCGGCCCGTGGCGGGCGCGCTGGAGGCCGGAAGCTCCGGACGGCTCGTCAGCGGGCCCACCGCGGTACGGCTGTTGCCTCCGGGCAGGGACGCCGCACCGCTGTGTCCCGTGGGAAGCGGCGGCATCGGACGCCGCGAGCCGGCCAGCGCGCCCGGCGAACCGCCGCCGGGCAGCTGCGGGACGCCACCGCCGTCACCTGCGCCCCCGCCGCCGCCACCGCGGCGCGGGAACCTCGGCAGACGGGGCATGCGCGGGGCGTGCATGGCGACCAGACCGCGCCCTGCGGCCTTGGTCAGGCCCCAGCCCGCCTTGGCGGCACCGCGGGCCGCCAGAAGGCCGCCCAGCGCGGCGGCCGGCGAGGTCATGCCGGTGACGCCGACGATCGACTCCATGATGCCGCGGAACTTGAACGCCACCAGGGCGGCCGCGATCGACAGACCGCCCACGGCCGCGTACCCCAGGGAACCGAACGCCTTGGCCGCCGCCGTCTCGATGACCATCACCGCCCCGAGCACCATGGTCGAGATCGCGCTCTGGAGCGCGAAGCCCAACAGGGTGTCGAAGTACCTGACACCCCAGGTCCGGGGTCTTCCGGGGATGACCCACAGACAGGCGAAGATCACACCGCTGAAGAGCAGCATCAGAGCACCCAGCAGTGATGCCAGGCTGGCGAAGGCCAACGCCAGCAGCAAGGCCGCGAAGATGATGACGCAGATCAGGGCCGGAATCGTCACCATGATGCGGCCGACGGGCGTGTGCCCCTGCCGCCACGTGACCGAGTCCTCTCCGACCGAGTCCTTCGTCACGTTCTTCTGGAGCCACTCCTTCCGCTTGCCCTTCCACACACCTTGTTCGAGCAGGTCCTTGCCGTGCTTCTTGCAGGCGTCCTTCGAGCCGAAATCGGCGACGCACCAGGGCGTGACGACGAACGTCCGCCAGACGGCGTCCCCGCTCTTGCGCAGCATGTTGTCGCGCTCGTTCGACCCCCATGAGGGCGTTGTACCGAGGTCGATGGGCTCCTTCGTCCCGTCCCCGATACCGGCGTCGGCGGCGTTCATCGCGATGGAGGAGCCAATGGTGCGGACGTTGTCGATGCCACTGATCCACGTCGAGGGCGACAGCAGCAGCGACAGCGAGAAGATCGTGGAGACCGCCACCCACCCCAACTGGCCCAGGGCGCTGCCCGCCGCCTTGCGGTGCTGGGCCCACGCCACCAGGGCGCCGACCATCATCGCCGAGGGCAGAAGGGTGTTCGTCAGCGTGCCCGACGCGGCCTCGATGGACTTCGCGATCGAGCCCTCCACCTCGGGGATCGTCGTCAGATTGAAGATCCACTGCACGATCATCACGCAGGCGCTGCCGATGGTCGCGGTCAGCGCCATGCAGATGTCCGCGGGCAGTTCGAGGATGGGGTCGAAGACGTCCCACATGCCGTAGTCGCTGTCCAGCGTGAACAGCAGGGGGTTGCTGTACTTCTCGTACAGCGTGTCCGGACCGGTGTGCTTGAGCTGGGGTGAGGGGAGCAGGTCGCCGACGCCGACCGGCGCGATGTCCTGGGCCCATGCGGACTGCGCCGTGACCATGAGCGTGACGTACAAGCCGAGGAGCGGGATCAGGACGTTGCGCTTGCGGGGGAGCCGGAAGTGCTGGATGCGTATCAGCAGTTTGAGGACGCTGAACCGGTAGGTCTTCGCGGTCACGGTCATCCCCTCATCAGGGCGTCGTGGACCGGGTTTCCGTGGGCGATGTCCGAGTCGAAGATGTCCTCGGCCTGGTCGACCAGCCAGGTGTCCCCCTGCTGGACCAGACGCAGTGCCTCGCGGCTCGTGCTGCTGCTGGTCGGCCACGTCACCGTGAACTCGACCTGCACCCCGGTACCCGCCGGGTGCTCACCGATCGCGGCGACGGGCACGGGGCTGGAGGCCTTGACCGGGCCGGTGTCCGCCCGATCCGGTCCGCCCGTGCTTGAGGGGGACGGCGTCGGCGTCGGCTTGCTGTTCTCCGCGACGCAGGCTTCGACGGTACCGTCCCGGTAGCGGTCGGTCTGCATCGCACAGATCCGCCGCCAGTCCCGGTCGTTGCGCGCTTCCTGGTAGACGCGGGCGGCTTCCACCGCGGCGGCCGTCGGGTCCTTGGCCTTCCCGCCGTTCTTCTGCTCGCCTGCTTCGTCCGACGAGCAACCGGCGGCCGCCAGCACCACGACAGCGGCCGATACGGCCATGGCGATACGCCTCATACCCCTGACTCCTCCTTCTCCAGGACCACCGGCTCCGGCTCGGCCGGGCCGTTCTCGGCCTTCGGCGTCGTGCTCAGGAGCTGGTGCAGGTGTTCCGACGGAACGTCGAACTGGATGGTCGCGTTGTTGAACCGCGGGTCACGCATGATCGCGTGGCCGTGGCGGACCGAGTTGCGGCGGGACGGGTCCAGGCCGATGGCCTGGATCAGCTGCCGGGTGTGCGGCCCCTGCGGCAGGTCCAGCAGGGCGGCGAGGGCGTCCTGCTGCTCGGCGGTGGTCAGCTGGAAGCCGAACATCATGCTGATCTGCTCCAGCAGGCCCGTCAGCTTGGCCAGCGACTCCACGTCCTGGGTGTCGATGACCAGCCCCATCCGCAGGGCACGGCCGACACGGGCGATCCACTGCAGGAAGCTGGCGCCCTCCCGGGTCGCGGTCAGCACGTGGGCCTCGGGCACCGCGATGGTCTTGCGCAGCCCGCGCAGGTCCTTGCGGGCGGCCATCGAGATGCCGAACGCCAGCATGGAGTGGACGAGCGCGACGCTCAGCCGCTGGTGCACCGACCAGTCCGTGCGCTCGTCGTCCGGCGAGGGCAAGGTGATGCCCGGGATCTGCACCACCCACAGACCCGGCTCGGGGGCGATCAGCGTCTCGCCGGTGGGCCGGCCCATGAAGGGGGCGCCGATGCCGGTCTGCGCCAGCTCGTGCAAGGCCTCGCCGGTCTCCCGGGCCAGCTCGTCCTCGCTGCCGCGCAGGTACTCGATGACCTTCCAGGTCGCCGGATCGCCCTGGGACATCACGAGGTTGACGGCGCTCTGGATCGGCGTCTCGGCGCCGCGGTTGCGCAGGTGCTGGGGCAGCGCGATGCCCAGCTGGCCGGCCACCTCGGTCTGAGCGCGCTCGGCGCTCTCGCCGGTCAGCAGCGCGAACAGGTCGAAGGCACCCGCGTACTTGCTGGTCGCCTCGACCAGGTGCGCGTTCAGCCCGTAATGCTCGCCGGCGGCCACCAGGCCGCCCATGTCGCCCTTGAAGTCCAGGGCCAGGACGAACGATCCACGGAAGGCGGCGTCCAGCAGCATCAGCATCATGGCCGTGGTCTTGCCGCGGCCCGACCGGCCCACCAGCGCGGTGGTCGTCGCGTCACCGCGGTCCGGGCCCGCCGTGATGTCGGCCCGGACGATGCCGGGCGTGGTGCCCGTCAGGTACCCGACGATCGGACCGGTGTCGTCGCCGACCGACGCCCCGCCCCAGAACCAGCTGCCGGCCAGGGCGCCGACCGTACGGGTGTGGGACAGGTCGGGCACGCGCACGCGGTCGCCCGGCAGGCTCTCGAGCCAGAGCTCCTTCTGCTCCTCGGTGCCGACCGAGCACTCGATGCCCAGACCGCCGAAGTAGGCGATCGTCGCGTCGATCTTGTTCCGCAGGTCGTTCAGGGAGACGTCGCTGGAGACCACCAGCCGGGGGTGGTCCTGCAGCAGGGTCACGTCCTCGCGCTTCATGTCGCGCGTGAGGACGGCCATGACCTCCTCGGTCTCCTCGATCTCCTGCGCGGTCTCGCCCGCGGAGTGCTTGGCCGCGCTCTGGCGCTGCTCCTTGGCCAGGCGGCGCATCTCGTCGATCATCTTCAGGGCGTCGCGCCGGTGCAGGACCCGGAAGCGGACACTGGGCTCGGGGTTGACCGGGAGGATCGCCACCTCGTCGTCGGCGAAGTCCTGGAGGGTGTCGTCGAGCTCCGGCACGTAGGTGATCTCACTGACCGCCCGCAGCCACTCCCCTGGTCCCGGGGACTCCATCTCCTCGGGGAACCCGTCCATCGTCAGCACCGCGGTCCAGGCCGCGACTTCGCCCTTCGCGTCGATCACCCGGACGTGGTCCGCGTACGGCACGACGCGCCCCCGCGTGAGGGCCGCGATCTTGGCACCGGAGATGACGCCGGACGAGTTGGGGCTGGGCAGCGCGCTGAGCCGGTGCTGCTCCCGGGCGATCATCCACGCCAGCATCTCCACCGGCGCCAGCTCCGCCTGCCAGGGGCTGGACTGCAGCTGCCGGCCCAGCCGCCGCGCCAGCGCGTCCAGCCGGGCCAGTTCACGCTGGGGCACCGCGTGCGTGCGGATGCCCAGGGCGTCCTGCACCGTGCCTCGGCCGCGGGCCTGCGCCTGGGTGGACCGCTCCTGGATGCGCACGCCCAGCAGGAGGTGGCGGTTGGGGAGGTCGAGCTGCTGGAGGCGCTCGACCCGGACCTCGGCCCACGCCCGGTAGTCGCCCGCGCTGAACAGCTCCTCCGCCTCGGCGCGGTAGTCGTCCGCGTTCAGCGGGCTCCACAGGATGCGCAGGTGGCAGTCCATGCCCGCGAGCGTCCGGGCCAGCGTCGCCGCCACCTGGTCGTGCTCCGCGTCGCGGGCGGCCTCCGACATCAGGTCCGTGTTGCTGCTGCGCAGGACGAACCACGCCTCGGCGTGGGTCTCGGTCACCAGCAGACCGTCCGAGACGGCCACGTACCGCGGCGGCGGCGCGCTGCGGTCCCCCGTCACGCCCAGCAGCCTTCCGACAGCCTTTGCGATCTTCATCCCCGTAACCCCTCGCTACTGCTGCTTCTGCTTGCCGCCGGCGCGCCGGTACGCGCGGTAGACGGCGTCGGCGCCGTACAACCGCGCCTTCAGGTCGATCCGCGTCTCACGGCCCGCCGTCGGATGCACCTCGTCCGGACCCAGGACGTCGTTCAGCACACCCAGGCCGGGAAGTTCGGTGATGGCCTCGACCCGGTCGCCGAGCCGGCCGCGCAGCGGCAGCCACTCCGTGCGGTCGGCGGCCCGGCGGCCGCCGTTGATCACCGGCCGGTGGCCCACCGCCAGGTAGCGGACCGTCAGGGCCCACTGGGTCAGGTTCCAGCGGCGGTCCTTCGCCCGGGAACGCTGGGCACCGTAGAAGGTGACCAGGGCGGGCGGCGCGAAGTAGAGCGTGAAGGTGATCTGGGAGGGCATCCCGAAGAGCAGCAGCAGGCCCCCGGTCCACACCAGGTAAACGACGGCGCCGGTGACCAGCAGCCGCCGGGACGGGCCCTCTCCCAGGTCCATGCCCAGGATCTCGTGCTGCCGGGTCTCCAGGTCGAAGTGGCGCGTGTAGGTGTGCCCCACCCTCATCCGGCGACCTTGTTCCATATGTCGGTCAGCAGGGTCTTCGTCTGGTCGGTCGCGAAGACGAATCCGGCGACGATCACGCCGGCGATGATGTGGCCGATCATCTCGCCCCACTCGCGCTTGGCGTAGTGCATGACGGCCCGGACCAGCAGGATGATCAGGAACACGTTCCCGGCGATCGTCTTGGTCCAGCCGAGCAGACTTGCACCGTCGGTGAGAGCCAGCGTCTGCATTGTTCGTTCCCCTCGTTGGATTTCAGGCAGGCGTAAGAGCGGTCAGGAAGTCCCGCCGTGGACGTCGGCGACCTGCCAGCGCTGGGCGGAAGCCGCGACCACGCGGGCGAGGTCGACCCGGTAGGACTGCTCCAGCTCGGCGGAGCCGACCTTCCACACGACCACGGCGGTGCCGGTCCGCTTGTCACCGGATCCCTC
This sequence comes from Streptomyces sp. NRRL S-87, assembly GCF_000719335.1. Classification (GTDB taxonomy): domain Bacteria; phylum Actinomycetota; class Actinomycetes; order Streptomycetales; family Streptomycetaceae; genus Streptomyces. The sequence goes on from NZ_JOGB01000078.1 coordinate 25,081, forward strand.
GTCGACGGTCCAGCTCTGGACGGTGCTGAGCGTCATCCCCGTCGGCAACGGCGGGATGACGGCGCCGGGCGCCATGACGCCGTCGGCCTCGCCCTTGGCGTACTCGGTGAAGAAGTCGGACACGACCGCCTTGGTCTGGTCGGCCATGGGAGCGTCCGAGTTCTTGACCTGCTGGGCAGGAAGGGCAGGGCCGGACTTGGGAACGCCGACGATGCCGGGCGCCCCCGTCACGACGGCACGGCCGGACGTGATGATCACCGGTACCTCAAGACCCACCCAGCGCTGCTCGGCCGGCGGGACGGACTGCCCCTTCTTGGCCGGCTCGCCAGGGACGCTCACCAAGACGTCCACGTGGACGCGGGAGCGGGACTCGCCCAGTTCCGTGACGGCTCCCGGCACGACGGTGACGACGTCCTGCTTGCCCTTGCCGTTCCAGCCCTGTGCGGTGTCCGTGCCCGCGGGCATGTCACGGGCCAGCGCATCGGCACGGGTCTGCGGAATCGTTTCGTCCCACGTCAGGTAGCCGAAGGCGAAACGGCCCGCCACGGCCTGGGCCTGCTGCACCGGGTAGGCCGGCGGCCCCGCCTTGACCTGCACGGGCGGCGGCGCGGGAGCCCGGTCCGGCCAGAACCAGCTCCTGACTCCGGTCACCACGGCCAACCCGACGACGATCCACAGGATGCCCCGCCCCAGCTTGACCAGGGCCTTCGTCCCGCTGCTCTCGTCCTCGACCTGCCAAGGGGCGGCACCCGTTGCCGCGGCCTTCGAAGGCTGCGAGGCCCTCTGACCCGGATCCACGTCCGCGAGGGGGCCGGCAGCGGCGGTGCGGTCGGACTGCACGCGCTTCCCGGCAGCCACCCAGGCCTGGGCTCCGACCGGTACCCGGGGTGCGGGAACCGCGGCGGGAGCTCCGCCGTCTGGAGCAGGAACGGGCTCGGAAGGCACGGGCTGCGGTGAGGGCTTGGGCTTGGGGTCGGGAAGGTTCAACACCTTCCAGACGATCTTCTTGAACGTACTCATCCCCCGATGACCCTCCCCCGCGATGGTCGAACCGGTCGGACATTACGCCGTCAATGACTGATCGTCAAAAAAGTATGTATCGCTGCGAGTAGAGTGCGGCGGTATGCGATCGGGAGCTGAGTCTGGACGCTTGAGGGGATGGCTTGTACGCGATCTGCGAAGACTTCACAACATCCCCCAAGCCCAATTGGCAGATGCTGTGGGATGCTCCCGTAGCGCCGTTTCGATGTGGGAGACACAAGGCCAGCGCCCCACCGCCGGGCACCTGGTCAAGCTGGCGGGGTTCCTCGGCGTCGACCCCTCCGACCTGCTGGAAGGCACCTCGGGAGACGTCACCCTCAAAGACCTCCGCCGAGCGCAGGGCCTGACACAGGGCCAGATGGCCCGCCTGATCGGGGTCACCCCGTCCACCTATTGCAACGTGGAAACCGGGCGCCAAGGACTGCCGAATCGCTGGGTCCCGATCCTGCAATCCGTCCTGAATGCCAGCGAGCAGTCCATCCGGAGGAGCGCCCCTCCCAAACGGCACGCCTGATTGCTTTGTCGATAAACAAACAGCGAACCGCAATTCCGACGCCGCTTTCCACGCCAAAATTGCTCAAGTTCATCACGGCATGATCTGGAATGTCTGATTCCGCCCGGCCTGGCAGGGTGCGCGCGCCCCCGGTCCCCGGTCCACGGTCCGATCGAAGCTACGGCGCCGACACTTCCCCCGCGCCGGACGCCGATGTCTGCCCTCTATCCGCAGAGAGGGGAGGTGGGGAGGAGAAGCTACCGCCGACGAAGGATCGACAGGTGGCATCTAACGACAAAACGCATCTAACAGGTCGTCTGAAATGAGGTGCGCGGCAGTATACTGCCGCGTATGTCTTCTCCGAATCCGGCAGGAGAGCGGGAAAAGCTGAACTCGAAGCTGCCCGCCCACCTGCAGCAGAGCCTCAAGGTCCGTGCGGCCCAGCTCCAGACAGACATGCAGGACGCAGTCGCCGCGGGCATCCGGTCGTGGCGGAACTGCACGGACCAGCTGCCGCTCGTCGACACCGCAGGTGCCGACTCGTTCGGTACCTACCTGCCCGAGGGCCTCTACGACGCCTTCAAGGAGGACTGCCGCGACCGAGGGGTCTCCTACATCCAAGGACTCGCCCAGTCGGTCGTCCTCTGGCTCGCCGAACACCCCGCGGACAGCCGGTCGGCGACGCGGCGCATCGTCGTCTGCAACCAGAAGGGGGGCGTCGGCAAGACCGCCGTGTCGGCCGGTCTCGCCCAGGCGCTCGCCGAAGGAGGACCCTCGGACGGGGCCCTCGGCACGGCGGTGGCGGCGGCCGCCGACGGGCAGCGGGTGCTGCTGGTCGACTACGACGCCCAGGGCCACCTCTCGCACCAGCTCGGCCTCAAGGCCGTGCCGGCCGGCGAGGAAAGCCTCATCACGCACATGCTCCACCGCGACCAGGCCACCGTTCCGCTGCTCGACCTCACCGTGGCCATAGGGGGAGACCGGTTCGGGGGCCGGCTGCGGATCCTGCCCGCCGCCTTCGACGCCTTCCTCCTCGACTCGGGGCTCACCGTCTTCCGCGGGCCGCGCCACGCCACGCTGGAGCGGGCACTGGCACCCCTGGAGGAGCACTTCGACGTCATCGTCATCGACTCCCCGCCGAGCCTGGGGCTGTCCATGGACGCCGCCCTCTACTACGCGCGCCAGCGCGACGACGAGAAGCCCGGCTCCTCCGGCCTCGTCATCCCGGTCGAGGCCGAGGACACCTCCGCGCAGGCGTACGGCATGCTCATCCAGCAGATGGAGTCGCTGGCCCGCGACTACGACGTCGCCATCGACCAGATCGGCCTGGTGGTCAACAAGTTCGACAGCCGGCGCGGCTACATCGCCACGTCCTCCCTGGAGAAGTGGAAGGCCCTCGGCACGCCTCCCGTCCTGGCGGTCGTGCCCGACCTGAAAGAGCAGCGGGAGGCGGTGCGCAAGCAGTGGCCTCTCCTGGAGTACGCGCCCGACTCGGAACAGGCGCACCAGATGCGGAAGATCGCACGGGCAGTGAGGACGGTATGAGCAAGGCAGACATGCTGGGTGAGTCGGCGACCTTCGACGCGGTGGCCCAGCCGATCAGCAGCCGAGCCGCGGCGTTCGCCCGCTTCAACCAGTCGGAGCCGCAGGAGGCGGCGGTGCCGGCGGCCGCTGCGCAGATAGGGCGCTTCCCTGTCGCCGTCCTGGCCCACAATCCGTACAACCCCCGCGAGGAGCTGAAGGAGGTCGAGGACCTGGCCGACAGCCTCGCCGCCCGCGGGGTCATCCAGCCCCTCACCGTGGTGAGCCGGTCCGCCTTCCTCAGCGCCCACCCCGAGTTCGAGGGGACGCTGGCCGGCGCCGAGTACATCGTCGTGGACGGCAACCGGCGACTGGCCGCGGCCAACCTGGCGGGACTCGACGACGTCCCCGTCCACCTCGACGACTCGTTCGCCGAGAGCGCGGACACCCTGCTGGAGACCGCGCTCATCGCCGCCGTCCAGCACGAGGACCTCTCCCCCATGGACGAGGCCAAGGCCCTCGAGCGGCTCGTGGAGGTCCACGGCTCCCAGCGTGCGGTCGCCAGGGCCCTCGGCAAGTCGAGCAGCTGGGTCACCCAGCGCATGGCCCTGCTCAAGCTCACCCCCGAACTGCAGCAGGCGGTCGAGGAGAAGACCCTTCCGGTGGACGTGGCCCGCAAGGTCGGTCAGCTGCCTGGCGAGAAGCAGCAAGCCGCGGCCGACGCCGCCCGCAACGAGCGGAAGCAGAGCAAGAAGAACCGTGCTGCTTACGACGTAAGCGCTTCGGTCCCGCCGGCCCGCCACCCCGAGAGTCAGGCGGCCGACGACGACACCGGCCCCCGTACCAGGGACAGGCCGCAGCCCCCGGCATCCGGGGCAACCGCGGTCCCTGAAGAGGCCGATGCCCCCGCCCTGTCCGAGTCCCACTGGATGAGGGACATCCGGAAGCTGCCCAAGGTGCCGTGGCACGACGGCAACGGCGTCGCCGACCTCGTCTTCGAAAAGATGGACGTCGAGCAGCGCACCGTGCTGCTCGAACGACTGCTCGCCGCCCACGAAGGCTGAGCACCCCGGAACCGCTCCAGGTGCTCACGCCGTGAGCACCCACCGGGCTGGCCCACCCAGGTGCTCACGCCGTGAGCACCCACCGGGCTGGCCCACCCAGGTGCTCACGCCGTAAGCACCCCGGAACCGCTCCAGGTGCTCACGCCGTGAGCACCCACCGGGCTGGCCCACCCAGGTGCTCACGCCGT
>NZ_JOGB01000079.1 GCF_000719335.1 Streptomyces sp. NRRL S-87
CGATGGTACTGCAGGGGGGACCCTGTGGGAGAGTAGGACGCCGCCGAACAATCATTGTGGGAAAGCCCCGCACCTTCTGGTGCGGGGCTTTTCTGCGTTCAGGGGCCGAGGATGATGGCGAAGAAGGTGATCTGAAGAGTGAAGGGGGTCGGACTCCGGGGAGCCGACCCCCTTTCGTGTTTTGGGGTGGCCCGGTGCCGGCTCTCCAGTGCTTCTGAGTGCTGGGTGAATGATGAAGGGGCCGTCCCTCGCGGGGCGGTCCCTTCGTCGTTCCGCGCCCTGGAAGGGTTTCCGAAGGATCAGAAGTGCCGGACCTCGGCGACCGTGAAGGGACCGGGCGTGCCGGGGCCCATGGGGCCGCCCTTGTCGAACTGGGAGCGGACGACCAGGGTGCGGTGCCCGGTGTGCACGAGGGTGGTCGGGATCTGCAGCGACGGGTCGGTGACCGTGCGGACGAGGCGCGCGGTGGTGCCGTCGTGGCCGAGCTGCCACCGGCTCAGCGTGTTGGTGGTGTTGTGCGCCACCCGCAGGACGCCGTGGTGCAGGTCGAGTCCGTCGGCGTGGGTGAGGTCGCCGCCGGTCAGCGCGACGCGCCGGACGGCGCCGGTGGTGAGGTCGACGCGGTAGAGGCCGCCGCCGGTCATGTCGACGGTCAGCAGGTACCGCCCGGCGGGGTCGGCCACGATGCCGTTGAGGGTGACGGTGCCGGGGGGCTGCTGGGGCAGCTGTGCGGTCAGGTCGAAGCGGCCGGTGAGGAGGGCGCGGCCGCCGTGGGCCCGGGCGTGCGCGAGGTCGGCCGGGGTGACCCGGTAGAGGACGCCGCGCATGCTGTCGGTCAGGTACGCGGTGCCGTCCGGGGTGAGGGCGATGTCGTTGACGAAGCGCGGGGTGCCGCCGGCGGGCAGGTCGAAGCGGGCGAGCAGGTGGCGGGTGCGTACGTCGTAGACCGCCACCCCGGTGGTGGAGTCGGTGACCCACAGGCGGCCGTGTCCGTCGACCTTCAGGCCGTTGGCGGTGTGCCGGCCGTCGGTGCCGGCGGGGAGGAAGACCTCCGCGGCGTCCCGGCCGGGTATCGCGCGGTAGACGGCGCCGTTGGTGTACGAGCCGACGTACACCGCGCCGGTACGGGCGTCCGCGGCGATGCCCTCCGGGTACGCGCGGGAGTCGGGCAGCGTGAACGCCGTGCCGATCCGGGCTGCGGCGGGTCGGGTCGCGTGCGGGTACGGGTGCGGTGCGGCGGCGTGGGCGCCGCCCGGGGCGGCGAGGGCGGTGGGGGCGCCGAGGGAGGCCAGCGCGGCGGTGGCTGCCGCGAGCGCGGTGGCGGCGGCGAGGCGGGTCCGGTGGGGCGTACGGGACGGCACGGAAGGCCTTTCGGTCGATGTCATTCGGTGTGGGCGAATCTATGTTAGAGGTCTAATGGTCGTCAATGGGCTCATACAGGGAAGGGGTCTGTCGTCGGCCTCGGCCGTTACGATGCGCAGATGACGTCCATGCCCGCCGCGGAGCGCCTCGGCTTCCACATCAAGCGCGCAGAGCAGGCCCTCCAGGCGGCCAAGACGGCCGCGCTCAAGCCGGCCGGAGTAACGGTTCCGCAGTACGCGGCCCTGCTCTCGCTCGCCGAGTACCCCGGCATCTCCGCCGCCGCTCTGGCCCGCAACTGCGGGGTCACCCCGCCGACCATGAACACCGTTCTGAAGAACCTCCAGGAGCGCGGGCTCATCGAGCGGACTCCGCACGCGTGGCACCGCAACGTCCTGGAGACCCGGCTCACCGACGCCGGGCGCGCCCTGCTGGACGAGGCCGACGTGGGCGCCGTGCGGGTCGAGCGGGCGCTGGCCGCCGCCTTCGGCGACGAGGAGCGCGCGGCGCTGGTCGAGATGCTGGGGCGGTGTGCGGACGTGCTGGACGAACTCCGCGGCTGAGGTCCGGCGGGGGTGCCCCCGGCGCGCGGACGTCCCCGAGCAGCCCACACCGCCGTGCGGGTCGTCGACGGCGGTGGCCACAATGGCCGGGACCCCGTCCGCGGCATGAGGGAGGGTTGTCCGGAGTGGATCGGCCGGTTCCCGAGCGGACCGTCGCCCGGCTGCGTACCCGGGCCTGGGCGCGCACGGCCGGTAGCGGGGCCGTGGCGCTGGTGGCGGTCTTCGCGCTCGGTATCGCCACCGCCGAGCCCGGCGTGCCTGCGCCGTACGACCGTGCGTTCCCCGCCGTCGGCGTCCTGATGGCGAACGGCGAGCACTGGTGCACGGCGAGCGTCGTCGACAGCCCCCGGGGAAACGTGGTCGCCACCGCCGCGCACTGCGTCGCCCCCGCCGGCGAGGACGGCGAGGAGGGCCAGGTGGCGCAGGACGGCCTGGCCATCGGCGTGCTGTCCTTCGCGCCGGGCTTCTCCGGCAAGGACCCGGGACGGCTTCCGTTCGGGGTCTGGAAGGTCGCGTCCGTCCACGTCGACGAACGATGGACGAGGTACGGCGACGAGACGGCCGACTTCGCCTTCCTGACCATCGCGCCGGACGCGCGGGGCCGGACCGTGGAGCAGGTGGTGGGGCGCGGGGCGGTGCCGGAGCCGGACTGGTCCTCGGGGCCCGAGCGCGAGGTCACCGTCGTCGGCTACCCCGAGCCGGACCACAACCCCGACAACCGGCCCGTCGCGTGCACGACGCGGACCGAGCCGGACGGCGAGGACCCGAAGATGCTCTACATCAACTGCCCGGGCTTCTGGACCGGCACCAGCGGGAGCCCGTGGGTGGCCGACCGGGGCGGGCCCGGGCGGCCGGGCCGGCTCATCGGGGTGCTGAGCGGCGGGGACACGGACGCGGACTCGACGGCCGCGCCGTTCGACGCCCGTGCCCGGCGGCTGTACGAGGCGGCCGCGGCGGGGCGTACGGAGGGGCCGCCGGCGAAGCCGGCCGGTGGGCGCTAGCTCCGCCGCTCCGTGCTGACGATCACCCCGACCGCCGCGACCACGATGCCGCCCCCGACCAGGATCGGCCAGGTCAGCGCCTCGTCGAGGATCAGCGCGCCGAGGAGCACGGCGACGACCGGGTTCACGTACGCGTACGTGGCCACGAGCGACAGCGGTGCCGCCCGGAGCAGCCACGCGTACGCCGTGAACGCCACCAGCGAGCCGAACACCACCAGGTACGCCAACCCCGCCCACGAGCGCCCCGACACCGCGCCCGGGTCGAAGCCGTGCTGCTCGCCGCGGGCGAAGGCCACCACCAGACCGGCCGTGCCTCCGACGAGCATCTGATAGGCGCTCGCGGCGAACGGGTCCTTGGGCATCGGCAGCCGGCCCGAGATGAACGAGCCGAGCGCCCACAGCAGCGACGCGAGCAGGATCAGCCCCACGCCCCACAGCTCCACGTTGCCGCTGAGACCGGACTGGGTCAGCACCGCCAGCCCGGCCAGGCCGATCCCGACGCCCGCCAGGGTCGGCAGCGGCGGCCGGTCCCCGGTCGTGGTGCGCAGGACCACCATCCACAGGGGGACGGAGGCGATGAGCAGGGCCGCCAGGCCGGAGGGCACGGCGGTCTCGGCGAGCACCACCAGGCCGTTGCCGCCGAGGATGAGGAGCAGGCCCACGAGCGCGGCCGAGCCCAGCTGCCGGCGGGTCACCTTGAGCGCGGCGGGGCCCTGGCGCCAGGCGACGAGGGCCAGGAGGAGCAGGCCCGCGACGAGGAAGCGCGAGCCCGCGGACAGGAAGGGCGGGAGGGTCTCGACGACGACGCGGATGCCGAGGTAGGTCGAGCCCCAGACGACGTACACGATCAGCAGGGCGCCCCAGACGGCTCCGCCGAGGCGCCCGGTGGAGGGTGGTGCGCCGGTGGCGGCGGAGGGTCCGGTGACAGGAGCGTCCTTTGTTGTGCCCATGACGCGGATCCTAGGGGTGGGGCGCGCGGACGTCGAGGGAGTTTGCCCGCTATCGGGCAGGATCCACGGCTTCGGGGGGCTCCGCCACCGCTGAGGGGGGTCGCGAAGGTGCTCGGCTCGGCCTTGTGGCGGGTGGTGGGGTTGGTCAGGTCGTCGGGTGGCGGTGGTCAGGTCGTCAGGTGGTGGGTTGCGCCGGTCCGGTCCGGTCCGGTCCGGTCCGGTTCAGTTCGGTTCAGTTCAGGTCGGCGAGGTCGACGGCGCGGGCCATCGCCCGGTATCCCGCGTCGTTCGGGTGCAGGTGGTCGCCGGAGTCGTAGGCCTCGCGCAGCCGGCTCGGCGCGGCAGGGTCCCGTAGCGCTCGGTCGAAGTCCACCACGACGTCGAAGACCTCGCCCGCGCGGATGTGCGCGTTGACGGCCCGCCGCACCGCGTCCTCCTCGGCGCTGTAGCTCTTGTGCCCGTGGAACGGTGTCAGCGTCGCCCCGACCACCAGCAGCCCGCGCGCCCGGGCCCGCCGGGTCAGCTCCCGCAGCCCGTCGAGGATCCGGTCCGGTTCGGGCCGGTCCGACCGCGTGCCGGAGGGCCGCATGACGTCGTTGATGCCCAGCTCGACCACCACCACGCGGACCCCGGCCCGCCCCAGCACGTCGCGGTCGAAGCGGTCCAGGCCGCTGGGGCCGGTGCCCTCCGCGAGCAGCCGGTTGCCCCTGATGCCCGTGTTCGCCACGGCCAGCCGCGGCACGCCGGTGGTCCCGGCTCCGTCGGCTCCGGCTCCGGATCCTGCTCCGGCTCCGGATCCGGTCTCTGCCGCCGCGCGCCGCAGCCGGTCGGAGAGGACGTCGGGCCAGCGGCGGTTCGCGTCCGTCGAGGACTCCGCCCCGTCGGTGATGGAGTCGCCGAAGGCCACCACCGTGCCGACCGCACGGTCCGTCCGTACGTCCACCGCGACCAGGTGCCGCCAGACGCCGGTCTTCTCCGTGAACGTCCTCCCGGTCTCGTCGTCCGTGCCGTCGCCCTCGCCGGCGTACGAGGTCTGCCGCGCGCCCGGGTGCTGGGTGACCGGGCCGCCCGGCTCGGCGCCGGCCGGCCCGTACGTGCTGACCAGGACGTCCGTGTCGGCCGGTAGCCGCAGCCCGACGGCGTCGCTGGTGACCTCGTCGCCGGGCGGGATCGTCACGTCGGGTGCGCCCCCGAAGGACAGCCGCGCCAGCGAACCGGGCTCGGCGGCGGGGGTGCCGGGGCCGGCGGCGAGGCCGATCGTGGCGCTGGTGATGCGGAGCGGGCCGACGCCGAAGAGGTTCGACAGGGTGATGCGCACCTGGTCACCGCCGACGCTGGTGTGCACGACGTTGCGGAAGGTGCGTCCGGAGTGGCCGCGCAGGTACGTGTCGGGCTCGGGGCCGACCGGCGCCGCCGACCAGGTGCCCACCCAGTGCGGGGCGATCCGGCCGCCCTTGTCGACCGGGCCCGCGGTCCGGCCGCTGCCCTTGACGGGGGTGCTCGGCCCGTCGTCCACCGCCGCGGCGCCGCCGCCCGGCCCGTCGCCGGGTCCGTCGTCGCCCCCGACCAGGAACGCCGTGCAGATCCCGGCCGTGACCAGCACCGCCAGGGCGACCAGGGCGGCGAGCAGCGACCGGCGCGGGGCGCGGGTGCCGGTGCCGGCACCGGTGCCGGCACCCGCGCTGGGAGGACCCCAGGGGGTGGGGCCGGGGGACGGGTGGCCTGGGGTCTGGGCCTGGGCTGCTCCGGGGGCCGGCGCCGGAGGCGGGGCCGGTGCCGCGACGGGGGCCGCGGGGGCCGGGGCGCCGGGGGTCGGAGGTCCGGTGGGCGGGCGGCCCGGGGGCGGGGGGCCCGGTGTCGGGGCGTGCATGCGGCGGGTTCCTCCGGCGGTCTCCCCGGCTCCCGACCCGTTTCCCCCAATGGGGTACGGGCCGCCGGGAACTCCCGGCGCGTCCCGGGAGTCGGTCAAGTAGTCAGGGCCATTGCGACCAGATGCTATGCGTACGAAACCGTACGGGACCGGTCCGCGCAGCCGTGAAGGGGGCGGGGGAAGGCAGGAGCAGGTGGAACGTACGACACAGCAGGCGGGCGACGACGGGCCGGCCGGGACGCGGCGGGCCGACGGGCAGGGGTCGGGACCGGGGACGGGACCGGGTCCGGGGTCGCGGGCCGCGTTCGCGTACAGCGCGGCCGACGAGGAGAAGCGCCGCGGAGTGCGCCGGATGAAGGCCACGGCCACCGGGCTGCTCCTGTTGGTCGCGCTGGTCTACGCCCTCGCGACGTGGGCGGGGCACGCGGGCGCGGGCGGCTGGGCCGGGTACGTCGCGGCCGCGGCCGAGGCGGGCATGGTCGGTGCGCTGGCGGACTGGTTCGCGGTGACGGCCCTGTTCCGGCGGCCGATGGGCCTGCCGATCCCGCACACGGCGATCATCCCGACGAAGAAGGACCAGCTGGGCGTGTCGCTGGGCGAGTTCGTCGGGGAGAACTTCCTCTCCGCCGACGTGGTGACGGCACGCCTGCACGCCCTCGGCATCGGCGGCCGGCTCGGGAGCTGGCTCGCCGAGCCGGAGCACGCCGACCGGGTCACCGCGGAACTGGCGACGGCCCTGCGCGGCGCACTGACGGTGCTGCGCGACTCCGACGTCCAGGCCGTGGTCGGCGAGGCGATCACCCGGCGCGCGGAGACGGCGGAGATCGCGCCCGGGGTCGGCAAGGCGCTGGAGCGGATCGTCGCGGACGGCGGGCACCGGCGGGTGGTGGACCTGCTGTGCGTACGTGCCCACGACTGGCTGGTCACCCACGGCGACGCGGTGATGGACGCGGTGCAGGGCGGGGCGCCGGGCTGGACCCCGCGCTTCGTGGACCGGAAGGTCGGCGAGCGCGTCTACAAGGAGCTGCTGCGCTTCGTCACGGAGATGCGGGACATGCCGGAGCACCCGGCGCGCGGCGCGGTGGACCGGTTCCTGACGGACTTCGCCGCCGACCTGCAGTCGGACACCGAGACGCGCGAACGGGTGGAGCGGCTCAAGTCCGAGATCCTGGGGCGGAGCGAGGTGCAGGACGTGATCGCGTCGGCGTGGGCCGCGATCCGCTCGATGATCCTCTCGGCGGCGGAGGACGAGCACAGCGAGCTGCGCCTGCGGGTGCGGGCGTCGCTGGTCTCGCTGGGGCGCCGGCTGGCCACGGACGGGCGGCTGCAGGCGAAGCTCGAGGGCTGGATCGAGGGTGCGGTGGTGTACGTCGTCACCAACTACCGCGCCGAGATCACCTCGCTGATCACCGACACGGTGGCGGGTTGGGACGCGGAGCACACGTCGCGCAAGATCGAGGCCCACATCGGTCGTGACCTGCAGTTCATCCGCATCAACGGCACGGTGGTCGGTGCCATGGCGGGGCTGCTGATCTATGCGGTGTCGCGGGGGGTGGGGGCTTAGGGGCGTGGGGGGTGGGGCTGTGGGGGTGGTCCCGGCGTCCGGGACCTGGTGGGCTGGTCGGGGTCGGGGGCCGGCTCGCACCGCCAAGGGCGGGGCGGCCTGGGTCGGGGTGGGTACGCAGGGGGGTGCCGGGGGCCTTTGCCCTGGCACCCCCCTCTGCTCCGTGGGTTGGGGGTTGCCCGCTCCGTCGGACGGGGGCCGCTCGAGGCGGTGGTCGCCTACGTGGCGGGGCGGCGGTGGTTCACTTCGCGGGGCGGCGGTCCGATACGGCCCAGGCGGTGCCGGCGACGACCGCCGTGGCCGTGAGGACGGCCGGCCAGGCGCCGATCTTCTTGGCCAGCGGGTGCGAGCCGGCGAAGCCGGCCACGTACAGGCCGCCGAGGGCGGCCGCGGCCGCCCCGCCGGCGTGCCGCTGCCACTCGCGGGCCGCGACCGCGCCGGCGGCCGCGAGTACGGCACCGCCGAGCGGGCGCTTGCGCGTCCAGCGTGCGACGGCGTAACCGCCCACCAGCCCGCCGGCGGTCACCGCCGACGTCGGAATCCGTGCCATGTCCGTCCATCCCTCCGTTGGTTGGGCCCTGCCCCGCGGCCGGTCGTGCCGCGGGCAGGCCGGGGCGCGGCGGCGACCGTCGCACGCGACGGGCGCGCACCCGCGGCTTTCGAGGCTAACGCGCCGGTCTAGCGCGCCCGCCGGGAGGCCCTCAGCGCGCCCAGCGCGCCCAGGACCATGACCGTCCCGCCCAGGACCGAGTCCGGCACGGCCTCCTGCACCGACGTCGGCAGCAGGGACATCACGCCGAGTACCAGCAGGAACGCCACCGCGCAGCCGCCCGCGCCGAGCAGGAGCCGGGAGAAGAGGCCGTGTGACATGGGTGGTCCGCCTTGCGGTGCGAGCGTGCGTACGTACGTGTGCCCACTCAACGCCCCGGCGTCCCCTCACGACACGGCCCGCCCGTGCCGGATTTGTCGCACACCCTCCGGATCTGCGGACGTGCCGGCCGTGGAACCGTTCCGGCGTACATTCGGTCTCGAAGGGGGGAGATCCAGCCATTGGGGGAGATCCGCCCAACCGGGGAGATCCGCCCATGGGGTACGAGGCGCACAGAGGAGCACAAACGTGATCTGTTACGGACCGGCCGTCCTCGACCTCGCGGAGGAGCTGGTCGACACGTACGCCGAGGTGTTCTCGGCGCCGCCGTGGAACGAGGACGAAGAAACCATTCATCAGTTCTCTCTGCGGCTCCAGGCCGACACCCGCAGGACCGGCTTCCGCACTGCCCTCGCCCAGTCCGCGGCCGGCATCGACGGGTTCGCGACCGCCTGGCTGACGGCCCGGACCCTCCCCGAGGACCGCGCGTACGCCCAGGTCGCCGCGCAGCTGGGGGCCGAGCGGGTCCGCGAGCTCCTCGTCGGCGCGCTGGAGATAGACGAACTCGCCGTACGCCAGTACGCCCGCAGCCAGGGCACCGGGCGGGCCCTGCTCGCCGAGCTCGCGGCGGACGCGCCCGGCAGCCGGGCCTGGGTGCTCACCGCGCGCAAGGCGGCCGACACGGTGGCCACGTACCGGCGCCTGGGCTGGCACGAGGTGGCCCCGCTGCCCGGCACGGCGAACGGGGTCCTGGTCTTCCTCGCCCCCGACCACCCGGCGGCCGGCGTCTGAGGGCACCCGGGGCATGATCCGGCGGGCGGGCGGGGAACACCCGGGGCATGATCACTCACGTCTCGAGCACCCCGTCCGCGCCGCACCTCCCGGTCTCTCCCTCGTGCACCCCGCCGGCATCGCAGCTCCCGGTCTCTCCTTCCTGCACCCCGCCCGCGCCGTCGCGGCAGTGCGGCCGGCGGGCCCCGGCTGACGCGCTGCGGCGTCTGGCGGACCGGCAGTGCGGGCTCGCGACCCGTCGGCAGCTCCGCTCGGCGGGGGTGCCCGCCGGTACCCTCGCGGGCCGCTGCCGCCCGGGGGGCCCGTGGCAGCGCCTGCTGCCCCGCGTCTACCTGCTGCAGACCGGCCCGCCCGATGCGCGCCAACGCGCCCTGGCAGCGGTGCTGTACGCCGCCCCGGGTCCGGCCGGGGCCGTCGGCGGGACCGCCCCCGACCCGCTCTCCGGCGGCGGCGCGGCCCTGACCGGCGGGGCCGCGCTGGCGCTGCTGGGTGTCCGCGACGCGCCCGCCGTACCGCTCGACGTCCTCGTCCGGGCCCCGCGCCGGCCCGCGCCCGCGGGCGACGTACGCCCGCTGCCGACCTCCCGCTGGCCCGCCACCTTCACGGTCGCGGGCGTGCCGGCGGCCCGACCCGTCCGGGCGGCGGCGGACTTCGCCCGGCACGCGGCGGCCGCGGACGCCGACCGGGTCCGCAGCGTCCTCGCGCAGGTCGTCCAGGCGGGCTGGTGCCACCCCCAGGACCTGTACGCCGAGCTGCGCGCCGCCCGCGCCCTGAACCGCCCGGGGGTCCGCGCGGCCGCCGCCGAACTCGTGGCCGGCGTACGGTCCGTGGCCGAGGGGCGGGCCCGCGACGTGCTGGCGGCGGCGGCCGACCTGCCGGTCCCGCTCTGGAACGCCCGCCTCACCACCTCCGACGGCACCTTCCTGGCGACGCCGGACGCGTACTGGCCCGACGAGGGGGTCGCCCTGGAGGTGGACTCGGCCGAGTACCACTACACCCGCGACTCCTGGCAGGCCACGCTCCGGCGGCGGCTGCTGCTGGAGTCCCACGGCGTGCTCGTGGCCAGTGCCACCCCGGCGACCTTCCGCGACGCGCCCGACCTGGCCCTCGCCGCCCTCCGCGCGCTCCTCGCCCTCGGCGCCGCCCGTCCCGGGCCGCTCGCGCTGCGGGTCAAGCCGTCGGCGCCCGTCCAGCTGGTCCTGCGCTTCTAGCGGGGATCCCGGCAAGGGCCGCCCGGGCCCCGGCGGTCAGCGGGCGCCGTGGCAGTCGGTGTAGGGGCGGCCGGAGGTGCACCAGCACGGGTCGGAGGGGGCGGGGGGCCAGGGCACGGCCTTGCCGCGGGCGGCGAGCGTGGTGGCGTACTCCGCCAGCAGGGAGGGGGAGGAGGGGGAGGTCTTCTCGGACGCGGCGAAGGCCTCGTACGAGGGCACGCTGCCCGTGACGATGCCCAGGTTCGGCGTGCCGGAGGAGGCCAGGTCGCGCAGGGACGCCTCGATGCTGTTCAAGTGGGCCTCGTGGGAGGGGTACTCGGGCTGCAGCGCCGGGTACGAGGCGAGGAGTTCGGCGAGCTCCGCGGCCGGCCAGTGCAGGACCGCGACCGGGAACGGCCGGGAGAGCGCGGCCCGCCGGTCGCCCAGCTCCGCGCGCAGCCGCGCGATCTCGGCGCGCAGCTCGGCGGGGTCGTTCGAGCCCAGCGCCCAGATCCGCTTGGGGTCGTGCAGCTCGTCCAGGGGGATCGGCCCGGTGTGGCGGGTGTCGGCGACCATGTCCCAGTCGTCGTGGGGCAGCGCGAGCAGCCGCCGCACCCGGTGGCGTCCGGTCAGCAGGGCGGTGGCGGGGATCGAGAGGGGCTCGTCCTCGCGGACGAGGAGGGCGGCCGCCTCGGTGAACGCCGCGTGGGAGTCCTCGAGTTCGTCGTGCGCCTCGAGCGCCTCGGCGATGACCTCCCACGGTGCGGGGTCCTTCGGGGCGGCCGCGCGGATGCCGGCGATCAGGGCGCGCGCCTCGGCCTCGTGCCCGTACTCCCACAGGTTCGCGGCCTGCAGCGCCTTGATCAGGTGCGGGTCGGCGGGCGAGCCGGCCAGCAGGCGGTCGTAGAGGGCGCTCGCCCGCTCGCGTTCGTCGGCGAGTTCGAGGTGGGCCGCGGCCTGGAGGACGAGCGGTTCCTGGTCCTCGGGGTAGCGGGAGGCCGTGCGCAGCAGGCGCTCGGCTTCGGCGATGTGCTCAGCAGGCGTGTCGGGGCGCATGGTCCACACCGTACTGCCGCTGGTCAGTTGGCGGGGGAAGTCCTAGGGTGCGGCCCGCGAAACCTTCACGTGGGCCTTCGGCGGGAGCGGGGTGGGAGGGTGCGCGGTGCGCGGCGGCGGATACCCGTGGTGGTGCAGGGGGACCGACGGCGGTCCGGGCCGCCGCGGCTGCAGCTGTGGCGTCGGCGTCGGCGTCGGCCGGCGGGTGCGTTTCCCCGGGTCCGGCGGCCCGGGCGGGGGGTGGGGTCCCGGCACCGGCCGGCGGTGTCGTCGCTGTCGCGGTCGCTGTGGGCGGGGGCCGAAGTGGCCGTGACCGTCGGGACGGTGTTGCTGCTGCTGGTGGTGCACCAGGTGTGGTGGACCAACCGGCAGGCGCTGGCGGGGGCGCGCAGCCGGGTGGCGTCCTTGGAGCGGGAGTGGGCCGGGGGCCCGGGGGTCGCGGCCGCGACGCCGGTGCCCGGGGTCGGGGACGGGGCCCCGTCCGCGCCGTCCGCGCCGGCGGCGGTGGGCGGGGCGTCGGCGGCGCCGGAGGTGCCCGGTGTCGGCGGCGGTTCCGCGCCGCACGCGTCCGTCCCCGAAGTGCCGCGCGGGGACCGGGCGTACGCGGTCCTGCGCATCCCGCGGCTGGGCGTCGTGGCGCCCGTCGCCGAGGGCGTGGACAAGCGGCGGGTGCTCGACAAGGGGTACGTCGGCCACTACCCCGGTACCGCGCAGCCGGGCGCCCCGGGCAACTTCGCGGTCGCCGGCCACCGCAACACCCACGGCGAGCCGTTCCGTTACGTCAACCGGCTGCGCGCGGGGGACACGCTGGTCGTCGACGTGCGCGGGTGGCGCTACACCTACGTGGTCGGCGTGCGCCTGGACCAGACCCTGGAGCGGGACACCGGCGTCATCGCGCCCGTGCCGCGCAGCCTGGTCCGGCCCTCGTACGGGTACCGCACCCCGGGCACGTACATCACCCTCACCACCTGCACGCCCGAGTTCACGTCGCGCTACCGGCTCGTGGTGTGGGGGACGCTGCGCGACGCGGAGCGGCGGGGCGGGTAGGCGCCGGGGCGGGCGGGCGCCGGGGGCGGGTGGGCGTCCGGGCGGGCGGGGCCTCCGCGGCGTCGGTCCGGGGTGCGCCCGGTCGCCTGTCGGTGGGTGCGGTTACGATCGGGGGGACGTCGCACGCGGTGTGCGGGGGGGAGTCCTGGAGGGGAGGGCCGAGCGATGGTGCGTGCCAACCGGCGTGCCGGCGGGTCGAGTTCCGCCCTCGGGCTGCCCGGGTTCCTCGCGCTGACGGGGCTGCTGGAGCTCCTCGGGTTCGTGGGCGTGCTCTGGGTCTTCGGCGGGCAGGGCGCACTCGCCTCCGCCGTCGCGCTGGCCGCCACCGTGGCCGTGGGCGCGGCCGTCCTCGCCTGCGCCGCCTTCGCCGCGCGCAGCGCCCGTCCGGTGCCACCGACGCGCGTCCGCACCGCGATACGCGACCGGGCGCGGCGTACCGCGTTCCTGCCGCAGCGCGACCCCGACGCCCGCGGCCGCACCCGGCCGAGGGCGCCCGGCCGACTCGTCCCGACGGCCGCTTAGGGGCGCGCCGCACGGTCGCCGGGCTGCCGGACCGTCCCCTCGGGTCCCGCCCGACCTGACGGGGGCCGTCCGCCCGGTGTTCCGCCGTACCGCCGCGCCTTCCTTCGCGGCTCGTCATGCCGACGCAATCCGTTCGCAGGACGAGACCTTCCGGGGGACCCCGATGTCCTTTTTCATCACTGTTGTCGATCTTCTTGCCCGTCTTCTCGACCCCTTGCTCGGCGCCTCGGCGACGGCCGCGGGGATCGTGCTGCTCACGCTGCTCGTGCGGGCCGGGCTGCACCCGCTCACCCGCGCCGCCTTCCGCGGCGAGCGGGCCAGGGCGGCGCTGGCCCCGCGCGTGGCCGAGCTGCGGAAGCGGTACGCCGGCCCGAAGCACGCCGAGCGGCTGCGCCGGGAGCTGACCTCCCTCCATGCGGAGGCGAAGGTCTCGCCCTTTGCGGGGCTGCTGCCGATGCTGGTGCAGCTGCCGGTGTTCTTCGTGATGTACCGCGTCTTTTCCTCCGCCGAGGTGGGCGGACGGGTCAACGGGCTGCTGGACCACCGGCTGCTGTCCGCGCCGCTGGGGGCGCGCTGGGCGGACGCCCTGGGCGCGGGCGGGCCGTTCGGCGCCGAGGGGCTGGTGTTCCTCGCCCTGTTCGCGGCCCTGGCGGCGGTGGCCGGCTGGAACGTGGTGCGCGGGCGCCGGTCCTTCGCGGCGTCGACGGCGGCGCTGACGAGTGCCGGTTCCGGGCCAGGTGCCGGTTCCGGGGCGGGTGGCGCCGGCGACGCCGGTGCTGCCGGGATGCAGCGGGTCGCCCGCTGGATGCCCCTGCTCGCCTTTGGGACGCTGGTCACGGCGGCGATCGTGCCGCTGGCCGCCGGGCTCTACCTCCTCACCACCACCGCCTGGTCGGCGGCCGAGCGGGCCTGGCTCCAGCACCGGTGGGACGCCCGGTCCCGGGCGGCGGTCGCGGCAGGGGCGTAGGCGGCGTAGTCGGCGTAGGCGGCGTGGGCGGGGCGGGGGGAGCCCGGGGCGGGCCGGCGCGTCTCCGGTCGGGCGATGGCGTTCCAGTACGTGAACACGGTCTTGCGCATTGGATGGACTTCTTGGAGGATCGGCCAATCCTCCGATGGCCGCAACCCATCGTCCGGCCCGGGGCATGCCCGCGGGCCGACCACCCACGACCACGGGAGAATGCCCATGAAGCTGCTGCGCGTCGGACCGGACGGGGCGGAGCGCCCCGCGCTGCTCGACCAGGACGGCGTCCTGCGGGACCTGTCCGGTCTCGTCGCCGACGTCGACGGAGCCCTGCTCTCCGACGAGGGCGCGCTGTCCCGGGTGCGGGACGCGGCAGCCTCCGGTGAGCTCCCGCGCCTCGCCGCCGAGGGCCTGCGGATCGGCGCCCCGGTGGGCCGGATCGGCAAGATCGTGGGCATCGGCCTGAACTACCACGACCACGCGGAGGAGATCGGCGCCGCGATCCCGGAGGAGCCGATCATGTTCCTCAAAGCCCCCGACACCGTCGTCGGCCCCGACGACACGGTCCTCGTGCCGCGCGGCAGCGTGAAGACCGACTGGGAGGCCGAGCTGGGCGTCGTCATCGGCAGTACCGCGCGGTACCTGGACTCGGCGGAGGAGGCGCTGGCGCACGTCGGCGGCTACGTCCTCGCCCACGACATCTCGGAACGGGAGTTCCAGATCGAACGCGGCGGCACCTGGGACAAGGGCAAGAACTGCGAGACCTTCACGCCCCTGGGTCCGTGGCTCGTGACGGCCGACGAGGTCGGCGACCCGCAGACCCTGGGCGTGCGCCTGTGGGTCAACGGCGAGAAGCAGCAGGACGGCACCACCGCCAACCAGATCTTCCCGGTGGGCGAGGTCGTCCGGTACCTGAGCCGCTTCATGACCCTCTACCCGGGCGACGTCATCGTCACCGGTACGCCCGCCGGCGTCGCCATGGGCCGGCCCGAGCCGAAGCCCTACCTGCGGGCCGGCGACGTGGTCGAGCTGGAGATCGACGGCCTGGGCCGTCAGCGGCAGGAGCTCAAGGACGCCTGAGCCGGACGCCCACGGGGCCGGGCGCGCGGTGCGGACACCGTGCGCCCGGCCCCGTTCGCGCGCGGGGGCGTCAGGCGCGGGGCGGGAGCTCCACGGTCACGCCCTCGTGCGCGGAGCGGCGGGCCGCCTCCAGGACGTCGAGCGCGTCGGCCGCCTCGTACGCGGTCACCGGCGGCGGGGTGCCGTCGCGCAGGGCGCCCGCGACCGCGGCGTAGTAGGCGGGGTAGTCGCCGGCCACCGTCGGCACCGGGATGCCGCCGCCCGTCAGCGGGGACTCGCCCGAGCCGATCCGCCCCCACAGCGACTCCGTCTCGGCGCCCCAGGGAGCGCCGCCGCGCCCCGGCCGCTTGCCCTCGCGCAGGGCCGCCTCCTGCGGGTCCAGCCCGTACTTGACGTAGCCGGCGTCCGAGCCGAGCACGCGGAAGCGGGGGCCCAGCTGGGCCGTGGTGGCGCTGACGTACAGGTGCGAGCGCACGCCGCCGGCGTGGGTGAGGGCGATGAAGGTGTCGTCGTCGGTCTGGGCGCCGGGGCGGCGCACGTCGGTCTCGGCGTAGACCCGTACCGCGGGGCCGAACAGCACCAGGGCCTGGTCGACCACGTGGCTGCCGAGGTCGTACAGCAGCCCGCCGATCTCCTCCGGGGCGCCGGACTCCCGCCAGCCGCCCTTGAGCAGCGGGCGCCACCGCTCGAAGCGGGACTCGAAGCGCTGGACCTCGCCGAGCTCGCCGGTGGCCAGCAGGGTGCGCAGGGTGAGGAAGTCGTTGTCCCAGCGGCGGTTCTGGAAGACGGAGAGCAGCAGTCCGCGCTCCTCGGCGCGGGCGGCCAGCGCCCGGGCCTCGGCGGCGGTGCCGGCGACGGGCTTGTCGACCACGACGGGCAGGCCGGCGTCGAGGGCCGCCGTCGCGAGGGGGACGTGGGTCTTGTTGGGCGAGGCGATCACGACCAGGTCGAGGTCGGCGGCCGACGACCCGGTGAACAGCTCCTCGGGCGAGGCGGCGATCCGTACGTCGGGGAACTCGGCGCGGGCGCGCGCCTGCCGCTCGGCGTTGCCGGTGACGACCGTGTCGAGGACCAGCCCCTCGGTCGCGGCCACGAGCGGGGCGTGGAAGACGGAGCCGGCGAGGCCGTAGCCGATGACCGCTACGCGGAGGGGGGTGGGGGTGTTCATCCCCCTACTTAAGCAACGCTGTTTCCAAAGTGCAAGGACAGGGGACAATGGGGCGGTGGACAGGGCATCGACGGCACACGGACAGACCACCGGGGACGGCCCGGACGCGGGGCGGGACCCGGACGCGGGGCGGGACCGGCACCCGGGGCGGGAGCCGGCCGGGGACCGGGCGCGGGAGCAGCGGCGCGGCGGGGCGAACCTGCCGGTGCTCCGTGGGCACAACGACGCGCTGGTCCTGCGCCTGCTGCGCGAGGCGGGCGGGGCCGGGGCGAGCCGGCTGGAGCTGGCCGGGCGCACGGGGCTCACCCCCCAGGCCGTCAGCAAGATCACCGCGCGGCTGCGGGCCGACGGCCTGGTGGCCGAGGCGGGCCGCCGCGCCTCCACCGGCGGCAAGCCGCAGACCCTGCTGCGGCTGGTGCCGGAGGCCGCGTACGCCGTGGGCGTGCAGCTGGACCGGGACGAGTTCCGGGCGGTGCGGGTGGACCTCGCCGGACGCGCGGTGGCCGAACGGGTCGGGTCCCTGGACTTCGGGGCGGGGCCGGACGCGGTGGTCGAGGTGGCGGCGCGCGAGGTCGAAGGGCTGGCCGGGGCCGGCGCGGCCGGCCGGGTCCTGGGCGTGGGGGTGGCGGCCCCGGGCCCGCTCGACCACCGGTCGGGTGTGCTGGGCCGGGTGACCGGCTTCCCCGCGTGGGAGGGCGTGGCGCTGCGCGACGCCCTCGTCCGCAGGCTGGCCGCGGGCGGTGCCGGCCTCGCGGGAGTCCCGGTCGTCCTCGACAAGGACACGAACGCGGGGGCCCTGGGCGCGGCCCGGACCACCGGTGCGCCGCCGGCGGGGACAGCGGGGGCGGAGGGAATGGCGGGGACGGCGGGGCCGTCGGGGACCGAGGGGCCGCGGCCCGACCCCGCCGGACCGCGGTCCGGGCTGCCGGTCCCCGACGGGCCCGACGACGCGGGATCGTTCGCGTACCTGCACGTCGGTACGGGCCTGGGGGCCGGGATCGTGCTCGGCGGCGCCCTGCACCGGGGACCGCGGACGGGGGCCGGGGAGTTCGGGCACCAGGTCCTCCAGCTCGACGGTCCCCGGTGCGCCTGCGGGGCCCGCGGCTGTGCGGAGGCGCTGTGCCTGGAGGCGGTCGGCCGTGCCGACCCGGACCGGGCCGCCCGGGTGCTGGGCGCGGCGGCCGCCAACCTGGTGGCCCTGCTGGACGTGGACCGGGTCGTCCTGGGCGGCCGGGTGGTGGCGGAGGCGCCGGACGCGTTCGTACGGGGCGTGGCGGAGGTCCTGGCCGAGCGGGCGCTGGGCGCGTACGTCGTCCCGGTGGCCCTGGCGCCGGGCGGCGCGGTGGCCCGGGGTGCGGCGGAGCTCGTACTCGGGGGGCTGTTCGGCGGCGATGCGCTGGGCGACGGCGGGTAGCGGACGGGCGGGGTCGTGGGGCCGCCCGGTGCCGGCCCGTCCTGGCGGGCCCGTCCCGGGCCGGGCCACCCCGTGGAGGTCTGCCCCGTGGTCTGCGCGGTGGCGGCCCGTCTGCTCGGGCCCGGCCTGGGGCCGTGAGTGCGGTGCCGCTCCGGGCCCGGGGTGCGCCGGTGCGCCATCCGGGGGGAAGTCGGGCGGGCGGGCGTGGGGGTGCCCGGGGGTGCCGGGCGGGCATGGCAGGGTGCCGGGTACGACTTGGTGATGGTCACCTGGTCGGAACATCTGTCCGGCGAGCAGCGAAGGCACCCCATGCGAATGCGGAACGCCCTGGCCCTCTCCGTCACGCTCGCCGTGGTCGGCATGGCCCCCGCCGCCCTCGCCGCGCCGAAGGCGTTCGCCGCCTCGGCCCACGGGAGCCGCCTCGGGCCCCCGTTGCCCGCCCGGGTCGCCCAGGGGATCCCCCTCGGGTCCGCGTTCGGGGCCCAGGGCGTCCAGGGCGTCGAGGGTGTCCAGGGCGTCCAGGGCGTCCAGGGTGGCCAGGGTGTGCGGGGTGTGCGGGGTGTCCGGGGCGCCCCCCTCGGGGCTCCGTTCGCCGCCGCGGCCGCCCGGGGTCTCCTCCTCCGCCCCTTCGCGCCGGGACCGCCGCGGGACGTGGGCAACGGCGGCGGGGCCAAGCCCGCGCCCGCGCTGCCCTCGCGGATCCAGCCCGAGTGCGGCGACGGCAAGAGCCCCGAGTTCCCGATCGGCGCGCGGATCCGGGGCGGTCCGGCGGTGTACCGCAGTGGCGGGGGCCCGCAGACCTGGTACCTGGACCTGACGAACACGACCGCGCGGACCTGCCGTGCCGTCCACCCCGTCGTGGTCTTCACCGACCGCGACCACGTCCTCAGGTCCACCCAGCTGATCATGGACTTCGTGGACAAGGGCACCGGCCGCACCCATGCCGTCAGCCTCGAGCAGACCGACCAGGACGAGGTCGTCGCCGTCTTCGACGGGGGCGGCGGTGCGGGGGCCGGTGACGGAACGCCGGCCTTCGCGGGCTTCACGCTCGCCCCGGGCGGCACCGTCACGGTCACCGTCCGCCTGGCCTTCACGCCCGACACGGCGCCGGGCGAGGTGATCGCCGACGCGGCCCTCGTGCAGCGCAAGGGGGACGACGGCGACTGGGTCGGGGAGAGCGGCCGCTACCGCTTCTCCGTCGAGCGGCCGGAGGAGCCGACGCGCCCCGAGGCCGCCACCGGCTCCCTCGCCAGCACCGGAGGCACGCCGACCGCGCTGACCCCGGCCCGGCTGTCCGCCCTCGCGGGGCTCGCGGCGGCGTTCGCGGCCACGGGTGGCGCGCTGGTCGTGGCCGGCCGCCGCCTGCGCCGTACCGGCTGACCCGCCGACTGGCTGGCCGCCGTACCGGCTGGCCCGCCGTACCGGATGGCCGGCCGTCCGGCTGACCCGCTGGCCGGCCGGATGCGCGCCCGCCCCTCAGGGGCTCAGGTGCGCGGTGAAGCTGAAGCGGTCCCCCCGGTACAGCGACCGCACCCGCTCCAGCGGGCGCCCGTCCTGGTCCCGCGAGAAGCGGTGGATCAGCAGCATCGGCAGCGCCGGCGGGGTACCGATCAGCAGCGCCTCGCGAGGGGTGGCCAGGACGGTCTCCAGCTTCTCGTCCGCGTCGCCGAAGGAGATCCCGAGCCGCTCGCGCAGGTAGCCGTAGAAGGAGGAGTCCGGCTCGAAGTCGGCGTCCAGGTGCGGGACGCGGGCCACCCGGACGTACGTGGACTCCAGGCCGACGCGCTCGTCGTCGGCGAGCAGCACGCGCTCCAGGTGCCACACGGGTTCGCCGGGCTCCGCGCCGATGCTCGGGGCCAGGTCGGGCGGGCAGGGGAACGTGTCGAGCCCGATCAGGTTGCGGCCCGGGCGGCGGCCCTGGCGGCGCACGCCCTCGGTGTAGCTGGCCAGGGCCAGGGGCTGCTCCAGCTTCGGGCCGGCCACGACCGTGCCGCGGCCGTGGCGGCGCAGCCGGCCTTCCAGGAGCAGCTCGCGCAGGGCCTGGCGGACGGTCTCGCGGGCCACCTCGTAGCGGAGCGCGAGGTCGCGCTCCGGGGGGAGCAGGCCGCCCTCGCCGAGCTCGCTGATCAGCTCGGCGATCCGGGCCTTGACGGCGTAGTACTTCGGAACGCGCCCGTGCTCCGGGATGCCGGAGCGGACGGGAGCGCCGGGGGTGTGCTGGGTCGGTTCCACACCGGGACCCTACGGGCGATCACCGTCGCTCCCCGCACCGCCCGCCCGGCGGCTACTCGCGCCGCCACGCGCCGCCCACGCGCCGCCGCCGGGCCGCCTCCGCGCCCGCCGTCCCTGTCGGGGACCGCCCGGGGACCGCCTCCGGGACCTCAGGTCGGGGGACGAACCGGGGTGATCCTCGCGATACCATCCCCCTGGCATCACGGAGTGATAACGGGTCTAGTCCAAGCTTGGGTGGCTGTTCACCGGCCCGTCGCCGACCGGATCCCCCCGATCCACCCCCCGCCACGACCGTTTCCGGCGTGAGAGTCATAGTCGTCGGAGGCGGCGTGGTCGGCACCATGCACGCCTGGCAAGCCATCCAGCGCGGCCACGAGGTCGTCCAGATCGAGCGCGAGGCCGAGGCCCGCGGAGCCTCGCTGCGCAACTTCGGGCAGATCTGGGTCAGCGGCCGCGCGGGCGGCGCGGAAGTCGAGACCGCCCTGCGCGCCCGGGAGTTGTGGGAGGGCGTCGGGGCGGCGGTACCCGGCCTGGGTTTCCGCCCCAACGGGTCGCTCACTCTCGTGCGCACCCCGCGCGAACTCGCCGTCGCCGAGGCCGCCCTGGCCCGCCCGGACGCCGCCGCCCGCGGATACCGGCTGCTCGCCCCGGCCGAGGCCCGCGCGCTGAACCCGGCCCTGCGCGGGGCGTTCACCGCGGCCCTGCACTGCGAGCGCGACGCCGCCGTGGAACCCCGCACCGCCCAACTCGCCCTGCGCGAAGCCCTCCTGTCCAGCGGCCGGTACACCTTCCGACCCGGCCGCGAGGTCCGCGAGGTGGTCGGCGACAGCGCCGTACGCGACGACCACGGGGACACGCACACCGGCGACGCCGTCGTCCTGTGCACCGGCGCCTGGCTGTCCGGCTTGGTCCGCGAGCTCGTCCCCGACCTGCCCGTACGCCGCGTCCGCCTCCAGATGATGCAGACCGAGCCGCTCGGCGAGCCGCTCACCACGTCCGTGGCGGACGGGGACAGCTTCCGCTACTACCCCGCCTACCGCGGCCCCGCCCTCGACGAGCTGACCGCCGCCGAGGCCCAGACCCCGGTCGCCGCCGAGCACAGGATGCAGCTGCTCATGGTCCAGCGCCGCGACGGCGGCCTGACCATCGGCGACACCCACGAGTACGAGCACCCCTTCGCCTTCGACATCCTCGAAGACCCGTACGAGCACCTCACCGCCGTCGTCGAGGGCTTCCTGGGCCGCCCGCTGCCGCGCGTCCGCCGCCGCTGGGCCGGGGTGTACGCGCAGTGCACCGACCCCGCGAAGGTCGTGCACCGCCAGCAGGTCCGGTCCGGCACCTGGCTCGTGACCGGGCCCGGCGGCCGCGGCATGACCTGCTCGCCCGCCATCGCCGAGACCACCGCGAACGAACTGGGCTGGTAAGGAAGATGACCGAAACCCCCCGCGCCACTGACACCCCCCGCACCACCCGTGCCCCCCGCGTCCCCTTCCACCGCCTCGTCGTCCTCGACATGGCCGGCACCACCGTCGCCGACGGCGGCCTCGTCGAGCGCGCCTTCGAACGGGCCGCCGACAGCCTCGGCGTCGAGCCCGGCTCGCCCGACCACGCGGCCAAGCTCCAGTACGTGCGCGACACCATGGGCGAGTCGAAGATCTCCGTCTTCCGGCACCTCTTCGGCAGCGAGGACCTCGCCCGGCGCGCCAACTCCGCCTTCGAGATGGCCTACGGCGAACTCGTCGACGGCGGCCTCGTCGCCCCGCTCCCCGGCGCCCGCGAGGCCGTGCAGACGCTCCGCGCCCAGGGCCGCACCGTCGTCCTGACCACCGGCTTCGCCCGGGTCACCCAGGACGCCGTCCTCGACGCCCTCGGCTGGCGCGACCTGGCCGACCTCACCCTGTGCCCCGCCGACGCGGGGGGCCGGGGCCGCCCGTACCCGGACATGGTCCTGGCCGCGCTCCTGCGCACCGGCGCGGCCGACGCCGTCACCGAGGTCGCGGTCGCCGGCGACACGGCGTACGACATGCTCAGCGGCACCCGGGCCGGCGCCGGGGTGGTCGCGGGCGTGCTCACCGGGGCCCACGGCCGCGAGTGGCTGGAGCGGCACGGCGCGACGCACGTCCTCGGCTCGGTCGCCGCGCTCCCCGGCCTCCTCGGCCGCCTGGAGGGTGGCGGGGCACCGGAAGGAGGTCCGGCGACGTGACCGGCATCCGCTTCGACTCCGTCTCCGTCGCCTACCACGGCACCACCGTCCTCGACTCCCTCGACCTGAGCGTCGAACCCGGCGAGGTCATGGCGCTGCTCGGCCCCTCGGGCTCGGGCAAGACCACCGCCCTGCGCGCGGTGGCCGGCTTCGTACGCCCGGTCGCCGGCCGCGTGCTGATCGGCGGCCGGGACGTCACCGACCTCCCGCCGCACCGCCGCGGCATCGGCATGGTCGTCCAGCAGTACGCCCTCTTCCCGCACATGCGCGTCGAGGAGAACGTCGCCTTCGGCCTGCGCGCCCAGAAGGCACCGCGGGCCGGCATCCCCGCCCGGGTCGCCGAGGTACTGGAGATGACCGGCATGGCCGCCTACGCCAAGCGCTACCCGCGCGAGCTGTCCGGCGGCCAGCAGCAGCGGGTCGCGATCGCCCGCGCCCTCGCCATCCGGCCCGGCGTCCTCCTCCTCGACGAACCGCTGTCCGCGCTCGACGCCCAGCTGCGCTCCGGCATGCTCGCCGAACTGGCCCGTCTGCACCGCGAACTGCCCGACGTCTCGATCCTGTACGTCACCCACGACCAGATCGAGGCCCTCACGCTCGCGGACCGCATCGCCGTCATGGACCGGGCCCGGCTCCAGGACTGCGGCACCCCCCAGGAGCTGTACCGGCGGCCCCGCACCGAGTTCACCGCCTCCTTCGTCGGCAACGCGAACCTGCTGCCGGTCCGGGTCGGCGACGGCACCGTCCGGCTCGGCGACGACGGCACCGTCCGGCTCGGCGACGACGGCCCCGGCCGGGTCGACCTGGAGGTCACCCTCCCGCACGGCGCCGGCGCCCTCGCCCCCGGTGCCCGCGCGACCCTCTGCGTCCGCCCGCACCTGCTGCGCCTGGGGGAGGGGCCGAACACCCTGCGCGGCCGCATCACCGAGGTGCAGTGGCGCGGCTCCACGCACCGGCTGTACGTCGACGTCGCCGGCCACCGGGTCAAGGCGGACCTGCCGGAGCTGCGCGAGACGCCCGCCCTCGGGGACGAGGTCGCACTCCACTTCGCGCCCCGCGACGGGGTGCTCCTGGCCGCGGGGGTGGGCGATGCGTAGTCGGGTCACCGGGGCCGCGCCCCCGGGCCAGGCCGCGCCCCCGTTCCCGGCCGCGGAGCCGGAGGGGGACCCGGCGCCGCGCACCGGCGTCCGCGGGCCCCGCCCCGGCCCCCGCGCCGCGAGGACCGGCGCCGCCCGCCTCCTCTGGGCCGTGCCGCCCGTGGCCGTCCTCGGCCTGGTCTTCCTCTACCCCCTCACGCTCGTCGTCCGGCAGTCCCTGACGCCCGACGACCCCGATGCCGGGGCCTTCGACGCCTACGCCGCGGTGTTCCGGTCGGTCTCCTTCCGCGAGGCGCTCGGGAACACCGTGACGCTGGCCGCCGGTGCCACCGCCGGTTGCCTGCTGCTCGGCTTCACCCTGGCGCTGGTGATCGCCTTCGTGCCGTTCCCCGGTGCGCGCGCGGTGGCCAGGTTCATCGACGTGTTCCTCTCCTTCCCCTCCTTCCTCGTCACCCTCGCCCTGCTCTTCATCTACGGCACGGTCGGCATGGCCAACGGCCTGTGGACCGACGTCACCGGGGCCGCCGAAGGCCCGTTCCACTTCCTGACCACGCGCTGGGGCGTGCTGCTCGCGGAGATCACGTACTTCACCCCGTTCGTGATGCGCCCGCTGCTCGCCGCCTTCTCCCAGCTGGACACCGCCCAGCTGGAAGTGGCCGCCAGTCTCGGCGCCGGGCCCGCCCGGGTCGTGCGCCGGGTGGTCCTGCCCGAGTCCCTGCCGGCCCTCGCCGCCGGTGGCAGCCTCGTCCTGGTGATGTGCCTCAACGAGTTCGGGATCGTCCTGTTCACCGGCGCCAAGGGCGTCACGACCCTCCCGATGCTGGTCTACGGCAAGGCCATCCTCGAGTCCGACTACCCGGCCGCCTGCGTGGTCGCGGTCGTAGACATCGCGATATCCGTCGGCCTGTACGGCCTCTACCGGGTGGTGGGCAACCGTGCTGGTGCATAGCAAGGCCGGCCGCTGGGCCGCCTGGGGCCTGTTCTGGCTCCTCTTCCTGCCCCTGTTCGCCCTGCCGCTGCTGGTCGTCGTGGCCGCCTCGTTCGCCACGCACTGGTCCGGCGCCTTCCCCTCCGGCATGACCACCGGGCACTACGCGGCCGCCGTCCGCGGCGAGTCGCTCCAGGCCCTGGTCACCAGCCTCGTCACCGCCGTCACCGCCAGCCTGCTCGCCCTCGCCACCGGAACCTGGGCCGCGCTGGCCGGGTCCGCGCTCGGGACCCGTGGGAAGCGGCTGCTCGACGGGCTGTTCATGCTGCCGGTCGCGGTGCCCTCGGTGGTCGTCGGACTCGCCGTCCTGGTCGCCTTCAGCCGGCCCCCGCTGCTGCTCAACGGCACCAGCACCATCGTGGTCCTGGCGCACACCGTCCTGGTCACCGCCTTCGCCCACCAGTCCGTCGCGGCCGCGCTGCGGCGCCTGGACCCGGCGTACGAGCAGGCCGCCGCCAGCCTGGGAGCCTCGCCCGCGTACGTCCTGTGGCGGGTCAGGCTGCCGCTCCTGCTGCCCTCGCTCAACGCGGCGGCCGGCCTCTGCTTCGCCCTCTCCATGGGCGAGTTGAGCGCCACGATGATGCTCTACCCGCCCGACTGGGTGCCGCTGCCGGTCCGTATCTTCACTGCGACCGACCGTGGTTCGCTGCACGGCGGCTCGGCGGTGGCGGTGGTCCTCATGGCGACCACGCTGCTGGTCCTGCTGGCCGTCTCCCGCGTCCGTACGAAGGCCTCGTACCGCTAGCTCCCGACGAGGCCCCCGTACCGAAGCCCCCACGCCGCACCACCCCGCCCCAGACCGCACCACCCCGCACCGCCGACGCGCCACCCCGCACCGCCGACGCACCGCCCCGCACCGCCGACGCACCTGCCTGCGCCACCGCACCGCCCGCACCCCCCGCCCCACCCCGCTCCGCGTGCCTCCCGAGGAGAACGACACCCCATGTCCCGCCACCACCTGCTGCGCGCCTGCGCCGCCGCCACCACGGCCCTCACCCTCTCCGCCGCCCTGTCCGCCTGCGACGCCGCGTCCTCCGACGGCAAGGGCGGCGACGCCGAGGTCGTCACCGTCTACAGCGCCGACGGCCTCAAGGGCGAGAACGGCGACGGCTGGTACGACAAGGTCTTCGCCGACTTCACGAAGAAGACCGGCATCGAGGTCAAGTACGTCGAGGGCGGCTCCGGCGAGATGGTGCAGCGCGCCGTCCGCGAGAAGTCCAACACCCAGGCCGACGTGCTCGTCACGCTCCCGCCCTTCATCCAGCAGGCCGCCGGCAAGGGCCTGCTGACGAAGTACCAGCCCCAGGGGTCCGGCCAGGTCAACGGCGGCGACAAGGGCGCCGACGGCCTGTGGACCTCGGTCGTCAACAACTACTTCGGCTTCGTCTACAACAAGAAGGAGCTCACCAAGGCGCCCACGACCTGGGAGGAGCTGCTGGACGCCACGTACAAGGGCAAGCTGCAGTACTCGACGCCCGGCGTCGCCGGCGACGGCACCGCCGTGCTCATCAAGGCCATGCACGACTTCGGCGGACAGGCCCCCGCCCTCGCGTACCTGAAGAAGCTCCAGGCCAACAGCGTCGGCCCGTCCTCCTCCACCAGCAAGCTCGCACCGAAGACCGACAAGGGCGAGATCCTGGTTGCCAACGGCGACGTGCAGATGAACTTCGCCCAGTCCAAGACCATGCCGAACCTCGGCATCTGGTTCCCCGCCAAGGCCGGCGGCAAGCCCACCACCTTCGCCCTCCCGTACGCGGCCGGCCTGGTAGCCGACGGCCCGCACACCGAGAACGGCAAGAAGCTCCTCGACTACCTCCTCAGCCCCGAGGCCCAGAAGCTCGTCAGCTCGGTCGGCGGCGGCTTCCCGGCCCGTACGGACGTCAAGCCCACCGACGCCAACGCCGTGGAACTGACGCGCCTGATGGGCGGTGTCGAGGTCTTCGAGCCCGACTGGGCCGACATCGACGAGAACCTCACCTCCTACGTCGATGCGTGGAAGTCCGCCACCGGAAGCTGACGCGTCACCTGCCGGTCACCCCTGACCGGCGGCATGACGTTTTCGATAACGGGTCTGGACCGAAAGGGGGTGGCGGCGGGACGGCCCGCCGCCACGGCGACCTCCACCGGCGCCCTGGTGACCGGCCCGCGGACGCCCGCGTCGTCCGCCGATCAAACTCGCTAGGGTGGTACAGACCAGAGACCCGCGAGGTCAGAGGCCACCGCAGAGCGGAGAACAGTCCCGTGGCAGAGCGCAAGCCGATCGAATCCTGGCTCACGGACATGGACGGCGTCCTCATTCACGAGGGCACCCCCATCCCCGGCGCCGACGCCTTCATCAAGCGGCTGCGCGACTCCGGCAGGCCGTTCCTGGTCCTGACCAACAACTCCATCTATACGCCCCGCGACCTCCAGGCCCGGCTCCAGCGCATGGGGCTCGACGTACCGGTCGAGAACATCTGGACCTCCGCCCTGGCCACCGCCAAGTTCCTCGACGCCCAGCGCCCCGGCGGCACGGCGTACGTCATCGGCGAGGCCGGCCTGACCACCGCGCTGCACGACATCGGCTACGTGCTGACCGACCACGACCCCGACTACGTGGTGCTGGGCGAGACCCGCACGTACTCCTTCGAGGCGATGACGAAGGCGGTCCGGCTCATCAACGGGGGCGCCCGCTTCATCTGCACCAACCCGGACGAGACCGGACCGAGCACCGAGGGCCCGCTGCCCGCCACCGGCGCCGTCGCCGCGCTCATCACCAAGGCCACGGGCAAGCGGCCGTACTTCGCCGGCAAGCCCAACCCCCTGATGATGCGCACCGGCCTGAACGCCATTGGCGCGCACTCCGAGACGAGCGCGATGATCGGCGACCGGATGGACACGGACGTGCTCGCGGGCCTGGAGGCCGGCATGGAGACGTTCCTGGTGCTGACGGGGCTGACGACCACCGCGGACGTCGACCGCTTCCCGTACCGGCCCTCGCACACGGTGAACTCGATCGCGGACCTCGTCGACCTGATCTGAGGTCCCGGTCCTCCGCGGCCCGGCATCCGCACTGCTCAGTACGGGTGTCCGGGCCGCACCCGTACGGACGAGCGACACGCTCCACGGGATGCGCGGGCGGACACGGTGCGTGAACCTGCCAATACCAGGAGGTTCACGATGCGCACTGCTCTTCTCGCGCTCCGTGCCACCGGGGCGGCCGTCGCCCTGCTGGCCGGGGCCGCCGCCACCGCCCCGTTCGCCCACGCCACCGCCCCCTTCGCCCAGGCCGAGGACAACGACAGCGACCACGGACGTGACCACGAGGGAGGCCGCGACGGCGGCCGCGACGGTGGCCGAGACGGTGGCCGAGACCGCGACGGTGGTCGCGGCTCGGTCTGGGTCTCTCCGCAGGCCGCCTCGCCGGGCGCGCAGGTCGAGCTGCGCGTCGACGGCTGCGACGGCACGAGGGGTTCGGCGAAGTCGCCGGTCTTCGTCGCCGACGCCGAGCTGTCCGGCCGCGACGGGGGCGGCAATCCGCTCTACGGCGAGGCGATGATCAGCTCCCGCGCGCAGCCGGGCTGGCACACGATCCGGGTGACCTGCGACGGCCACGAGGGCCGCGCCACCGGCTCGATCCAGGTCCTCTCCCACGGCGGCGACCACGACGGGGGCCATGACCAGCCCTCGCACCACTCCACCCCGTACTGGCCGGTGCACGCCGGCGGCGGCGGAATGGCGGAGGAACTGGCCAAGCGGGAGATCGGGAAGGACGGCGGGGCGGGAGCCGGCACCGGAGCGGATGCGGGCGCAGGCGCGGGTGCTGGTGCCGGTGCCGGTGCTGGTTCGGGTGCCGTCGCCAAGGACGTGCCCGCCGGCGCGCAGGCGGCCCCGGCCGCCGAGGAGCACAAGCCCGCCGCCGCCCGGCACGAGGGTCCGGAGGACGGCCCGGGCCTGCCGCACACCGTGATCGGCGCGGTGCTCGCGGCGGCCGCCACCATCGCCGTCGCCGGCCGGGCGCTGAGGCTGCGGCGCCGCCGCAGCGGCCAGTGACGCCGGCCGGGGCGGGCGGCTGACGTGGCGGGCGCCGAGCGCCCCCGGGGCGGCGGTCGGCTGCTGACCGGCGCGGCCTGGGCCGTCATCGTCCTCGGCCTGTGGCTGTGGGGGCGGGAGATCACGGACGTGCCGGGCCCCGCCGCGGGCACCGGTTCGGCCGGATCGGCCCTCGTCCTCGGCCTGCCCGCCCCGCACGCTCCGCTCCCGGGCGCGGCGCCGCCGCAGCGGGTGGACGTGGGGTCCATAGGCGTCCAGGCCCCGGTTGTCCCCCGGGGCCTGGACAAGGACGGCGCGGTCGACCCGCCCCCGTACGAGCAGCCGGGCACCGTCGGCTGGTTCGGCTCGGGCACCCGCCCGGGCGCGGCGGGCGCGGCGCTGCTGGTGGGCCACGTGGACACGCGCTCCAAGCCGGCGGTGTTCTACGGGCTGAGCGCGACGCAGGTGGGGGAGAAGGTGCGGGTGCTGCGGGCCGACGGGGTGGTGGCGGAGTTCACCGTCGAGGACGTGCGCGTCTACGAGCGCGACCGCTTCGACGCGGCCAAGGTGTACGGGCCGCGGGTGCCGGGGCGGGCGGAGCTGCGGCTGATCACCTGCGGCGGCACGTACGACAAGACGGCGAAGGAGTACACGGCCAACGTGGTGGTCTCGGCGTACCTGACGGACGTCGTGCGCGCGAAGTAGCCGCACGCCGAGGGGCGTGGGGTGGGGGCACGGTCCACCGGAGGTGAAGTGGCCGCACGGTCCACCGGGAGGTGAAGTGGGCGCACGGTCCACCGGGAGGTGAAGTGGGCGCACGGTCCACCGGAGTGGCACCGGGCCCGGCCGGGAGCCCGCCCGGACCGCCGGCCGGGCCGGTCCTCGACCGCGGGCGCGCCCGGACTGCGGGAGGAGTCCGGGGACCGGCGCGGGAGGTCGGAAGGTGCGGGTGGTCCGAAACCACCATAGAGCCAATACGACAATACGAAGAAGCCCCTCGCATACGCGAGGGGCTTCTTCCGTCTGTGCGCCGCCAGGGACTCGAACCCCGGACCCGCTGATTAAGAGTCAGCTGCTCTAACCAACTGAGCTAGCGGCGCCTGATGCCTCGCCAGATGGATCTCCAGGGGAGTGGACGGAGCCGCATGCCCATGCCGAAGCCCATGACGATGCCGACGCCGGTCTTCGAGGAGTACCGGCCCGCCGCCGACTGCCCCTGCCCCGGCTGCGCCGCGCACCGCCGCGCCGCCCGGACGCTGACCCTCCGGGACGGCGGTCACCCCGGTGCCCACGGCGCCCGGCGCGTACTGGTCCTGGCGACGGCGGCCGGCGTGGCACTGGGCGCGGGCGGGGCGGCCGCGGCGGCCGCGGACACCCCGCAGGGCCGCGCGGAGGCGGATCCGGCGGGATCGTCGGCCCCGGTGCGGGCGGCCGCGGTGCGGTCCGGCGAGGTGCCGTCGGGTGACGTGCGGTCCGGGGAGGTGCCAGCGGGTGACGTGCGGTCCGGGGAGGTGCGCGACGGCGAGGGCACCCCGCAGGGCCGGCCCTCCGCCCTCCACGGCACGAAGGCGGGCGCCCCGGGCGCGCCCGGCTCCCCGGCCGGCCGGCCGGGGTCGACGACCACGGACGACCCGTCGTCCACGGCCCAGCCCACCGCACCGTCCACCATCCGCAAGATCGACCGGGCGACGATCATCAACCGGGCGAAGGTGTGGGTGGCCGCGAAGGTGCCGTACAGCATGTCGAAGTACTGGACCGACGGGTACCGGCAGGACTGCTCGGGGTTCGTCTCCATGGCCTGGAACCTGGGGTCGAACGAGTGGACCGGGAGCCTGGACGCGTTCGCGACCCGCATCACCAAGAACGAGCTCCAGCCCGGTGACATGCTGCTCTTCCACAACCCCGCGAACCCGAGCGCCGGTTCGCACGTCACGCTCTTCGGCGGCTGGACGGACCACACGCGCACGTACTACCGGGCGTACGAGCAGACCCCGCCGCGGGCGCGGGTGCAGTCGACCCCGTACGCCTACTGGAACAACTCCGCCAAGTACGTCCCGTACCGCTACAAGGGCGTGACCGGCAGCGTCGTGACCGGCGAGCCGGGCCGGCCGGGGCCGGGTGGCAGCGCGGCGTACCCGGGGCGCGCCGCCTTCGGGCCGGGGGCGAACAACGCGTACGTGACGCGGTTGGGGCAGATGCTGGTCAAGCGCGGGGGCGCCCGCTTCTACGCGAAGGGGCCCGGCCCGCGCTGGACCGACGCCGACCGCCGGGCGACCCGCGCCTTCCAACTGGCCCAGGGCTGGACGGGCCGCGACGCCGACGGCCTCCCGGGCCCGACGACGTGGCGCCTGCTCACTCTGAACCAGGGCCGCGACATCCCGCCCACGACCGGTCCCGCGAAGGCGGGCGCGGCGGCCTCGACCGCTCCGGCGAAGCCGGGTGCGGCGGGGACGGGTGGGCCCGCGAAGCCGGGCGTGGGGGGCGCGAGTGGGCCCGCCAGGGGTGGCGGTGCGGCCGGCGGGGGCGTGAGCGGTGGCTCCGTGGCGCTCTCGTACCCCGGGCGGGGGGTCTTCCGCCCGGGTCAGTCCTCCCCGGCCGTCACGGCCCTCCGCCGACAGCTCCTGCACAGGGGCTTCGGCAAGTACTACACGTCCGACCCGGGCCCCCGTTGGACGGAGGCGGACCGCCGCAGCGTCGAGGCCTTCCAGCGCGCCCAGGGCTGGCGGAGTTCGGAGGCTGACGGCTACCCCGGCCCGGAAACCTGGCGACGGCTCTTCGCGTGACGGAGGCGACGATGCACCCGACCCCCCAGCCGAACCCCAACCCCAACCCCAACCCGAACCCCAACCCCAACCCCAACCCGTGGGGCCTCTTCCCCGCCCCGCCGGAGACGCCCCCGACGGCGCAGGAACCCGCCGGGCAGGCGCGTGAGCCGGCCGGACAGGCGCAGGAGTCCGCCGCGCAGGCGCCGGAACCCCCTGCCCAGGCGCCGGAACCCGCCGCACCACAGGGGGCGGCGGGAGCCCACCGGCTCGGCCCGGCGGTCACGGAACCGGCCCCCGCGGCCTCGGACCGCCCCGAGGCGGGGGCACGACGAGCGACGGCCGGGACGGCCGGGACGCTTGGGCGGCGGTCCCGGCGCGCGGCCTTCGACGCCGCGTGGGGTCTCCTCTCGCGCCGCGAGCCGGCGACCGAGGAGCCGTACGACCCCTCGGGCGCACACCCCGTTCGCCCTCAGGGGCCGACCGCGTCCGGCACGGGGACGGCCGCGGGCCTCGCCGTTGCGGCCGGGACGGCTACCGGGTCCTTCCCCGTGGTGGCCGCCCCCCGTTCCGGCGAGCCCGCCCCCACCTCGGGGGCGCCCCGGCTCCCCGACGCCCGGCCCGCGGCGGAGCCCGCGCCGTCGCCGTCCGCGCCGCCCGCCGCCCTCGTCCCGGCGGGAGCTCACGAGTCGGTGGCCGAGGAGGCCGTTCCGGTAGCTGTCGCTACCGACCCCGTGGCCCAGGGGCCCGTCCAAGCTCCGGCCCCCTCCGGGGCCGCGGCGTCGTCGCTCGGCGTCTGCCCCCCGGCGTCCGCTGACCACCGTGCCGACGGCGCCGACGGTGCCGTGCCGGCGGCCAGGGGCGACGCTCCGGTGCCGTACCTGGCCGGCGATACCCGATCGAGTGCCCTGCCGAGCACCCCCTCCGCGACCGATGTCGTGGTCCCCGCGACCGCGAGCGGGCCCGTGACCACCGCACCCTCGGCGACCACAGCCGTGTCCGCCGCGCCTGCGGCTGCCCAGGCCGCGTCCGCCGGCGGGGCGTCCTCCGGCGGCGCGCCCTCCGTTCCTGCGTCCTCCGTTCCCGCGTCCTCCGCGAGCGGGCATCCGGCGGCCACGCGCCGTACTGCGGCGGCAGATGTTGCCGACCGTCTGGGCGCCGACGGGCCTGGTGGTGCGGAGCCCCCCGCAGGGTTTCGGCGTACCCCGGACGCAGGTCCCGCCTTCGGCGGCCGGACGCCCGGAGTCGCCCGCCCCCGCGCCGGGGACGACGCGGGACAGGCCCCCGGGGCCGTCGGCGCGGAGTCCGCGTTCGTGGGCGACGACACGCAGCCGCTGCCGCGCATCGGCGGCGGACGGCCGCTGATCGGGAACGTGGGGACGGCCGAGATCCCCGTACACCCGCTCTTCCGCGACCAAGGCCCCGACAGTCGGAGGGCTGCCCCGGTCGTCGGTGGTTCGGGCTTCGGGCCGGCCCCGGTCGTGGGCGGTTCGGGCTTCGGGTCGGCCCCGGTCGTGGGCGGTTCGGGCTTCGGGTCCGCCCCCGTCACCCGCGGGCCGGGCTTCGTGCCCGCCTCCGTCACCCAGGATTCGGGATCGCGGTCCGCCCCGGTCGCTCCGGGCTCGGCGTCTGCCCCGGTCGAGACCGCGGCGTCCGCCACCCCGCGTCCCGCGTCGGCGCCGGCCCGCCGCGCACCCGGAGCTGATCCCGAGCTGCGGGAGCGGCGCGGCCCGGCGCTGCCCGGGTGGGTCGGAGCGCTGACCGCGGCCGGTGCGCTCGCCGGGTGCGGGGCGGTGCTCGCCCGCGTGGGGCTCGTTCCCCGCCGGCTCGCCGAGGCGCTCGCCCTCCCCGCCGCCGTGGAACCAGGCCGGACCCACTGGGTCGTGCTGGCCGCGCTCGGCGTGCTCGTGCTCGTCGCCCTCGGCGGTCTGGGCCGGGGCCGGGCGGGCCACGCCTGGGTGCTCAGCCTGTTCGGCAGCTACCGCGGCACCGTGCGCCGTACCGGACTGGTCTGGGTGAGCCCCTTGCTGTTGCGCCGCCGGGTCGACGTACGGCTGCGGCACTGGCGCAGCGAACCGCTGCCCGCCGTCGACGCGGGCGGCCTCGCCCTCCGGGTCGTGGTCCACGTCGTATGGCGCGTCCGCGACACCGCACGGGCCGAGTTCGCGGTCGAGGACCACACCGAATACCTCGCCGAGCAGGTCGAGTCGGCGCTGGCCCGGGTGCTGAGCCAGCTGCCCGCGGACGCCTTCCACGAGGACGCCCCCACACTGCGCGACGCCGAGGCGGTCGGCGACGCGCTGACGCGGGTGCTGGCGGCCGACGCCGAGGTGGTCGGCATCGAGGTGTACTCGGCCCAGCCGACCCGCATCGAGTACGCCCCCGAGGTCGCGGCGGCCATGCAGCGCCGCCGGGTCGCCGCGATCGACGCCAAGCACCGGGACGCGGTGCTGTCCTCCGTCGTGGACGCGGTGGACGACACCGTCCACCGGCTCACGTCGCGGGGGCTCGTCGAGCTCGACGACTACGAGCGCAAGGCGCTGGTGAAGGACCTGACCGTCGCCTTCTACACGGGCCGCCAGGAGTAACCCGCGCTCCGTTCCCTCCCCGGTCCGGAACGGCCGACGTGCACCCTTCGGCGCGTCGGCCGTTCTGCTGCCCGGGGCGGGCTGGGGATGGTTCTGCTGCCTGGGGCCGGCTTGGGTCGTTCTGCTGCTTGCGGGCCCATGGCGGGGGAGGGGGGGGCGGGGGCGGCTTCGGGGGCTTGCTCGCTTCGGGGTGGGTCCCGTGGTGTGTGGGTCCCCTCGGCGCTTGACAGGGGCGGCCTGCAGGCCTCCCCCAGCTACCGCTGGGAGGTACCCCCAGCGGCAGGCC
>NZ_JOGB01000080.1 GCF_000719335.1 Streptomyces sp. NRRL S-87
TGGGGCTTCGCCCTGGCCTGCGGCCACCCCAGGCCCGGGCCTGCCTCCGGACCAGCCTGCCATGACGCCTCAAGAGGCTCCCCCACACACCACGGGACGACCTGCTCCCTTGAGGTGGTGACCCGGGTGAGGTGGTGACCCGGGCCCGTGACGGGGGCCGGGCGGCGGACGGCTCGTGAACGGATCAGGCGCCGGTGGGGCGGACGGCTCGGGGAACGGATCAGGCGCCGGTGGGGTCCTCGCCGCGGTCCAGGGCCTTCCAGAGGTCCTCGGGACGGTCCGGGTCCACGACCGGGGCCT
Source organism: Streptomyces sp. NRRL S-87 (assembly GCF_000719335.1). Taxonomy (GTDB): domain Bacteria; phylum Actinomycetota; class Actinomycetes; order Streptomycetales; family Streptomycetaceae; genus Streptomyces. The sequence goes on from NZ_JOGB01000080.1 coordinate 301, forward strand.
TGCGGGGCCCGCGCGGGCCGCCGTCGCGCTCGTAGCGGCCGCCCATGGCCGGCCAGTGGCGGCCGTAGCGCAGCGCCAGCAGGCCCGCGAGCAGGATCAGCACCGCGCCGGCCGCGGTCACGTACGGCCAGGCGGTGTGGGTGAGCCCGGCGACGGTGGCGGCGGTGTCGGCGGTGGTCCGGGCGGCCTCGTGGTCCAGCGCGGACCGGTCGGAGGCGCCGAGGAACGCCGCCAGCGCGGCCCCGGCTCCGGAGAGCGCCAACAGCCCCGAGACCAGGGCCCGGCCGGCGCCCCGTACCGCGAACACGGCCACGAGGGCGGCCAGGCCCACGATCGCCAGGGCCGCGGGGACACCGGTGACCGTCTGGCCGTCGGCGGTCAGCGGGAGCGTTCCGCCACCGATCGCGGCCGTACCGCGGGCCCAGGTCCGGCCGGAGGCGAGGAGGACGACGGTGGCGCCGAGGGCACCCAGGAGCAGGGCGACGGCGACGCTGCGGCGGCTGCTCGGCGGGGTGCTGCGCGGGGCGGTTCGGGGGTGGGGTACGGCACTCACGTACCCCACTATCCCCTACCGCCCGCGCGGCCGGGCGGGGGGCTCGGCCGGCGCACCGGCCGGGACGTCCGGCTCGGGCCCGGTCCGGCGTCCCGGCCGGGCCCGCCGGATCAGCCGCTCAGTGGGCAGCGGTCAGCGGTCAGCGGCTCAGCCGGTTGGCGGCGGCCACCGCGCGCAGCACGGCCGCGGCCTTGTTGCGGCACTCGGTGTCCTCGGCGACCGGGTCCGAGTCGGCCACGACGCCCGCGCCGGCCTGGACGTACGCCGTGCCGTCGCGCAGCAGGGCGGTGCGGATGGCGATGGCGGTGTCGGAGTCGCCGGCGAAGTCGAGGTAGCCGACGCAGCCGCCGTACAGGCCGCGCCGCGAGGGCTCCAGCTCCTCGATGATCTGCATGGCGCGCGGCTTGGGGGCGCCGGACAGGGTGCCGGCCGGGAAGCAGGCGGTGAGCACGTCGAAGGCGGTCCGGCCCTCCGCCACCTGGCCGGTGACGGTGGAGACGATGTGCATGACGTGCGAGTACCGCTCGATCGACATGAAGTCGACGACCTCGACGGAGCCCGGCTCGCAGACCCGGCCCAGGTCGTTGCGGCCGAGGTCGACGAGCATGAGGTGCTCGGCGCGCTCCTTGGGGTCGGCCAGCAGCTCCTCGGCGAGGGCCTGGTCCTCCTGCGGGGTGGCGCCCCGGTGCCGGGTGCCGGCGATGGGGTGGACCATCGCGCGGCCGTCCTCGACCTTGACCAGCGCCTCGGGGCTGGAGCCGACGACGTCGAAGCCCTCGAAGCGGAAGAGGTACATGTACGGGGACGGGTTGGTGGCGCGCAGCACCCGGTAGACGTCGAGCGCGGAGGCGTGGCAGGGGGTCTCGAACCGCTGCGAGGGCACGACCTGGAAGGCCTCGCCGGCGCGGATCCGCTCCTTCACGTCCTCGACGGCCTCCTGGTACGCCGGCCCGCCCCACAGCGCCGAGTACTCGGGCAGCTCGGCGGCCGGCAGCGGCGCCGGGGTGTAGGGGGCGGGGCGGGCGAGGTCCGCCTCCATGGCGTCGAGGCGGGCGACGGCGTCGGCGTACGCCTCGTCCACGCCGGTGTCGAGGTCGTTGTGGTTGATCGCGTTGGCGATCAGCAGGACCGTGCCGTCCCAGTGGTCGAGGACCGCGAGGTCGGAGGTGAGGAGCATGGTCAGCTCGGGCAGCCGCAGGTCGTCGCGGCCGTGCTCGCCGATGCGCTCCAACCGGCGGACGATGTCGTAGCCGAGGTAGCCCACCATGCCGCCGGTGAACGGCGGCAGTCCCTGCGCGAGGTCGCGGGGGGTGTGGAGGGCCTCGACGGTGGCGCGCAGGGCCTCCAGCGGGTCGCCTGCGGTGGGGACGCCGACGGGGGCGGTCCCGGTCCAGTGGGCCTGGCCGTCGCGGGCGCTGAGGGTGGCGGAGCTGCGGACGCCGACGAAGGAGTAGCGGGACCAGGAGCGGCCGTTCTCGGCGGACTCCAGGAGGAACGTGCCCGTGCGCTCGGCGGCGAGCTTGCGGTACAGGGCGACCGGGGTGTCGCCGTCGACGAGCAGCTTGCGGGTGACGGGGATGACGCGGCGGTCGGCGGCCAGCTTGCGGAACGTCTCGAGATCCATGGCGGGTGGTCCTGTCTCTACTCTGCGGGGGCGGCCAGCGGCAGCACGTCGGCGTCGAAGCAGGTGCGGGCGCCGGTGTGGCAGGCGGCGCCCACCTGGTCGACCTTGACCAGGACGGTGTCGGCGTCGCAGTCGAGCGCGACGGACTTCACGTGCTGGACGTGGCCGGAGGTGTCTCCCTTGACCCAGTACTCGTTCCGGCTGCGCGACCAGTAGGTGCACCGCCCCGTGGTCAGGGTGCGGTGCAGCGCCTCGTCGTCCATCCAGCCGAGCATCAGCACCTCGCCGGTGTCGTACTGCTGGGCGATGGCGGGGACGAGGCCGTCGGCGGACCTCTTGAGGCGGGCGGCGATGGCCGGATCGAGGTCGCTGGTCACGCGGGGGGTGCTCATGGGGCCATTCTGCCGCCTGGCGGGGGCCCGTCCCGCCGTCGTCCGACTGGTGGTCAGGTGCGGGAGCGGCCGCGCCGCCCGTGCGGCCCCGTAGGGGGGCGCCGGCTTCCTGCAGGTGCGCTTCGCCGTGACCACCACGGCTCCGCCGTCGGCATGAGACCCGGCCGCGCGGGCGGACGACTGCGGCTACGCCGAGGAGGGGGACCGCCTAGGCTGGCCGCCATGTCTACCCATGCGAAGCGTGAACGACTACTGCTGGCCGATCTGTTGGAGCAGGCCGGACCGGATGCGCCGACCCTGTGCGAGGGCTGGCGGACCCGGGACCTGGCCGCGCACGTGGTGGTGCGCGAGCGGCGCCCGGACGCGGCGGGCGGCCTGCTGCTGAACGTGCTGAAGGCGCGGCTGGACCAGGCGATGGCGGAGTACGCCGCGAAGCCGTACGAGGAGCTGCTCCAGCTCATCAGGACGGGTCCGCCGAGGTTGTCGGTGTACGCGCTGAAGCCGGTCGACGAGGCCGCGAACGCGGTGGAGTTCTACGTGCACGCCGAGGACGTGCGGCGGGCGCAGCCGGACTGGAGCCCGCGGGAGCTGGACCCGGTGTTCTCGGACTCGCTGTGGGCGCGCCTGGAGAAGCTCGCCCGGCTGACGGGGCGGAAGTCCCCGGTGGGCCTGGTCCTGCGCCGCCCGAACGGGCAGACGGCGGTGGCCCACAAGGGCACGCCGGTCGTCACCGTCACCGGTGAGCCGGGCGAGCTGACGCTGTTCTGCTTCGGGCGGCAGGAGGCGGCGCACGTGGAGCTGGACGGCGACAAGACCGCCGTCGCCCGCCTCACCCAGGCCCAGCTGGGCATCTGAGCGGTCCACGCCGCCGCACGCGGGGTGCGGGCGGCGGTGAGGGCCCGCCCGTTCCATCCCGGGGTCCGGCAAGACGCGCGAGGCCCCGGCCCTCAGGGGCCGGGGCCTCGCGCGTCCCCGGAACTCAGCGGACCGGGTGGCCGGCCGTCCGCAGGGCGTCCTTGACCTGGGAGATCCGCAGGTCGCCGAAGTGGAACACGGACGCGGCCAGGACCGCGTCGGCGCCCGCCGCGACGGCCGGCGGGAAGTCCGCCAGCTTGCCCGCGCCTCCGGAGGCGATCACCGGGACGGTGACGTGCTTGCGCACCGCCGCGATCATCTCGATGTCGTAGCCGTCCTTGGTGCCGTCGGCGTCCATCGAGTTGAGCAGGATCTCGCCGGCGCCCAGCTCGGCCGCCCGGTGCGCCCACTCGACGGCGTCCATGCCGGTGCCCTGGCGGCCGCCGTGCGTGGTGACCTCGAAGGAGCCGCCGGCCGTGCGGCGGGCGTCGACCGAGAGCACCAGCACCTGGCGGCCGAACCGTTCCGCGATCTCCTGGATGAGCTCGGGGCGGGCGATGGCCGCGGTGTTGACGCCGACCTTGTCGGCGCCGGCGCGCAGCAGCTTGTCCACGTCCTCGGCGGTGCGCACGCCGCCTCCGACCGTCAGCGGGATGAAGACCTGCTCGGCGGTGCGGCGCACCACGTCGTAGGTGGTCTCGCGGTTGCCGGAGGAGGCGGTGATGTCGAGGAAGGTCAGCTCGTCGGCGCCCTCGGCGTCGTAGAGCTTGGCCATCTCGACGGGGTCGCCCGCGTCGCGCAGGTTCTGGAAGTTGACGCCCTTGACGACCCGGCCGTTGTCCACGTCCAGGCAGGGGATGACCCGTACGGCCAGCGTCATGACGGTGCTCCTTCGGGGCCCCGGAGGGCCTCTACCTCTACTTCGACCAGGATGCGCGGGTCGACGAAGCCCTCGACGACCATGAGGGTGCAGACCGGCCGGACGGAGTCGAACAGCTCCTTGTGGGCCCGGCCGACCTCGTCGATGTCGCGCACGTGGGTCAGGTACAGACGGGTACGGACGACGTCCTTCGGCCCGAGGCCGAACTCCGCCAGCGCCTCGAAGGCGGTGCCGAAGGCGACCTTGGCCTGCTCGTACGGGTCGCCCTCGCCGTGCAGCACCGGGCCCTTGAAGGACGTGGTGCCCCCGACGAGGACGCGGTCCCCGGCCGCGACGGCGCGCGCGAAGCCGAAGACCTCCTCCCAGGGGCTGCCGCTCTGCACGTGCCGGACGCCGCTCATGAGGCGACCGCCTCCGCGACCGCGGCGAGGGCCTCCTCGAGCGTGAAGGCCTTGGCGTACAGGGCCTTTCCGACGATGGAGCCCTCGACGCCGAGCGGGACGAGCTCGGCGATGGCGCGCAGGTCGGCGAGCGAGGAGACGCCGCCGGAGGCGACCACCGGCTTGTCGGTGGCGGCGCACACGTTGCGCAGCAGCTCCAGGTTGGGGCCGGTGAGCGTGCCGTCCTTGGCGATGTCGGTGACGACGTACCGGGCGCAGCCCTCGGAGTCGAGGCGGGCGAGGGTCTCGTACAGGTCGCCGCCGTCGCTGGTCCAGCCGCGGCCCTTGAGGGTGGTGCCGCGCACGTCGAGGCCGACGGCGATCTTGTCACCGTGCTCGGCGATGACCTTGGCGACCCACTCGGGGGCCTCCAGGGCGGCGGTGCCGAGGTTGACACGCGTGCAGCCGGTGGCCAGGGCCTTGGCGAGGGAGGCGTCGTCGCGGATGCCTCCGGAGAGCTCGACCTTGATGTCCATGGCGCGGGTGATCTCGGCGACCAGGTCGCGGTTGTCACCGGTGCCGAAGGCGGCGTCGAGGTCGACGAGGTGCAGCCATTCGGCGCCGGCGGCCTGCCAGGCGAGGGCCGCCTGGAGCGGGGAGCCGTACGAGGTCTCCGTGCCGGACTCGCCGTGGACGAGGCGGACGGCCTGGCCGTCGCGGACGTCGACGGCGGGGAGGAGTTCGAGCTGCTTCACGGCTGCGGCCTTCTTCTCGTCCATCAGAGGGTACCGATCCAGTTGGTGAGGAGCTGTGCTCCGGCGTCGCCCGACTTCTCGGGGTGGAACTGCGTGGCCCACAGTGCGCCGTTCTCCACGGCCGCCACGAACGGCTCGCCGTGGGTGGCCCAGGTGACCTTGGGGGGCGAGATCCGGGGGTTGTGGAGCTCCAGGTTCCACTCGCGTACGCCGTACGAGTGCACGAAGTAGTACCGGGCGTCGGCGTCCAGGCCGGCGAACAGCTCGCTGTCGGCGGCCGCGTCTACGGTGTTCCAGCCCATGTGGGGCACGACCGGGGCCTCGAGCGGTTCGACCGTACCGGGCCACTCGTCGAGGCCCTCGGTCTCCACGCCGTGCTCGATGCCCTTCTCGAAGAGGATCTGCATGCCGACGCAGATGCCCATGACGGGGCGGCCGCCGGACAGCCGGCGGCCGATGACCCAGTCGCCGCGGGCCTGCTTGAGGCCCTGCATGCAGGCGGAGAAGGCGCCGACGCCGGGGACGAGGAGTCCGTCGGCGTTCATGGCGCGGTCGAAGTCGCGGGTGATCTCGACGTCGGCGCCGACCCGGGCCAGCGCCCGCTCGGCAGAGCGGACGTTGCCGAAGCCGTAGTCGAAGACGACGACCTTCTTGGCGGTCTGTGCTGCGCTCATTCCCAGATTCCCTCGATGCGCAGGACTCCGGCGGCCAGGGCCAGCACGGAGCCGATGGCGAGCAGCACGACGACGCTCCTGGGCATCTGCTGCTTGTGGAAGGAGTAGACCCCGCCGGCCAGGAAGAGGCCGACGAGGATCAGGACGGTGGACAAGCCGTTCACGGTTAGAGGGCGCCCTTCGTCGAGGGCAGGATGCCGGCCGCGCGCGGGTCGCGCTCGGAGGCGTAGCGCAGGGCGCGGGCGAGGGCCTTGAACTGGCACTCCACGATGTGGTGGGCGTTGCGGCCGTACGGCACGTGCACGTGCAGGGCGATCTGCGCCTGGGCCACGAAGGACTCCAGGATGTGCCGGGTCATGGTGGTGTCGTACGCACCGATCATCGGCGCCATGTTCTCGGGCTCGGTGTGCACGAGGTACGGGCGGCCGGAGAGGTCGACGGTGACCTGGGCGAGGGACTCGTCCAGCGGCACGGTGCAGTTGCCGAAGCGGTAGATGCCGACCTTGTCGCCGAGGGCCTGCTTGAAGGCGGCACCGAGCGCGAGGGCGGTGTCCTCGATGGTGTGGTGCGAGTCGATGTGCAGGTCGCCGTCGGTCTTGACGGTGAGGTCGAACAGGCCGTGGCGGCCGAGCTGGTCGAGCATGTGGTCGTAGAAGCCCACGCCCGTCGACACGTCGACCTTGCCGGTGCCGTCGAGGTCTATCTCGACCAGGACCGAAGTCTCCTTGGTGGTGCGCTCCACCCGTCCGATGCGGCTCATGCCTGCTGCTCCTTCTTCAGTGCGCGAACCGCTTCCAGGAACGCGTCGTTCTCGGCCGGGGTGCCGGCGGTGACCCGCAGCCACCCGGGTACTCCGTTGTCCCGGACCAGGACGCCCCGGTCGAGGATCTGCTGCCAGGCGGTGTGGGAGTCGTCGAACGTCCCGAACTGCACGAAGTTCGCGTCCGACTCGGTGACTGCGTAGCCCATGGCGCGGAGCTCGTCGACCAGGCGGTCCCGCTCGGCCTTGAGCTGCTCGACGTAGCCGAGCAGCGTGTCGGTGTGCTCCAGGGCCGCCAGCGCGGTGGCCTGGGTGACGGCCGACAGGTGGTACGGCAGGCGCACCAGCTGGACGGCGTCGACGACGGCGGGGTGCGCGGCGAGGTAGCCCAGGCGCAGGCCGGCGGCCCCGAAGGCCTTGGACATGGTGCGCGAGACCACCAGGTTCGGGCGGCCCGCGAGGAGGGGCAGCAGCGAGTCCCGGTGGCTGAACTCGACGTACGCCTCGTCCACGATCACCAGCGAGGGCTTGGCGGCCTGGGCCGCCTCGTAGAGGGCGAGGACGGTGTCGGCCTCGACCGCGGTGCCGGTGGGGTTGTTGGGGGAGGTGATGAACACGACGTCGGGGGCGTTCGCCGCGATGGCCTCGCGGGCGGCGTCCACGTCGATGGTGAAGTCCTCGCGGCGCGGGCCGGAGATCCAGCCGGTGCCGGTGCCGCGGGCGATCAGGGCGTGCATCGAGTACGAGGGCTCGAAGCCGATCGCGGTGCGGCCGGGTCCGCCGAAGGTCTGCAGGAGCTGCTGGATCACCTCGTTGGAGCCGTTGGCGGCCCAGACGTTCTCCTTGCCGACCGGGTGCTTGCCGGTGCGGGTGAGGTACTTCGCGAGCTCGGTGCGCAGCTCGACCGCGTCCCGGTCGGGGTAGCGGTTGAGGGTGCGGGCGGCCTCGGCGACCCGCTCGGCGATCCGGCGGACCAGGGGCTCGGGGAGCTCGTACGGGTTCTCGTTGGTGTTCAGCTGGACGGGGACGTCGAGCTGGGGGGCGCCGTACGGCGACTTGCCGCGGAGCTCGTCGCGGATGGGCAGGTCGTCGATGCCGACCGTGTCGTACGAGGTCATGCGTCGGGAACCTTCCATCCGAAGCGCGCCTTCAGGGCGGCGCCGTGCGCGGGCAGGTCCTCGGCCTCGGCCAGGGTGACCACGTGGTGGGTGACCTCGGCGAGCGCGTCGCGCGTGTAGTCGACGATGTGGATGCCGCGCAGGAACGACTGCACGGACAGGCCCGAGGAGTGGCAGGCGCAGCCGCCCGTGGGCAGGACGTGGTTGGAGCCGGCGCAGTAGTCGCCGAGGGAGACCGGGGCCCAGGGGCCGACGAAGATCGCGCCGGCGTTGCGGACCCGGGCGGCCAGGGCGGCGGCGTCGGCCGTCTGGATCTCCAGGTGCTCGGCGCCGTACGCGTCGACGACCTTCAGGCCGTCCTCCAGGTCGCGCACCAGCACGACGGCGGACTGCTTGCCGGCGAGGGCGGGCCTGATCCGGTCCTCGACGTGCTTGGTGGCGGCGACCTGCGGCTCCAGCTCGCGCTCGACGGCGGCCGCGAGCTCCTCGGAGTCGGTGACGAGGACGGCGGCGGCCAGCGGGTCGTGCTCGGCCTGGCTGATCAGGTCGGCGGCGACGTGCACCGGGTCGGCGGTGGCGTCGGCGAGGACGGCGATCTCGGTCGGGCCGGCCTCGGTGTCGATGCCGATCTTCCCGGTGAAGTAGCGCTTGGCCGCGGCGACCCAGATGTTGCCGGGGCCGGTGACCATGTTCGCGGGGGCGCACTCCTCGGTGCCGTACGCGAACATCGCGACGGCCTGGGCGCCGCCGGCCGCGTACACCTCGTCGACCCCGAGCAGCGCGCAGGCGGCCAGGATGGTGGGGTGCGGCAGGCCGCCGAACTCCACCTGCGGCGGGGACGCGAGCGCGATGGACTCGACGCCCGCCTCCTGGGCCGGGACCACGTTCATGACCACGGACGACGGGTACACCGACCGGCCGCCGGGCGCGTAGAGGCCCACGCGCTCGACGGGCACCCACTTCTCGGTGACCGTGCCGCCGGGGACGACCTGGGTGGTGTGCGGGGTGCGGCGCTGCTCGGCGTGCACGATGCGGGCGCGCCGGATGGACTCCACCAGCGCGGCGCGGACGGCCGGGTCGAGGTCGTCGAGGGCCTTGCGGAGGGCCTCCGCGGGGACCCGGATGCGGTCCAGCGTGACCCCGTCGAACCGCTGCGCGTACTCGATCAGCGCCGCGGTGCCGCGATGATGCACGTCCTCGCAGATGGGCCGGACCTTGTCCAGGGCGGCTTCCACGTCGAACTCGGCACGGGGCAGCAGATCGCGCAGGGCGGCACCCTCGGGGAGGGCGTCGCCGCGCAGGTCGATACGAGAGATCACAGTCCGATTCTCTCAGACCTGCTCCCGCCACTGGACGTCCGTATCACTGGCTGATACACGCCCCGGGTGTCACAGGCCGCGACTACGGTGCGCAGACGAGGGGGATGACGGGGGACGAGGGGGAAGGGGGAGGCCGTCGTGGAGCACGCCAGGGCCGAACGGGCCGAGGAGGACCCGCGGGTCCCGCAGCAGGAGCGGGCCCGGGAGCAGCGGGCCCCGGGCGGGGGGCCGCCGGCCGCCCCGGCACCGGGGCCGTCACCTGCGCCGGCACCACCTGCGGCGCCGCGTCCTTCGGGACCCGGGCGGCCGCCCGCGCCGCCGCGCTCTTCGGGGCCGGCGCAGCCACCCGCCCCGCCGCCGGCGCCCGCGTCGGCGCCCCGGGGTGCCGAGGGACGGTGGGAGGCCCCGGGCGCGCCGGGTCCGGATCCGGACCCGGGGGCGGGCGTGGGGCCGGGCCGGCTGTCGGCGGAGGACCTGGAGGCGGGCGCGCCGCCGGAGCTCACCGAAGCCGAGCTGCGCATGTGGCGCGCCTTCCGCACCGGCTCGGTCTGCGACCTGTCGGCGCGCGCGGCGGACGTGGACGACCCGTTCTCCGACCGGCCGTGGGGACCCGAGCGCAGCGTCCGGGCCTGGGTCGTAGCGCTGCTGCTGCTCAGCGGCCCCCCGCCGGTACCGGGCCGGGTGAACTCGTTCAAGCTGCGCGGTGTCCGCGTGACCGGCCGCCTGGACCTGTCCGGCGGCACCGTCGAGCCGTACGTCGAGATCCAGTCCTGCCGCTTCGACAGCGAGCTGCTGCTGCCCGAGGCGCGCTTCTCGACCCTGCGGCTGGTGCGCTGCGCCATCCCGCGGATCGAGGGCGCCCGCCTGCACACCGAGGGCGACCTGCACCTGCCGCGCTGCCGGGTGGCCCGCGGGATCCGGCTGACCGACGCCCAGATCGGGACCGACCTGCTGATCAGCGAGCTGGTGGTGCAGCGCGACCGCAAGGGCCGGGCGATCGCCGCCGACGGCATGTCGGTCGCGCAGGACTTCCAGGCCGAGATGCTGGAGGCGTACGGGGAGGTCAGCCTGCGCGGCGCGAAGATCGGCGTGTCGATGAGCCTGCGCGGCGCGAAGCTGCGCAACCCCTACGGGCGCCGGGCGCTGAACGCCCCGCAGCTGACGGTCGAGCGCACCCTGTACCTCACGGCCGTCGCGCTGGACGGCGAGAGCGGCTCCACTCCCCCGTACGGGATCAGCCAGACGCCCTCGCGCGGGGCGCGGGTCCGGCGCTTCGACTGCCGGGGCGGGCTGCGGCTGGACGACGGCCGGTTCGGGGACGCGGTGGACTTCTACGGGGCCCGCTTCACCCTCGCCTCCGACCAGGAGGTGTCGCTGCGCCGCATCCAGACCCCCGAGCTGCGGTTCGTCGGGGAGCGGCCGGAGCAGGGCCGGGTGGTGCTGTCGGGCGCGAAGGTGGTCAAGCTGGTGGACACCTCGATGAGCTGGCCCGGGCCCGGCGGGTTCGCGATGGAGGGGTTCTCGTACGAGATCCTCGCCCCGCGGGGCCACTTCCCGCTGGTGCGGCGCCTGGAGTGGGTCGAGGCGGCGACCCCGGAGTACTCGCCGGAGCCGTACGAGCGGCTGGCCGCGGTGCTGCGCAACAGCGGCGAGGACGCGGACGCACGGCAGGTGCTGCTGGCCAAGCAGCGCAGGCGGCGCGAGACCCTGCCGCTGGCCGCCAAGGCGTGGGGCGTCCTGCAGGACTGGACGGTGGCCTACGGCTACCGCCCGGGCCGGGCCGCGGTCTGGATGCTGGTGCTGTGGGCGGCCGGGGCGGTGGCGTTTTCCGGCCATCAGCCGCCCGCGATCAAGCCGGACGAGCACCCGGACTGGAACCCGGTGCTGTACTCCCTCGACCTCCTGGTGCCCGTGGTCGACCTGGGTCAGGACGGGTACTGGAGGCTGGAGGGCGTCTGGCAATGGGTGGCCGCGGCCCTGATCCTGATGGGCTGGGTCCTCGCGACGACCGTCGCGGCGGGGGCCTCGCGACTTCTCCGGCGGGGCTGATGGGCAGGCGGGGGTGGGTGTGAAGCGGGAGCAGTGGCGGGACGCCGGGCGGCCGGGTCCGCGTACGGGGGTGCCGGCGATGGTTCCGACCGGGATGGCACGGCGCGCCGTCGGGCCCATTACGCTTCCGTCGTGACCTCCGTTCGCCTGCCGCTCTTCCCGCTGAACTCGGTGCTGTTCCCGGGGCTCGTCCTGCCCCTGAACGTCTTCGAGGAGCGCTATCGCGCCATGATGCGCGAGCTGTTGAAGCACGGCGAGGACGAGCCGCGCCGGTTCGCCGTCGTCGCCATCCGCGACGGCCGCGAAGTTGCCCCCACCGCGCCGGGCATGCCCGATCCGACCGCACTGCCCGAGAAGGGCCCGGCAGCGGGCTTCGGGCCCGACCCGATCCAGGCCTTCCACCGGGTGGGCTGCATCGCCGACGCGGCCACGATCCGGGAGCGGTCGGACGGCAGCTTCGAGGTACTGGCCACCGGCACGACGCGGGTGCGGCTGGTGTCGGTGGACGCGAGCGGTCCGTTCCTGACGGCGGAGCTGGAGGAGCTGCCGGAGGACCCGGGCGAGGGCGCGGGGGCGCTGGCGGAGGGCGTGCTGCGGGCGTTCCGCGCGTACCAGAAGCGGCTGGCCGGGGCGCGCGAGCGGTCGCTGGCGACGGCGGCGGAGCTGCCGGACGAGCCGTCCGTGGTCTCGTACCTGGTCGCGGCGGCCGCCGTGCTGGACATCCCGGCCAAGCAGCGGCTGCTGCAGGCGCCGGACACGGCGACGCGGCTGTCGGAGGAGCTGAAGCTGCTGCGTGCGGAGACCGCGGTGATCCGGCACCTGCCGTCGCTGCCGGCGGTCGAGCTGACGCGGGCTCCCACGAGCCCGAACTGAGGGGTTCCGAGGGATGGCGAAGAAGGCGAAGCAGAACGCCGGCGGGCCCGGGGGCACCCCGGCCACGGTGGCCCTGACGGGCGCGGGCGTGCCGTTCACGGTGCACGCGTACGAGCACGACCCCGCCGTGACCTCGTACGGCGAGGAGGCCGCGGCGGCCATGGGGGTGTCCCCGGACCGGGTCTTCAAGACCCTGGTCGCGGAGGTCGACGGCGCCCTGACGGTCGCGGTGGTGCCGGTCGCGGGCTCCCTCGACCTCAAGGCCCTGGCGGCCGCGGTGGGGGCGAAGCGGGCGGTCATGGCCGACCCGGCCGCGGCGGAGCGGTCCTCCGGTTACGTCCGCGGCGGCATCTCCCCCCTGGGGCAGCGCCGCCGCCTCCCCACGGTCCTCGACACCTCCGCCTCCGGCCACGCCACGATCTGCGTCTCGGCCGGCCGCCGCGGCCTGGAGGTCGAACTGGCCCCCACCGACCTGGCCACCCTCACCGACGCCACGCTGGCACCCATCGCCCGCCCCTGACCCTTCGGGCCGGCGCACGGGAGGGGCGCTGCGGGAGCCCCTCACGGGAGTCCAGAGCCACCCCAGGCGCTGCCTCACGGGCCTGCCGCCGCGACCCGGGTCACCGCCTCACGAGAGTGCCGCCCCGTGGTGTGTGGGGGAGGCGCTTGACTGGGGTGGCAGGCTGGACCGGAGGCAGGCCCGGGCCGAGGGTGGCCGAAGGCCAGGGCGAAGCCCCAAAGCCCTCGGGGTGGGCCTGCCGCAGGGCCTGCGGTCAGGCCCCACCCGGCTCAGGGGTCAGAGGACCGGCGGCTGCTGGTCGCCGGGGACGGCGTGCCGGGGCATCGCATCGGAGCGAGCCGTGTCGCGGGGGGCGTGGCGGTCAGCCCCGGCGGCGTCTGACGGAGCGGCGTCGGACGGAGCGGCGTGGACGTGGGGCGGCGGGTACGCACCGGACTCCCACTCGGGCGCCGGGTCGCGCGGTCCCCACAGGGCCACGCAGCCCAGGTGGGTGGCGACGGCCGCCATCGGCCACACCAGCACCACCCCGAAGGCCAACAACTGCAGCGGTGCGTCGAACGGCACGCCCTTGCCCGCCGCCCTCGCCGCCGCGATCACGTCGCGCGTCGGCCCGAGCCACACCCCGAGCCGCCAGCCGAGCAGCGCGGCGAGCAGGGATCCGAAGGCCAGGCCCACCACCACTGCGGCCCCGCCGCGCCGGCGGAACAGGAAGGCGGCCAGGCCGGACAGCAGGCCCAGCCCCAGCGAGATCAGGAAGAAGGTTCCGTCGGCCCCGGCCCGACCCTCGTTCTCGGTGTCCGAGAGGAACACGGCCTCGCCGTTCGAGACGTACTGCACGCGCGGCGCGAGCCAGACCCACAGCAGTGCCAGCACGACGCCCGCGACGGTGACGGCCAGCATGACCGCCGCCCCGTCCTTGAGGTCCTGGGCGAGGGAGGACTCGGGGTCCCCGTCGTGCGGCGCGGGGGTCACGGGAGCGGTGTTGGCTTCGGTCACCCAGACATCGTGCCAGGTGGTCCGCCGCCCCGCGCCGCCGGAGTGTCCCCGGGCCGCGACCACGGCCCACCCCAGCACTCCGCAGAGCCCGGTCCAGGCCACCCCACCGCCGCGCACCGACCAGCGGCCCGCCCGAACCGGCGGCGGATCGGCGCACCACACCGCACGGCAGGCGGCGGGGTACAGCGGACGGCTGACAGCAGACAGCAGACAGCAGACAGCAGACAGCAGACAGCAGACAGCAGACAGCCATCCACCCACCACCGCCGACACCCACCCGCCACCGCAGCCGCCACCCCAGCCGCAGCCACCGCCCCCGGCACGCGGTCAGCGGACCGCCGCGCGCCGGTAGGCCCAGGTGGCCGCGGCCAGCGAGACGACGCCGACCCCGGCGCAGACGGCCAGGTCGAGGGCGACCACCGGCCAGTCGGGATGCGGGGCGAACGTACGGGCGAACGCCTCGACCCCGTACGTGGACGGCAGCAGGCCCCGCGCCCACACGATCACGTCCGGCATCCGCTCCGGCGGCAGCACGCCGAGCAGCAGCGCCGCCGACATGCCGAGCTGCCCGGCGAGGGTGGCCAGCTCCTGCCGCGGAGCCAGCAGCCCCAGGGCCGCGCCGAGCCCGGACAGGGCAGCCCCGGCCAGCGGGACGACCGCCAACAGCACCCACAGCCCGCTCATCGGCAGCCCGAACAGCAGGCAGCCGAAGACCGCCGTGACGAAGGTGCCGGGCACGGTGAAGGAGGCGTACGCCGCGGCCGCGCCGAGCACCACCGAGGCGGGCGGCACCGGCAGCGTGGCGTAGTGGTCGAGGCCACCGCCGGCGCGCAGCTGGCCGAAGTACTGGGCGAGGAGGTTGAGTGCGACGAAGGCCACGACCAGCACCGACGAGCCGGCCACCACGGCCTGCGCCTCGGTTGACCCGCCGCCGTCGACCACGCCGCGCATGAGGATCATGATGCCGACGGACTGGAACGTCGCCACGAAGAGCAGCGGGATACGCGCCACCCGGGCCCGCGACAGCTGGGCCCGGTACACGGCCGCGAGCGCGGGCCACAGCCGCGCCCTGGGGGCCAGCGGTGCGGCCAGCGGTGCGGCCAGCGGTGCGGCCAGCGGTGCGGCTTCCGCCACTGCCGCCTCCACGGTCCCGTCGGTCACGACTTCACCAGCCCCTTCGTCCGCCCGCCAAGGGCCAGGTACACGTCCTCCAGGCTCGGCGTGGCCAGCGAGAAGTCGTCCAGCGCCGCGAAGGCCGGTCCGCCGGTCACGGCGGCCACGGCCGCCCGCGCCTCGTCGGGACCCATCCGCAGGACCCAGCGCCGCCCGGCCTCGGCGGCCAGCGGCCGCAGCGCGGCCACCTCCGCGACCTCGACCGGCGGTCGGTCCCGCCAGACCAGTTCCAGCCGGACCTCGTCGGCGACCCGCGCCTTGAGCCCGGCGGGCGTGTCGCAGGCGATGACGCGGCCGCGGTCGACGACGGCGACCCGGTCGAGGACGGTCTCGGCCTCGATGACGTTGTGGGTGACCAGCAGCACGGTCGTGCCGCGCTCGGCGCGACGCCGGTCCACGGCGGACCACACGGCCCGCCGGGCCACCGGGTCCATGCCGGTGGTCGGCTCGTCGAGCACGAGCACGGGCCGCTCGCCGGCCAGCGCCGCGCCGAAGCAGGCCAGCCGCCGCTGGCCGCCGGACAGCTTCTTCAGGGGGCGCCCGGCGATCGCGCCGAGGTCGAGCTCCTCCACCACCGCGTCCCGCTCGGCCCGCGCCTCGCGGGCGGCCAGCCCGCGCAGCCGGGCCGTGGTCTCCACGGCCAGGGAGACGGTCAGCTCGTCGAGGGCGGTGGACTCCTGCCCCAGGTACGCCAGCAGGCGGGCGGCGCGCTCGGGGTGGCGCACGAGGTCGTGGCCGAGCAGCTGCACGCTGCCGGAATCGGGCCGGAGCAGACCGGTCAGCTGGCGCACCAGCGTGGACTTCCCGGCCCCGTTGGGTCCGAGCAGCCCGAAGATCTCGCCCCGCAGGACCTCGAGCGAGATCCCGTCGGAGGCCCGTACGGCCGGCATCGCCGGCACACCGCGCCCACCCCGCAGCGCGGGGTACGTCTTGACCAGGTCCCGCACGACGCAGACGGTCTCGAGGGGCTGGACGGTCCCCCCAGGAGAGTCCTGAACGTCCGATTCCGTTTGTGCCGTGCCCGTGCTCACGAAGGAGCAGCCTACGGGGTCCCGGCCCCGGCGTCGGCCTCGGGGCAGGCCGCCTAGCTCTTCGTCCGAAGGCAGCCCCCCGTTCTGACCTCGCCCTCGCAGTGCCAGGCCCGGTCGACGCCGTCCGTGAAGCGCAGCAGCGGCCGCGCCGGTTCGGCCTCGGTGACCAGCGGCTGGTCACCGTCCTGGACCCGGACCGGCGGGTGCGCTCCCTGCGTGTCCTCGAAGTACGCGTCGATGTGCCACCGGCAGACCTGGCCCTCGGGGACGAGCGAGGTGACCTTGAGCCCGGACGGCGACTGGCCGTTGCCGAGGTCGATCTGGAAGCGACTGAAGAACGGCGGGCCGTGGCCCTCCTGACCCGGATTCATGAGCGTCGGCGCTTCGTCCCGCTGGATGAGGTCCCAGAGGATCCCGGTGACCTGCGAATTACCGGCGGTCTGGTTGCCGACGACCGTCTGCGCCCGCGAGGGCGCACACGAGTCGACCTTGGCCCTCATGTCCGTGATGCTGAGGCCGGCCTGCCGGTCGCTGAACAGGGTCAGTCGCAGTTCCTGGACTCCCCCGCCGTTGGGGTGGTAGGACACGCCGTCCGGCTCGAACTCGATCATGCGCGCACCCAGCGGCCGCAGGAACTCCCACACCTCCCTGTGGAACTCCCTGCTCTCGTCCTTGTCCCGCGTGTTGCGAATGCGGGTCAGGTGGTCCTGCTCGTCCGCCGTGAGCACCCGGTCCAGAACGATCGTCCAGAAGTAGGGAAAGTCCGCGCCCCAAGCTCCGCGGAACGGGTAGGTGACCGTGGCGGTGAACGGCTTCTCCTCGTGGTCGACCACGTCCTCCGCGTGCTTCTGCGCCCGCGTCGTGGTCTCGGCCGTCGCCAGGTCCAGCACGAGGGGCAGGAAGTACGCCCCCGTCGCGCCGACCAGGGCTGCGATCGCGACGATCACCAGGTACCGCCACCTCTGCCCTCTCGCCAGCTGCCCCGCGCCCGGCGCCGTGTTGTCCACGAACGTCGACCACGCCGTGGGCGGCGGCGGCCCGGGCGGAGAACCGGGCCCAGCGGCCGGAACCGCCGCCCCCGGCGCGACCACCGGGGGCGGCTGTTCGGGCGCAGGGACGGCGGGCGGGGAGGTGGGGCGTTGTCCGGAAGGGGCGGCGGCCGACTGCGGCCGCGCCGGGCCGGTGCTACCGGTAGGGGCGGTGGCCCCACCCGACGAGGGGGCGGACCCCCGTCCGGCCGTCGCCGGTAAGCCGTGGTCCGGAACTTGCGTCATGCGTGCGCCTCCCCTGGGTCCCGACCGGACCGGACCCCTTGTGCTCCGGACTCCGCATGCTCGCAGCGGCCCGAACCCGGAGGGGGAGGCTTTACGCGGTCATGACCCGTGCCCCTCGGGGACCGGTGCGGGCGGGGCCGGGGTCGGGGGGACGGGGTCGGCGGCGCGGACGTCGATCTCGCGCCAGAAGCCGGCCCGGATGGCGTACCGGTCGTGCTCGTCGATCTGGTCGTCCTTGTGGGCGAGGAGGCCGAACCGGGCCGCGTACCTCAACAACTCGCCGTCGATGCGGTGCGGGATGCGCGGGTAGAGACCGGACAGCTTGTGCAGGTGGACCTGCTCCGGGAGCCGGTCCATCCAGCGCCGGGCGAAGACCTGGCCCACCTCGAACGGGTCGCCGCCGACGGTGGTGATGTCCTCTTCCCGGTCGGCCCAGCGCTGCTCGGCGGAGGTGAGCTGGGCGAGGGTGGGCAGGGAGGCGGTCTCGGCGGGCTCGCCGAGGGGGCCGCCGCGGTCGATCCAGCCCCTGTCGGAGGACCACCGCAGGGTGGCGCCGGCGGGCGCCGGGGCGGGCGGCACGACCTGCGGGCCGGGGCCGTGGGCCGGGGCGCGCAGACCGGCGAGGTCCTTGGGGGTGGGCACCTTGCCGGCGGCGGCCGGGACGGGGCCGGCGTCACCCCCGTGCCCACCGTCGCGGTCGTGGCCACCGTCGCGGTCCCGGTCCTGGTCGTGGACCGGATTGCCGTCCGGGTCCGCGCCGACGAGGCGTCCGGCTCCCAGGCCCGCGGGGCCCAGGTCCGCCGCACCGAGCCGGTCCGGCCCCAGCCGGTCCGCGTCCAACCGGCCCGCCCCCGGTCCCCCGGCGCCCAACCGGTCCCCGGGCACGCGGGCCGCGCCGAGGCGGTCCGCGGCCGCGGCCAGTCGCTCGCCGGGCCCGGAGGGTGCGGGCGCGGTGCCGTTGCGGGCGGCTTCGGCCAGCGCGGCCTCGGGCAGGGGGGCGGAGAGGATCGCGGCGATCTCGGGGCGGGGCGCGGGGGCCGGGGCGCAGATCCCCGTCATCTCCTTCGCCCGGACGGCCCCCGTGATCCAGGCCCGGTCGAGCACCCGCCGCTCGTCGGCCTCGGCGACCAGGTCCTCGGACTGGTTGTAGTCGCCGTCCGCCGCCTGTACGGCCCACAGGTGGACGGCCACTCCGTGCTCCTTGGCCGACATCAGGCCGGGCAGCAGGTCCCCGTCGCCGGTCACCAGGACCACGTCGGAGCAGGCGCGGTTTCTGGCCAGCTCGGTGAGCTCGGCGTGCATGGCCGCATCGACCCCCTTCTGGGCCCAGCGGCCGTCGCTGCGGGTGAGCGCGCCCAGGCGGACGGTGACCCGGGGCATCACGCGCAGTCGCCGGTGCTCGGGCTGCGGAACCCGGTCGGGCGCGCCGTCGAACCAGTAGATCCGCAGCAGCGGGCGCTCGGTGTCGGCCTCGGCCCGTTCGCGCAGGCCCTGGATGAGGGCGGCATGGTCGACGGTGATGCGGGAGCGGGACGGCTCCCCCGCCAGGAGGCTCGCGGCGGCACCCAGCAGGTAGCCGGCGTCCACCAGGACGACGCAGCGGTCCACGCGTAACACCCGCCTTTCGGGGGTCCCCCGCTCGGGGGCGGGGGTGTCGGGTTCGGCCTTTCCCCGAGTCTGCCCGACCGTACGGGCGTTGACGGCCGGAACTCGATCATCGGCGTGGCGGAAGCTGACGTTCCGGAGACTACGCGCAGTAATGATCCAAAATGCGCGGGTTATGGTGGTGTGTGAGTGTGAAGGCGGCCCTGGCCCCTAGACCCTCACAGGAGGCTTTCACCATGGCCAAGAACAAGAACCAGAAGCAGCCGGCCAAGCAGACCCGCTCCCCCCAGTCCGATACGGGCCGGAGCACGCAGGAGTCGCTGTCGGAGCCGGCTTCCTCCGCACCCAGCCCCATGGACATGGCGCGCAAGGGCAGGCAGAAGAAGTTCGGCCACAACTGACTCCGCCGCGGTCGGTAGTGCTGTAGCGCGCAGGGGCGCGTCCGGGTGATCCGGGCGCGCCCCTTGGGCGTTGGGCCGCGCGTCGTCCCGTACGGACGAACGCACCACCGACCGGTCGCACCACCGACCGAGCGCAACGCGACCGCGCGCGCCACCGATCGGGCGCACCGCCGACCGCGCGCGCCGCCGAGCCGACGGTCCGGCGGATCCGGCGGGTCAGTGGTGCGGCGGGTCAGCGGTCCGAGCAGCCTGGCACCCGGCCGGAGCAGTTGGTGGGCCGGTTGCGCTGGATCTCCCCGCCGGTGAGGCGGACGACGCCGTCCCTGCCGTTGTTGATGCCGCCGCCGCGGCGGGCGGCGCGGTTCTCCAGGACCGAGCTGTGGCGCAGCGTCAGCTCGGCGGTGTCGCGGTCGTTCCCGCCCGCCCGGGCCGCACTCTCCGACCGGCGGTTGTCGAGGGCGCCGCCGTCCCGGCCGGCCTGGTTCTTCGCGAACCGGCTCCGCTCGACCGTGGCCTCGCCCTCGTTGTGGATCGCGCCGCCGTCACGCCCCGCCTTGTTGAACGTGAAGGAGGAGCGGGTGACCCGCAGCGTGCCCCGCTCCTCGTTGTTCACGGCGCCGCCGTCCCGGCCGGCCCAGTTCTCGGTGAACTCGGTGTCCTCGGCGAAGAACGTGCCGAGGTTGTCCACGGCGCCGCCGTCGCCGTCGCGGGCGGCGTCGTTCTCCAGGCGTCCGTGCCGGACGACGAGGGTCCCGCGGTTCTGCACGCCGCCGCCGTTCGCGTCCGCCGCATTGCCCGAGACGGTGGTCCTGAGCAGTGTGAGCGTGCCGGAGGAACTGTTGAAGAGGCCGCCGCCGGCGCCGGGTTCGCCGTTGCGGTCCGAGGCGGTGTTCGTCTGGACGAGGCTGTCGGCCAGGGTGACGTTGCCGCCGTCGTTGGCGAGGCCGCCACCGCGCCCGCGGGCGAGGTTGCCGGCGAGCGTGGTGTCCTCCAGGCGCACGGTGCCCCCGTGCACGGCGATTCCCCCGCCGTCGCCGGCGGTGCTGCCGCCGGCCACGGTGAGGTTCCTGAGCGTGAGGCGGCCGCGCTCCCGCACGTCGAGGATCCGGAACCGGTCGCCCGTACCGGCGCTGCGGATCAGCGTGGCGTCGTGGCCCACCACCGTGAGGTCACCGGTGATGCGCGGAAGAGCGGCGTCGGTGGTGCCGAAGGCCTGGGTGAAGCGGTAGGCGCAGTGCTCCGCGAGGGCAATCGTGCCGCCGCCCGGGTGGCGGTTGACCCGCTGGACGGCGTCGCGCAGCCCGGCGACGTCGCCGCAGCGCACGGTCAGCCGCAGCGGCGCGGCGGCCGCCACCGGCACGGCGGCCGCCACCGGCACGGCGGCCGTCGCCGGCACTGCGGCCGTCGCCGGCACTGCGGCGGTCGCCGACGGGGCCGACAGGGCGAGGCCTGCCGCCACGGCGGAGCCGGCCAGGACGAGGCGCGTCATCATGCGGATTCCTCCTGCTCGTTACCGAGGGGCTCCGCACTGCCGGACAGCCGGACGCACCCGAGGGGACAGGAAGCGTCCTATCGGGTGCGTCGGTGGTGTTTCTCGTATAAGCCGCGCAACTCGGCCGAAACCTATACCGATGGGCTAGGCCGCCCCTACCGGAGAGGCCCGGCCCGGCGGAGGCGGCCCCGGCCGGGGCCGCCGCCCGGATCCGGTCAGCCCGCCAGGCAGGACGGACCCAGCAGCACCTTCAGGTCTCCGAAGAGGGCGGGGTCGGGCTGCACCCGGTGCCGGTCCAACCGCAGCACGGTGGTCGAGCGGGGCCCCTGGAGCTTGATCCGCACCTCGGTGTTGCCCTTGTGGTGCCTGAGGATCTCGCCGAGCCGGGTGACCATGGGCGGGGTGACCTTCAGGGCCGGGATGGTGAGGACCACCGGGGCGTTGGTGCCCGCGGAGGACAGGTCCGGGACCATCAGCTCCATCGCGACCAGCCGGGGCACGTCCTCGCGCTTGTCGAGGCGGCCCTTCACGAACACGACCGCGTCCTCGACCAGCTGGGTGGAGACGAGCTGGTACGTGGCGGGGAAGAACATGCACTCGATGGAGCCGGCCAGGTCCTCGACCGTGGCGATGGCCCAGGCGTTGCCCTGCTTGGTCATCTTGCGCTGGAGACCGGAGATGATGCCGCCGATGGTCACCACGGCACCGTCGGCGTGCTCGCCGCCGGTCAGCTGGGAGATGCCGGCGTCGGTCTTGTCCGACAGCACGTGCTCCAGACCGAAGAGCGGGTGGTCGGAGACGTACAGGCCGAGCATCTCCCGCTCCTGGGCGAGCAGGTAGGCCTTCTCCCACTCCACGTCGGAGAACTCGACGTCCAGGCCGAAGCCGGGCTCGTTGCTCTCCTCGTCGCCCATGCCTCCGAAGAGGTCGAACTGCCCCTCGGCCTCCTTGCGCTTGACCGCCACCACGTTGTCGATCATCGGCTCGTGGTGGGCGACCAGGCCCTTGCGGGTGTGGCCCATCTCGTCGAAGGCGCCGGCCTTGATCAGGGACTCGACGGTGCGCTTGTTGCACACCACGGCCTCGACCTTGTCGAGGAAGTCGGGGAAGGAGGAGTACTTCCCCTTCGACTTGCGGGTCTTGATGATCGAGTCCACCACGTTCTGGCCGACGTTGCGCACCGCGGTGAGGCCGAAGAGGATCACGTCGTCGCCTTGGGCGGCGAAGTTCGACTCGGACTCGTTCACGTTCGGCGGGAGCACCTTGATGCCCATGCGGCGGCACTCGTTCAGGTAGACCGCGGACTTGTCCTTGTCGTCCTTGACCGAGGTGAGCAGGCCCGCCATGTACTCGGCGGGGTGGTTGGCCTTGAGGTAGGCGGTCCAGTAGGAGACGAGGCCGTACGCGGCGGAGTGGGCCTTGTTGAACGCGTAGCCGGCGAACGGCACCAGCACGTCCCAGAGGGCCTGGATGGCCTCGTCGCTGTAGCCGTTCTTGCGGGCGCCGGCCTGGAAGATCGTGAAGTTCTTCGCCAGCTCCTCGGGCTTCTTCTTGCCCATGACGCGACGGAGGATGTCGGCCTCGCCGAGCGAGTAGCCGGCGATGATCTGGGCGGCCTTCTGCACCTGCTCCTGGTAGACGATCAGGCCGTAGGTGACCGCGAGCACCTCTTCGAGCGGGGCTTCCAGCTCGGGGTGGATCGGGGTGATCTCCTGCTGCTTGTTCTTGCGCAGCGCGTAGTTGGTGTGCGAGTTCATGCCCATCGGGCCCGGCCGGTACAGGGCGGACACGGCGGAGATGTCTTCGAAGTTGTCGGGCTTCATCAGGCGCAGCAGCGACCGCATGGGTCCGCCGTCGAACTGGAAGACGCCGAGGGTGTCACCGCGCTGGAGCAGCTCGAAGGTCTTGGGGTCGTCGAGCGGGAGGGCCAGGAGGTCGATGTCGATCCCCTTGTTGGCCTTCACCATCTTGACGGCGTCGTCCATGATCGTGAGGTTGCGCAGGCCGAGGAAGTCCATCTTCAGCAGGCCGAGCGCCTCGCAGCTCGGGTAGTCCCACTGGGTGATGGTCACGCCGTCGGTGTGCCGGACCCAGACCGGTACGTGGTCGGTGATCTTCTCGCTGGACATGATGACGCCGGCGGCGTGCACGCCCATCTGGCGCACCAGGCCCTCGACACCGCGGGCGGTGTCGATGACCTTCTTCACGTCGGGCTCGTTCTCGTACATCGCGCGGATCTCGCCGGCCTCGCTGTACCGGGGGTGCTGCGGGTCGAGGATGCCGGAGAGCGGGATGCCCTTGCCGAGGACGTCCGCGGGCATGGCCTTGGTGAGGCGGTCGCCCATGGCGTACGGGTAACCCAGGACGCGCGCGGAGTCCTTGATGGCGTTCTTGGCCTTGATGGTGCCGTAGGTGCCGATCATGGCGACCTTGTCGGCGCCGTACTTCTCGGTCACGTACCTGATCACCTCGACGCGCCGACGCTCGTCGAAGTCGATGTCGACATCGGGCATGGAGACGCGCTCGGGGTTGAGGAAGCGCTCGAAGATCAGGCCGTGCGGGATGGGGTCGAGGTCGGTGATGCCCATGGCGTAGGCGACGATCGAGCCAGCCGCGGATCCTCGGCCGGGGCCCACCGCGATGCCCTGGTTCTTGGCCCACATGATGAAGTCGGCGACCACGAGGAAGTAGCCCGGGAAGCCCATCGAGATGATCGTGTCCATCTCGTACTCGACCTGCTTCATGCGGTCCTCGGGGATGCCGCCGGGGAAGCGGCGGTGCATGCCCCGCATGGTCTCCTCGCGGAACCACGTGACCTCGGTGTAGCCCTCGGGGATGTCGAACTTCGGCATCAGGTTCCGGAAGGTGAACATGCCCTCGGTGTCGACCTGCTCGGCCACCAGCCGCGTGTTGGCGCAGCCCTCCTGCCAGGCGTCCGAGGAGTCGATGGCGTACATCTCGTCCGTGGACTTCAGGTAGTAGCCGGTGCCGTCGAACTTGAAGCGGTCGGGGTCGGAGAGGTTCTTGCCGGTCTGGATGCAGAGCAGGGCGTCGTGCGCGCCGGCCTCGTGCGCGTACGTGTAGTGGGAGTCGTTGGTGACCAGCGGCGGGATGCCGAGCTTCTTGCCGATCTCCAGGAGACCGTCGCGGACCCGGCGCTCGATCTCGATGCCGTGGTCCATCAGCTCCAGGAAGTAGCGGCCCTCCCCGAAGATGTCCTTGTAGTCCGAAGCCGCCTTGATCGCCTCGTCGAACTGGCCCAGGCGCAGTCGCGTCTGCACCTCGCCCGAGGGGCAGCCGGTGGACGCGATCAGCCCCTCCGACCACTGGGCGATGGTCTCCTTGTCCATCCGGGGCCACTTGGTCAGCCAGCCCTCGGCGTAGGCGTCGGAAGACAGCCGGAACAGGTTGTGGAGGCCGGTGCTGTTCGCCGCCCAGATCGTCTTGTGGGTGTAACCACCGGAACCGGAGACGTCGTCCCGCTTCTGGTGCGGCTGGCCCCACTGGATCCTGCGCTTGTTCCGCCGGGACTCGGGGGCGACGTACGCCTCGATGCCGATGATCGGGGTGATGCCCGCCTTCTGCGCCGAGTGGAAGAAGTCGTACGCCCCGTGCAGGTTGCCGTGGTCGGACATGGCGATGTGCGACATGCCCATTTCATTGCAGGCCGCGAACATGTCCTTGAGCCGCGCGGCACCGTCCAGCAGCGAGTACTGGGTGTGGACGTGCAGGTGCGTGAACGGCGTCTTGGCCACGGCGCGGGACCTCCGGGAAACGGGTCAAAAGGGGCGGTGCACGGCACCCCGGTGACGGGGGGTGGTCGGGTGACGGGCGGGTTGGGGGGACAGCGATGAAGTCTACGTCGACCCGGTGACAGGGGAGGGCGGAGCGCGCGAAGCTCCCACCGGTGTGCCCGCTCCGCACGGTGCGGGCACTCGGAGGTCCGGCCGACCGTTGGAAACCAGGAACACATGTCCGAGCGTCTGCCGGATCGAGCCCTACCAGCCCTTGCACCAGGAGGCATCCCCATGGCGGTCCCCGAGACGACGACCGAGCAGCGCGCCGAGCAGATCCTCGACGTCTTCGACACCGCCTTCGGCGAGCTTCTCGCCGCCGACCCCACCGCCTTCCAGGTCAAGTTCCGGAAGATGGCGGCCTCGGCGTTCGCCTTCTACCGGGGCACGGCCTGCCTCTTCTACGCCGACCTGGAGCACGAGCGGCACGGCGGCCCGTTCGTGGACGAGCGCACGGGACGCGTGTGGATCCACGGCGACCTGCACGCCGAGAACTTCGGCACGTACATGGACGCCAACGGCCGGCTGGTCTTCAACGTCAACGACTTCGACGAGGCCTATGTGGGGCCTTTCACATGGGACCTCAAGCGCTTCGCCGCCTCGGTCGCCCTGATCGGCTACACCAAGGCCCTCAGCGACGAGCAGATCAGCGAGCTGGTGCGGATCTACGCCAACGCCTACCGGGAGCGGATCCACCAGCTGGCCACGGGGACGAAGAGCGACGAGGCGCCTTCGTTCACCCTCGACACGTCCGTGGGCCCGCTGCTGGACGCGCTGCGCGACGCCCGCGCGCGCACCCGTTTCGCGCTGCTGGACTCGATGACGGAGATCCGGGACCACGAGCGGCGCTTCTCCTCCGGCGGCGGCGCCATCGAGCTGGACGCCGCCACCCGCTACAAGGTGCTGGCGGCCTTCGACGGGTACCTGGAGACCCTGCCCGAGTCGAGCCTCGTCCGCCCCGACTCCTACCGCGTCAAGGACGTGGTGGGCCGGCGCGGCGTGGGCATCGGCTCGGCCGGCCTGCCCTCGTACAACATCCTGCTGGAGGGCCACAGCGACGCCCTGGAGAACGACGTCGTGATCTACCTCAAGCAGGCCCAGACCCCGGCGGTCTCGCGGCACGTCACGGACCGCGCGGTGCGCGAGTACTTCCAGCACGAGGGCCACCGCACGGTGATCTCGCAGCGCGCACTGCAGGCGCACGCCGACCCGTGGCTGGGCTGGACCGAGCTCGACGGCGCCGGACAGCTGGTGGCCGAGGTCTCCCCGTACGCGGTGGACCTGGACTGGTCCGACATCGACGACCCGGCGGAGATCGCGGGCGTGGTCGCCGACCTGGGTCGGGCCACGGCGACCATGCACGCCTCCGCGGACGAGGCCGAGAGCGGCCAGTCGCTGGTGCCGTTCTCCACCGAGCGGGCCATCGACGCGGCGATCGCCGCCGACGAGGAGGGCTTCGCGGACCTCCTGGTGGAGTTCGCCCACGTGTACGGCGCCCGGGCCCGGGCCGACCACCAGATCTTCGTGGACCTCTTCCGCAACGGCCGCCTCATCCGCTGACCCGCCGGGACGCCCCCGCCGGGACGCCCCCGCCGGGACGCCCCCGCCAGGACGCCCCGGCCGGGCCGATCCGGCCCGGTCGACGGGGTCCCCCCACCACGGCCCCCTAGTAACGGCCTCCCTCCGTCGCCACGAGCACCTCGCGCAGCCGCGCGGCGTACGCCGCCGGGTGCGTGAGGTTGCCGTTGTGCCCGCCGGGGAACTCCACCGCGTCCGTACCGAGGAGCACGGCGAGCTCCTCGGCGCAGCGGTAGTCGAAGACGGTGCGCGGCGTGGCACGCCCGGTCACGGGCACGATCCGGGGGCCGCCCTCCCGCAGTCCCGCCAGGGCCGCCGTGTCGAGGGTGTCCTCGACGACGGCGGTGAAGTCGCGGGTGATGAAGAAGTCGAAGTCGGCCGTCCGCTCGGCCATGGGCGGCTGCGGGCTCAGCCCGGGCTCGCGGTCCGGGCTCGCCGGGTCGATGCCGAGCACGCGCGCCACCTCCCGGAGCGCGACCCCGAGCCCCTCCCTGCGGTAGAGGTCCGCTATCTCCACGAGCTCCCGCTCGTGGGCCTCCCGCTCCGCGACGGGCAGCAGCCGGGGCGACACCGGCTCGTGCGCCACGAGGACCGAGAGCTGCTCGGGGTGTCGGACCGCCAGGTGCAGGCCGATGGAGGCCCCGAGGCTGAGCCCCAGCATGCGCGCGGGCTCGTCGGTCAGGGCGGCGAGCAGTCGGTGGACGTCGTCCGCGTGCTGCTCCATCGTGACGCCCCGTCCGGGCTCGAGGGCACTGCGGGACAGCCCCCGCCGGTCGTAGGTCACCACCGTGTGGTCCCGGACCAGCCGGTCGACGAGGTCGACGCTGCGCCCCGCTCCCCCTTCTCCGCTCTGGGCGACCAGCAGCAGCGGCCCGTCCCCCCGCACCTCGTAGTACAGCTCGGCCCCCGGCACCGGCAGCACGCCGCTCCGTCGCGCGCCGCCCGACGGCGCCTCCTGCGCTCCCGTCCGCCGCTCTGCACCCGTCCCGGTCGCGATCGCGTGCGCCGTCACCCGCATCTCCATCGTGATCTCCCCCTCCACCACAGGTCGTCCCGAGCCTTTGCCGACCCGGTGCCCTCACCATAACCCATCCATCTCGATGCATCAATAGCGATACATCTGTCGGGATGAATCGCGGGCGATGGATCCATCCCGATGTACCGTGACCCCGTGAGCGACCACCACACCGCCGCCGACCCGGACCCGGCCCCCGCCTCGACCCCCGCCCCCGCCTGGACCCCCGCCCCGACCTCGGACCCGGCCCCCGCCTCGACCTCCGCCCCGACCTCGGACCCGGACCCGGCCATGACCCCGGTCGAGCTCTTCCTCCTCGGCCGGACGCTGATGAAGATCGGCGAGGAGGCCCTCCCCGCGCCCGAGGAGCCCGCCGGGGGCCCCGCCGCGCAGGGCACCCGCGCCGTGCTCATCACCCTCAGCGACGTCACCGCCCACCCCGGCAGCGCGGTCGGCGAGATCTCCCGCCGCACCGGCCTCCCGCAGAGCCAGGTCTCCACGGCGGTCGCGCGCCTGAAGCAGACCGGCTCCGTGGTCACCTCCCCCGACCCGGCCGACGGCCGGCGCCTGCTGGTGCACGTGGCCGAGGCCGTCTCCGAGCGCGTCGCCCGGGTCCGCGCCACCCGCATCGACTCCGCCCTCGCCACCGCGCTCGGCACGGACGACCCCGCCCGCCTCCACGAGGTCACCGAGGCCCTGGCGGTCCTGGCCCGCCACCTCCCGCCCGGCAGCCTGGCCAACCTGCGCCCCTGACCGGAGGCCCGGCACACAGGAACTCATGGCACACTCAGGCGCGATGGACATTTCAGGAGTACGGCTTCGGGCACTGCGGGCGGCGCTGTTCAGCGCCGTCGTCGTCGTGCTCTCGACGGCCACCCACGTCCTGGTGTCCCGCGTCCCGCTGCCCCCGGCCCTCGTCGGGGGCGCGTACGCCGCCGTCTTCGCCATCGCGTTCGCGCTCGCCGGGCGCGAACGCGGCTTCTGGCGCATCGCGGGCCTCCTGGTCCCGCTGGAGCTGGCCGCCGACACCGTCCTGACCTCCGGTCAGGACGTCTGCTACGGCCCGTCCGGCGGCCCGGTCTCCGGCCCGCTCAAGGCCATGGGCCTCGACGTGCTGTGCGGCGGCCCGCCCGTGGGCGCGCCGCTGGCCCGGGTCGCCGGCACCGCGGGCGACCCCGCGGCGCTGCTGGCCTCCCCGGCCCCGGCGACGCCCTGGCTGCTGCTGGCCGCCCACGTCTCGGTGGGCCTGCTGGCCTCCGTGTGGCTGCGCCGCGGCGAGCGGGCCCTGGCCGGCCTGGTCGAGGCCACGGCCGCGGCGGCATTCCGGCCGCTCCGGCTGGCCGTGGCGGCGGCGCGGACAGTGGCGGCCCCGGCGCTGCGCACCGTCCGGGCCGGGCGGTCGCGGGCGGTCGCCCGTACCCGTTTCCCCGCGCACTCCGTGGGCCGGCGGGGGCCGCCCCGCACGGCGCCCTGCGGCGCCTGATCCCACGCGGCACCCCCCATCACCCTTTCCCATCCACGGAGTTCCACCATGAGCAACCGCAACAGCAAGGCGAACAAGGACGCGGCCCGCGAGCGGATGCGCGCCGAGCGCGAGCGCCAGGCGAAGAAGGACAAGGTCCGCCGCCAGATATTCGTCGCCGGGGGCGTGGTCGCGGTCCTCGCCCTCGCCGGCGGCATCGGCTTCGCCGTGATGCAGGCCAACAAGCCCGGCACGTGGGAGGCGGCGAAGGACGCCAAGCTGGTCGCCCCGAAGAACACCGAGGGCACCGACGGCACCACCGTCGTGCTCGGCAAGAAGGACGCCAAGAAGACCCTGGAGCTGTACGAGGACGGCCGCTGCCCCGTCTGCGCCGTGTTCGAGCAGACCGCGGGCGCCCAGATCAAGAAGGACCTCGACGCCGGCAAGTACAAGCTCCGGTACTTCGGCGCCACGTTCCTCGACCGCTCCTTCAGCGGCTCCGGCTCGAAGGAGGCGCTGGCCGCGCTGGGCGCCGCGCTGAACGTCAGCCCGGACGCGTTCCTGGAGTACAAGAGCGCCCTCTACTCCAAGGCGAACCACCCGGAGGAGACGCAGGACAAGTTCGCCAAGACGGACTACCTGCTCAAGATCGCCGACGAGGTGCCGGCGCTGAAGAACAGCGCCGAGTTCAAGAAGGACGTCAACGACGGCACATTCCGCCGCTGGGCGCTGGAGATGTCCGCGGTCTTCGACAAGAGCGGCGTCACCGGTACGCCCACGCTGAAGATGGACGGCAAGAAGATCGAGACCCCGCAGACGGTCGAGGCCTTCAACGCGGCGATCGACAAGGCCCTCAAGGGCTGACCCGCGCGACCCGACATCCGGGAAACGTAGGGGCAAAGGGCGGGCGAACTCTCCGAGTTGGCCCGTCCTTTGTCTGTCCAGAGTCAAATACCAGCCAGTAATATGACCGGCCGTGACCAGTCTTCTCCCTTCTTCTGACGGGGCCACGCGCCGCCGCTCGGTCCTCAAGACCGTCGCCGCCGGCGCCGCCCTCGCCCCGCTCGCGGGAACGGCCGCCCTGGGAACGGCGACCGCCCGTGCGGCCGAGGCCGCCCCCGCCTTCCTGCACGGCGTCGCCTCCGGCGACCCGCTGC
This sequence comes from Streptomyces sp. NRRL S-87, assembly GCF_000719335.1. Classification (GTDB taxonomy): domain Bacteria; phylum Actinomycetota; class Actinomycetes; order Streptomycetales; family Streptomycetaceae; genus Streptomyces. The sequence goes on from NZ_JOGB01000080.1 coordinate 30,031, forward strand.
CCGACGGGGTCCTGCTCTGGACCCGCGTCACCCCCACCCCCGACGCCGCCCCCGGTTCGGGTCTCGGCCCCGACACGGACGTCTCCTGGGAGGTGGCCGAGGACAGGGGGTTCACCTCCGTCGTGTCCTCCGGGACCGCCACCGCGAGCGCCGCCTCCGACCACACGGTCAAGGCCGACGTCCGCGGCCTGCGCCCGGCCACCGCCTACTGGTTCCGCTTCTCGGCCGGTGGCACGGTCTCCCCCGTCGGCCGTACCCGCACCGCGCCCGCCCACGACGAGCGCGCCTCCGGCGTCCGCTTCGGCGTGGTCTCCTGCGCCAACTGGGAGGCGGGCTATTTCTCCGCCTACCGCCACCTGGCGGCCCGTACCGACCTGGACGCGGTCCTCCACCTCGGCGACTACATCTACGAGTACGCCTCCGGCGGCTACCCCGAGGCCAAGTACGTCGTCCGGGAGCACGAGCCGAAGCACGAGATCACCTCGCTCGCGGACTACCGCACCCGGCACGGCAAGTACAAGACGGACCAGGACCTCCAGGCCCTGCACGCCGCCCACCCGGTCGTGGCGATCTGGGACGACCACGAGTTCGCCAACGACGCCTGGTCCGGCGGCGCGGAGAACCACACCCCGGGCACCGAGGGCGACTGGGCGGCCCGCGTCGCGGCCGCCAAGCAGGCCTACTTCGAGTGGATGCCGGTACGCCCCTCCATCGCCGGCACCACCTACCGCAGGCTGCGCTTCGGCTCGCTGGCCGACCTGCACCTGCTCGACCTGCGCTCGTTCCGCTCGGAGCAGGTCAAGGTGGGCAGCGGCAAGGTCGACGACCCCGAGCGCACCATCACCGGCCGCGCCCAGCTGGACTGGCTGAAGTCCGGCCTGGCCGCCTCGGACGCCACCTGGAAGCTGGTCGGCACCTCGGTGATGATCTCGCCGGTCGCCTTCGGGTCCCTGCCCGCCCACCTGCTGGAGCCGCTCACCGAGCTGCTGGGCCTGCCCGGCGGCGGCCTCGCGGTCAACGTGGACCAGTGGGACGGCTACACGGACGACCGCAAGGAGCTGCTGAACCACCTGACGCAGCGGAACATCACCAACACGGTGTTCCTGACCGGCGACATCCACATGGCCTGGGCGAACGACGTGCCGGTGACCGCCGCGACGTACCCGCTGTCGAAGTCGGCCGCCACCGAGTTCGTGGTCACGTCGGTGACCTCGGACAACATCGACGAGATGCTGCACGTGGCCCCGCAGACCCTGTCGCTGGCCGCTGCCGCCGCCGTCAAGCTGGCCAACCGGCACGTGAAGTGGGTCGACATGGACTCGCACGGCTACGGAGTGCTGGACATCACCGCCCAGCAGTCGCAGATGGACTACTACGTCCTGTCCGACAAGCGCCGTCAGGACGCGACCTCCTCCTGGACGCGCTCGTACCGGACGCTGACCGGCACGCAGAAGGTCGAGCGGGTCTACCAGCCGGTGCGTTGACCGTCACCAGGATCGTCGGCCTGAACTGACGATCCGTCGCATTTTTTCGGCCAGTTGAGGGGTCCGCGCGTTACGCGGACCTCTCAACTTTGTTTCGACAAGAAATCCTTGACGAGACGGTGACATGGACACGTAAGCTTCACGCCATCGTGAGGAGATCCCTCCGTTAACTTTGTTCGCGAGGAGCACACGTGCGCGCTTCTGCCCGCATATCCCCCACTCTGCGCCGACGCATCCTGGGTACCGCCGTACTCGCCGGAGCGCTGGCTCTCTCCCCGCTTTCCGCCCCCACGACCCTCGCCGCCGCCCCCAAGACCGGCGCCGAGAAGTGTGCCGAGGACGCGACGGCCGCCAACGCCCGTGTCGCCAAGCCGAAGACCGGCCAGGCCCACGACCCCAGCGCCATTTCGGACGCCAAGGCCAAGGCCATGGACGCCGACATGAAGGCCAAGCTCGCCAAGATCTCGAAGTCGACGCAGCAGCAGCTGGCCGCGGCGACCGCGACGATCCCGGTCTACTTCCACGTCATCCACAGCGGTACGACGGGCAAGCTGAGCGCGACGTCCATCCAGAACCAGATCAACGTCCTGAACGCCGCCTACGCGGGCCAGGGCACCGGCAACGTCGACTCGGGCTTCCAGTTCCAGCTGGTCAGCACCGACTACACGGACAACGCCACCTGGTACAACGTCAGCGACGGCACCCAGGCCGAGAAGGACATGAAGAACGCCCTGCGCAAGGGCGGCGCCAACGCGCTGAACCTGTACTCGGCCAACCTGGGCGGCGGCCTGCTCGGCTGGGCGACCTTCCCGAGCGACTACACCTCGGCGCCCAAGATGGACGGCGTGGTCCTGCTCGACACCTCGCTGCCGGGCGGCTCGGCCACCAACTACAACGAGGGTGACACCGCCACGCACGAGGTCGGCCACTGGCTGGGCCTTTACCACACCTTCCAGGGCGGCTGCACGGGCAACGGCGACTACGTCTCGGACACCCCGGCCGAGAAGAGCGCCGCCTACCAGTGCCCGACCGGTCGTGACACCTGCGCCAGCAAGGCGGGTGTGGACCCGATCCACAACTTCATGGACTACACCTACGACTCCTGCATGTACCAGTTCACCTCTGGTCAGGTGGCGCGCATGAAGAGCATGTGGACGTCCTACCGCGCCTGAACACCGCGACGCACCGCTGATGCACCGCTGATGCACCGCATCCGGTAGCACCCCGGGAACGGGGGGAGGGCCCGGACCGGCACGATGCCGGTCCGGGCCCTCTCGTCATGACCGCCCGCGGCGGGAGCCAAAGAACCGGCAGCTCAGATGCTCTCCAGGAAGGCCAGCGCCGTCGCCCAGGTGCGCTCGGCGGACTCCTCGTCGTAGTCCGGCAGCTCCGGGTCGGTGTAGAGGTGCCCGGCGCCCGGGTAGCGGTGCACCTCGATGTCCGCGCCGGCCCGCTGCATGCGCAGGTACCAGGCCGTCAGCCAGTCGTGGGTCTCGAACGCGTCCGGGTCCGCCACGTGCAGCTGGACCGGCAGGTCGTCCACGGAAGCGCCCTCGGGCACGTCCGAGGTGCCGTGCAGGAGCAGCAGCCCGCGGGCCTTCTCGTCGCCGAGCGCCAACTGCTGGGCCACCGAGGCGCCCAGCGAGAAGCCCGCGTACACCAGTCCGCGCGCGGAGTGCGGGGCCGCCGCCAGGATCGCCCGCTTCAGGATCTCGTCCCGGCCCAGCTCCTCGTTGAAGGCCATGCCCTCCTCGACGGTGTCGAAGACCCGCCCCTCGAAGAGGTCGGGCACGACCACCTCGTGCCCCGCGGCGCGCAGCCGCTCGGCGGCCGCGTGCACGGCCGGCCGGAGTCCGTATGTCGAGTGGAAGAGCATGATGTTCATGGGGACATCGTGCCAGCCGCCGCCGACAACGGGCCGCCGAAGCGCAGCCGACAGCCGGCTACCGCAGGCTCCTGACGTCCAGGTGCCGCAGCACCCGGTCGACGATCTCCGGATCCGCCCCCGGTTCGCTGCGCGCCGCCAGCACCTCGTGCCGGGCGGCGGACATCATCTCCCGCTGGATGCGCTGCACCGACCGGAGCCGCTCGACCCGCTTCGCGTAGGCCTCCCGCCGCTCCTCGTCGACCATGTCGGGGCTGATGCGCGCGCCCACGTCGTACGCGCGCCGCTGGAGCTGCTCGAGCAGCTCCTCGGGGAGCTCCTCGACCTCCTCGATCTCCTTGAGCCGGCGCCGGGCGGCCCTCGCGGCCCGGACGGCGAGGGTCCGCTCGTACTCCCGCGCCGCGTCGCTGTCGGCCTGCACGCCCAGCTTCCTCACCAGTGCGGGCAGCGTGAGCCCTTGGACGACGAGGGTGGTCATGATGACCGCGAACGCGATGAAGATGATCTCGTCCCGCATCGGGAAGGGCGCTCCGTCGTCGGTCCGCAGCGGGATCGCCAGGGCCAGCGCGACGGAGGCCACCCCGCGCATGCCGGCCCACCACATGATGACGCTCTCGCGCCAGTTGACCGGGATCTCCTCGTCGTAGTCGCGCAGCCGGTTGTGCAGCTTCCTGGCCGCCCAGGCGGCCGGCAGCAGCCACAGCAGCCGTACGCCGATCACGACCGCGACCACGGCGGCGGCCCATCCGGCCATGTCCGCCGCCCGACCGGCCGCCACCCCGAACACCTGGTGCAGCTCCAACCCGATGAGGCCGAAGGCCACGCCGGTGACGAGCGTGTCCACGATCTCCCAGAAGGTGTGGCCGGCCAGCCGGCCGAGCACGTCGTCGGCGTCCGTGGCGTACTCGGCGAGGAAGAGGGCGGTGCTCAGGACGGCGAGTACGCCCGAGCCCTTCAGCTCCTCCGCCACCACGTACGACACGAACGGCACCAGCAGCGTGAGCCCGATCTGCAGGGTGGCGTCGCCGAGCCGGCTCATCAGCCGGTGCGCGAGCCAGCCGAGGGCGAGCCCCACGGCCACGGCGACGACGGCCGAGACCACGAACGCCAGGCCCGCCTCGGCCCAGGAGAATTCGCCGCTGACCGCGGCGGCCACGGCCACGTGGTAGAGCACGATGGCGGTGACGTCGTTGAAGAGCCCCTCGCCCTCCAGGATCGACACCAGTCGGCGCGGCAGCCCCAGCGAGCCCGCGACGGCGGTGGCGGCCACCGGGTCCGGCGGGGCCACCAGCGCGCCGAGCGCGACGGCGGCGGCCAGCGGCAGGCCGGGCACCACGCTGTGGGCCACGGCCCCGACGGCGGCGGTGGTGACGAAGACCAGGGCCACGGCGAGCAGCAGGATGGGCCGGACGTTGGCGGCGAACTGCCGCCAGGAGGTCCGCTGCACGGAGGCGTACAGCAGGGGCGGCAGCACCAGGGGGAGGATGTAGTCGGGCTGGACTTCGACGTTCGGCACGAACGGCACGAGCGCGAGCGCGACCCCGCCGAGGGTCATCAGCACCGGGGCGGGCAGGCCCAGCCGGTCGCCGAGCGGCACGGTCACGATCGCCCCGAGGAGCAGGACGAAGAGGAGCGCGAGCTGGTCCACTCCCCCAGCCTCGCAGCCGCCCCGGCCGAACGTGCTCATTGCCCCGCACCCGCGGCGGGCGCCGGACTAGCGCAGCGGGCGCCGCATCGACCGGTGCGGGATGCCGGCCTCGTCGACCCGCAGCTGGAAGGGCGGGGCCGCGACGGGGGCGGTCACTCGCTCTCCGCGCGGATCACGTCCAGCGCGTGCTGCAGGTCGGCCGGGTAGGTGCTGGCGAACTCCACCCACTGGCCGTCGGCCGGGTGCTCGAAGCCGAGGCGCACGGCGTGCAGCCACTGGCGGGTGAGCTTCAGCCGCTTGGCGATGGTGGGGTCGGCGCCGTAGGTGAGGTCGCCGACGCACGGGTGCCGGTGGGCGGACATGTGCACGCGGATCTGGTGCGTGCGGCCCGTCTCGAGCTTGATGTCGAGCAGCGAGGCGGAGCGGAAGGCCTCGATGAGGTCGTAGTGGGTGACCGAGGCCTTGCCGTCGGAGGTCACGGCCCACTTGTAGTCGGCGCTGGGGTGGCGGCCGATGGGCGCGTCGATGGTGCCGCTCATCGGGTCCGGGTGGCCCTGGACGAGCGTGTGGTAGCGCTTGTCCACGACGCGCTCGCGGAACTGGTTCTTGAGGGAGGTGTACGCCCGCTCGGACTTGGCCACGACCATCAGGCCGGAGGTGCCGACGTCGAGGCGGTGCACGATGCCCTGGCGCTCGGCGGCACCGGAGGTGGAGATCCGGTAGCCGGCCGCGGCCAGGCCGCCGATGACGGTGGTGCCGGTCCAGCCGGGGCTGGGGTGCGCGGCCACGCCGACCGGCTTCATGATCACGACGATGTCGTCGTCGTCGTGGACGATCTCCATGCCCTCGACGGGCTCGGCGACGATCTCGACGGGGCGCGGCGGGGCGGGCATCTCGACCTCGAGCCAGGCGCCGCCGCTGACGCGCTCGGACTTCCCGACGACGTTGCCGTCGACCGACACCTTGCCGGCGGCGGCCAGCTCGGCCGCCTTGGTCCGGGAGAAGCCGAACATGCGGGCGATCGCGGCGTCGACGCGCTCGCCTTCGAGGCCATCGGGGACGGGCAGGGTACGGATCTCGGGAATCGTGCTCACCCGTCGAGTATGCCGGACGCGGCCGACCCGCCCGACCGCGCGGAAGCCGGGCTCAGTCCTTGTGGACGGTGCCGTCCGGGTCGATGCCCCGGAAGGACAGCAGCACGATCAGGATGCCGCCGCACACGATCGCGGAGTCGGCCAGGTTGAAGACCGCGAAGTGGGTGGGGGCGATGAAGTCCACCACCGCGCCGCGGAACACGCCCGGCGAGCGGAAGATCCGGTCGGTGAGGTTGCCCAGCGCGCCGCCCAGCAGGCCGCCCAGCGCGATCGCCCAGGGCAGGCTGTAGAGCTTCCGGGAGATCCGGACGATGACGACGATGACGGTCGCGGCGATGAGCGTGAAGATGATCGTGAAGGCCTCGCCGAAGCCGAAGGCGGCTCCCGGGTTGCGCACCGCCTCGAACTTCAGCAGGTCGCCGATGATCTCGATCGGCGCGTGGTGCTCCAGCCTGGCGACCACGAGCATCTTGCTGCCGAGGTCGAGCAGGTAGACGAGCACGGCGACCACGAGCAGCGCGAGGATCCGGCGCCGCCCCTTGGGCTGCGCGGCCTCCGGCTCGGCCCGACCAACATCTGGCGTACCGATGACGCCCTCCGCCTCTGCCACGTGAATCCCTCGAATGTAGGTGCCACGGGGGCGCCCTGCCACGAGCTGCCCGACCAGAACACGAGGGTACGTCACACCGGCGGCGCGCCCGTGGCCCCGGGGGCGCCGCCGGTGCGACCTGCAGGGGCGGTTCCTCAGTGGCGGCGCTCCTGCTTCTGCTTGCACTCCACGCACAGGGTGGCGCGGGGGAAGGCCTGCATGCGGGCCTTGCCGATGGCGTTGCCGCAGTTCTCGCAGATGCCGTAGGTGCCGTCGTCGAGCCGTTCGAGGGCGTGCTCGGTCTGCTCCAGCATCTCGCGGGCGTTCGCGGCGAGGGAGAGCTCGTGTTCGCGCGTGATGTTCTTCGCACCCGTGTCGGCCTGGTCGTCGCCGGCTCCGTCACCGGAGTCGCGCATCATGCCGGTGATGGCCTCCTCCGAGTGGTGCAGCTCGGCCCGGAGCCGGTCGGCCTCGTCCGTCAGCAGCGTGCGTGCCTCAGCCACCTCGGCGGGGGTCCACGGCTCCTCGCCGGGGCGGACCGCCAGCTCACCGGGCGCCGCGACCGCGCGGGTCTTGGGGAGCCCGCTGGTGGCCGCGGCGGCGCTCGCCCTGGCCGTCGAGGTCCTGCCCTTGCCGCTGCCGCTGGTCTTCTTGGCAACCACTGTCCCGGCTCCCGTCTCTTCCGCGGCCTGGGCCGCCCCCTGGGCCCCGGCGCGTGCGGCCGGGGCGTGCTCGTGCTTCGCCTTCTTCGCGGCGGCCTTCTTGGCCGGCGCCGTCGCGGCGGCCTTCTCGACGGCCGCCTTCCTGGTGGCCGGCTTCGCGGCCGCCTTCCCGACCGCCGTCTTCGCGGTGGTGGTCTTCGCGGTGGTGGTCTTCGTGGCGGCCCTCTTCGCTGTGGTGGTCCTCGCGGCCGCGGCCTTTCCGGTGGCCTTGACGGCGGTGGTCCTGGTGGTGGCGGTGGTCTTGGCGGTCGAGGTCTTGGTGGTCGAGGTCTTGGTGGGCGAGGTCTTGGTGGCGGCGGACTTGGCAGTCGCGGTCCTGGTGGCGGCGGACTTGGCAGTCGCGGTCCTGGTGGCGGCGGTCTTCGGGCTGGCCTTCGTCGCGGTCTTCGCCGTGCTCTTCGTCGCGGTGGTCCTCGCGGCGGTCCCGCCGCCCACCGCGGTCTTCTTCGCCCCGTCCGCCCTCTTGGGCACGGCCTTCCCGGCCGCCGCCCCGGCAGCCGTGGCCGCCGCCTTCTTCCCGGCGGACGCCGTCTTCTTCGCCACCATGGCCGCGGCCCCTTCACATATTGTGATCTTGCGCGCGCATCGTGCTGGGACGATAAATCGCCCCAAACCCCACGGCAACGGGGCACGCGTCCTCCGAGGCCAACCTGCATCCGTTGTGCCCCGCTCAGCCCCCGGTAATCCGCCCTTCGCGACCCCGCGGCCCCGCTACCGGCGCGTAGGCCCATCCGGGTCATGCCGGCGCCGCCCCCGGACCCCCCGCGAAACCGGTCTGCCGAGCCGCCCCCCGGCCCGTACACTGGGCCCAGCGAAAGGCATGGATGGGGACGAGTAGCGTCGTACGCAGCCAGGAGCGACCCGGGGACGGTGCGAGCCCGGGGGCGAGCGCGACGTGAAGGATCACCCCGGAGCCGCCGGAAGAACGCCCGGGCCGCACGGCCCGGGTCAGTAGAACCGGCTCGCGCCCCTAATGAGGGGGCCACCGGCAGTGCGCCCGGCGGCCAAGGAGGGTGGTACCGCGGGAGCCGCGCCGGATCGGCGGCCTCTCGTCCCTCCGACGGAAGTGACAAGCCGTTGGAGGAAGAGCCAGCCTCATGAGCACACCGCCGCAGTACCGCCCGGTACCCGCCCAGGTCGACCTGCCCGCCCTCGAGCACGCAGTCCTGGAGTTCTGGCAGGACAACAAGACGTTCGCCAAGACCCTCGCCCAGTCCGAGGGCCGCCCCGAGTGGGTCTTCTACGAGGGGCCGCCGACCGCGAACGGCATGCCCGGCGCGCACCACATCGAGGCCCGCGTCTTCAAGGACGTCTTCCCCCGCTTCCGCACCATGCGCGGCTACCACGTGGCCCGCAAGGCCGGCTGGGACTGCCACGGCCTGCCGGTCGAGCTCGCCGTCGAGAAGGAGCTCGGCTTCAACGGCAAGCAGGACATCGAGGCGTACGGCATCGCCGAGTTCAACGCCAAGTGCCGCGAGTCGGTGACCCGCCACACCGACGCCTTCGCCGAGCTCACCACCCGCATGGGCTACTGGGTCGACCTCGACGACGCCTACCGGACCATGGACCCCGAGTACGTCGAGTCCGTGTGGTGGTCGCTCAAGGAGATCTTCAACAAGGGCCTGCTGGTCCAGGACCACCGCGTCGCCCCCTGGTGCCCGCGCTGCGGCACCGGCCTGTCCGACCACGAGCTGGCCCAGGGCTACGAGACGGTCGTCGACCCGTCCGTCTTCGTGCGCTTCCCGCTGACCTCCGGCCCGCTCGCGGGCGAGGCGGCGCTGCTGGTGTGGACGACCACCCCGTGGACCCTGGTGTCCAACACCGCGGTCGCCGCCCACCCCGACGTCACGTACGTCGTCGCCACGAACGGCACCGAGAAGCTGGTCGTCGCCCAGCCGCTGCTGGAGAAGGCGCTCGGCGAGGGCTGGGAGGCCACCGGCGAGACCTTCACCGGCAAGGACATGGAGCGCTGGACCTACCGGCGCCCGTTCGAGCTGGTGCCCTTCGACGCCCCGGCCCACTTCGTCGTGAACGCCGAGTACGTCACCACCGAGGACGGTACGGGTCTGGTCCACCAGGCCCCGGCCTTCGGCGCCGACGACCTCGCGGTCTGCCGCGCGTACGGCCTGCCGGTCGTGAACCCGGTCCGCCCCGACGGCACCTTCGCCGAGGACGTCCCGCTGGTCGGCGGCGTCTTCTTCAAGAAGGCCGACGAGCAGCTCACCGCCGACCTCGACGCCCGCGGCCTGCTCTTCAAGCACATCGCGTACGAGCACAGCTACCCGCACTGCTGGCGCTGCCACACCGCGCTGCTCTACTACGCGCAGCCGTCCTGGTACATCCGCACCACCGCGGTCAAGGACGCGATGCTGCGGGAGAACGAGAAGACCAACTGGTTCCCCGAGTCGGTCAAGCAGGGCCGCTTCGGCGACTGGCTGAACAACAACATCGACTGGGCGCTCTCCCGCAACCGCTACTGGGGCACCCCGCTGCCGATCTGGCGCTGCGAGGAGGGCCACCTCACCTGCGTCGGCTCGCGCGCGGAGCTGTCGGAGCTGTCCGGCACCGACCACTCCGGCCTGGACCCGCACCGGCCGTTCATCGACGACGTGACCTTCACCTGCACCGCGGAGGGCTGCGACCGCACCGCCGTCCGCGTGCCCGAGGTCATCGACGCCTGGTACGACTCGGGCTCGATGCCGTTCGCGCAGTACGGCTACCCGTACAAGAACAAGGAGCTCTTCGAGAAGCGCTACCCGGCGCAGTTCATCTCGGAGGCGATCGACCAGACCCGCGGGTGGTTCTACACCCTGATGGCGGTCGGCACGCTGGTCTTCGACAAGTCCTCGTACGAGAACGTGGTCTGCCTGGGCCACATCCTCGCCGAGGACGGCCGCAAGATGTCCAAGCACCTGGGCAACATCCTGCAGCCGATCCCGCTCATGGACCAGCACGGCGCCGACGCCGTGCGCTGGTTCATGGCGGCCGGCGGCTCCCCGTGGGCGGCCCGCCGCGTCGGCCACGGCACCATCCAGGAGGTCGTCCGCAAGACGCTCCTCACGTACTGGAACACGGTGGCCTTCCAGGCCCTCTACGCCCGTACGTCGCAGTGGGCGCCGTCCGCCGCCGACCCGGCGCCGGCCGACCGCACGGTCCTCGACCGCTGGCTGCTGTCCGAGCTGAACGCGCTGGTCGGTGACGTCACCGAGGCGATGGAGGCGTACGACACCCAGCGCGCCGGCAAGCTGCTGTCCGCTTTCGTCGACGACCTGTCGAACTGGTACGTGCGCCGCTCGCGCCGCCGGTTCTGGCAGGGCGACAAGGCCGCGCTGCGGACCCTGCACGAGGTCGTGGAGACCGTCACGCGCCTGCTGGCCCCGCTGACGCCGTTCATCACCGAGCGGGTCTGGCAGGACATGGTCGTCCCGGTCACCCCGGAGGCCCCCGAGTCCGTGCACCTGTCGACCTGGCCGGAGCGGGACGCGTCCCTGGTGGACCCGGCCCTGTCCCAGCAGATGGTCCTGGTACGCCGCCTCGTCGAGCTGGGCCGCGCCACGCGCGCCGAGTCGGGCGTCAAGACCCGCCAGCCGCTCTCCCGCGCCCTGATCGGCGCCACGGGCTTCGACGCCCTGTCGGCGGAGCTCCAGGCGCAGATCACGGAGGAGCTGAACGTCTCCTCCCTGGCCTCCCTGTCCGAGGTCGGCGGCTCGCTGGTGGACACCACCGCCAAGGCGAACTTCCGCGCCCTCGGCAAGCGCTTCGGCAAGGGCGTGCAGGACGTCGCCAAGGCCGTTGCCGCCGCCGACGCGGCCGCGCTTTCCCTGGCCCTGCGGTCGGGCACGGCGACGGTGGAGGTCAACGGCGAGCCGGTGGACCTCTCCCCCGAGGAGGTCATCATCACGGAGACCCCGCGCGAGGGCTGGTCCGTGGCCTCGGACTCCGGCGCGACGGTCGCCCTGGACCTGGAGATCACCCCGGAGCTGCGGCTGGCGGGCCTCGCCCGCGACGCGATCCGGCTGATCCAGGAGGCCCGCAAGAACTCCGGTCTCGACGTGGCGGACCGCATCGCACTGCGGTGGTCCTCCTCCGACGCCGAGGTCACCACGGCCCTCACGGACCACGCAGCGCTGATCGCCGACGAGGTCCTCGCCACGGACTTCGCCTCCGGCGACGCGGACGGCTCCTACGGCGACCCGTTCACCGACGAGTCCCTCGGCCTGACCTTCCGCCTCCGCAAGGCGTAAGGCCCCCGGCCCCCGGCCCCTGGTCTCCGGCTTCCGGCCACTGGCCCCGAAGCGGCGCCCACCCCCACACGGGGCGGGCGCCGCTTCCGCATTTCCCCCACCCCGCCCCTTCCCGAATCCGGGGCTCCGCCCCGGACCCCGCGCCTCAAACGCCGGCGAGGCTGGATCTACCGCCCCGACCCGGGTCGCGATGTGCACGGGAGTCGGCCGTCCCGTGGTGTGTGGGGGAGGCGCTTGACAGGGGTGGCAGGCTGGACCGGAGGCAGGCCCGGGCCAGGGGTGGCCGCAGGCCAGGGCGAAGCCC
>NZ_JOGB01000081.1 GCF_000719335.1 Streptomyces sp. NRRL S-87
CACTGCCACGAAAACACCGAGCCACAACAAGCCCCCACACCGGCCAGCCCCCGCGCACCCGCTGACGCCCAACCGCTGCCACCACCCCACCCACTCACAGCTGTCCACACCCGAAGCCGTCCATCCCGACACGCCGACCAGACCAACACGAACGAGGGAAGCAACGGGATACGGATTGCCATCCGCCCTCACCAGGAAGCCGAAAATCCTGCACAGCTAGCATCCACACGTGCACCCCGAGCCTCGATCGACCCTCAGGACCCCGCTCCCGCCCGGCCGGATGATCACATCCGACGAGGGCGACGGAGATGTGCAGCCCCTTTGGCTCAGCGATCGACCCGCCCCGGTCGAACTGTGGGCACAGATCCAGACCGAGCACACAACCTCCGGCCTCTGGCCACTACTCCTCGACTCCCCGGATTCAGACGGCGGCGACTTCCGCCCATGGGGATCGGGCGAGATCTTCCCCGAGCAGATGTCATCCCCGGCAAGCCATGACCCGGCCGGCCTGCTCGCGCAGTGGTGGGCGGCCCACACCGCCGTGGATGAAGACGACCTGCTCCCCGCCGCAGAACGCCTCGCCGTCACAGCTCCCTTCGGTCAGAGCTGGCCCGGCCTCGCGCCCAGCCGAGAAACAGCAACAAACGCCGACCAACTGGCCGGCGAGTACGCGCAGGCATTCCTCACCGACCGGCCTCAATCCCGACTGGGACTGGTCATCGCCGCGTCCGGCGCCGAGGCCCTCACCGCCGCAGGCTGGGCCGGGCCCTGCAACTACGACGACGACACTGCAAAGTTCTCCGCGGTCATCGCGGATTGGGAGCACCGCTTCGGTACTCGTGTCGTCGCCGTCGGATTCTCCACCCTGCACATCAGCGTCGCCGCTCCACCAATGAACCAGGAAGACGCTCTGCTGGTCGCGGCTGAGCACTTCGCCTTCTGCCCGGACAACATCTGGCAAGGCAGCCGCCCTCACACACTGGCCGCGTACGCAGAACGACTCACCGGCGCACACAACTGGGACTTCTGGTGGGACTGATCGTCCCCGCCGCAACGGAACCCTCACGCCCTACACGCACGACAACGGACCTTCACCGGAAAACGACAGCGGCCTCCACCAACCGAACGACACCCCAGCAACGCGGTGCCCAACCCCGCCACACCCACCACCCGTGAAAACCCGTGACGCACACCCAGCGCACATCACACGACACGCATCACGCGGCAAGCTACCAACAAGGGGCCGGCGTCCACGGCACCGGCCCCTTGCCCATGAACTTGCCTTTTGGTCCCAGCCCGGTCCCAGACGGCCCTACGAGGCGGGGGCGAACTCCTCGTCGGTGCCGCCGCAGCCGGCCACGAAGCTCTCCGCCGTCCTACGCGGAGAGCAGGGCCAGCAGTTGCCGGGTGGCCTCGAAGCCGGGACCAGCAGTGAGGAGGAAGCGCCGGACCCGGTCCACCGCCCGGTCTCGGGCCTCGTCGTCCCCGGCCGCCAGTGCGGCGTCCAGGGCGTCGGCGTGGCTCTCGGCCGGGTCGGCTTGTTCGTCAGGGGCGTCCACCGCCTCTGCGCGCAGGCTCCGGGCGAGGTCCTCGTACCGCGCGGACGGGGTGCCGGCACCAACCCTCAACTGACTCTCACACCACCGCCCCAAAACCGAGAGATCGCAGGTGGCGGGTTCTGGACGGCCGAAGGGCCCTCCCTCGAGGTGATGAGGAGGACCCTCCAGCCGAAGAGTGCGACGCTCCGGCAGGCCTTGCTGTTGATGCTGACGGTTGGGACTACAGCGGTGCCGGTTCGGCGGGAGTGTCGGGGGCTGTGGTCTCGTCCGCTGGTTGGGGTATCGGTGCCCAGCCACGGCAGGGGGCGAGCGGTTCCAGACGGGATGCGGTGAGGACGTAGGCGGTGGTTCCCTTGTAGGCGGCCGGGTCCTTGCTGAAGCCCCCGGTCTGGTAGGAGACCAGGATCTTGTCCCCGTTTGCGTGCGGTACGCCGTCCTTGTTGAGCCGGGTCATGGACTGGGATCTGAGATCTGCCGCCCAGAGGCCGGAGTCGTCCTGCCACGTGATCAGGTCGCCCGCGATCTCCATCTGGTCAAAGAACTGGCCTTCACTCACGGTGGCCACCAGGGCGGAGGTCTTCCACCCCTTCTTCCACGCGTACAGCTTGCGCATGTCCGGCGAGGTCCACGCCCAGGCATGCCCGTCACTGCTGCCGGTGATGAACGTCGTGCCCTTCACCTTCGCGATCTGCTCCGGCAGGGCCGCAGTGCGGCCTGTGGACAGCGAGGCCGCCCGCACCTGCACGGGGCTCGAGCCGGAGAATGCCTCGCGCCACACCACCAACTCACCGGACACGGTCACAGGGGAGACCATCCCGGTACGCACCACACGATCGCTGCGAGTGTGCAGATCGTAGACGTGTACCTGCTTGCGTCCATTCCCGCCGCCGCCCTGCGCCCATGTTGCCTTTCCGCCGCGGGCGCGTAGGAAGAGGAACGGTCCGTTCGCGGTGTTGCGGGTGATCCTGAACGGTCGGCCACCAGCCTTCGCGTCCCATGCATAGATGGCCCAGTCGTTCATGTTCTCGGCATCGTAGGAGGCTTCGTACAGGAGCCATCTGCCGTCGAAGTCCCACAAGACGTATTGCTGGAGGCGCTTCGACCGCGTCTGCGGCATCTGGTCGATGACTGTCCGGCCACCGCCGGGGGTGCGCATGACAACCCGTGTGACGCGCCCGTCGGACTCCTCGGCAAAGATCTTCTTGCCGTCCGGGCTGACTACGCCTTCGTAGGCGCGAGGGCTGGCCGCAGTGGTGTATGTGGTGCGGGCTCGAGCTTGTCGCCACAGTTCCGGCGTGCTGACCTTGCAGAACGCCCGCTTCTGGGTCGGCACTGCAGGAGGCTTTTCGCCGCTGGCGGAGTGCGAGGGACCGGGTGCGCATGCTCCTACGCTGAGGGCCGCTATGGCGCAGAGCGAGGCGAGTCTTCTACCACTGATAGCCACGGCCGCCCATCATAATGACCAGATTGTTCGACGGGACGGGGGAGTTGGCCCTCACGCCGGGCCACACGCTGGTCGCGGGGTCCTGTACCTGGCTGTCCGCTCCGCTGTTCTTGTAGCCGCGGATGTTGACCCAGTGGTAGATGGTCTGGTTGATCGGGTGGCCGGCCAGACGGATGCGGCTGCCCTTCGGCTCCAGGACGTTGCCGGCGATGGAGTCCTTGTTTCTGGCGATGTCGATCTTGAGGTGGGCCTTGTACTCCTCCTTGTCGCGGGCGCTGGGGCTGTAGGCGAGGAAGTTGCCGGCGTAGTTGCCGCTCGTGTACGCCTTGAGCGTCCTGAGCATTGCGTCCCAGCTCGTGCCCCCGTTGCCCGGGCTGATACCGAAGCGGGAGGCGAGGCTGGCCTGGGTGAGGTTGTAGCCCTGGTGTCCCAGCGTCATCTTGGCTGTGGCCGGCCCGCAGTAGTTGTTGTAGGCCTGGGCGACGTGGTTGCTCGCCAGGTAGTACGCAGCCGGCAGGCCCGGCTGCGGCTCCAGGGCGATGCGGCGGTCCTTGTCGGCCGTATCCTTGGCCGCGGCCTCGATCTGCTCCGCAGTCAGCGGGTCGGCGTCCAGAGCCTGCTTGGCCGCGGCAGCGTCGGCCTGCTCCTGGTCGTCCGCCGGCGGCATCCAGTCGCCGCCGTCATCTTCGATGACCGGGGCGGTGACCGTGTTGGTCCCAGCGTCCCCGTCGGCGGCGGCGGGAGAGGTGGCGATCGCAGCAGCGGTCAGTGCGCAGGCCGCGGCCAGAGTGATGTTGCGCAGACGAGTCACAGCGAAGCTCCGTAGTCAGTGGTGTTCTCGGGAGTCGTGTCGATCTTCCACTGACGGAAACAGCCTGGTCATGACGTGTCTTTCGGTCACCTCAAGAGACCCTCAAGAAGCAATCACACACCGTCGTCACAGGTGACGCTTGTCCCCTATGTCGAAGCGGAGCGCCAAAGCGGAACCCCATCACGTGACGGACGACACAATTGCCGCCCGCTAGCTGTCCGCCCCACCACCCCCACAGGACGCGCAAGAGAGCGAAAAATGCGCCCTGAACCCCTTGCTCCGGAAGCCCGACACCGTCCGGTCGACGCTGGAGGAATCAGACGGCGTGGATGCAGGTTCGAGGCGCCCTGGGAGCTGTGTAGTTCACGGAACCGTAGGCATGGTGAGGAAGAGTCCTGAGCGGTGTTCGCTTCGGCCGCGCGGGCAAGTGCCAGCGCGCCTGTCGGTGACATGCGCCGTGAGTGCCCCGCCTCCTGGAGCAGATGCCCGAATATATCTGCCCCGCGGCCTTGGGGGCTGTGTGCAGTCAGCTGAGCCTGTGCGGTGTTCCGCACGGTAGCTCGCTCGCCGTCCGTGTTGTGTTGTTGCCGCGTTTCAGACTCGCTCGTGGCCCGCTGATGCCCGTCGAAGCCACTCCCCGAGGCGACTGACCTGAACGCGAGTCGCCTCGGGGAGTGGCCGCAATGTCTGCGCGGCGGAGGTGGCGTCATGACTGCGGCGTCTGAGCTGGAGGGAGTGGTAGAGCCACCCGGGAGTGCTCCGCCAGTGGGCGGAGTGGTCACGCAGGGGGAACGAGCATGCGTTCGGTTCCGAGGTTGGTCGTGCGGGTGTCGCGGTACATGGTGGTCTCGCCGTCGGACCAGCGGATCACCAGGTCGTTGGCCAAGCCGTCGCCCGTGTACTCGCCGGTGGTCATGATCACGCTGTGGGTCCAGGTCTTGTTCGGGCCCTGGACCTGCTTCTGGCTTCCCAAGCCGGACGTGGTCGTGCCCACGTAGTTGTCGAGTTCCCCGGTCGTCCAGCGGACCATCAGGTCCCACTTCTGGTTGCCGGAGAACTGCCCGGACGTCAGGAGCGTGGCGTCCTTCCAGGTGCTGTTGGGGTCCTTGAGCTTGTGCTCCTGGCCCAGGGTGCCGGCGCTGACGTTGGTGTAGAGCGTGAGCTCGCCGTCGGACCAGCGCACCATGAGGTCGGTCACGTAGGTCTGCGCGTTGAAGCGGCCGGCCGCGATCTGCGTTGCATGGCTCCAGATCGAGCCGGCCGGGGCCATCTGGGTGCCGCTGCCGCCGAGCCCGTTGGCACCGATGTCGCCGTGCAGGCTCAGCCGTCCGCTGTCCCAGCGCACCAGGAGGTCGAACTGGTTGGAGCCGGTGAAATCCCCGGCGGTGATCCCTGCGGCCGTCTTCCACGTGGGGTTCGGCGCGAGCAGCTGCCGTTCCTTGCCGAAGCCTCCGTTGCCGTCGCCGGGGTAGAGGGTGACCTCGCCGTCGGTCCACAGCACCAGCAGGTCGCTGTGGCCGGTCGCCCGGAAGTCGCCGGAGGCGATCTGCTTGGCGTGCTTCCAGGTGGTGCCGCCGCCAGGGAGGATCGGCCCGTCGTCAGGCCCTTGGTAGGGCTTCGTTCGGTTGACGTTCTTCTCGCCGATGTCGTTGGCGGCGTCGTTGTACAGATCGAGGGCGTCCTGGCCATACACGGGGGCGTAGGAGAGCCAGTGGACGGGGCCTCCGCCGCCGACACCACCGACGTTGCCGATCACTTCGCCGGTGCGGGTGCGGGGGTTGTAGTTCCTGATCCAGGGACCGCCGGAGACACCGCCGTAATAGCCGCCGCACTCCATCCTCATCTGGCGGTAACCGTAGAGGCGCTTGGTGCGGACATCGCACCGGATGGCCCGGTGGGAGTTGTTGACCTTGTCGGCGGCCGGGTAGCCGACGACCGTCACGTCGTGCTCATAGGTATTCGAGGTGGTCAGCGTCAGGGCGCCGGTGACATCCTCGACCTTGCCCTTGGGGCCCTTGCCGACCAGGACGAACGCGAGGTCGAGGTCCGAGACAGTGTCGCGCTTGGGGTCGTAGCGGTTGTCGATGTAGACATCGGTCAGCGGGTAGACCCCCCAGGGCTGGTCGGCGGCCGACTGCCCGTAGCGGTACTGCGGAACGAAGATGCGGTGCTCCGCCTTCCGCAACGCGATACCGCAGTGCCCGGCGGTCAACACCATGTTCTTTCCCTTGCTGCGCACCACACTGCCGCTGCAGTAGGTTGCGTCACCACTGACCGGTGTCCCCTGGAAGAAGAACGTGCCCACCATGGGCAGCCCTTCGAAGTGGGTGGCGCTCGGCGTGCCGGCAGGAGGTCCCTCTTCCGGCTCTTCCATGCTGTTCTGGCGTAGGGAGGCCTCGGTCTGTCCGCGGTCGGCGTCGATGGGTTCGGCCTGTGCCATGCGCTCGGCGGTCCAGAACTCCGCTTCCCCGTTCTCAAACGGCTCGGCCGGATACGGGGATGATGCGGATGCGGAATCCGAAGGACTGGCAGACGAGTTCGGAGACAGCGAGGGACTAGGCTGCGCCGTCGCAGAAGCGGAAGGAGACGCAGACGGGGATATGGAAGGTGGAGGGAAATCGGTCGCAGCCGCTGTCGGACTTCCGGTTGCCGACGCGATGGGCGTCGGCAACAGGGCCGCTGCGAGTGCGAGGGCACACGTGGCCAGCCGTCTGGAATTCAAGTTGTTTCCCTTGAAAGATTGTCTCAAATCACGTTCTCGTGGCCGAAAGTGAGGGGCCGAATGGCTGCCCGCGTCGGCGAGCTGGCAGAGTATGCATGTTCGTGAATGATCGTCAACAAGGAAGCCAGGTGCCGCGAGTGGGCATATGGAGAGCTGAGCGGGTAGCAACGTTCGCTGCGGCGCTGCTCATATCGCTAATCGCCGCGGGAAACGCCGCGACTCTCCCGAATTCGGATGAATCCATTCCGATTTCGGAAGGCAAGAGGGCGGCGCTAGTCGGGCTCAATGGCACAGTCGCGGTGAATGTACAAGCCGCGTCCCGATCCGGCGTGAGCAACGTTACCCAGATGGAGTCCGAAGCCTCGGTACGCCCCAGGGTGCTGCGAATGCAGGGCAGTGGACTCAAGGACTCAGTTCCTGTCTCGTGTGTGGCTGCGGATGGCGTACGCGAGATCCGCCTCCCGCTCCCCGCCTCCGTACCGGATAGCACCGCCCAGGCGCGGACGTCGCAAAGCGTGGATTCAAAGGCGGGCTACACACGGCGGGACTGCGAGCGCAGCGTCGCCACCCAGCAGGCGGCAGCCCAGGACGAGCACCGGGACCCGGGCACGTACTGGCCGCAGACACCCTGGGACGTGCGCACGGTCCGCGCCGGCGGAACACTCACGGCCGATGAACCCCTGGCCCTGTTCTCGGACGGGGTCACGCTTTCTTCGCCCGCCTTCGTGGAACCGGTCGTCATGCACGGCGGCAAGACCGTCTCCGCTGTCGTGCACATCCGCTGCACCGCGCCGCCGGGCCTGTACACCGTCACCGCGACCGGCCCCGGCGCCCCCGCCGGTCCGTGGGCACGTTTCCGTGTCGAACCCGCTCTCCCGAACTGCCACGACCCAGCCCCCGCTCGCGCGGCAGGGTCATCCGGGCACAAGGGTGTGTGGCTTGGTGCAGCCGCGTTCTTCGTCTTCTCAGCTATCGCACTTATCGCCGTCCTCCGCTTCCGACCAGCTGCCTGAAGTTCCAGAGGCCAAAACACGCGGCTGCCCTGGCTTGCCGCCTCAGTCACGCGATGTCTACTGCGGCGCGCACGACGGCAGCCGTTCAGCCGCGGAGCGCGGTGCCACCGAGCAGCCCCGCCCTACTGACGCAGGGTGTGCGCGATTCGCGCCCCCGCGCGGGAGTTCGCAATGGCCCACAGCGAAGACCACCCGCCGGGCACCCCAGTCCCCCATCGCCATTCCCACGTCTCGGCGGGCAGAGGGCTACGAAGGGCATATGGCTGTCGCCAGCTTCAAAACCTTCGGCGAACGGCCGCCTGGACGAAGGGACGTGAAGGCGGCGGCGCGAGCAGGTGCGCAACTACACCTCGCGCTGGCCAGGCACAGGCCGTTTAGACCGGCATGGTCTGGTCTATGACGGTGTTCGGCAGCGTGGTGGTGCGGCGGGAGGGGTCCCCCGGAAGGCGCCAGTCGGGGCGCGGCCACCTGGACTACCGCAGGGCCGAATGGCGGAGTTGCCGGCACATCACGAAGATTCGTGGTACGAGGTTCTCTTCGGCAGAAGCGGTGGGCGCGGGCTGGCCGACCTCGCCCTCCCTGGAGGCAGTTCGGTGCAGTCCCTCTCGATGAGGCGGCCTCTCCCGGACCTGAAAGAGGCCGCCTCGTGCGCGGCGTGTTCGGCCGGCGGGTCCTCGGCTCATCCAGTGGCAGCGGCGTCGTGGACCTTTCCGGTCTCGGCATCCACGTAGAGATCGGAAGCCGCGTCGCCCATGGGGATGCGGACCACCCACTCAGCCCGCCATGTCGCATTGCGCTGCACCGCACGCAGCACGATGGCACGAGCATCCACCGTGGCAGGCGCATCGATGGAGCGCAAAGCAAGCTCCTCAGCCTGCGCCGTGGTGATTCGACGTGGCGGGACCGTCACCGCCCCGGGCCCCCTCTGCACATCGATCTGGGAGACCCGTCCGGCCCGGTTGACCTGGACGTCAAGGCTGCGGGGCATGAGAACACCGTCCCTCATCTGCCGCCAGCTGGTGATCCACCCCAGCTCCGCCTTGTCTCCGACCGGATGAGTCGTGTGGTGGTTCGTCTGCAAAGCCCAGGGGAAGTGCTGCTGCGCATACTTCTGGGCGATCTCGGTGGCTGCCTTGCCGTCCTTGGGTGCACCGGCGTCCGGGGAGACAGGGAAGCTGTTGGGGCCGGGTACGCTGCTGGACTCGAGGCTGACGTTCAGGTTAATCGCGTCGGGCCAGCTGAGCGTGGCTGTGCCCTCATGGGCAAAGGTGATCATTAGACTCCCACGGTCTGTTCCCGGTATCGGCTGGAGCTGCACGTTCGCCACTTCGTAGCGGTTCCCGAAGGCGTCGCGGATGGCCTTCTCAGCGGCCTCCTTCTCATCGGACGAGGCCAGCTGGATGCTGGTGGCGTCCACTGCGATCGGGGTGATGAAAGCGGCGCCGAGAAGGCCGGCGACCACTACTACCCCGAGGGCGAACTGGCCGGTGCGCTTGCCGCCAGCCAGCCAGGGCAGGACGCTCTGCTTCGTCGTGAGCAGAGCAACCCAGGCGAAGGCGAAACCGATCAGCGTGCCGAGCGAGTTCATCTGCACGTCACTGGTGTCGCAGTTGCGCCCCACCCATGGGGCAAGGGCCTGTCCGAGCTCGGTGGCCACGGACAACAGTGGGCCACTTACGACAGCCACCGTGGGACGACGCGTGGCAAGCAGCCCGAAGAACCCCACTGGCAGGTACAAGAGCACGTTCAGCAGCCCCTGCTCGGTCGCGAACGGTTCCGCGAGGTCACGGTTCACGACGCACTGGGTGCCCAACCCCCCGCCGGCTCCGGTGAAGAACCCAGTGACTCCGACGACAGCCGACATAGCTGCAACCCACAGGGCGTGCGCCCCTGCGCGTGCCCCGCGGCGCTGGGCGACCGCGAACGCGATAGCCCCACCTGCAAGGCCTGCGAGGCAGATGGCAACGAGAAGACCAAGGTGGCCCTTAAAGACAGCCTCGAACATAGGTTCCTGACTCTATTTCTTCGAGAAAACGCGCCGCACCCCCGCTGCGGCTGAACTCACCGCAGCGAGGGCGTGGAATGAATTAGGCGCAGCGCGAAATGGGCGTTTGGAAGGTACCCTGACCACTGACGTTCAGGAGCCCGACAGTATTGTTGCACCAGAAATCATAGTCGTAGGTGTACCAGTCTTTGGTCTTCGTGGTTCCTGCGGACTGCGTGAACCAGTCTCCCCAGTGATTCGTGCCGGCGTAGTTGTACCCGAGACGCGCGGTGATGGCGGAACCACTGGTCTTCTTGTACTGCGAGTAGATCCGCGTCCGCGTGGAATCCGGGTGGTGCTTGCCGTGGAAGAGCGCACCGTTCGTCATCGACGTGCAGCTCTGGGAGGGGTTGCCGGGGACCGGGTAGCCGCTGTCCGGGCACCCTGCAATGTAGGGCTCAGGGATCGGGCCGTCGGCATGAGCCACTCCAGGAACCGCCAGAGCAGAGACGGCAGCGATGATCGTGGCAGCCCCCCGCGCGATGCCACGGATTACATTCTTCATGGTTTCTGTTTCCCCTCCCGGCCTCGACGGCCGAATTGCGATTACCGGCACCCGGGAAATCGACAGGATGCTTCCGCTTACGCAAGGCAATCCTCCCCCTGAAGCCCCCGGGGGAATTAATGGACTTATCAAGCGCTGAATACTTTATGGAGCGAGGTAAGTGCTTGCAAGCAAATGACGGCACCCCGCGTGTCGTGATTGGCTGAAATTTCTGCAACCCCGCGCCAATCTGCCCACTTTTGCCCATTTTCGTCGATACCTGACGTGCGAGCATAAAGGGAAATTTCGGGCCCAAAGGGCGAGTTTGTTACAAGATCTTTGGCCTGAACGCCTCGGCTCTGAATCGTGCGAGACCGCCAGCTACCGATCCTCCGGCAAGCCCTCGTCGTGAACGAGCACCGTTGCACGCACCAGATCCCGCTCGGAGCGCCGGGTTCACAGGGCGATCCAGGGGCGTAGCTTCTCGACGCGGACCGCGGCGGCCGCAGCCGACGGCCCTGCCCATGTGCCTTCGGCGGCCTGCTCGCTGTCGTACAGAAGCTCCATGCCGGCGTACTCAGGTGTGTGCTCAAGTTACGCGCGAACGTGCCCAGCAGGAGGACACGGTGACCACTCAGCTCATGAGGAGCCGTGCCACGATGACCATGCTGATCGAGGCGCTTGTCGTGGTCGCGGCAGGTGCAACGGCTCAGGTGGCGTGGCTGGAGGAGTACGACGTGCCGCCGGACGAGATCGCGTTGGGCTTCGATGACGTCTTCGGGCTGGCTGGGCAACTGGTCGAGGAGCAGCAGCTCAGTCCCGCGGTACTGCCTCGCCTGAAGATGATCAACAAGGTCTTCAGTGGGATAGGCCACGACTCGAAAGTGGATCGATGGACAAAGCCGTAAATGTCCAGTCACCTGGGATGGGAACGTACCCGACAGCTGGCGCGAGAAGTCCTCGTGATGGAAGGCGAGGGGGACGTACCGCTGCCACGCATCTGCATCATCCGAGCCGGTTCTTGACTCGGTAGCTGGGGCCATTGATGGAGACGACGTCGCAGTGGTGCAGGAGGCGGTCGAGGTCGAGGATGGCCGTAGCGGGTCCAACACCATGGTCAGCCGCCCGCCACCACCCCCAATCAAGTCAGCGGCAAACTGCCCACGAAGGATCCCGAGAGGTCAGTAGCCGGGCACATTCGTCCATCCATATGACTGGGCACGCTCATCCATACGCCGACACTCCAGCCCGCGGCAGGCCACCGTCACCCGGTCGCCCCGGTACGCAGCCTCGACCACGGTGCCGCAATGCCCGTCAACCTAGCCCACCTCCACTCGCCAGTCCCGCGCACGACTACCTGAGCCACCGATAGCCGCCGCTGGTGTGACTTCCTGCTGAGGTATGTCCCGTGCGCGTGCAGGCGTTGCGGGGACGCCTGGCCTTCGCCCGGAGCATGTCCTTCTCAGCCAATGCGGGTTGTGAATCGGGCAGGCACATGCGAGTCCCGCACGTCTTCGAGGCCCGGGCCAGATGATCTGCGGCAGGCCATGGCCTTCTCATGTGGCCGCGATCAGTGCCTCAGCCAAGGTGGAGGGAACCCCATGCGCAACATCACTCCGGCCGACGATCCCGACCTCTCCCACCTGGTCGACCTGATAGACATCCTGCCCGGTCCGGAGGCGGCGGGCTTTTGGGACGAGAAGGGTGAGGGCGGTGCCAGCATAGGCTCCAAGATCGGATGGGACCTCAAGCAGGTCCTCGGCGGTCAATGCAGCCCTGGAGATGTGGACTACTTCGCGGTGCATGTCCTGAAGTACCTGGGGCGAGGGAACAAGTACATCTCGGAGGAAAAGATCACCCAGAAGCTGAGGGGGGTCCACGGGCTGCCTGCGGCCGGCCATGCCTGGGTGGAGGATGCCACGCGGACCGCATGGACGCTGGTCACCCGCTACAGCCTCACGCGCTGGCGGGGAACCCGCTCAACTCCTGGAGCGGCGTGGACTGAGATCTAAGGTCCGCGCATCCAATTGGAGGAGTCGACTATGACCGACGATGAAAACCAGCTCGCTGCCCTCCTCAACGACCTACCTGGCCATGCAGACGCCCGATTCTGGCGCGGCCTCAAGGAGGCCGCGGGCCTCTACCGCATACGCTCGACCATGTCCTCCGCGGTTCAAGATGCTCGGGGTGGCGACTTCGAACCGCTCGCCACGTTCGTGCTCGACGTCTTCAACCGCGAGGCCCGAATCAAGGACATCACCGCAACCCTTGGCACCCATCTCGGCAGCACCCTGCGCGCCCGAGCCTGGATCACCGACGCCATCGCAGCAGCAGACCGCGTCAAACGGACACACGACGAGGACCCACTCGACGGCCTCACCGCAAAGTGGTGAGCCCGTCGATACGGCGGGGTAGCGCTTCCGACGGCGGCCGACGCGGTGTAGGGCGTCCATGGTGAACCTCTCTGCCACGCAAGCGGATGAGGGGCTGGGCAGGGACTCTGTCGCGATGACATCCTCGCTGCGCACAGCGGCGTAAACACGGCGGTCGAGGGATGTGCGGCGTGGGTGACGCACCATCCGGGTGCGGACGGATGTGGCGCCATCGCGCAGGGTGTGTGTCACGGTGTCCGGGGGCGGGGTGAGCGGGTTCTCGCACAGAAGCTGGCCGACGCAGAAGAGCGCCACATCAGCCGGGTGGCACGGAGGCGTGAGGTGTACTGGCAGGTGCCGCTGCGTAGTCGGTGGCGGTTCGCCGGGACGTTACCTGGGGCTCGTAATCTCGCCGGATCGACCGCTCCGCCTCGCTCCTGGGATGTCCGCCCCATGACCGCACCGCTTGCACGGCCCGAGGAACCCCTGAACCTTTCTGCGCCCACGCGTCTGGACGAGGTGAAGGGATGGTTCTGGCCGGCCGATCAGGTCCTGTTCGACTGGTTTCTGAGCCGTCAGAACGCCGGTCCGTCCGGCGGGGACCTCCTGGAACTCGGCGCCTACCTGGGGAAGAGCGCCATCTTCCTCGGCGGGTACCTTAAGGAGGGCGAGGAGTTCACGGTCTGCGACCTCTTCGACTCACCGGCCGAGGACGACGGCAACGACGGCGAGATGCGACGCTCGTACGCCACCTTGACGCGCCGGGCGTTCGAGGCCAACTACCGGGCGTTCCACGACGAGCTGCCGACGGTGGTGCAGGCGGTGACGGCGGTACTGCCCGACCGCGTGCGGCACGCCTCCTGTCGCTTCGTTCACGTGGACGCCTCGCACCTGTACGCGCACGTGCGCACGGACGTGGAAACCTCGCGGCTGCTGGCCGCCCCCGGAGCAGTCGTCGTCTTCGACGACTTCAGGGCGGAGCACTGCCCGGGCGTCGCAGCGGCCGTCTGGGGGGCCGTGGACGCGCGGCGCTTGCACGTCCTGTGCATCACCCAGCACAAGATGTACGCAACGTGGGACGATCCCGAGCCGCTGCGCACGGAGCTGGCCGCGTTCCTGGCCGGGCGCGAGGATCTGTGGCACGGGGTGGAGGAGGTGGCCGGCGCTCCCCTGATCCGGGTCACCGGCCGCAAGGCGGTTCCTCCAAAGCACCCGCGCTCCCGCTACGAGACGACCACCCCTGGTCCCGGCTCCGCGGCCGTACAGTCACGGCATGCCCCGGTCCGCGGTCAACTGGCCCGCCGGCTGGGCAAGGACCTCCTTCCGCCGGTCCTGGCCCGCAGGCTGCGCCGTTGGCTGTAGGGCCCGCGGGGCCGGTTGCGGTTCGTCCGCCCGCCGGCTTACTGGCTGTCGACGGCGTCGGTCACGTGCTGCCAGTCGTCCAGGTCTGCGATGCGCGTCTTCAGGGCGGGGCGCATGGCCGTCGCGCTGGAGGCGCCGAGGGCCAGGCGCAGCGGAGGGGTGGGGCTGTCGACCGCGGTTCGGATGCCCGCGGCGATCCGCGCGGCGGCGGAGAAGGCGGACGGCGGCAGCTCTGCGATGCCCTTCTGGACCTCGCGGACGGTCTGGTCGTAGTCGGCCAGGCCGGTGGCGACGTCGAGGTTGGAGAGGAAGGGGGTCGCGGTCAGGCCGGGCTGGATGAGCGTGACCTTGATGCCGAGCGGTGCGACCTCCGCCGCGAGGGCTTCCGACAGCCCCTCGAGTGCGTGCTTGGTGGCGGCCAGCAGACCTACGCCGGGATGGGCGGACTGCCCGTAGACGGACGAGCCCTGGAGGATGTGGCCGGACCGCTGGGCGCGGAGTACCGGCAGCGTGGCGCGGAGCACGTTGAGCGCTCCGAAGACGTTGGTGTCGAACACGGCGCGGACCTGTGCGTCGGAGGCCTCCTCGACGGCTCCGAACAGTCCGTATCCCGCGTTGTTGGCCACGACGTCGATGCGGCCGAACCGGGCGAGTGTGGCTTCCACTGCGTTCCGGACGGCTCGCTCGTCGCGTACGTCCGTCTGGACGAGGAGGAGGCGCTCGCCGTGTGCTTGCGCCAGTTCGTCCAGGGAGGAGGTGTCGCGGGCGAGGGCCGAGACGGTGTCGCCGTTCTCCAGTGCCTGGAGCGTCAGTTCGCGGCCGATGCCGGACGTCGCGCCGGTGATCAGCCATGTGCGGGGGTGGGTGTGGTGGTTTGAGGTTCCGTTCATGTTGCGACCGTAATGAGTTAGCTCGCAACTCGTCAAGGGTAGGGGGGTTGGTGGTTGCTTTCTAGTTGGATTAGTGCTGGTTCGTTGATGTAGTGTTGGGGTATGGCCAGTGCCCCGAGAACCAGCCTGCGCACCGTCACGCCGACGGTGGAGACCGTCCTCGCGTTCGTGAACACGCGGGCGGACGGATCGGGGCGCAGGGAGTTGTTCGGGGACGGGGACTCGTTCGCGGCGTGGCTGGCGGAGCGCGACGAGTTCGGTGGCGAAACCGTGGTGACCGATGCCGACGCCGCGGTGGCGCGCGAGTTGCGTGATGCCCTGGTGACCGTGCTGCTCGCGCACTCGGGCGACGAGGAGAGTCTGGGTGAGCCGCTGCTGCGTGCGGAGCGGCACCTGCGGCGGGTGGGGGCGCTCTACCCGCTGGCGACGGTGGTCACGGCCGGCGGTGTGGAGCTGGCCTCGCCGCAGGCGGGGGTGCCGGGCGTGTTCGGGACCGTGCTGGCTGCGGTGACGACGTTCGCGCAGAGCAGCGACTGGGGGCGCATCAAGGCGTGCCGGAACCCCCCGTGCCATTTCGGCTTCTTCGACCGCACCCGCAACGGGGGTGGGCTGTACTGCAGTACCGGCTGCGGCTCTCAGGTGTCCATGCGTAAGCACCGCCAGCGGCAGCGCGATGGCGGTGGCGCGTCGTCCGACGCGTGAGACCGGCCCCGTGTCGGGTGGGGTGCGGGGCGGTTCGGCGGATCCACGCGGGGGCCCGGGGCCGTCCCTCGTGCTCGGTCACGACGAGCGTGGCTGAGCACGAGAGTCGAGCGCGGCGTGCCGGGACGGGTCCTGTCAGCCCCGCAGGGTGGCGATGGCCTTCTCGATGCGCCGTTGGCGCGTCTCGGGCTTCTTCGCGCTCTCGATGGCCCGCACGTGCTCGCGCTTGCGGCTGAGGGTGAGGTTGTCGTAGGCGGCGCGGGCGGCCGGCTCGTCGTCCAGGGCCTGGGCGAAGTCCGCCGGCTCGATGACGACGCGCGGCTCGGTGTCGAGCTCGACCTCGACCTCGATCTCCTCGCCGATCTCGACCTCCGAGGCCTCCCGGTTGGCGTGGCTGAGGCCGATCAGGTGGCGGCCGCGCAGGTGGGCGATGCGGCTCCGCCAGGTGTGCCCGTTGATGGTGATGGTCACCGGCGGCCGCGAGCCCTCGCCGAGCGCTGTCACCACCTCGAGCGGGACTTCCAGACCCCGCATGGGCTCGGGCGGCTCGACGTAGGTGCGGAACTTCACGGTCTTCTCCTGTTCGTCCTGCCGGTTCACCGCGGATCCCGCCCGCCCGGCTCCGATCGCCGCTCCCGCTTTCCCGCACCTCGGACGCGGCGGTCCGGGGGCGGGAAGCGGCACGCGCCCCGCCGTCCCGGACGGCTGTGGGACGGAGTTCGCGGCTACTCGGCGTAGGGCTGGTCGGTTCCCTGGGCACTGTAGCCGAGGCTCCAGATGTAGCCGTCCGGGTCGGCGAAGGTGCCGCCGTACCCGCCCCACGGCAGGGCGCCGGCGGGCTTGAGGATCGTGGCGCCGGCCTCCTTCGCCTCCGCCATGACCTCGTCGACGCGCGCCTCGCTGCGGACGACGTAGGTCAGGACCAGGCCGCTGAAGCCGCTGCCTTCCTGGTCCGTGCCCACCTGGTCGGCCAGGCCTTCGCGGCTGTAGAAGCCGACGGGCGAGGCGCCGTCCGATTCGAAGAACACCGAGATGCCGAAGTCGTTCCGGATCTTCCAGCCGAGCCCCTCGGTGTAGAACCGCTTGGCCCGGTCCATGTCCCGGACGCCCAGAAGGATCGAGCTGACGTGCGCTTTCATGCCTTACTCCTTGCACTGAAGATGTGTTCGTGCCGGACGTCCGGGGCCCTGGCCCGGACGTCGCGTCGGCGCGTGTCCGCCGGTCGATCCGGTATGAGAGGGCCCGGAGTCAGGACGGCGTCGGGGCGAGCGACGCGTCCGGGTCGTCATACGGAGAGGAAGCCGTGCGGACGGTGAGGTCCATGTCCAGCAGGCTAGGGGCGGCTGTGTGGACCGCGCTTCTCGAATCCTGACCGATCCGGAGGTGGCCCGTGTGGTCGTGGGGCGGGGTGCGCGGCGGTGGGCGGGTCAGCGGGTCGCGGCCTCGTCGACCCGTCGGCGGGCCCGTCGGGCGGCCCGGTCGGCGTCCCGTCGGGTGGGGCGGGTCTGGGGGCGGGCCGGGAGGTCGCTGGGGCCGTCGGGGCGGTGGGCCGCGGCGGCCAGCAGGGTGCGGATCCTGCCGGCGAAGTCGGGTCCGGGCAGGGGCAGCTCGCTCTCGGGTTCGCGGAGGTAGCCGACGGCCACCGCGGTCGGCATGTAGGTCATCAGCTCGGTGACCACGGCGGACCGGGGCCGGCTGGCGTGTCTGGCCAGGTGGCGCATGACGCGCAGGAGCGTGGTGCTGGAGGCGCCGTCGCCGTGGTGGAGGACCATCGAGGCGCCCTCGCAGCGGACGGTGGTGTGCACGGGGGGTGCGTCGGGGCCGGTCTCGTCGGGGGGCGTCTCGTCGGTCTGGGTGTGCCACCAGCGGGCGGTGTGCGTCTCGCCGAGGGCGAGGTGGTGGAGGTAGAGGCAGTAGGCGGCCGCCGGGTGGCCGGCTCCGGCGGCGTACTGCCACCAGAACCGGGCTCCGTCGTCGGTGTCGGTCAGTTGGAGCACGCAGGCCAGGATCAGGGCGCTCCGGGGTTCCGGTACCTGCTCGGTGACGAAGGCGGCGACCGTGGTGGCCGGGGTGTGGTGGACCAGGGCCTCGCACAGTGCGCGCAGTTCTTCGGCTGCGGTCGCGTTCGGGAGTTCGACCGTGACCGGACGGGTGCGGGGGCCGGGGTCGCGGGGCGGGACGGTGTCGCGGGGCACGGCTCGGTCGGGGGCGAGCAGGGCCCTGGACAGCAGGTGTTCGAGCGTGGTCATGGGGTGGGTCCTCCGGTTGGGGGCGGCAGCTCGACGGTGTCGTCCAGGAAGCGGTTGGCGTGGCGTTCGTCGGAGCGGACGGCGGCCAGGGGGATGCCGAGGAGGTCGGAGACGTGCTCGGGCGGGAAGCCGCACAGGCGGCGGAGCACCATGACGTCGAGCTGGGCGTCGGGCAGCCTGCTGATCGCGGTGAACAGTTCCAGGCTCTCGGCCAGCTGGGCGGGTTGCTCCTCCGGACGGGCGTCGCGCAGGGCGACGGTGTCGAAGGCGGCTTCGGCCAGCACGGGGCGTTCGTCGCGGTAGTCGGCCTTGGCCTTGACGGTGGCGCGCAGGATGTTCCAGGCGTAGCGGCGGATGTCGGCGCTGGCGAGGGCTTCGTCGAAGCAGAGCCAGAGGATGGCGAAGGTGTCGTCCACGGCGATCCTGCGGGTGTCGTCGGGGAGGAAGACCCCGGCGTACGCGAGGTAGCCGTCCATGACCATCTGGCACAGGGCGCCGTGTTCGATGGGCCGGCCGGAGCGGGCGGTGGCCACGGCGGTGGTGCCTTCGGTGGAGCGGTCGACCCAGTCCCGGCTCTTGCCGGCGTCCATGGCCGCCTGCTTCCACAGCCGGTAGAGGGGCCAGCCGGGGATGTCCAGTTCGCCGGCGAGGCGGTGGATGACCTCCCAGCGCGGGTAGTGGCCGACGCCGCGTAACAGTTCCGACAGCTTCGACTTGGCCAGCAGGACGCCGAGGCTGAGGTCGCTGAGGGTGCGGCCGCTGGCGAGGTAGCACTTGCGGGTCGGCTCCAGCCAGGCGCGGTGCGAGCTGCTGACCGTGTCCGCGATGGGGCCGAGCTTGCGGCCGGGGCGGACCGGGGCCGGCTCGGGGGCCGGTCCCGGCGCGTTGAACGACGTCGTCACGAAGCGCCGTCCTCCTTGTCGGGCACCGCCGCGACGCGGTGCCCGGAGGCCGGCGCGGTGCGCGAGCGGGCGCCGCGCACCACCTGGGTGACGGTCAGTCCCAGGACCGGGGCCAGCCCGGCGATGAGGCCCGCGTGGCCCATCGCGGCCATCGCCGCGCTCCAGCCGAACACCACCAGCAACACCACTGCGACGGCCACGACCGCGGATATCTGTTTTTTGCTCACACGTGCTCCTTGATGTCGTGCCCACGGATGCGGAAGACCCCGCCGGGACGGGCGGGACCTCCAACGAGCGGGTGCCGAGCCGCTGTTGGAGGAGCATCAGCATGGACCGGCATGTCCGGATCACGCGATGTGATCAAGGAATCACGGAACATTAGGAGTCGGAGACGGTCGGCGCGCGGCCGGAGATGACCGTTCCGTTGCACGTAGAGCACACCGGGAGCGGCCATCGGATGAAGTTCCCGGTTTTCCTTGCAATCCCACCCCGGCACCCCGTCATATGGAGGCAGGACACCTCGGTGTCGGCCCTTCCTCACGGAAGAGGCGTGCTCCCCGTGCCGAAGAAGGGGAGCGTGCCACGCGCCCTCGCCCGGCCTGAGTTGGAGGCCGGGCGGGGATCGCGCGTCCCCCGCGGGGGGAGATGACGGTAGCGCAGGCCGCTGACAGGATGCGTCCATGGACATCCGAGCCGCCCGCGTGGACGAGCTGCCCCTGCTCCAGGACATCGAGCGGGCCGCCGGGCTGTGTTTCCGGGACATCGGCATGCCGGAGGTCGCCGACGACGAGCCGCTCCCGCTCGATGAGCTCGCCGGCTACTGCCGTGCCGGGCTGGCCTGGGTCGTGGCCGGCGCCGGTGACGTGCCGGCCGCCTACCTGATCGCCGACCGCGTCGACGGCAACCTCCACGTCGAGCAGGTCTCGGTGCACCCGGACAGCGCGCGTCGCGGCATCGGGCGGCTGCTGCTGGACCATGCGGCGGACCACGCCGTGCGTACGGGGGCGCCCGCCCTGACCCTGACCACCTTCACCCAGGTCCCGTGGAACGCCCCCTACTACGCACGCTGCGGGTTCCGGCTCGTGGACGACAGCAGCCTGACTCCCGGTCTGCGGGAGATCCGCGAGCGCGAGGCTGCGCACGGCCTGGACAGGTGGCCGCGGGCCTGCATGCGCCGGGAGCTGTGACGTCCGCAGCCGTGGCGTCCACGCGCCGGGGCATCCGGGGCGGTACACCTCAGCGGGTGTGCGGGAGCGACGTCCAGGCGGCGGCGAGGCGGGTGACGAGTTCGGCCGCGGTGTCCGGGGCGAAGGAGTACGGCAGGCGGAGGAAGTCGTCGTGGCCGCCGGTGGGGTCCATGGTGGCGCCCGGGACGACCTCGGCGCCGTGGCGCAGGGCCAGTTGGGCGTAGGTGCGGGCGTCGGTGGCCGGCGGGAGGCGGATCCACAGTGCGGAGCCGCCCTGCGGGGGGTGCCAGTGCCAGTCCGGGAGGTGTTCTTCCAGGAGGCGGGTCATGGTGGCGAGGCGCTCGCGGCGCAGGCGTTCCCGCTCGGGGGCGAGGCCGGGGAGGGCCGGAAGCAGGCGCGCGGCCAGGGCCTGGTCCAGGAGGCGTTGCGCGCGCACGCGGTCAGCGGCCCCGGGGGAAGGCGGCGCGCAGGACGGGGCCGCGGGTGAGGAGGGCGACGCGCAGGACGGGCAGCATGCAGACGGTCTGCATCACGGCGTACCAGAGCGGGCAGACGCCCGGGACGAAGTCGACGCCGATGATCGCGATCGGCATGACGAGGGTGAGGGCGCTCACGCGCTCGTAGGCCCGGCGGGAGCCGCGGGAGGCGGCGACGGTGACCCGGTGGACCAGCAGGGCGGTCAGGGGCAGCAGGGCCGCCCGGACCCACATGAAGCCGTTCACCATGTGCCCGCTGCTCGCCACCGCGACGACCGCCGCCAGGGCGGCGGCGGTCAGGGCTGCGTAGAGCGTGATGCTGCGCTTCGCCACGGTGAACGCCTCGTGGGTGCGGGGGGTGTCGAGGGCGGCCGGGGCGGTCGTGGTGTGCGTCTCGGTGTCCATGGCGTCGACGCTGGACAGCGGCGGACGGGCCCGGTACGGGCCTGGGCCCACGGGTGGGTGGGGCCGGCCCCACTGCGCGGGCCCGGCCCGCACGTCGACCGCTCGTCCCGTCAGTCGGCCCGCAGGGCGGCCAGGCGTTGCTCGAACGGGATCAGGGTGGCGGCCGTCGTGGCGTGGAGCGAGGTGATCGCGCCCGTGAGGGAGCGGGGGGCGATCGCGGCGGCGGTGTCCACGTCCGGGGTGGCGGGGTGGGGGTGGGTCTGTCTCTTATACACATCTCCGAGCCCACGAGACGTAGAGGAATCTCGTATGCCGTCTTCTGCTTTGTCGATCAGGTCGAAGAAGGACTTGAAGAGGCCGCTGTACGAAGCCGCGAAGACCGGTGTCACGGCGATCAGGCCGTCCGCGGCCGCCACTGCGTCGAGCGCGGCGGCGAGGCGGGCGGGCGGGAAACCGGTGACGAAGTGCTGGGCTATCTCCGTGGCCAGGTCCCGCAGCTCGATCACCTCGGGTTCGGCGTCCACGTGGGCGAGGGCGGCAGCCGTGAGGCGGTCGGCGAGCAGGCGCGTGGAGGAGGGCGAGCTCAGTCCTGCGGACACGACGACGAGCTTCATGCCCGGGCCTCCTTCCGGGTGGTGTCCTGGGCAGCCGCCACGCGGGCGGCGTGGGTGGGGGCGTCCGGTACGCCGGCGGGGCGGAGGTTGGCGAACTCCTTGCGCAGGACCGGTACGACCTCTTCGCCGAGGAGGTCGAGCTGCTCCAGCACGGTCTTCAGGGGCAGGCCCGCGTGGTCCATCAGGAACAGCTGGCGCTGGTAGTCGCCGGCGTACTCGCGGAAGGACAGGGTGCGCTCGATGACCTGCTGCGGCGAGCCGACGGTGAGCGGGGTCTGGGAGGTGAACTCCTCCAGGGAGGGTCCGTGGCCGTACACGGGTGCGTTGTCGAAGTACGGGCGGAACTCGCGCACCGCGTCCTGCGAGTTCCTGCGCATGAACACCTGGCCGCCGAGTCCGACGACGGCCTGCTCGGGAGTGCCGTGCCCGTAGTGGGCGTAGCGCTGCCGGTACAGCTCGACCATCTGCTTGGTGTGGGAGGCGGGCCAGAAGATGTTGTTGTGGAAGAAGCCGTCGCCGTAGTACGCGGCCTGCTCGGCGATCTCCGGCGAGCGGATGGAGCCGTGCCACACGAAGGGCGCGACGCCGTCCAGCGGGCGGGGGGTCGAGGTGAAGGACTGCAGCGGGGTGCGGAACTTGCCCTTCCAGGTGACGACGTCCTCGTCCCACAGGCGGCGCAGCAGCGCGTAGTTCTCGACGGCGAGGTCGATGCCGTCGCGGATGTCCTTGCCGAACCAGGGGTAGACCGGTCCGGTGTTGCCGCGGCCCATCATCACGTCGACGCGGCCGTCCGCGACGTGCTGGAGCATCGCGAAGTCCTCGGCGATCTTGACCGGGTCGTTCGTGGTGATCAGCGTCGTCGACGTGGACAGGATCAGGTTCTCGGTGCGTGCGGCGATGTAGCCGAGCATCGTCGTCGGCGAGGAGGGGACGAACGGCGGGTTGTGGTGCTCGCCGGCGGCGAAGACGTCGAGGCCGACCTCCTCTGCCTTCTGCGCGATGGCGAGCATCGCCTTGATGCGCTCGTGCTCGCCGGGCACGCGTCCGGTCGTCGGATCGGCCGTGACGTCACCGACGGTGAAGATCCCGAACTGCATGGCTCCCCTTCCCAAGGTTGTTTACAATTCAACTATACCCGGGAACGGGAGGTGCGACGGGGGTATTCCCGAGGGGGTGGTCGCCGAGTGGGGCCGGTCGCCAGGCGAGGCCGGTCGCCGCGGATGGTCCATGCGCTGCCGGTCGACGGGGATGTGTGCCGCCTGAACGGCCGCCGGGGCGGCGTGCACCGGCGGGGTGGCCGGGGTACGCCGCCCGCGGGGCGGAGCCGGA
Source organism: Streptomyces sp. NRRL S-87 (assembly GCF_000719335.1). Classification (GTDB taxonomy): domain Bacteria; phylum Actinomycetota; class Actinomycetes; order Streptomycetales; family Streptomycetaceae; genus Streptomyces. The sequence goes on from NZ_JOGB01000081.1 coordinate 22,566, forward strand.
GGACGGGTCAGCTGGGGTCGCGGTCGAAGACCGCCTTGGACCAGCGGTAGCCGAGGGCCGCGAGGGCGAGCGACCAGGCGAGGGTGAGCCAGCCGTTGTTGCCGATCTCGGTGCCGAGGAGGAGTCCGCGCAGGGTCTCGATGGCCGGGGTGAAGGGCTGGTACTGGGCGATCGGCTGGAACCAGCCCGGCATCGCGTCGATCGGGACGAAGGTGCTGGAGATGAGGGGCAGGAAGATCAGCGGGAGGGCGTTGTTGCTGGCGGCCTCCGCGTTCGGGCTGATCAGGCCCATGCCGACGGCGATCCAGGTGAGCGCCAGGGCGAAGAGTACGAGCAGTCCGAAGGCGGCGAGCCACTCGAGGGCGGTGGCGTCGGAGCGGAAGCCGATGGCCACGCCGACGGCGCCGACGAGCACCACGCTGGCGACCGCCTGCAGGACGCTGCCGACGACGTGCCCGATGAGGACGGAGCCGCGGTGGATCGCCATGGTGCGGAAGCGGGCGATGATCCCCTCGGTCATGTCGTTGGAGACGGAGACCGCGGTGCCGATCGTGGTGCTGCCGAGGGTCATCAGCAGCAGGCCCGGGACGACGTAGGCGATGTAGTCCGAGCGGTCGGCGCCGCTGCCGCCGATGCCGGCGCTCATCACGTCCCCGAAGACGTAGACGAAGAGGAGCAGCAGGACGATCGGGGTGAGCAGGAGGTTGAGTGTGAGGGAGGGGTAGCGCCGGGCGTGCAGGAGGTTCCGGCGCAGCATCGTGGTCGAGTCGCGTACGGCGAGGGAGAGGGAGCTCATCGGGTCTGCTCCTCGGGCTGGTGGGGCCGGCTCGGACGGGTGGGCTGCGTGGGCTGGTGCGGCTGGTGCGGCTGGGTGGAGACGGTGGCGGCGGTCAGGGCGAAGAAGACGTCGTCCAGGTCGGGGGTGTGCACGGTGAGCTCGTCGGCCTCGATGCCGACGGCGTCGAGTCGGTCGAGGACGGCGCGCAGGTCGCGCTGGCTGCCGTCGCTGGGGAGTTGGAGGGCGAGGGACTCGTCGTCGCGGGCGGCGTCGGGGAGGGCGGCGGCCGCGTGGCGGTGGGCGGCCGGGTCGGAGAAGCGGAGGCGGACGTGGCCGCCCGGGACGAGGCGCTTGAGCTCGTCGGCGGTGCCTTCGGCCACGATCCTGCCGCCGTTCAGTACGGCGATGCGGTCGGCGAGTTCGTCGGCCTCCTCCAGGTACTGGGTGGTGAGGAAGACCGTGACGCCGTCGGCGACGAGGCGGCGGATGATCTGCCACATGGTGTGGCGGGAGCGCGGGTCGAGGCCGGTGGTGGGCTCGTCGAGGAAGATGATCCGCGGGTCGCCGACCAGGGTCATAGCGATGTCGAGGCGGCGCTTCATGCCGCCGGAGTAGGTGGAGGCGGGCTTCCCCGCGGCCTCGGCGAGGTCGAAGCGGTCGAGGAGGTCGGCGGCGACCCGCCGCCCTTCGGCCTTGGGGAGGTGGTGCAGGTCGGCCATGAGGAGCATGTTCTCCTCGCCCGTGATCAGGCCGTCGACGGCGGAGAACTGGCCGGTGACGCCGATCGCGGCGCGGACGGACTGCGGGTCGGTGGCGATGTCGTGGCCCGCGACCTGCACCTGTCCGCCGTCGGCGGTGACGAGAGTGGACAGGATCTTCACGGCGGTGGTCTTGCCGGCGCCGTTCGGGCCGAGGAGCGCGTACACCGACCCTGCCGGGATGTGCAGGTCGATTCCGTCGAGGACGGTCTTGTCGCCGTAGGACTTGCGCAGGCCGAGGGCGGAGACGGCGGCCGGGGACGAACCCCGGGGAGTTGCTGGCGTGGGCATGACAGAAGTCGGCACGGGGGCCTCCGTTCGAAGGCTGGGGTGGGCTGGTGGGGTGGAGCGGTGAGCGAGGGGCCGGGGCGGCCGTGGGGCCGGTGGAGCGGGAGGGCCGGGGGAGCAGGAGGGCCGGGGCTGGTGGAGCGGGGGCCGCCTGGAGGAGGGCCCGAACGCCCGGTCAGGCCTTGGCCCGCAGGACGTCGATGTTGCCGTGTCGGGTGCGGGCGTGGATCTTGACGGTGTCCTCCGTCTCCCCCGGCGTGTCGGAGGCGCTGAGCATGTTGCGCACCTGCCCGGAGCCGGAGCGGACGTCGAGCCAGGCGGCCGTGCCCTGGCGGATGCCGACCTCGATGGCGCCGTAGGAGGTCTCCAACTGGACGCTGCCGCGGGCCACCTCGCCGACGCGCACGGTGCCGTGGGCGGTGGTGGCGGTGACCGAGTCCTCGGCGCGCCGGATCTCGATGTCGCCGTGCGCGCCGCTCACCCGGAGCTCCCCGGCCGCGGCCCCGACGGTCGTGGTGCCGTGCGAGTTCTTCAGTACGGCAGGTCCGTCGAGCAGGCCGATGCGCAGGCTGCCGGAGCTGGTGGTGATCTCGGCCGGGCCCTCGACGCGCTCCAGGGTGATCGAGCCGTGCGAGGCGGTCAGCTTCAGCGGCCCGGTCTCGTCGAGGCGGACGTCGCCGGACGAGGTCTTCACGGTGACCTCGCCGAGCGGGCCCTCGCCCAGCACCTGGGCCCAGGCACCGGTCATGTCGACGCGTGAGCCGGCGGGCAGCTCGACCGTCACGTCCACGGTGCCGGGGCGGCGGAGCGAGGTGCGCTCCTTGGGCGTCCGTACGGTCAGGACGCCGCCGGCGTACGCGACCTCGGTCCGGTCCGCCGTCCGTACGTCCCGGTCCTTCTTCGGGTCGCGCGGCTGCACCTCGACGACGGTGTCGGTGCGGTCGCCCGCGGTGAAGCGGATGGAGCCGGCCTCCACGTGGGCGGTGACCGAGATCGGTGCGGGCGTGTCGAAAGAAGGCATGGCTGTCCCGTCCTCTTGGGTCGTGGCAACGTCCCTGCTGGTGGGACGTGGTGTGGGTGTGGGCGAGTGGAGCGGGTGGCGAGTGTGCGGGCGGGGCGGCGGTGCGGGTGTCCGCTAGCGCACCCAGCCGGTGATGCTCTGACCGACGGTCTGGGTCCTGTTCGTCGTACGCGGCCTGCCGCCCTCGTCGACCGCGGCGGAGACCGCCCGCACGAGCCACGCGTTGACCGACAGGCCCTCGCGGGTCGCGGCCTCCTCGGCGCGGGTCTTGAGGTGCGCAGGCAGCCGCAGGTTGACGCGGGCGGTGCCGCCCTCGTCGCCCTCGGCCGTGAGCGCGGCCCTGGACGGTTCGGCGGGCGAGGCCGGCTCCGCGGGGGCGCCGCCCTCCGCGGGCGGCAGCGTCACCACGAAGTCGGGGTCGAGGCCGCGCAGGCGTACGTCGACCGAGCCGGGGGCGAGTTCGCGGGTGATCTCGTCCATCGCGGCGGAGAGCACGTTGAGCAGGGTCAGCCGGGTCGCCGACTCCAGAGGAGCGGTGAGCCTCTCGGCCAGCTCGCGGGCGTCCTCCCCGCCGGCTTCGGCGGCCACCGCGAGTTCGCGGCGCAGGGTGTCGACATACGGGGTCAGGTCCATGGCGTCATGATGGCACCATGATGGCGCCACGCGCAAGCCCCTGTGGCGCTACAGGCGACCGCGGATGCCGGGGAATGGTGGTGACCTGCGGAGATGATGGGACAGCCGGGTTCATCGCGGCGGCGACGGCCGTGCGCTTCTCTGCTTGGAGGGGGGTGAATGGCGCCACGTGATGCCACGTGGCGCCATTCGGTGCCATCCGACGCCATCGGATGCCTACCCGACGCCATCCGACGCCCGTCACACGCGGCCGCGGCGCCGTGCGCGGCCGGCGGGGGCCGGTCGGTGCGCCGGCCCGCAGGGACCGGCGGGGCCGTGCAGGTCAGCCGAAGTCGGGGATCGGGTGGTCGGGGGCAAGGGCGGCGGCGATGCGCTGGGCGATGGTGTGGGCCGTGTGGCCGGCGGGGGCGTCGGGGCCCGGGGTGGTGGAGACGGCGATGGCGAGGTCCCGGGACGGGAGGTAGGCCATGGAGGCGGAGTAGCCGAAGAACAGCGGGTGCTGGGAGATCCAGTCACCCAGGACGAGCACGCCCATGCCGTAGTGGGTGGCCTCGGTCTGCGCGAGGCAGATCGTGGCGGGGCACTTCTCGGTGGCGTGGCCCAGGCCCACCGTCCCCGGGTCCAGGAGTTCCCGGTACGAGGCCGGGGAGAGCAGCTCGCCCGAGCCGATGCCGACCGCCGAGCGGGCCAGGTCGCAGATGTCGGTGGTCTCCACGGCCCCGGGGGCGGTGGTCCACGAGGGGTTCCAGAAGGTGGACTCCTCGTAGGTGCCGCGGTCGTCGGTGAAGGCGTGCAGGACGGGCCTCGGGATGTCGGGCGTGAAGCCGTTCGCGGTCTGGTGCAGGCCGAGCGGGCGCAGGATCTCGCGTTGCAGGAGGACGTCCAGGCGGGTGCCGGTGATCTTCTCCAGCGCGGCGCCGAGGAGGACGAAGTTGGCGTGCGAGTAGTTCCAGTTGGTGCCCGGGTCGTACCAGGGCTCCTGGCCGGTCGAGATGGCGACGAGCTCGTCGGCCGTCCACTGGCGGAACGGGTTGGCGCCGACGGCCTGCTGGAAGCTCGGGGTGGTGACGTAGTCGCGCAGGCCCGTGGAGGAGTTGGCCAGCATGCGCAGGGTGACCCCCTCGGTGTGGGGGATGCCGGGCAGCCAGCGGGAGAGCGGGGCGTCCAGGTCGACCCTGCCCTGGTCGACCAGGCGCAGGAGGGCGGTGCCCATGTAGCTGATGGCGATGTTGCCGTTGCGGAAGTGCATGTCGGGTTCGGCGGGGACACCCGTCATGGACTCGCCGAGCGCGGTGGTGATCAGCTCGCGGCCGTCCACGGTGACCCGCAGGATCACGGACTTCAGGTCCATCTCCCGCTGGGCCTGCTGGGCGATCCGCAGGACCTCGGCGGCCTGGCCGCGGGCGGGCCCCCGGGATTCGGCGCAGTGCCGGCGGTGGTCGCCGCCGCCCGCCGGGGCGGCGGCCTCGACCGGGGCGCCGAGGGCGAGGAGCGCGGTGGCCGCGGTCAGGGCGGTGAGGGCCGTCGCGGTGGCGCGGCGCGGTCGTGAGGTCCTGCGGACGGGGCTCATGGCCGGAGTATCGGGCGGCAGTACCGCAGTGTCGTCCCGTCGTGGGCCGACCCGCGCGAACATCACCCGTCAGGACCGCGGCTCCGGTGGGGTGGCGTGACGCAGTGGCCCGTTCGCCCGGCGCGAGGGCGGCGAGGAGCGCCAGGTCCTCGCCGCCTCGGGTCGTCCGGGCGACGCTCGGCACGGCGGGGGCCGAGTACGACGCGGCGCCCGAGGAGACCCGCGGACTAGTCCGCGACGAGGCGGGACAGGAGGAGGTCGAGGCGGCGCTGGGCGTCCGGGGCGGGGAGGCGGCCGGAGCGGGTGAGGGCGGCCAGGCCGTGGAGCGAGGACCACACGACCTCGACGAAGAGGGCGGGGGTCGGCGTCGCCCGCGGCCGGGGCGAGGGTGTCGAGGAGGGCTGCGAAGGCCCCGCGGGGGGCGGGCCGGCCCGGTGTGTCCGGAGGGGTCGTGGGCCCGCTCCTACGCCTCGCAGTGGAAGACGGTGTCCGCGGTGCCCGGCGCGGCATCGCAGGTGTCGGTGTCCGTCCCGCCGTCGAGGAAGTCGTTGCCGGGGCCGCCGTAGAGGATGTCGGGACCGGCCTGGCCGCGGACGACGTCGTTGCCGCCGGCGGTGCCCACGGGGGCGTCCCCGTCGAAGTCGGTGTTGTCGCCGAAGACGGTGTCGGCGCCGCCCCCGGCATCGATGACGTCATGGCCGGCGGAGGTGACCGAGGCGTCGGCGACCGAGCTGTCGCCGACGAGGATCTCCCCGGCTGCGCCGCCGACGATGTGGTCGTTGCCCGCGCCCCGGGCCCGGCCGCCCGCGTCCGGGTCGCCGATGTTGTGGTCGCCGAGCGCGAACACGCCGCCGTCGGGCCCCATGTCCAGCAGGTCGTCGCCGCCGGCTCCGGAGGCCCCGGTGATGCCCTCGCTGTCGCCGACGAGGGCGTCGCCGGCGCCGCTGCCGCCGCGCAGGACGTCGTCGCCCGCGCCGGTGGCGGACCCCTGGAAGGGCGCGGCCGAGTCGCCGAGGAGGCCGTCGTCGCCGGCTCCGCCGTCGATCAGGTCGTCGCCGCCGCCCACCGCGTCGCCGCCGAAGGCGACGCTGTCCCCGGTGATGTGCTCGTCGTCGCCGGCTCCGCCGTAGATGCGGTCGTGGCCGCCACCGCGTGCGGTGCCGCCGGAGTCGCTCTCGGAGTCCCCGACGAGGTAGTCGGCGCCGGGACCGCCGTCGACGAGGTCGTTGCCGCCGCCTTCGGCGTCGCCGCTGCCGGTCAGCGAATCGCCGATCAGGTCGTCGTCGCCGGCGCCGCCGCGCAGTTCGTCGTGGCCGCCGCCGCGGGCGGTACCGGCCTCGAGGGCGAGGTCGCCGCGGAGGGCGTCGTCGCCCGCGCCACCGTCGAGGCGGTCGTCGCCGGCGCCGCCGATCAGCACGTCGTCGCCATCCAGGCCGCAGATGCGGTCCCGGCCCCCGCGGCCGTCGATGGTGTCGGCCGCGGCGGAGCCCACGATGACGTCGTCGCCGGGGGTGCCGGTGAGGGTGCCCGTGCCGGTGAGGGTCGCAGGGAGACCGAAGCAGGTGGGGGGCGCGGCCGCGGCGGCCGCCGGCAGGGCTGAGCCGAGCAGCGCCGCGGTGAGGAGGCCGGCCGTGAGGGTTCGGGGCATGGAGGGGTCCTTGCCGGTGCGTCGGAGGGGGTGGGTCCGGGGAGGTTGCCCGGTTGCCGGTCCGGCGCATACCGGGGCTGGGCCGGTCGGACCGGTCCTTCCCCTGTTCGGCGTACCCGCGGGGCCGCCGCGAGGGACATCGGTGTGCCGCCCGTCCGACCCGGGTGCCCGTCCCACGGCCCGACTCCTCCGCCGGTGCGACCTGCCCCGCGCGATGCGACGCGACCCGGACGCCGCGACGGGCGGTCCGGGAGTACGTGCGGTGCTCGAGCGCCCGGAAGGCGACCGGCTCGGGTGCCGTCGCGGCGGACCCTAGGACGCACCTTCCGGGTCGACGACGCGGGCGAGGGTACGGAGGCCGGCGACGACCTCGGCGCCGGTGGGAGCCCGGTCGGGGTCGGTCAGGCACTGCGTCATGAGGCCCGTCATCAGGGCCATCTGGACGGTGCCGAGCGTGCGGGCCGTCGTGTCGTCGACCGCCGGTTCGTCGGCGCCGGTGAGGACGGCCGCCACCCCGCGGCGGCCGCCGTCCTGGCCACCGGCGAGGTAGCGGCGCAGTTCGTCGGAGTGCTCGGCCTGGACGAGCGCCTCGAGCGAGGCGAGCCACAGGGCGCGCCGGGTGCCGAAGGACTCGATCAGCGCGTCCCACAGGGCCGCGTACCGCTCGGCCGGCGTGGCGCCGTCCGCCCCGAAGGCGGCCAGGGTGCGGCCGGTGTGCGTGGCCCATTCGTCGATGGCCTCGATGAGCGCCGCGTTCAGCAGCGCCTCGCGGGACCCGAAGTGGTAGCCGATGGCGGCCATGCTGACCCCGCCCGAGGCGGTGGCGATGTCCCGGACGGTGGTGCGGGCCCAGCCCTTGTCCTCGAGGCAGCGGCGGGCGCCGGCGAGCAGGTCTTCGCGATTTCCCATGGTCCGGAGGTTAGTCCGACATCAGGCGTTCGCCTCATGCGGCTGTCTGAGGCGAGCGATCTATACAAGCGTATTGCGCGAATGCCCAAATGATGTCTACTCTGGGGGCACACCAAGCAGACGGGGGAACCACATGACCGAGCAGAGCACCGCGCCCACGACCGGCACCGCCACCCGCGCCGAGGTGTCCCTCGCCGGACGCCGGCTGTCGTACGTCGACTTCGGCGGCCCCGGCCGCCCGCTGGTCGCGCTCCACGGGCACCTGTCGGAGGGCGCCACGTTCGGCGGACTCGCGGCGGCACTGGGCACCGACTGGCGGGTCATCGCCCCGGACCAGCGGGGCCAGGGCGAGTCGGAGCGCGCGGCCGACTACACCCGTGAGGGCTACCTCGCCGATCTGGAGGCCCTGCTCGACCACCTGGGCCTGGCCGAGGTGGTACTGGTCGGACACTCGCTGGGGGCCGTCAACGCCTACCAGTACGCCGCCCGCCGCCCCGAGCGGATCCGGGCGCTGGTGAACGTCGAGGGACCGGTCGAGATCGGCCTGGACGGCTCGCACCCCCTCGCCTTCCTCCTCGGACTGGCGTACAAGGCGCCCACCCGCGAGGAACTGGTGGAGAAGCTGGGCCCGGCGGCTCCGTTCTTCGCCGACCGGCTGCGACGGAACCCCGACGGCGGCTGGCGGCTGCCCTTCCACCCGCGGGACATGTACGACTCCGAGGAGAACGTGCACGGGGACCACTGGGCCGACTGGACCGCCACCTCCTGCCCCGCCCTGCTGGTGCACGGCACGAGCGGCGTGATCCCGGCCGAGCAGGTGCGCGGCATGGTCGAGCGGCGGCCCGGCACGGCGGCGGTGGAGCTGGCGGGGGACCACCTGGTCCACCTCGGCGCGGCGGAGGCCTTCGGCGCCGAGGTCCGGGGGTTCCTGGCCGGGCTGTGACGCCTGCCGGGCCGCGGTGCCTGGAGACTGCCGGGCGGCGGCGCGTCGAGCGGCGCCGCCGCGGGCGGCGTGCCGGCGGCCCGGTCAGTCGCGCAGGGCCGTGAGTTGGCGGAAGAGGGCCAGTTCGGTCGCGTCGAAGGGGACGTCGGGGCGCAGGCGTTCGGGGTGGCCGGGTGCCGGCCCGCACAGTTCCACCGGTGGGGTCCACACCCACATGGCGCCCGCGGCGGACAGGGTCCGGTAGACGGCCCTCAGCGGTCGGATCAAGAGCATGGGCAGGGTTCTCCCTCGGGTGGCCGGGATCGCGGTTCGGGATCTCGCGATCCTCACTCGGTTGCCTCGACGTACTGCGGAGACCTGCTCGCGGTCTCCTCGCGCGTGCGACGCTGTGCCCACAGCGCGACCGCGGCGGCCACCATCGTGACCAGGCCGCCCGCGTACAGGCCGGAGCGGGCACCGAAGTGCTCGCACAGCTGCCCGATGATCAGGGCGCCCAACGGGGTGGTGCCCTGGAGGATCAGGGTGTACAGGGCCATGACCCGGCCGCGGAAGGCCGGGTCGCTGCCCAGCTGGATGCGGTGGTTGGCGGTCTGGGCGAAGGAGACCGAGGCGAAGCCCGTGGCGGCGAGCAGGACGACGGCGGCCGGGAAGGAGGGCGCGAGGCCGGCGGCCGTCTCGAACACGCCGAAGGCGAGGGCGGATCCGGTGACGACGGCGGCGCGCGGACGCCCGCGGCGGGCGGTGCTCGAGATGGCACTGAACAGGGAGCCGATGGCCACGGCAGTGGTCAGCAGGCCGAAGCTCGCGGCCCCGGTGTGGAACACGGTCTTGGCCATCAGGGGCAGGGTGAGCGGGAAGTTGAAGCCGAACAGGCCCACGACCGCCGCCAGGGCCAGTGGCATGACCAGGTCCGGTCGGCTGGTGACGTGCCGCAGGGCGTCGGTGATCCGGTCGTCCTGGCGGGGGACCGGCGAGCGGTGCAGTTCCTCCGGACGCATCATCAGCAGGGCGGCCACGGTGGCCAGGTAGCTGAAGGCGTTGAGGAGCATCACGGTGCCGGTGGAGCCCGTGCCGCTGATCAGCAGACCCGCCAGGGCAGGGCCGATGATCCGCGCGGCGTTGAAGTACGCGGCGCTCAGCGCCGAGGCGTTGGGCAGCAGGTCGGAGCCCACGAGCTCGCCGACGAACGACATGCGGGTGGGCATTTCCACCGCCGCGACGGCGCCGAGGGCGGCCGCCGCGACGAGGATGACGCCCAGGCCGGCCCGGCCGGAGAGGACGGCCAGCGCGAGCAGCAGGGACACGGCCCCGGCGGCGAGGTTGGCCATGACCAGCAGCCGGCGCTTGTCGTAGCGGTCGGCGAGCCGGCCCCCGTAGAGGGTGAGCAGGAGCGTCGGGGTGAACTGCGCGACGGTGACCAGCCCGAGGGCGGTGCCGGAGTCGCCGGTGAGGGACAGGACGAGCCAGTCCTGGGCGACGATCATGATCCACGTGCACATCACGGACACCAGCTGGCCCATGACGAACAGCCGGAAGTTGCGGACGGACAGGGAGCTGAACACGGCCGGGCTCCGTGGTGTGGGTTCCGGGGACGGGACAGGTCCGACCGTCTCCAAGACGACCGGAGATCGGCTGGAAGACCGGTCGAGACGAGGTGGTGGCCGGGGTGGGGTCGACGGGCTCACGCCCCTCGACACTCCCCCGGCCCCGCCCCGGCCGCCACTCAGAAGTCGAACTCGACGTAGTCGATGTCCGTGAACTCGACCAGCAGGCCCGGCGCCCGGGTGCCCTGGTCCTTGAAGTACAGCTCCTGGAGGCCCTCTGCGGCGATGCGCTGGAGCGCGTCCTCCGCGGCCCCGGCCTCCTGGGCGGCGAAGAGCCGACCGGCGTACTCGGGGGGGAGGTGCTGGGTGATGCGGCGCATGCGGCCGTCGTCCGAGGTGCCGGGGGCGGCGGTGAACCCGAAGCGGGCCCTGGTCTCGATGACGAGGCCGGTCCGGGTCGCTGCCCGGTCCCGGGCGCGCTTGCGGACCAGCGGCTGCCAGCGGCGGCGCACCTCGTTCTCCAGACGGGCCGCCAGGGCCGGCTTGGGCTGGCGGAGCTGGTCGGCGACGTAGCGCTCGACGGTGCGTTGGGAGATGCCCAGCAGGCCTGCCACGGCCCGCGTCGTCTTGAGCCGCTTCACGAGGAAACGCATCTGCGCGCCCGCCGACTTGGGGATCGGGCGGGTGAGGTGCTGTTCGTCCGCGCGGGTCAGGCCATCGCCGATGTCTGCCATGTCCTAGTCCCCTACTCCCCGTACGCGGCCGCGTCGTGGCCCTTGATGTGGCGGGCGGGGTTGTGGCCCTCGTCGAGCATGCCCACCGCCCACAGGAGCGGCTGGGTCCCCTCGTGCTTCACCATGCCGGGGCTGACGCCGAGGCGGAAACCGCCGGGGAGCGGCTTGCCCTCCGGGGTGCGGGGGAGGAAGTCCAGCGGGCTCGGGCCGTCGGAGAGGTACACCGCGCAGTCCGACAGGACGGCGACGGGATGGAGACCCGCGGCGGCGAGCCGGAGCATCTTGCGGTGCATGTTGACGCGGGCCGTGGCGATGACGGCGGCCCGGATGTCGGGGCGCCACGTGGGGCGCTCGAGGGCGGGCCAGGGCTCGCCGGGGCGGTAGCCGATGCCCTGGGGGCGCTCGCGGAGCTTGCCGATGCCGCCCTTGACCGTGGCCTTGACCGCGGCCAGCACGTTGGCGAGGGCGGGGTCGCGGGTCTTGTGGACCGTCATGGCGTCGAGCAGCTCGGCCTCGGAGAGGTCCGCGGTCACGCCCAGGTCCGCCATCGTGGCCAGGTAGGCGTCGCGCAGCCGGGCGTACCAGGGGTCGAGGTAGGCGGTCGGCTCGTCGCGCAGGTACGCCTCCACGGGCCGTACCTCGTGGCCGAGCTCGACGGCGTACGCGACGGTGGGGGTCGCGTACCAGGCGGGGCCGGCGGGGCGTTGCCCGGACGGCGTGAACGGGCTGGGCAGACGGGGGTCGAGCTCGATGCCGGAGAGGTCGACGAGCCAGCTGCCGGGCTGCTTCGGGTGGAAGCGGGGCGCGCTGACGTGGGTGGCCGGGCCGAGGCCGACGGTGAGGCGGTTGGCCGCGGCGGCGAAGGCCATGTTGACGTCGATGCCGACGGCGTAGGTGCGGGCGCACTCCTCGTCGGTGAGGAGCTCGGGATCGCGGATCCAGTCGTACGCCTCCTCGTCGAGCACCTCGTCCGGGGTGCGCCGGTGGGCCCGCGGGTAGCGGGAGGCGACGACCGGGTGCTCGTCGGGCGCCTCGGGCGGGGCCGGGTCCACCGGGGCGGTCAGGGTGCCGGAGACGGGTGCGGAGACCCAGGTGACGGTGCCGTCGGGCCCGTCCTGGCGCAGGGCCCGGGTGGGCGGGCGCAGGGCGGTCATGAGCTCCAGGCCGCAGACGGCGCTGGAGCCGCGGGGCACGAGGACCCGGGAGGCGTAGGTGCCGAGGACCCGGGCGATCTCGGGGGCGGGGAAGGTGGCCGTGTCGCCCCAGGAGCGGGTGTCGAGGGCGCCCCAGGGCAGGACGGCCAGTTGCACGCAGGCGCGGCGGGTCCCGCTCCGGCGGTCGTCGCCCTCGCCGGGGGCCACGGGGGTCGGGGGACGGTAGACACGGGCCCAGGGGCCGAAGCCGCGCCGGGTGAGCTTCCAGCCCGCCTTGGTCAGCCCCTTCACGACGGGATGGGCATCGGGCAGGCGGAGGGCTCGGCGGTCCTCGAGCTCGAGGGGCAGGCCGAAGCGCTCGGCGGCGGGAGCCGTCAGGACCAGGAGCGGGTCGGCGTCCTTGCCGTTGGGGTGGAGGCGGGGGGCGCCGAGGCCCGCGTCCAGGGCCCAGGTGAGGAGGGACGGGAGGTCCTTGGCCGGGCAGTCGAGGAGCAGGCCGCCGGGGGCGTAGGCGGTCGCCGTGGCGTCCAGGACGACCAGGGGGGCGGGGGCGGCGTTAACGGCGTTAACGGTCCGGGCGGCCGGGGCGGGGGTACGGGCGCTCGCGCGGGCGGGCGGGGCGGTGGTGGCGGCGGGTTGGGCGTTAACGGCGTTAACGGTCCGGGCGGCCGGGGCAGGGGCGGGGTGCGCCGGGGCGTCGGCAGCGTCAGCGGGTGCCGGCTCGGGGACGGCCCGGGCGCGGGGCCGGGGTGAGGTGGCGTCGGCGTTAACGCCGTTAACGGTCTGCGGCTCGGCGGCTGGTGGTGGGAGCTCCGGAGCGGGGTCCACGGGGGGCGCCGGGCGGGGGTCGGCGGTGGGGGCCGGGGGCTCGGCGTTAACGGCGTTAACGTCGACGGCGGGGCCGGCAGGGTCGAGGGGCCCGATCGGGTGGAGCTCGGCGAGGCCGTCGAGGAGGCGGACGTACGCCGCGCGCTTGGGGGGCCGGGGCTCGGTGCGGCCGGCTTCCCAGGACGTGACGGTCTCCCGGCGTACGGAGAGTGCCTTGGCGATCTGCTCCTGGCTGAGGCCCGCGGCCTCGCGCAGGCGTCTGCGCTCGTCAGGGTCGGGGAGGGCGTCCTTGGCCGCTGCCTGCTGGAGAAGGGCGTCGACGGCTGCGAAGAGCCTGCCTTGTTCGTGCTGCACGGCTTCACCTTAGCCCCGGTCGCACCTTTGATCGCACGTGAAACGCACAGGGGACCGTTAACGGCGTTAACGGTCCCCTGTGCGTCAGGGCGTGCGGGCCACTCAGGGCAGTCGGGCGACGAGGTGTTCCGTCAAGGCCGCGAGGTCCGCGGGAGAGAGCTCCCGTGCGAGGGCTGCGGCGAGCTCTTCCGGGGAGCCCGCGGGCAGCGTGAGGGTGGCCGTGCCGGCCACCCCCTCGACGTCCGCTGCCCGAACGGGCGGCTCGGCCGTCCGCGCGGACGGCTCCTCGGTCGGGCCGGAGGGCGTCTCGGGTGCCGGGCGGTCGGGCGTCCGGCCGTACCCGCCTGCGGACTGCTCGGTGTCGGCGGCGCCGTCGGGCCGGGCCTCGACGCCGCTGTCGGGTGCGGATCCCGCCCGGAGGTCCGGGGCGGGGCGGCTGCGCTGGCGCGGGGGAGTGTGGGCGCTCTCCTGGGCCGCCGCCTCCTGGGCCTCCTGCGGAAGCCGTCCGATGCGCCGGGCCGGCTCCACCTTCAGCTCACCCGTCTCGACCTTCTCCTGGAGGGTCGGGGTCAGGTTGAGCAGGGCGAGCCTCTGGGAGACCCAGGCCGGGGTCTTGCCCAGCCGCTTGGCCACCTTGGCCTGGGAGCCGTGGACGTCCACGAGCTCCTGGAGGGCCCGGGCCTGGTCCATCGGAGCGACGTCGGCCCGGTGGATGTTGGCGATCAGTGCGGACTCGAGGATGTCGGCGGCGCTCGCGGACAGGGCGTCGTTGACGTGGATGTGCATCGTCGTCAGCCCGGCGAGGCGGCCTGCGGCGAGGCGGCGGTTGCCGTCGATGACCACGAAGGGGGCACGGCCCAGCCCGTCGATCTGGCCCGGGTGGGCCTCCATGAAGGCCATGCGCGTGGCGACCGCGAGGGGCTGCAGCTGGCCCCGTACCCGCAGCGACTCGGCCAGCTCGTCGAGCTCCGTGAGTTCTTCGCGGAGGTTGAAGGGGTTGTGGGTGAGGGCTTCGATGGGCACCTCGGAGGGCGGGATGACACCCGAGGTCGGCGCTCCGGTGGCCTCGGCGATGGCCGCGCGGCGGGAACTGACGGTCACGGGCTGCGCGCGGGCGAAGGAGGCCGAGACGCCGAGCTTGTCTGCCTTGCTCATGAGATCTCCCGGGCGAGAGCGCGCAGGACGACGGCCTGGTCTCCCTTGGGTGCGTACACGAAGAGGGGCTGCTTGAGGCGGACCGCTTCCCGCTGCTCCTTGAGGTCGGGGACGATCGCCACGACCCGCGGATCCTTTATGTCCATCCAGGCCTGGAGGGAGGACGTCGCGATGTAGCCGCGGCGGCCGTCGTAGAGGTTGACCACGAGCCCGAGGTAGTCGATGTCGAGCGCGAGGTCGTCGCGCAGGTCGTTGATCTGCGAGGTGAGCAGGTCGTAGGCGTCGGCGGAGGAGTCCTCGGCCTGGACCACGATCAGGGCGCCGGAGGCGCCGGGCTCCTCGCCCGGGCGGCGGCGGCCGTAGTAGATGGCCGCGTCCATGCTCAGGCCCAGGCTCGGCGGGCAGTCGACGAGGATGACGTCGTACTCCGACTCCAGCGGGGAGAGGGCCCGTTCCAGGGCGGCCTCCCGGGCCCGGACGGTGGAGAGCCGCACGTCCAGCAGGAAGGCGTCCGTGCAGGACGGCAGGAGGTGGAGGCGGTCGCCGAAGCGCCCGTCGGGGATCGGTACGACGATGTCCTGGAGGGGGCCCTTGCCCTCGCCCGCCATGTGGCAGGTGAGGCTGTCGCCGCCGATGGGCATGGGCTGCTGGCCCAGCTGCTTCGTGAGGTGGCCCTGGGGGTCGAAGTCGACCAGCAGGACCCGCAGTCCCAAGCCCGGGAGGTCCTCGCGGTCCAGGGCCGGGTCGTCGTCGGCGAGCCGGGCCAGCTGGCGGGCGATGCGGACCGGGTACAGGGAGTTGGAGTCCTCGGCCAGGGCTTCTCCGGTGCCGGCGGTGATGGCGGTCTTGCCGACGCCGCCCTTCTGGTTGCACACGACGATGCGGCGGACCACGGACGGCCGCTGGACGGTGGGCGCCGGGTTCTTCTCGAGCCACAGCCGGACGGACTGGGCGAGGCCTTGGATGAGGGAGACTCCGCGGTCCTTGGCATCGGCCCGGAAGGCCTCCCACTGACCGGCGGGCAGCCAGGTGGAGAAGGACTCCGCGCCGGAGGTGTCGACGGGGGAGGGGGCGGAGGCGAGGGCGCTCCAGTCCGCGATGCCCTGGTGCACCGCATCCTGGATGTCGATGCGGAGTTGGGCGGTACGGATCTTCAACTCCTGACGGAGCCAGGGCGGCAGCTTCGAGACGACCTTGTCACGGTCGCTCGGGGAGGCGGGCGAAGTCATGAGAGGGACTTTACTAACGTCCCGGGGAGTTGAGGGACGTGACACGCAATCTTGCTAACAAAACGCTTGAGGAGTCTGGCGTTTTGGGATGGTTTGAGAGGTGCTGGCGGCGTTGACGCCTGGCCTGGAGGGCGGGTGAGGGCGCGTCAGCCGCCGCGCGAGGTGTTGGCCCGGCGGGCTGGGCCGCCTCGACCCGGCCCACCGCAGGGGGATCGTCGCGGATGCGTCCCGGCCGCCGCTCTGCTCTCCCGCGAGGCGGCGGCCGGTCGTTTTTCGGCCAATCGTTCGCCGTACTCGGACATCGTTCGACGCACCTGAGTACGTCGCACCTCAGTACGGCGTACATAGATACGGGAAGGCGTACACCTGTTCTTCGTACAGGAGCCCGCTCATGGGGGGATGGACGTCGTCGCGGTCGCTCGTGTGCTCGATCCCAGGGCCGGGCGGGGCACGGGCAAGGGCGTCGTCAGGACCCGGAGCGACTGAAGGGAACGCCCTCCGTAGAGCTCTGACCTGCGACGGGGCGGAAGCAGCGACCGAAGCGACCGAGACTGCGGGTTTTCGTACAACCGCTCGGGGCGGGCTCGACACGCGCTGCGGAGTCGCTTGAGTCGCTGCCAGCGACCGAAGGGGCTTCGGTCGCTGCAGGTCAGAGGCGCCGTTCGGGCGGTCCTGGGGGCCGGGAAGGGGCTCAGCGACTGAAGAAGAGCGACTGAAGCGGGGTTCAGTCGCTGTGAGTCGCTCAGAGAAAGCCCAGGTCAGACGGGGTGTGGCGGGTAAATAGCGACCGAAGCGACTCAAGGTCCGGGTATATGGAGTGCAACGCACGTGTGTGCGCGTGCGCCTGCGTGCGTCATATATTCAGTCGCTGAGTCGCTTCAGTCGCTGTTTGGGTTACGAAAACCGGTCTGACCTGCTGTTTTTTACAGCTACTGTGGGAGCGACTGAAGGAGCTTCAGTCGCTGGGTGCGGGTGCCTTCAGTCGCTGAGTCGCTGCGTGACCCTTGTGTCTCTGGTGGCTGCAGATGCTCTCTTCCTCAGATGACCTTCGCTAAGGTATGTCCGTCGTTGAGTCGCTTGGGTCGCTGACGGGGGATGGGCATGGCTTCTGAGCTGCGGGATTCGCGCAGCGACTCAGCGCACCCCCCGACTGGAATCCCGGGTTCCGGGTCTTGTCGTGACCAGGCGCGCCCGGCCGCCCGCACTCCTGGGCAGGCTCTGGCCACGGCTCGATGGTGCGCCAGCAAGGGCTGGCCCGTGCACCCGCTCTCGCCGGGCCGCAAGACGCCCGCCGGGAACTGCGAGGCCTGTCGGGCTCCCAGGCACACCTCCAAGGACTGCGCCTGCCTGCGGGCCGGTCGCTGGTGCCACGGGTTCCACGCGGCCACCCTGGACTTCGCCCGCATCGAGCAGTGGTGGGGCGCCCACCCCGGGCTCGGGGTCGGGATCTCCTGCGGGCCGGCCGGCCTCGTCGTGATCGACATCGACGCCCACGAGCAACCGCTGCCCAGCCGGGACCGCCTGCTGCCGGGCATCCCCGTGGCCGACAGCGTCGACCTGCAGGGCCTGGCCAACGGGTTCCACACGCTCGGCGTGCTGGCCGCGCTGCGGGGCGAGACGTCCCCGGCCGAGGACACCACCACGCTGCGCGTCCGCACGCCATCCAACGGCCTGCACGTCTGGTACCGGGCGAATCCCGGTCACCGCTGGCAGTGCTCGGCGGGGTCCTCCGGCTCCGCGCGCGCGCTCGCCTGGCAGGTCGACGTACGGGCCCACGGCGGCTACATCATCGCCCCGGGCACCGTGACCGACGCCGGGGTGTACGAGCCGGTGGGACCCGTCAGGGAGCCGGCGCCCCTGCCCCCGTGGCTCGCCAGGGAACTGGAGCGCACCGGGCACCTCCCGCCCGCGCACGTCCCCGCACCGCGCCCCGTCCCGCCGCGGGCCCAGCAGGCCGTCGTGGCCGCGGGCGGCGGCGGGCGCGGCATGGCGGGCCGGGTCCTGGGCGCCGTGCTGGCCGAGGTGGCGGCCTGCGCCGCCGTGCCCGAGGGCGCGGCGTTCTCCGAGAAGCTCAACCGGGCCGCCTACACCGCGGGCGGGCTGGTCGCCGCCGGGCTGCTGCACCCCTCCGAGGCGGAGCGCGCCCTGAGGGACGTGGCGGAACACGCCAGACCCGGTCAGGAACGGCGCTGCGGCGCGATCATCCGCAGCGGGCTGAGCGCGGGCTCCCACCGCCCGCTGACCCCGGGGGGCCGCCCGTGACCACGGACCGCCACAAGCGCCTCGCGGAGGCGCGGCTGGACGACTCCTACGACCGGCTCTTCGGTGCTGCCCTCGACAGGTCTCCGGACCGGTCGGAGAGGCCGGCGGACAGGTCGCTGGGCACGTCCGCGGGCACGCCCGCCTACCGGCCCGGGGACGGCGTCCTGGACGAGCCCTTCGACGAGGCCTTCGAAGGGCCCATGGACCATCCCTCCGTGGAGGGGGGCGCTGACGGGTCCACCGACCACGTTTTCGGTGCGGGCTCCCGTCCCGGAGCCGCTCGGACGTCCGGCCACGCGCCCCTCGACGGCGCCCCCGGCGGCTCCTACGGCGACGCGCCGTCCGGGGCCGGGGACGTGCTGGGCGGCGGCACGCTCGACGAGGACGAGCTGCCCGGCGACGGCCCGGCCACGGGCATGCTGCCGTTCGGCGACGGGACGTCGCGGTCCTTCGAGGAGGGGGCGACCGTGACGTGCGGCGAGGAGGCATCCGTGGGCTTCCCGGACGAGGTGTCGGACGGTGCCCCGGCAGGGGGCGGAGCCGTTCAGGAGGTGCTCGTCGACTTCGACCCGCAGGCCGTGGCCGCCCAGATCCTGGCCCAGACGGCCGCTGTGCCCGCTCAGGGCACCGCGGGGGGCTCCGGTGCGGTTTCGGTCGCGGTGCGGCCCGCGAGGGCCGCAGAAGGGCACACAGGGCCTCGGGGGGCCGGGGAGGTGACGGCGGACGGGCTCCTGCCCGACACGCTGACCGACCGGGGCAACGCCAAGCTGTTCGTCAAGCTCTACGCCAACGACTACCGGCACGTGCCGGGCCTGGGCTGGTACCGCTGGGACTCCACCCGCTGGCAGATCGACGAGGACGACACCATCCTGTGGGCCGCCGGCGACCTGGCGGAGTCCATCGCCACCCAGGACCCGCGCGGCCTCCACACGCCGGCGTCCCTCCAGCAGCACCGCCGCCGGGCGCTGAGCACCAGCGGCATCAACGCCATGCTCGTCCAGGCCAAGTCGGCCCCGGGCATGGTGCTGAACGCCGCACGCCTGGACGCCGACCCGTACGCCCTGTGCACGCCGGCCGGGATCGTCGACCTCCGCACCGGGCGGATCAGGCCCCCCGAGCCCACCAAGGACTTCCACTCGCGCTCCACCACGGCCCCGCCGCAGCCGATGCCGACCCCGCGCTGGAACCGGTTCCTGACCGACACCTTCGGGGACGACCCCGAAGGCACCGAGATGGTCGGGTTCCTGCAGCTGCTCCTCGGCTACTCGGTCACCGGTGACGTCGGCGCGCAGGTCATGCCCTTCCTGTTCGGTTCCGGCAAGAACGGCAAGTCCGTGCTGCTGGACGTACTGATCAAGCTGCTCGGCGACTACGCGGACGCCGCGCCGCCGGGCTTCCTGATGGCGCGGCCGTACGAGGGCCACCCGACCGACCTCGCCGAGCTGCACGGCCGCCGGGTCATCGTGTGCTCCGAGGTCAAGCCGGGCGACCGCTTCGACGAGGCGCGGGTCAAGCTGCTCACGGGCGGTGACCGGATCAAGGCCCGGCGGATGCGCCAGGACTTCTTCAGCTTCGAGCCCACGCACAAGCTCTGGCTGCTCGGCAACCACCGGCCCGAGGTGGGTACCGGCGGCTTCGCGTTCTGGCGGCGCATGCGCCTGATCCCGTTCGAACGGGTCGTCTCCGACGACCGTAAGATCGACAACCTGGCCGACATCCTCGTCACCGAGGAGGGTCCGGGCATCCTGAACTGGCTGATCGAGGGGGCGCGCCGCTACCTGGGCGGCGACAAGGACCTCAGCGGGCCCGAGCGCGTGCGGATCGCCACGACGGCGTACGCCGAGACGGAGGACCACACCGGCCGCTTCCTCGGGGAGTCGTGCCGGATCGAGCCGGATCTACGGGCGGAGCAGGCCCAGCTCTACGCGGCCTACCGGAGCTGGTGCCAGAATGAGGGCGCCCCGGCGATTTCCTCCCGGGCCTTCGCGGCACGTGTCCGCGAGGTGGTGGGACTGGAGTCTCCCAAGGAGATGATCCTGTCCAACCAGCGCAAGTACTACCCGGGCATCGGCCTGCTCGCGCACGAGGAGACAGCATGAGCGCCCTCATCGGCGAGGACGAGATCATCCACGAGACCGCCCTCGTCTGGCTCGAGGACATCAGCCGGCTCGACTACGTCCGGCAGAGCCTGGACCGGCTGCCGACCCGGCGGGGCAAACCCGCGTACCACCGGGACGGCCGGATGGTCGGCTACGCGCAGCTCGGGCCGGGTGCCAAGCCGTCCCGCTCGTCCGGGACCTTCCGGCGGCGGGTGTTCTGGCTGCTGCCGCACGACCGGGACACCGAGCCGGACGGACTGTACTCCACGGGGGCTCCGGCGGAGGCCGTGGACACGCGGACCCTGGCGCCCGGGCACAAGGGCCGCAAGACGGAGCGCTCCGAGGGCGGGCCGCTGCGGTCGGCGGTGGCCCGGCAGCTGCCCGCCTAGGGGCTCTCTGCTGTGAAGGTGCCGGTCCCGGCCGTTCGGTGAGGTCCGGGGCCCGCCCCGGTCGCCCCGGGCGGACCGTGCGATGTGCCGCGCCCGTCTCCGCGCTCCCCGCGCCCCCGCACAGGGCCGGCCACGACCTGCCTCTTCCTCCCACCTGAAAAAGAACAGGGCACCCGGTATATTTTCGGCTCCGCGGTGTGCCGCCGAGCGCTGTCAGGCGTGGCGGGGGCCGTCGGGGGGCGGGACCGCAGGGGGCGGTGGGGTCTGGGGGGAGGGGGCGCGATGCGCGCGGAAGTGGTGGTGGTCGGTGGGGGGCCCGTGGGTCTCCTGATCGCGACGGAACTCGCCGCGTACGGGGTCGACACGGTGGTCCTCGAGGCGCAGGGCGCGGTCTCGGAGCGGCCCAAGGCGACCACCCTGCACGCCCGGGCGGTGCAGTGCCTGGCGAGGCGGGGGCGCCTGCCCGGGGCGGGTGGCGGCGAGGGGTCGGTTCCGGCCCCCGAGCGGGCTTCGCAGGATCCGGGCCCGGTTTCGGCAGGTGCGGCGCCGTTCCACTTCGCCGGTATGCCGGGGCTCGTGGTCACGGCGCCGGCGACCGAGCCCGTCCCGATCCTGAAATGCCCCCAGGCCGACATGGAGCGGCACTTCGAGCGGCAGGCCCTGGAGGCCGGGGTGCGGGTGCTGCGCGGCCACCGGGTGACGGGCCTCGACGAGGGGCCGGACACGGTGGTCGTCACGGCCGTCGGGCCGTCGGGTCCGGTGCGCTGCACCGCGCGGTTCGTGGTGGGCGCGGACGGGGCCCGCAGCCTCGTCCGCGAGACGGCGGGCATCGCGTCCGACGCGTACCCCGCGACGGTGTCCGCGATCGCTGGCCGGGTCAGGGTCCTCGGTCCGGAAGCGGTCCGGCCGGGCTGGCACCGTACGCCGCGCGGCTGGATCGTGGCCAAGCCCGCCGCGGGCGGCGCGGTGCACGTGCGTGCCCTCGACCTCACCGGCCCGCCCGCCGACCGCCATCGGGAGCCGACCCTGGACGAGCTCCAGGGCACGGTGTCCCGGATCGTCGGGCGCGAGGTCCGGCTGGCGGAGCCGCGCTGGCTCACGCGGTTCAGCGACTTCACGCGGGTGGCCCGGACGTTCCGCTCGGGGCGGTTCCTGCTCGCGGGGGACGCGGCGCACGTGCACTTCCCGATCGGCGGACAGGGTCTGAGCACCGGTGTGCTCGACGCCGTCAACCTGGGCTGGAAGCTGGCGCTGACGGTGCGCGGTGAGGCGGGGCCCGGGCTGCTCGACTCCTACGACGGGGAGCGCCGGCCCGCGGCGCTGCGGGTGGTCGACAACACGCGGGCCCAGTTGGGGCTGATGAGGGCGGCACCGGAGGCGGACGCGGTGACGCGGGTGCTCGGCGCGGTGCTGGCGGCCCAGGGGGAGGGCGGCCCGCTGGCGGACATGGTCAGTGCGCAGGACACGGTGTACGAGCGGCGGGGCACGGGGTCGGCCGCCTTGGAAGGAACGTTTCTGCCGAACGTGGTGCTGCGGACCGGCTCGGGTCCGGCCGACCTGATCGGGCTGCTGGCGCAGGGACGGCCGCTGTTGCTGGTGTTCTCGGGTGCGGGGGGTCCGGCGTCCGGGACGGACTACGAGGAGCAGGCGCGGCCGTGGGCCGGCACGGTACGGGTGGTGCACGCGGAGGCGTCGGCCGAGGTGCCGTACGGGGCCGTGCTGGTGCGCCCGGACGGGTACGTGGCGTGGGCCGGCGGCGGCGCGGCCGGCCGGGGCGCCGATCCGGTGCCGGACCCGCTGGCGGGGGCGCTGTCGGCGTACTTCGGGGAGCGGGGTTCCGGCGGGCGGTAGGCGCCGGGCTTCGTGGGCGGTCGGGTGCTCCGGGCCCCGCGCACCCGTGCGGTGGTCGGTGCGACCGGGGCGGTCCGGAGCTCCGGCCCTGCGGGGACGGGGGCCGGGAGTCCGCCGCGGCCCCGCCCGGTCGTAACCCCGCCGGGGCCGGGGTTACGTGAGGGCTACCGCTTCGCTGTCGGGCAGATGGGCGGCGGCCTCGGCGAAGACCGCGGAGCCGCGGGACTCCGTGAGGTCCAGCGAGGCCAGGACCGACGGGACGACGATGCTCGGCAGCAGGTGCCGCAGGAGGGCGGCGACCCGGCGGGTCAGGTCCTGGTAGTCGTTGATGGCCTGGGACATGGACTGGATGCCGGCGAAGGCGCCGACGACGACGTCCGACGTCTCGGCGGGTACGACGTGGGGCAGCAGTTCGCCCTGGGACTGGGCCTGGGTGAGCAGGGTGTGGCCGACCTCGCCCCAGCGCAGGAAGGGGCCGCTGCGGTCGAGGCCGGGCTGCTGGTCCATGGAGAGCCGGACGCCCGCGCGTACGAGGGGGTCGGTCTGCAGCCGGTAGGCGTGCAGCATCACGATGTCGACCATCTCCTGTACCTTCGACTGGCGCTCGGGCACCAGGAGGCGCTGGTCCTGCTCGGCGAGTACTCCTTGGGCCAGGTCCTCCTTGGACTGGAAGTGGAAGTACAGGGCGCCTTTGGTCACGCCGGCGGTGGCGAGGATCTCGGCGATCGTCGCGGCCCGGTAGCCGCGTTCTTCGAAGACCTTGGCGGCCGCCGTGAGGATGGCGCGCCGGGTACGGATGGCCCGGACTTGCTCGGCCATGGTGTCTCTCCTCCCCTCCGTCGGGTGTGCGTGTGTCCGAAGTGGACAGTGTCATTAAGAAACCGTCCAGTCTGTATCTTACAGTGGCGGACGACCTCGCACAGCCCTCGGAAATATGGGAAGGGTTCGGCCCTTCATCCGTTCAAAGGGGATTTCGGTGATCTTGGGTGGGATCCGTCCCGCTCCGCCCGCGGGCGGAGCGGGACAGACCGGCTCAGTCACGGTACGCGCGCGCCGTCACGTTCCCGGTGAAGGAGAGTCTGCCCTCCTGGTGGCACGTGACCAGGACCTTGGGGTCGGCCCCGCGGGTCTGCTGCGGCAGGCGGCAGGCGGTCACCTGGCAGGGGCTGTTCAGTTCGACGTACCGGTGGAACTGCCCGGAGATCGACAGCGGCATGAGGGAGGACCGGCCGAGCGCGCCGGCCGCGGCCTGGCGGGCGGCCTCCATCAGGAGCATGCCCGGCACGTGGTCGACCGGGTGGTCGAAGAGCACCGGGTGGCGGGTGTCCACACGCAGCTGCCAGGTGTCGCGCTCCCCGACGGGCGAGAGCACGACGTCCTTGGGGGACATCCGGCCCACGCTCTGGGGAGCGGCCGGGGCGATGAGGGCGGGTTGGCCGGCCGCGTCGCTGAGCGGCCGGGACGCGCGTATCCGCTCGTAGACGGGCCTGGTGAGGCAGCTGAACGAGCCTCCGCCGGTGGCCACGACGTGCCCGTCGCGCCGGATCACGGTCTCGACCCGCAGACTGGCCAGCGCGCCGCGGTGGCGCTTGACCGTCGTGCAGGTGAGGGCGATGTCGACCGAGGCGGGGGAGTGGCCGACGGCCAGGTGCTCGGGGTGCACGGCGACACGGATGTCGTGCACGAGGAACTGGCGGTCGAGCGGGACCCCGAATTCGACGTGGGCGACGAGGGTGCCGGCCTGGCGGATGGTTTCCGCCACCATCAGCGGGTCGTGCCGGCTGTCCTCCACCGGGGTGAAGAAGCTGTGGCTGCGGGGCCACTGGGCGGTGAGGGCGATATGGGTGTCGTCCTCGCGCCGCCAGTCGGTGAGCATGACTTCGGCGACCGAGGCCCGATGCACGAATTCCTTGGGAACGGTCGTGGTCAGGTTGAGGTGCCGGAGGTCTGTGGTGCGTACGACGCCGAACGTGCTCGCAGTCATTGGCTTCCTCTGGGTCGCTGTAGCGAGATGGAACGGAACAATTCCGACGGGGTGGCCCGGCGGCCAAAACATACATACCAACCGGTTTAACCTCCACCGGAACCAGAACCTCCTCCTGGGGAACTTGCGGACTCCCTGATTCCGGCCCGGCGACCCTCCTCGCCCGTGCGGCCTTGTCCCAGGTCGGAGGGGGTGGGTGGATGCGGGGGGCCGGGCGGCAGATCCAGCCAGATCTCAAGCGGGGCAACAGCGGTCCTTGAGGTGCGTGGCGGACGGTGGGGGACCAGGCCGGAGGAGGGGCGAATGGTTGAAATCGACACCGCGGGGCCCACGTTCCGAGTGGAGCGCGGGAGCGCCAGCGACGAGGAACTGGCGGCGGTCACCGTCGTGTTGTGCTCCCTGCTGGCCGGGCGGGACGGGGAAGCCGGCGACGACGAGTCGCCCGACGCTCCGCTGTGGCGGCCCGAGCGGCCCAGTGCGGGCTACCGCTCTCCGTACAGCTGGCGTTAGAACGCGCCTGGTTCACCTGATGGCTGATTCGTGTGCGCGCCAAGCCGCACCACGTAAACCGCATGTGCGGTTTGTTAGGGTGGGTTGTCGATCGGGCCGCACCTTGAGAGGGAGGGACGTGTCGTGACGATAACGAATGACATTCCTCGGGCCTCTGTGGAGGCGGCGGACGCTCACGGGCGTGTGGCCGAGCTGCACGCGGTCCGTGCGCAGGCGGTCAGCGGCCCGAGCGAGAGGGCCACCGAGGCGCAGCACGCCAAGGGCAAGCTGACCGCGCGCGAGCGCATCGAGCTGCTGCTCGACCCGGGGTCGTTCAGTGAGGTGGAGCAGCTGCGCCGGCACCGGGCGACCGGTTTCGGGCTGGAGGACAGGCGGCCGTACACCGACGGTGTCATCACCGGTTGGGGCACGGTCGAGGGCCGCACGGTCTTCGTGTACGCGCACGACTTCCGGATCTTCGGTGGCGCGCTGGGTGAGGCCCACGCGACGA
>NZ_JOGB01000082.1 GCF_000719335.1 Streptomyces sp. NRRL S-87
GGGCGGGGGTGGGCCCGGTGGCTTGCCGGGTGGCTGGGTGGGTGCGGCGGGTGTGGAGTGGGTGGGTGTTCAGCGGCCGCGGGGTGCGTACATGATCACTGCCATTCCGGCCAGGCAGACCAGGGCGCCCGTGATGTCCCAGCGGTCGGGGCGGTAGCCGTCGGCGACCGCGCCCCAGGCGAGCGAGCCGGCGACGAAGACGCCGCCGTACGCGGCGAGGACGCGGCCGAAGTCGCCGGCGGGCTGGAGGGTGGCGACGAAGCCGTAGAGGCCGAGGGCGACGACGCCGGAGCCGATCCAGAGCCAGCCCTTGTGCTCGCGCACGCCTTGCCAGACGAGCCAGGCGCCGCCGATCTCGAGGACGGCGGCGAGGAGGAAGAGGGCGGCGGAGCGGGCGATCAGCATGGGCGCCAGCTTGCCAGCGGGGCGGGGCCGACGGGGTGGGTGCGTGTGGGTGGTGGGTCGTGGGTGGTGGGTGGTGGGTGCGGTTGTGGTGGGTGCGGGTGGTGGGCGGGGTGATGGGTGGGGTGGTCGCGGTCGTGGCGGATGGGGGAGCGGCGCGTCCACGAAGGAGTGGTAATCCGATGAGTGGTTCTTCGGTTTGCCTATCGTGCGGGGCATGCGTACTGGGCGTACCGCGCGTGCCGGGTCGGTAGGGCGTGCCGCGCGAGGTGTGGTGGTGGCCGCGGCGTTGTCCGCGGTCGTGGCGGGGGTGTGCACGGCCGGTACGGCCGTCGCGATCCCGCGTGCGGGCAGCGGCGGCGAGCCCGTGATGCCCGAGGCGGACGTGGCGTACCACGGGCAGGTGTCGCTGGCCGCGGGTCGGCTGGGCATCTGGCTGGTGCCCGAGAACCACGGTCCGGCGCCGCTCCCGAACGCTACGGTGCGGCTGCGCCTGTCGGTGGACCTGGCGGAGCGGCAGCGCCTGGCGGAGGGGTGCGCCCGGGTCGAGGCGCGGGTGGTGGTCTGCGAGACGGGCGCGCTGCCGGTGCAGGGCAGCGGCCGGCACATCGGTCTGGTGCTCCTGCTGAAGGAGCGGCCGGCCGAGGCGGTCCTGCGGATCGACACCTGGTGGAACGGCGGGGCGACGGACACGGAGCTGGAGAACAACGAGCACGCCGTGCTGGCGCTGGACACCGGTGATACGTACGCCTTTTGAGGGGCAGGATGGGTGGGCAGGGGTTGGGGTGGGCTGGGCCACGGGCCGCCGGCTCGGGGGCGCTCGGGTGCGGGACGTGCGTGGTGTGCGGGCCGGGCGCGCTGCGGTCAGGCCGCGTTGCCGAACTCGTCCAGGGCGTCGGTGACGATCCGCTCCAGGCTCGCGTGGTGGGCGCCGCGCCAGTACACGCGCTCGCAGTCGGCGCACTGGGCGAAGACGTCGTACGTCCGCTGCGTGCCGTGCTCGACGCGGTCGACGACGGCGTCCTTCGCGGCCGGCCGCAGCGTGCCGTTGCAGGCCGTGCAGCGGGTCCAGGGCGCGAGCTCGGGCGCGAAGCGGCCGAGGACGTCGCGCAGTTGCTCGTCCGGACGGTCGCTGTAGATGTACGCGCCCGCCCAGATCTCGCGGCGCCGCAGCAGTCCGCGGTCGCGTGAGAGCAGGACGCGGCGCTCGGCGGCGGAGCGGGCGGCGAGGGCCGCGTCGCCGATGTCCTCGTTCTCGTACGCCGCGTCGACGCCGAGCAGGCGCAGTCGGCGGGCCAGCGTGCCGAGATGGACGTCGAGGAGGAAGCGGAGCGGGGCACCGGGCACGCGCTGGGGGCGTACGACGCCTTCGACCTCGACGGACTCGCCGGCGCGCGGGACGTGGGAGGCGGGGACCTCGTGGCCGTCGACGAGGAGCCGGCCGACCTCGGTGAGCGGGACGCCGGCCGATTCGACGACGTGGCCCAGGCTGGACGAGCCGTCGGTGACCGTGCGCACCCGGGCGGCGCGGCGGTCGGGCGCCGCGAAGAGGTACAGCTCGGGGGCGAGGGTCAGGGCGATCTCCGGTCCGTTCACGGGGCCAGCATGCCACTGGGCGGGTCGGAGAGCCGAGGGGTTTTGGGGGCCGGGGGCAGGGTGGGCTCGCTTCGGGGGTGGGTCCCGGCACCGCCTGCCGGGGCCGTCGGCGGCGTGGGGAGCGTCTCAGTCGGTGTGGGCGCGGTCGTAGGCCTCGCGGGCGGCGGTCATCTGGCCGATGTGGCTCTCCGACCACTCCTTCACGGAGCCGAACAGCAGGGTGAGGCTGTGGCCGAGGTCGGTCAACTCGTAGTCCACGCGCGGCGGGACGCCGGGGGTGACGGTCCGTTCGACGAGTCCGTCGCGTTCCAGTGAGCGCAGGGTCTGGGTGAGCATCTTCTGGCTCACGCCCGCGATGGCCCGGCCCAGGTCGCTGTAGCGCTGGGGGCCGGGGGCGAGTGCGCTGAGGATGAGCCCGGCCCACTTGTCGCTGATGCGGGCCAGGACCTGGCTGGTGGGGCAGTCCCGCAGGAACGCGTCGAAGGCGTCCTTGGCCGCGGTGCGGCGGGCGGTGGCGCTCTGCGTGGTCATGACTGATCGCCTCCCGGTTCCCGGGTACCCCGGGGTGGGGTACGCACTTTGAAGTGCGTACTTACGAAAGGAAAGCGCCCTCCGTAGGTTAGTGCGCATCGGGGGGAGCGCCCCCAGGCTACGAGAGTCGACCTGACGGAGGTACGGGAAATGCGAGCGGTCATCGCGAACGGGTTCGGCGGTCCCGAGGTGCTGGAGGTCGTCGAGACGGCGGTTCCGGAGCCGGGTCCGGGCCAGGTGCGGGTTCGGGTGCGGGCGGCCGCGCTGAACCCGGTCGACGCGGCGGTACGGGCCGGTGTCTTCGGCGGGGGCGGGGAGCGGATCGGGTTCGGCTGGGACGTGGCCGGGGAGATCGACGCGCTCGGACCGGGGGTCGGGGCCGGGGACGTCGTGGCCGACGGGGGTGCGGGGGCGGCCCGGTGGGCGGTGGGGGACCGGGTGGTCGGGCTGCACTACGGGGCGGTCAAGGCGCTCGGCACGCACGCCGAGTTCGTCGTCCTCGACGTGGGTGCGCTGGCTGCTGCGCCGGTCACCGTGGACGACGCGCACGCCGCCGTGCTGCCGCTGAGCGGGCTCACCGCGGCGCGGTCGCTGGCCCAGTCCGGGCTGCGGGCCGGCGACTCGGTGCTGATCACCGGCGCCGCCGGTGTGGTGGGCGGGCTCGCGGTGCAACTGGCCGCGCGAGCGGGCCTGGTCGTGACGGCCCTGGCGGGGGAGGCGGACGAGGAGCTCGTACGGTCGCTCGGCGCGGCCCGCTTCGTACCGCGGGGCGGGGCGGTGGAGCCCGGCTCGGTGGACGGGGTGCTGGACTTCGCGGTGCTGGGGGAGCCGGCGCTGGAGTGGGTGCGGGACGGGGGCGCGTACGTGGGCGTCCACCCCGGCGCCGAGCCCGCGCCCGTGCGCGGTGTCCGTGTAGGGGCCCAGGAGGTGGCGGCCGACGGGGCGCACCTCGCGCAGCTGGTCGCCCTCGTCGACGCGGGCGGGTTGACGCTCCGGGTCGGATCCGTGCACGCGCTGGCCGACGCGGCCGAGGCGCACGCGGTCCAGGGCAAGGGCGGGGTCCGGGGGCGGGTGGTGCTGGTCGCCTGAGCGGTCCTCCGAGGGTGTTCCCCCGGTGTCGTGTCGGCCGGGGCGCCCGGACGGGGGGCGGGCGCTCCGGTGACGGTTCGGGGGAGGGGGCGGCCGGCCCGGCGGGTTCGGTTCGGGCCCCGGACCGGGGTGCGGGGCCGATCGCCGGGTGGGGGGGTGCCGGACGGTGTGCGGAGCGGGCCCTCGGTGCGGTGGGTCCCGGGCCGTGTCAGGGGCCCGGTGGGGTGGCGGCGAGGTCGACGCACCAGTCGTTGCTCGTGTGCCAGTGGCCCGGGGGGTACTCGAACTCGGCCTGGCCGAGGAGGGTGAACCCGGCCCTGCGGCAGACCGCGTTGGAGGCGTGGTGGTCCGTGGACGGATAGGCGTGCAGGTGGCGGCGCATTCGGGCGGCCGCGGTGCCGGGGGCGGCCCCGGCGGACGGTTCGGTGCCGGGGGCGTCCGGTCCGGGCGCGGCCGGCGTACGGAGGTGGGTGATCAGGGCGCGGGCCGCCAGGGCGGCCAGGCCGTGGCCCTGGTGCTCGGGGAGGACGCCCCAGCCGGTCTCGTACACCTCCTCGCCCCGCCAGGTGCGGCCCCAGAAGCCGATGGTGCCGACGGTGACCGCGCCCGCCGGGTCGAGGCCGGTCGCCCGTACCCGGAACATGCGGCCGGCCGTCGGATCGCCCGCGCTCAGGGCCAGGTAGCGGCGGTGCCGGTCGGCGAGCTTCGCGTCCGACTCGGGGCCGCCGAGGTACGCGGTCATGGCCGGTTCGTTCTTGCGCAGCAGCAGCCAGAAGTCTTCCTCGCCCCAGGCTTCCAGACGTACGGAGATCCCCATGGGACCACCGTACGGCCCGCCGCCGACAGTGGAGCGGGTACGTGTCCGGCGCACCGGCGAGGCGGACGGAGCCTACGGTTCCGGCATGGACGACAAGCAGCACAGCATCAGTTCCCTGCTCGCGGCGGCGGCCGCGCGGGCCGTGCCGGTCGTGCGCGGCGTGGACGAGCGGCAGCTCGGCGGGCCGACGCCCTGCTCCGGCTACAGCGTGCGGGAGCTGCTCGACCACTTCTTCGACGTGGTCGTCAACTTCACGAGGCTGGGCGGGAAGAAGCCCAGCGCGTTCGCCGAGAAGCCCGACTACCTCGGTACGAGCGACTGGCGCGAGCGGTTCGCCGACGAAGTGGACCGGCTGGTGTCGGCCTGGGGTGCGCCCGGGGCCGAGGAGGGCACCACGGGAGCCATGCACCAGCCCGCCCGCACGGTCGGCTGCATGGCGTTGCTCGACCTGACGGTGCACGCCTGGGACCTCGCCCGGGCCACCGGGCAGGAGTACGTCCCCGACCCGGCCGGGGTGGCGACCCTGGCGGCGGTCATCGACGAGCTCGCCCCGGCCGCGCGCGACGCGGGCATGTTCGACGAGCCGGTGCACACGGCGGCCGACCCCTCGCCGTTCGAGGAGCTGCTCGCCGCCACCGGC
The DNA here is from genome assembly GCF_000719335.1 of Streptomyces sp. NRRL S-87. Classification (GTDB taxonomy): domain Bacteria; phylum Actinomycetota; class Actinomycetes; order Streptomycetales; family Streptomycetaceae; genus Streptomyces. The sequence continues at coordinate 5,076 of NZ_JOGB01000082.1, forward strand.
CGCGACCCGTACTGGAGTTGAGCGGCCGTCACGCCTCCAGTAGGAGGAGGTGCTCGTCGATCTCCGCGCCCCGGGCGGGGGCGTGGTTCGTCTCGGTGCCGGTCACCACGAACCCGCACCTGCGGAGCACCCGCAGCGAAGCCGCGTTGTCGCAGGCGGCCCGGGCGTGCAGGGGGCGCTCGGGGACGAGGTCCAGCAGCTGGCGCAGGGCGGCGGTGGCCACGCCGCGCCCCCAGTGGGCGCGCCGCACGCGGTAGGTGACCGAGCGCTCCTCCGGCGGGCCGAACACCGCTGCCTGCCCGACCGGCTCGCCGTCCGGGCCGGCGATGACGCGCATCACGACGGCCGGATCGGCGCTCAGGCGTGCCCAGCGCGCCCGGTACGTCTCCCAGTCCGCCGGCTCGGCGGGGGTGAAGGCGGCCATCCGGTTCGACTCGGGGTCGAGGTGGTCCTCGTAGAGGGTGGGCAGGTCGGAGTCGCGCAGCTCGCGGAGGGTGACGGGGAGGGGCGGCCGGGTGCGGGGCGCCTCGGGCGCGGGGGCGCCGGTGGGGGAGCCGGCGGGGGTGCGGGCGGCGTCATCGGCGTGCATGCGGCGAGTATGGCCGAAAGGGGGTGGGCGGGCGAGGGGGCGGCGGCGGGTGCGTGGGCGGGTCCGGCCCGGTGCGGTCCCGGTGCGGTCCCGGGGCGGTTCGCCGTGCCGGGGTCAGGGCTTCGGGGCGCGGATCCGCCGCGTCGGCGGGTGACCGGGGGCGTGGTCGCTCAGGGCCAGACCAGGCAGTACGGCTGGTGGCCGTTCTCGTGGAGGCGTTCGCTGAACTGCTGCCACTCGTGGAGCAGCTGGTAGACGTTGAAGGCGTCGCGGGGGCCGCCGCGGTCCGGGACGGTGGACCAGATGAAGGCGGCCGCGCCCACGGACTCCTCGCCGATGCCGCGCAGCGGGTCGACCACGGTCATGGGCAGCTTGACCACCGCGTAGTCGGGGTGCAGGACCACCAGCTCCAGCGGCGGGACCTTGTGCAGCGGTATGCCCTCGATGCCGGTGAGGACCATCGCGGCCACCGTCTCCGGCTTGATCTTGGTGAACATGCCGCCCATGCCGAGCTCGTCGCCGCCGAGCTCCTCGGGGCGCATGGTGACCGGTACGCGGGCGGCGGTCGCCCCGTCGGGTGCGCCGAAGTACTTGTACGTCACGCCCATGCCGCGGCCCCCGAAGGCGGTGTCGGTGGTCTCGGTGGTCTCGGACGGCGGCTTGGCGCCGGAGCGGGCGCGGCGGCCCGCGGCCCGGCCGGCGGGGGTGCCCGTCCCGGAGCCCGTGGCGCCGCCGCCGTCGGTGCCCGGCCCGGGGCCGGTACCCGTGCCGGGGCCGGCGGTGAGGGACTGGTCCGGGGTGCCCGGCCTGCCGGCCGTGCCGGTCCGGCTCGTACCGGGGCCGCCGCTCGCGCCGGGGCCCGCCGGGCGGGCGGGGTCCGAGGCGCCCGGACGGGGTGCCCCGGTCGGTCCCGGCTGCTCCGCTGCCGGGTCGCCGCCGGCGTGGCGACGGTGCTTGCCGCGGCGGGCACGGGCCTCGCGGGCCTCGCGGGCGCGCTGCGGGTCGAGGCCGTCCATGCCCTCGCCCGGTCCACCACCGCGTTGCATATATCCACCCGACCGCTCTACCGGCCGTCCGGATGCCTCCGGACCGGCCTGATCATCATGGCAGTGACCTCCCCCGCGACACGAGGGTGAAACCCGATGCGCACACACCCGGCCCACACCTGTCCGCGAGACGGCCCGGGCCTCTGACACCATGGCTGATGTGAGCTACCCATACCAGGCCCCAGTTTCGCAGACTCTTTTCGACCGGGCGGCAGTCGTGACCCCCGGCGGCGTGAACTCTCCCGTCCGCGCCTTCAAGGCCGTGGGCGGTACGCCCCGGTTCATGGTGTCCGGTACCGGTCCGTACCTGACCGACGCCGACGGACGCGAGTATGTCGATCTTGTGTGCTCCTGGGGGCCGATGATCCTCGGACACTCCCACCCCGAGGTGATCGCGGCGGTGCAGGAGGCGGTGGCCCGCGGCACCTCCTTCGGTACGCCCGGTGAGGGCGAGGTCGCGCTGGCCGAGGAGATCGTGGCGCGGATCGCGCCGGTCGAGCAGGTGCGCCTGGTGTCCTCCGGCACCGAGGCGACCATGTCGGCGATCCGGCTGGCCCGCGGGTTCACGGGCCGGGCCAAGGTCGTGAAGTTCGCCGGCTGCTACCACGGGCACGTGGACGCGCTGCTCGCCGCGGCCGGCTCCGGGCTGGCCACCTTCGCGCTGCCGGACACGCCCGGCGTGACCGGTGCGCAGGCGGGCGACACGATCGTGCTGCCGTACAACGACCTGGACGCGGTACGGGCGGCCTTCGCCGCGCACCCGGGCGAGATCGCCTGCGTGATCACCGAGGCGGCGCCGGGCAACATGGGCGTCGTGACCCCGGGCGAGGGCTTCAACCAGGGCCTGGCGGACCTGTGCCGCGAGAACGGTGCGCTGTACATCTCCGACGAGGTCATGACGGGCTTCCGCACGAGCCGCGCCGGCTGGTACGGGGTGGACGGCGTCACGCCGGACCTGATGACCTTCGGCAAGGTCATGGGCGGCGGCTTCCCGGCGGCGGCCTTCGGCGGCCGCCGCGACGTGATGGCGTTCCTGGCGCCGGCCGGCCCCGTCTACCAGGCCGGCACCCTCTCCGGTAACCCGGTCGCCACGGCGGCGGGCCTGGCGCAGCTGCGGCTGCTCGACGGGGCGGCGTACGACAAGGTGAACGCCGTCTCGACGGAGATCCAGGGCCTGGTCACGGAGGCGCTGGCGAAGGAGGGCGTGGCGCACCGGCTGCAGACCGCGTCCAACATGTTCTCGGTGTTCTTCACCCCGGACGAGGTGCGGAACTACGACGACGCGAAGAAGCAGGAGTCCTTCCGCTTCACCGCGTTCTTCCACTCGATGCTGGCGCAGGGCGTGTACCTGCCGCCGTCCGCGTTCGAGTCGTGGTTCGTCTCGACCGCGCACGACGGGCGGGCCGTGGAGCGGATCGCCGCCGCGCTGCCCGCGGCGGCCCGGGCGGCCGCGGAGGCCACTGCGGAGGCGGGCGCATGAGCGGCGACGAGATCACGGTCGTCCACCTGATGCGGCACGGCGAGGTGCACAACCCCGACGGCGTGCTCTACGGGCGCCGGGCCGGCTACCACCTGTCCGACCTGGGGCGCCGGATGGCCGACAAGGTGGCCGAGCACCTGGAGGGGCGCGACATCACGTACGTCGTCGCCTCCCCGCTGGAGCGGGCCCAGGAGACGGCCGAGCCGATCGCCAAGGGCCACGGGCTGGACGTCGCGACGGACGGGCGGCTGATCGAGGCGGGCAACGTCTTCGAGGGCAAGACGTTCGGGGTGGGTGACGGGGCGCTGCGCAAGCCGGCGAACTGGAAGCACCTGACGAACCCGTTCAAGCCGTCGTGGGGCGAGCCGTACATCGAGCAGGTGGTACGGATGATGGCCGCGCTGGACGCGGCCAAGGACGCGGCGCGCGGGCACGAGGCGGTCGCCGTCAGCCACCAGCTGCCGATCTGGATCGTGCGCAGCTTCGCGGAGAAGCGGCGGCTGTGGCACGACCCGCGGCGCCGGCAGTGCACGCTTGCCTCGCTGACGTCGTTCACGTACCAGGGCGACCAGCTGGTGTCGGTGGGCTACAGCGAGCCGGCGCGGGACCTGGTGCCGGCGCACCTGCTCGCGGGTGCGAAGCCGGTGAAGGGGAAGGCCAAGGCCTTCGGGGCCTGATCGGGGCTCCGCCCCGGGCCCCGTGCCCGGGCGCTGCGCGCCGGGCCGTTCGGGGGCTCCGCCCCCGGACCCCGCGCCTCACGCGCCGGCGGGGCCGGAATCGCGACCCCGCGCCTCACGCGCCGGCGGGGCCGGAGGTCTCCGGCCCCGCCGGCGTCTTCGCGCCACGCGCGCCCCGGCTTTGCCGAAATAAATACCGGGCCCGCGGGAACCACCGTGTTGGGGGAAGGCCTCTCTCCATTTGTCCGCTTATATGGACAGGGTGAGATCTTCGCGTGGACGACGGGGACGGTGACATGCGCGAATTCAGTCGACGAGGTGCGCTGGGTCTGGGACTTGGGGCGGCGGCCGCGGTGGGGGTCGCGGGCTGCAGTGCGGGGGGCGAGGCCGGCAAGGGTGCTCTCGGTCCGATCGGGAAGGGCGGGGAGAAATCGGGCGAACCATCAGAACCTCCCGCAAAGCTCATAGGTGACGGTTCGACCGCCGACACCGGGCCGCAGCCCCACCAGCCCGCCAAGCCCGTGCCGCTCCAGCCGGGCGAGACCCCGCCGCAGTTCGTGGTCTTCAGCTGGGACGGGGCCGGCGAGGTCGGCAACGGCCTCTTCCCGCGCTTCCTGAAGGTGGCCAAGGACCACGGCGCGGCCATGACCTTCTTCCTCTCCGGCCTCTACCTCCTGCCGGAGTCGAAGAAGAGCCTCTACCGTCCGCCGAACAACCCCGTCGGCGCCTCCGACATCGGCTACCTCACCGACGGCCACGTCCGCGAGACGATCAAGAACGTGCGGCAGGCCTGGCTCGACGGGCACGAGATAGGCACCCACTTCAACGGGCACTTCTGCGGCGGCTCCGGTTCCGTCGAGCACTGGACCGGTGCCGACTGGCAGGACGAGATAGACCAGGCCGTGTCGTTCGTCACCAAGTGGAGGACGAACACCGGCATCACCGACCTTGAGCCGCTGCCCTTCGACTACTCGAAGGAGCTGGTCGGCGCGCGCACCCCGTGCCTGAAGGGCCAGGACAACCTGCTGCCGACCGCGCAGAAGCTCGGCTGGCGCTACGACGCCTCCTCGCCCGGTGGCGTCCAGGCGTGGCCCGACAAGAAGCAGGGTGTATGGGACCTGCCCCTCCAGGGGCTCCCGTTCCCCGGGCACTCCTTCGAGGTGCTGTCCATGGACTACAACATCCTGGCGAACCAGTCGGGCAACACCACCCGCGGCGTCCCGGCCAACTACCCCGGCTGGCGCACCCAGGCCACCGGCGCCTACCTCAACGGCTTCCGGCGCGCGTACGAGACCAACCGCGCACCCCTGTTCATCGGCAACCACTTCGAGCAGTGGAACGGCGGCATCTACATGGACGCCGTCGAGGAAGCCCTGAAGTCCATGTCGGACAAAAAGGACGTACGGCTCGTATCGTTCCGTCAGTTCGTGGACTGGCTCGACGTCCAGGACCCCAAGGTCCTCGCCAAGCTCCGCACCCTCCAGCCCGGCCAGAGCCCCGCCGGCGGCTGGAAGACCTTCCTCACCAGCGCCTAGCCGCGCCCGCGGGGGGCGCGGAAGATCGGCAATTCGCCCATGCGAAACTTTTCACATGAGCCTCAGCCGCGCCCCCCGTCGCCGCACCGCACGCGGCCGCGTCCTGCTGCCGACCGCGGCGGCCCTCGCCGGCGCCCTCGCCCTCACGGCCTGCGGCGCCTCCGGCGGGACGTCCTCCGGTTCCGGCACCAACTACGTCCAGGGCAAGGGCGGCGTCTCCACGGTGGCCGAGGCCGACCGCAGCGAGGCGCCCAAGCTCGACGGCGGGACCGTCGACGGACAGCGGCTCGACGTCACCTCCCTCAAGGGCAAGGTCGTCGTCCTCAACGTCTGGGGCTCCTGGTGCCCGCCCTGCCGCGCCGAGGCCCCGCACTTCGCGAAGGTCTCCAAGGAGCTCAAGGCCAAGGGCGTGGAGTTCGTCGGGATCAACACCCGCGACGCCTCCAAGCCCCCCGCCGAGGCCTTCGAGGAGAACTTCGGCATCACCTACCCGAGCCTGTACGACCCCAACGGCAAGCTGATGCTCCGCTTCCCCAAGGGCACCCTGAACCCGCAGTCCATCCCCTCGACCCTCGTCCTCGACCGGGACGGCCGGATCGCCGCCCGCTCGCTGCTGGCGGTCAACGAGGAGACCCTGCGGAAGATGATCGAGCCCGTACTCGCGGAGAAGTGACCCGGTGCTCCCCGTGACCCCGCAAGGCTCCGGCACGGCCCCGGCCGTCCTCCAGCTGGCCGCCGAGACCGGCGTGAACCAGACCGTCTACAGCGGAGCGCTGCTGCTGGCCGTCCCGCTGGCGCTGCTCGGCGGCCTGGTCTCGTTCTTCTCGCCCTGCGTCCTGCCGCTCGTGCCCGGCTACCTGTCCTACGTCACCGGGGTCGGCGGCGCCGACCTCGCCGAGGCCCGCCGCGGCCGGATGGTCGCCGGGGCCGGCCTCTTCGTCCTCGGCTTCACCGCCGTGTTCGTCTCCGGCGGGGCGCTCTTCGGGTACTTCGGCGACACCCTGCAGGCCCACAAGGAGGTCATCTCCCGGGTCCTCGGCGGGCTCGTGATCCTCCTCGGCCTGTTCTTCATGGGCTGGATCCCGGGCCTGACGATGCGCGAGTTCCGCTTCCACAAGAAGCCCGCCGCCGGCCTGCTGGGCGCCCCCGTGCTCGGCGTGCTCTTCGGCATCGGCTGGACCCCCTGCATGGGTCCCACCCTCGCCGCGGCGACCTCCCTCGCCTTCGAGCAGGGCAGCGCGGCCCGCGGAGCACTCCTGACGACCGTCTTCTGCCTCGGCCTCGGCGTGCCGTTCGTGCTCACCGCCGTCGCCTTCCGCAAGGCGCTCGGCGCCTTCGACTGGGTCAAGAAGCACTATGCGTGGGTGATGCGGATCGGCGGCGGCATGCTGATCCTCACCGGCCTGCTGCTCGTCACAGGAACGTGGGACAGCATCATCGGCGAAATGCAGGGCTGGAGCGACGGCTTCACGGTCGGGATCTGAGGACGGACGACGAATGAGTACGACCGACAAGACGACGGGTGCCGCGGCGGGCGACCCCGCCGGCACCACCGTCGACGAGGCGGCGGCCGGCGCCCAGCTGTCCACCGCCCCCCTCGACGACAGCCCCGGCGACCCCGTCGGCATCGGCCTGCTCGGCTGGGCCCGATGGACCTGGCGGCAGCTGACCTCCATGAGGGTCGCGCTGATCCTGCTGTTCCTGCTCTCGCTGGGCGCCATCCCCGGCTCCCTCGTCCCGCAGAACAGCGTCGACCTCCTCAAGGTCGCCGACTGGAAGCGCAACCACCCCACCCTCACGCCGGTCTACGAGAAGCTCCAGCTCTTCGACGTCTACAGCTCGGTGTGGTTCTCCGCGATCTACATCCTGCTGTTCGTCTCCCTCATCGGCTGCATCGTGCCGCGCTCCTGGCAGTTCGTCGGCCAGCTGCGCGGCCGCCCGCCGGGCGCGCCCAAGCGCCTGGAGCGCCTGCCCGCGTTCACCCACTGGCGCACCGGGACGGACCCCGACGAGGTCCTCGCCGCCGCCGGGCAGCTGCTCAAGAAGCGCGGCTACCGCGTCCACGCCACCGGCAACGCCGTCGCCGCGGAGAAGGGCTACCTGCGCGAGGCCGGCAACCTGCTCTTCCACGTCGCCCTCATCGTGATGCTGGTGGCGTTCGCCTGGGGCCGGCTGTTCTTCTCCGAAGGCGGCAAGCTCGTCCTCCAGGGCGGCGGGTTCTCGAACACGCTCACCCAGTACGACGACTTCAAGTCCGGCAGCCTCTTCACCGCCGACGACCTGCCGCCGTTCAGCTTCACCCTGGACGAGTTCGACGCCACCTACGAGCGCAGCGGCCCGCAGAAGGGCACCGCGCGCGACTTCAAGGCGTACGTCACCTACAGCGAGGGCGCGTACGGCGCGCCGAAGAAGACCGAGATCCAGGTCAACAAGCCGCTGGAGATCGAGGGCTCGAAGATCTACCTGCTCGGCCACGGCTACGCCCCGGTCATCTCGGTGACGGACGCCCGCGGGAAGGTCGTCTTCAAGGACGCGGTGCCGATGCTGCCGCAGGACGCGAACCTCACCTCCACCGGCGCGGTCAAGGTCAACGACGGCTACCGCGACAAGAACGGCAAGAAGGAGCAGCTCGGCTTCTCCGGCGTGTTCGTGCCCACCTTCGCGGGCGCGGGCCGGGGCACGATGTTCTCCCAGTACCCGGGGCTGGACTTCCCGGCGCTGGCGCTGACGGGCTACCACGGCAGCCTCGGCGTGGACGCGGGCCTGCCGCAGAACGTGTACGTCCTGGACACGTCCAAGATGACGCAGTTCAAGGACAAGGACGGCAAGCCGTTCGCGGTCCGCATGCTGCCGGGCGAGTCCATGACCCTGCCGAACGGCGCGGGCACCGTGAAGTTCGAGGGCATCGGCCGCTGGGCCACCTTCTCCGTCACCCACCAGCCCGGCAGCGGTCTCGCCCTCACCGGCGCGATCGCCGCCGTCCTGGGCCTGGCCGGCTCGCTGTTCATCCAGCGGCGCCGGATCTGGGTCCGGGCGGTCACGGACCGCGGCACCACCGTCGTCCTGATGGCGGGCCTGGGCCGCAGCGAGTCCGCCAAGCTCCCCGAGGAGCTGGGCGACCTGGCCCTGACCCTGAACTCCGAGGCGGCGCCGACGGCGCCCGAGCCCGCGGAAGCCGAAACCGAAGCAGACCCCGCAGTCGACACCGCTGCCGAAGGAGAGCGCGCATGACGCAGCTCGCAGTAGCCGCCAACGAGAACCTGGCGCACATCAGCAACGTGCTGGTCTATTCGTCCATGGCGGTCTACACGCTCGCCTTTTTCGCGCACATCGCCGAGTGGGTCTTCGGCAGCCGCAGCAAGGTCGGCCGCACCGCGGCCGCGCTGACCGGCGCCGGGTCCCGGACCGCGGGGGCCGCAGCGGCCCCCGCCGTCACGGTGCGCACGAAGGGGGGCACCGCGGTCCTCGACAAGCCGAAGGTCGTCACCCGCGCCGCCGCCGGCAGCCGTGACCTGCCCGACGGCCCCGGTGCCGCCGGCGGCACCGAGAAGGGCGACCTGTACGGGCGGATCGCGGTCTCCCTGACCACCCTCGGCTTCCTCATCGCGGCCGCCGGCGTGGTCTCCCGCGCCCTGTCCGTCGAGCGGGCCCCCTGGGGCAACATGTACGAGTTCTCGATCACCTTCTCCACGGTGGCCGTCGGCGCGTACCTCGTCCTCCTCGCCCTGAAGAAGAACGTCCGCTGGATCGGCCTGGTGCTCGTCACCACGGTCCTGCTGGACCTCGGCATCGCCACCACCTGGTTGTACACCGACAGCGACCAGCTGGTTCCGGCGCTGCACTCGTACTGGCTGTACATCCACGTCTCCACCGCGATCATCTGCGGCGCGGTGTTCTACATCGGCGCCGTCGGCACGCTGCTCTACCTCTTCCGCGACTCGTACGAGGCCAAGCTGGAGCGCGGCGAGCAGCCCGGCCGGTTCGCGACCTCGGTCCTCGAGCGGCTGCCCGCCGCCGGGAGCCTCGACAAGTTCTCGTACCGCATCAACGCGGCCGTCTTCCCGCTGTGGACCTTCACGATCATCGCGGGCGCGATCTGGGCCGGGGACGCCTGGGGCCGCTACTGGGGCTGGGACCCCAAGGAGGTCTGGTCCTTCGTCACCTGGGTCGCCTACGCCTGCTACCTGCACGCCCGCGCGACGGCCGGCTGGAAGGGCCGCAAGGCCGCCTACCTGGCGCTGTTCGCATTCGCCTGCTGGATCTGGAACTACTACGGCGTGAACATCCTGCTCAGCGGCAAGCACTCGTACGCCGGCGTCTGACGCACGGCACGCGGACCCCGCGGGGGCCGTCGCGGGACCCCCGCGGCGGCCCCCGCGCGCGTCCCCGACCCGTGCGCGCCCGCGTGCGAAGTACCGCCGAACGGGTGACGCTGGTGGCATGACCGCATCCCTGTCCGCGATCGGCCGGGTGGCCAGCGAGCGCCGGGGCGCGGACCGGTTCCGGCTGCGCTTCGAGGTCAACCTCCCGCACGGCTACGAGCCGGTGTGGGCGGCCCTGACCACCGCCGAGGGACTGCGCGGCTGGCTGGCCGCCGCCGACGAGCTGCAGCGGCGCATCGGCGGGCGGGTCGTCCTGCGCTGGCTCGACACGGGCACGACCGCCTCGGGCCGCATCACCGCCTGGGACGTCGAACGCGTCGCCGAGTACACGGTGACCGTGCACGGCCGGCTCCGCTTCCACCTGGAGGCGTCCGGACCCGAGAGCACGGTCCTGCGGTTCACCAACGAGCGGGCCGGCTCCGACGCCGACCGCCTCGACGCCCTGGCCGGCTGGCACGCGCACTTCGAACTCCTCGCCGAGGCCCTCCAGGGCCGCCCCGCGGACTGGGAGCGGTGGACCGACGAGAGGTGGCGCACCCTGCGCGCCCACTACGGGCAGCAGTAGGCGCGCCCGGGCGGAAGGAGCACACCCATGGCGAAGCACGCGCACGTGCGCCACGACGGCGACGCCCCGGCCTACTGGGTCCTCAACAGCCTGTACGAGGTGATCGCCGCCAGCGAGGAGACGGCCGGTGCCTTCGCCGTCATGCGGATGACGGTCCCGGAGGGCTGGGGCCCGCCGCTGCACACCCACCCCGGCACCGAGAGCTGCTACGTCCTGGAGGGGACGGTCCGCCTGCACCTGGAGGACGAGATCGTCGAGTGCGGGCCCGGGGACTTCTTCCACATCCCGGCGGGCCACTGGGAGCGGTTCGAGCCCACCAGCACGGTGCGGCTCCTGGTCACCTACGCGCCCGGGGCCAACGTCGACCGGATGTTCGCCGAGATGGGCGTGCCGGCCGAGCGGCGCGAGCTGCCTCCGGAGACCGAGCCGGACCTGGAGCACATCCTCCAGGTCACCGCACGGTACGGGCTGGAGATGCGGCCGCCCGCCGCGCTCTGAGGTGCCGCGCTCCGAGGTGACGTGCTCCGAGGTGACGTGCTCCGAGGTGCCGTGCTCCGAGTGGTCGCGCTCCGAGGTGCCGCGCTCCCAGGTGACGGGGCGTTACGGGCGCTCGTCCGGACCGGCGTCGCGGCCCGGGTCCCGGTCGCGGTTGCCCTGCTGCTTGCGGTCCTCGTCGAGGGAGCGCAGGAACTCGGGGTTGTCGTCCGGGGCCACCCAGCGGGTGGTGCCCCGCTCCGCCCCGGAACCGCCCGCGGCCGCGCGCTTCCTGCCGGCCAGCAGCCAGACCGCCGGGCCCACGATCGAGAACAGCAGGATGATGATCACCCACACCACCTTCGGCAGGTGCCTGACCTCCTCCTCGGGCGTGTTCAGGCAGTCGACGAAGGCGTAGATCGTCAGGGCGAGGACCAGCAGGAACGGCAGATAGCGCAGCACGGTGTGAGTCCGACCCCCCGAAGCGGTGGCGGGGCCCCGCGGGCCCCGGTGACGCTCCCAGGGTAGTGCGTGGCGGATACTGGCCTGCATGGCTTACGACGATCTCCGCTCGCTGCTCCGGGCCCTGGAGCGGGAGGGCGACCTCAAGCGCATCAAGGCCGAAGTGGACCCCTACCTCGAGGTCGGGGAGATCGTCGACAGAGTGAACAAGGCGGGCGGGCCCGCGCTGCTCTTCGAGAACGTCAAGGGCTCCGACATGCCCCTGGCGATGAACGTCTTCGGCACCGACCGCCGCCTGCTCAAGGCGCTCGGCCTGAAGTCGTACGGGGAGATCAGCGAGAAGATCGGCGGCCTGCTCAAGCCGGAGCTCCCGCAGGGCTTCATCGGCGTCCGCGAGGCCTTCGGCAAGCTCGGCTCGATGGTGCACGTGCCGCCGAAGAAGGTGAAGTCCGAGGCCGCGCCCGTGCAGGAGGTCGTCCTGACGGGGGACCAGGTGGACCTGGACCGGCTGCCGGCCCTCTTCACCTGGCCGAAGGACGGCGGGTCCTTCTTCAACCTGGGCCTGACCCACACCAAGCACCCGGAGACCGGGGTCCGCAACCTCGGCCTCTACCGGCTGCAGCGCCACGACAAGCGCACCATCGGCATGCACTGGCAGATCCACAAGGACAGCCGCAACCACTACGCGGTGGCCGCCAGGCGCGGCGAGCGGCTGCCGGTCGCGATCGCCTTCGGCTGCCCGCCGGCCGTGACGTACGCCTCCACCGCGCCGCTGCCCGGCGACATCGACGAGTACCTGTTCGCCGGGTTCGTCGCGGGCCGGCGGATCGAGATGGTCGACTGCAAGACCGTGCCGCTCCAGGTCCCGGCGCAGGCCGAGGTCGTCGTCGAGGGCTGGCTGGAGCCGGGGGAGACGCTGCCCGAGGGCCCCTTCGGCGACCACACCGGCTTCTACACCCCGCAGGAGCCGTTCCCGGCCCTGACCATCGACTGCGTGACGATGCGCAAGCGCCCGCTGCTGCAGTCCATCGTGGTCGGCCGGCCGCCGACCGAGGACGGGCCGCTGGGACGGGCCACCGAGCGGTTCTTCCTGCCCCTGCTGAAGATCATCGTGCCGGACATCGTGGACTACCACCTGCCCGAGGCGGGCGGTTTCCACAACTGCGCGATCGTCTCGATCGACAAGAAGTACCCCAAGCACGCGCAGAAGGTCATGCACGCCATCTGGGGCGCGCACATGATGTCGCTGACCAAGCTGATCATCGTGGTGGACAGCGGCTGCGACGTCCACGACCTGCACGAGGTCGCCTGGCGGGCGCTGGGCAACACCGACTACTCCCGCGACCTGACCGTGGTCGAGGGCCCGGTGGACCACCTCGACCACGCCTCGTACCAGCAGTTCTGGGGCGGCAAGGCGGGCATCGACGCGACGAAGAAGCTGCCGGAGGAGGGCTACACCCGGGACGGCGGCTGGCCGGACATGGTGGAGTCGGACCCGGCGACGGCGGCCCTGGTGGACCGCCGCTGGAAGGAATACGGGCTGTGACCACCGCTGCCGTCCCCGGCGCCACGCCGGGGCGTACGAAGGCGTTCCTGCGCCTCGTGATGATCGAGCACTCGGTCTTCGCGCTGCCCTTCGCCTACATCGCCGCGCTGAGCGCGATGTTCGAGCTGGACCGGCAGGTCCACTGGGTGAAGCTGCTGCTGGTGACCGTCTGCATGGTGGGCCTGCGGACCTTCGCCATGGCCGCCAACCGGATCATCGACCGCGAGATCGACGCCCGCAACCCGCGGACCGCGGGCCGCGAGCTGGTGACCGGCGCGGTCTCGGTGCGGTCGGCGTGGACCGGGGCGGGCATCGCGGTGGCGGTGTTCCTCGGGGCGGCGGCGCTGCTCAACCCGCTGTGCCTGGCGCTGGCGCCGGTGGCGGTCGTACCGATGGTGGTCTACCCCTACGGCAAGCGGTTCACGAACTTCCCGCACGCCATCCTGGGCCTGGCCCAGGCGATGGGACCGGTGGGCGCGTGGCTGGCGGTGACGGGGGGGTGGTCCTGGGACGCGGTGCTCCTGGGGCTGGCGGTCGGCGTGTGGATCGGCGGCTTCGACCTGATCTTCGCCTGCCAGGACGTGCAGGCCGACCGGGCCGAGGGCGTCATGTCGGTGCCGGCCCGCTTCGGGATCCCGGCGGCGCTGTGGGGCGCGCGGGCCTGCCACGTCGTCACGATGGCGCTGTTCGCCTGGTACGCGGTCGCCACGGACGCGGGCGCGCTCTTCTGGGCCGGCCTGATCGTCGTCGCGGCGGCCTTCGGGTACGAGCACTCGATCGTCACGCCGAAGGACCTCTCCCGGCTCAACCGCGCCTTCTTCACGGTGAACGGCTTCATCGGGATCGCGCTCTTCGTGTGCGCCCTCGCGGACCTGCTGGTGCGCGGGCTCACGCTCTAGGCTCGAGTCATGACTGAGGTTAGGGCGGAAGGCCGCGCCGAGGGCGGGCGCGTGCCGTGGGTAGTCGGGGTGTCCGGCGCCTCGGGCACGCCGTACGCCGCGGCGGTGCTGCGGGGGTTGCTGGCGGCCGGGGAGGCGGTGGACCTGGTGGTGAGCCGGGCCTCGCGGCTCACCCTCCTGGACGAGACGGGCATCGCGTTCCGCGACGCGCGCTGGCGCGAGGACCTGGCGGCGTGGCTGGCCCGGGGAGCGGACGGCAAGCCGGACACGTTCCCCTGGGTGTACGACGCGCTCGGGGGCGGTGCCGGCGGTGGCGCCGGTGACGGTGACGGCGGCGCAAATGGTCGCGGTGGCGCGGATGGTGGCGCCCGCGGTGGCGGCGACGGTGAGGGGCACGGTGGCGGCGCCGGCCGGGGCGTGCGGTACTGGGCGGCCGGTGACCTGGCGGCGGGGCCGTCGTCGGGCTCGTACCGGGTGAAGGGGATGCTGATCGTGCCCGCGTCCACGGCGTGCGTGGCCGGGGTGGCGCTGGGGTTGTCGAAGGACCTGCTGCAGCGGGCGGCGAGCGTGATGCTCAAGGAGCGGCGCCGGCTGGTGGTCGCGGTGCGGGAGACCCCGCTGAACGGCCAGACGCTGAAGCACCTGGTGGCGCTGGACGAGGCGGGCGCCGTGGTGCTGCCCGCCTCTCCGGCGTTCTACGCGGGTGCGACGCACATCCAGGATCTCGTGGACTTCGTCGCGGGGCGGGTGCTCGATGCGGCAGAGGTGCCGCACCGGCTGTACCGCCGTTGGGAAGGAGAGCTCGGTGGCTCCCGGGCTGCGGACTAGCGGGGTGCCGGCCGGCCCGGTGGGGGCCGGCGCACCGCGCGCCGGTCGGCCGCGGACTAGCGCTTCTTGGCGGTCCGGGGCGCGCGCATCTTGTCGACGCGGCGGGCCGCGGCGGGCTGGTCGGTGCGGGATCGGCTGGCCAGCTCCTGGAGCTGTCGCATGTGCGCGTAGGCCATCTCGATCGTGTACACGGTGGGATCACTCCAAAGATCGTCTTTGATCTGCTGAAAGATTCGCTGAACATCCCCCGGTTTTGCTGGGGGTTTCGCAGGGTGTCGGCCCTGCATGCCTTAGATTCTATACGTAAAATCGCGGGATCGCTGAACAATGGAAGGCTCCAGACCTATGGACGCGGTGGACAGGCAGCTCATCCAGGCACTGAGGGAGAACGGCCGGGCGTCGTACGCCGAACTGGGCCGTCTCGTGGGCCTCTCCGGCCCCAGCGTCACCGACCGGATCAACCGCCTGGAGTCGGCGGGCGTCATCACCGGCTACCGCGCGACGGTCAACGCCGCCTCGCTCGGACTGGGGGTCACCGCCCTCATCGGCATCTCGCTGTCCGACGCCGCCGACCACGAGGACGTGGCGCGCCGGCTGCGCGACCTGGCCGAGATCGAGGACTGCTGGTTCATCGCGGGCGACGACTCGTACATGCTCAAGGTCCGCGCCAGCGACGTGGACGGCCTGGAGCGCATCATCCGCAAGCTCTCCGGCACCAAGGGCGTCTCGCGCACCCGTACCACGATCGTGCTGTCCACGAAGTGGGAGAACCGGGTCGGCGATCTGCCGGAGGAGGCCTGAGAGTACGGTGGGGCAGGGTTGCAGGACACATAGAGGAGGCGACCGCGGCATGGACGCTGGGCTCAAGCGCGAGCTGGAGGAGAAGGTCCGCTCGGGCGAGCGGCTGACCCGTGAGGACGGCATCGCCCTCTACGAGTCGGACGACCTGGCCTGGCTCGGCGGCCTGGCCCACGAGGTGCGCACGCGCAAGAACGGCGACGTGGTGCACTTCAACGTCAACCGCCACCTCAACATGACGAACGTGTGCACCGCGTCCTGCGCGTACTGCTCCTTCCAGCGCAAGCCGGGGGAGAAGGACGCGTACACGATGCGCATCGAGGAGGCCGTGCGCCTGGCCAAGGCCATGGAGAACGACCACCTCACCGAGCTGCACATCGTCAACGGCCTGCACCCGAACCTGCCGTGGCGCTACTACCCGCGCTCGCTGAGCGAGCTGAAGAAGGCGCTGCCGAACGTCTCGCTGAAGGCGTTCACGGCCACGGAGATCCACCACTTCGAGACCATCTCGGGCCTGTCCGCCTCCGAGATCCTCGACGAGCTGATCGAGGCGGGGCTGGAGTCCCTGACCGGCGGCGGCGCGGAGATCTTCGACTGGGAGGTGCGCCAGCACATCGTCGACCACCGCACCCACTGGGAGGACTGGTCGCGCATCCACCGGCTCGCGCACGAGAAGGGTCTGAAGACCCCGTGCACGATGCTGTACGGGCACATCGAGGAGCCGCGCCACCGCGTGGACCACGTGCTGCGGCTGCGCGAGCTCCAGGACGAGACCGGCGGCTTCCAGGTCTTCATCCCGCTGCGCTACCAGCACGACTTCGTGGACATGCAGGACGGCAAGGTCCGCAACACGCTCCAGGCGCGGACCCAGATGGCGACGGGCGCCGAGGCGCTGAAGACCTTCGCGGTCTCCCGGCTGCTGTTCGACAACATCCCGCACGTCAAGGTCTTCTGGGTCATGCACGGCGTGCAGACGGCGCAGCTCGCGCTGCAGCACGGCGCGGACGACATGGACGGCTCGGTGGTCGAGTACAAGATCACGCACGATGCCGACAACTACGGCACCCCGAACAAGCTCGGCCGTGACGACCTGCTGGAGCTGATCCGCGAGGCCGGCTTCCGGCCGGTCGAGCGCAACACGCGCTACGAGGTCATCCGCGAGTACCCGGGCCCGGACGCGTCGCTGCGCGAGTCGCCGCAGCCGATGCGCGTCTGAGGTCGCCTCGCAGGGGTGGTGAAGTGTGCTGAAGCGCCCAGGTCCGGATCCCGGACCTGGGCGCTTTCCCGCTGGCGCGGGATGGTCCACCCGGACCACCAGGGCGGCGGCGAGGGGGGACCGGGATGGCGGCGACGGGGATGGGACGGCGGTGCTGTGGGACCCGCGGGAGCGGGCGGCGCCGAAGGTCCCGCCGGCGGCGCTGCGGCCGGCTCCGGCGGACAACCCCCGCCGGACTTGTCCGTAAGCGCGGCGTGCTTCACTGGACGGGCACGACTACCCCCACCGGGAGAGAGAAGGCCTGCCGTGGCTCCCAAGCCGAGCGCCACCGTCCGCTACACCGCCATGCGGTTCGCGATCTTCGTCGGTTCCTTCCTGGCCGTGCTGGGCCTGGTCAAGCTCCAGATCCTGCCCTCGGGCCTGGGTGACTCGAACCTGGTCTGGGTCGTGCTGCTCTCGCTCGTGGTCTCCGCCCCGCTGTCCTTCGTGCTCCTGCGCAAGCAGCGCGACGAGATGTCCCAGCAGATCAGCGAACGCGTCACCGGGATGAAGGCGAAGCTCGCCGACAACCGCACCCGGGAGGACGAGGCCGACGACGCCGCCCGCGCCGCCTCGTGAGCGCGAGCTTGCTCACACTCCCGTAGTCCTCGCGAGTCCTCGCGCAGCTTTTCCGCCGAAGCCCCGGCGCCGGAGATTCCGCTCCAGCGCCGGGGCTTCGTCGCATCCGGGGCCGGTGGGGCGTCCGGTGCAGGTGATTCGACTCTAAACAGTCTCAAAGTGAGGCTTTGAGGATCTCAAAGTTCAGGTGTTAGCTTTGAGTGGTCTAAACATGTCATCTGCCGGAGAGTGTTGTCCGTGTCCGCGATCTCCAAGACCGCCGCAAGAATCCCCTTCTGGGTCCAGATAGTCGCCGGCCTGGTGCTCGGCGTCCTCCTGGGCTGGCTCGCCCGCAGCCAGGACATCAGCTGGCTCCACACCACCCTGGAGAAGGTCGGCGACCTCTTCGTCCAGCTGCTGAAGCTGGCCGTCGCCCCGCTGGTCTTCTTCGCGATCCTGGTCTCGATCACCAACCTGCGGAAGGTCAACAACGCCGCCCGGCTGGCCTCGCGCACGCTGCTCTGGTTCATGATCACGTCGCTGATCGCGGTCTCCATCGGACTGGCGCTCGGCCTGCTCACCGACCCCGGCGCCGGCACCGGCCTGACGCCCAAGGACGGCCGGCTGCCCAAGCACACCGGCTCCTGGATCGACTTCCTGACCGGCATCGTGCCGACCGACGTCATCACGCCGTTCACCGAGCTGAACGTCCTGCAGATCGTCTTCATGGCCGCCGTCGCCGGCATCGCCGCGCTCCAGCTCGGCGACAAGGCCGCGCCGATCCTCACCCTCGCCGAGTCCGTGCTGGAGCTCCTCCAGAAGGCGCTGTGGTGGGTCATCCGGCTCGCCCCGATCGGCACCGTCGGCCTCATCGGCTACGCCATCGCCGACTACGGCTGGGACCTGATCGGCAAGTACGCCACCTTCACCGCGGACGTCTACATCGGCTGCGCGCTGGTGATGTTCGGCGTCTACCCGCTGCTGCTCGCGACCGTCGCCAAGGTCAACCCGCTGCAGTTCTTCAAGGGCGCCTGGCCCGCGATCCAGCTGGCCTTCGTCTCGCGCTCGTCGGTGGGCACCATGCCGGTCACCCAGAAGGTCACCGAGCGGCTCGGCGTCCCGAAGGAGTACGCCTCCTTCGCCGTGCCCTTCGGCGCCACCACCAAGATGGACGGCTGCGCCGCCATCTACCCGGCGCTCGCCGCGATCTTCATCGCGCAGATCTTCGACGTGCCGCTCGGCGTGGGCGACTACCTGCTGATCGCGTTCGTGTCGGTGGTCGGCTCGGCCGCCACCGCGGGCCTCACCGGCGCCACCGTCATGCTGACGCTGACCCTGTCGACGCTGGGGCTCCCCCTGGAGGGCGTCGGCCTCCTGCTGGCCATCGACCCGGTCCTCGACATGATGCGCACGGCCACGAACGTCGCTGGCCAAGTTGTCACACCTGTCGTGGTCGCCGCCCGCGAGGGCATCCTCGACAAGGACGCGTACGCCGCGGCGTCGTCCTCCCCACTGGACGGCCCGTCGGCCTACGAGGCCGAGCAGCAGGCCACCCTCCCGGCCGCTGCCTGACCCCCGCGCCAGGCTCTGCACTCGCCGCAGCCCCCGTTCCCTGCCGGGCGGGGGCTGCGGCGTGTCCAGAGTGGTCCCGGTTCCCCCGGACCGGGGTGACCGGCAGAAGTCGGCTTCTCCAGCAGGCCTGTTGGCGATCGGAGGACAGGCTCCGGTCCATTTCTGAGTTCTTGCAGGTGTCGACGGCAACAGGAGACCGGTCGTCTGCGGAGGGGCTGGCACGCTCGACGGTCTCGGCGCGGCTGGCGGCGGGGGCGCAGATCATCGGCCCCGCGCTGTCGGCCTTCTGGCATGAGGGGAAGTTCGGCACGGGGGAGGAGTGGCAGCTCCTGTTCAAGGTCCGCGCGGACCGGTACGCGGACCTGGAACGGCACCTGTTGGACCAGCACCCTTGGAAGAACCCGGAAATCACGGCCGTTCCAATCGCGGCTGGATCGGCGGCGTACCTGCGCTGGGTGGCCACGACCACGGCACCGGAGCCCCGGGACTGATCGACTCAGGCTCCGGGCTGCTCCAGGACATCGGCCACGGCAGGCACGGTCCGGTATCCGCTCAGCTTGGTCAGGGCCGGTTCGATCCGCTGCCGCGGGCGCACCGACGCGACACCGTATGAGAGGTCGAGCGCTCGCCCGATGACGTGAGCGGATTCCTCGACCTCGCCCGCCGAGAGGTAGGCGTCCGCCAGCCACGTCAGGTACAAGCTCTTGTCGCGGGCGTGGGTGTCGTCGTATTCACGCAGAGCCTTTTCCAGGGCGGGGACGGCCCGGAGGGGCCGCCCGAGTTCCGTCCAACACCGCCCCGTCATGATCAGCAGCTCGGTCTCGTCCACCCAGGAAGCCCAGTCCGGCTGGTCCTCGCCGTGGTTCTCGCTGAGGGCCTGCTGGGCGCTGCTGAGGGCTGACTCGGTCTGCGCGGCGTCGCCGGTGAGGGCGTGGGCCCAAGCGCAGCGCTCGTGAAGGAGGGCACGCACCGTGGACGGGGTTTCTGGCCCGGCCGTCTGGCAGGAGCGGGTGGCGATGTCCACGCCAGCACCACGATCACCGTCGCTGCGCTGGTAGGCCAGGAACGCGAGGGCGTTCGCCGCCAAGGATCGGTCGCCGGCCTCGCTGGCAGCGGCATGGCTGGCCTCGTAAAGGCTCCTCGCCTCTGCCTGCTTGCCGCTGTCGAACGCGGCCCACCCGGCCTGCTGGGCCTGCTCCGCCAGGACAGACAGGAGCTCGCGCCCCGTCTCCTCGGTGTAACTGGCCTCGCGCAGGATGCCCTTGGTCGCCTGGTACTCCCCGACGTACACCCGGAAGGTGTCACCGCCGCCAAGGACGTCGTCCAGGCGGCGAAGACGTGCTGTGCGCTGTCTGAGCTTCTGTGGGAGTCCGCGGGATACGCGTCCAGCCGCTCTGATGGGCTGGAGACCGGGCAGAGCCACGGCCAACCCGGTGCCGGACTTGGCCCGTACAAAGTCTCTGCGGTCCACTGAGTCCCCTCCTCCCGTCGCGCCCGTGGCGCCGCGCCCGGTCGGAGGGAGGGGTTGTCCTGTCTCCCACCAACGGGGGGCGAGGCCGAGCAAGTACCCGGGGATGCGCAAGGCATCGGCGATCGTGACGATCTTGTCGAAGGTGGTCACGCTGCCCTCGCCGCGTGCCAGCAAGCCGACTCGAGCGGACTGGCTACTTACCCCCGACCGCCGGGGGACCGGGCCGGTTACGGAGATCGAGTGCACGACGTGCCTGGACGGCCCGGGTCCGTTGGAGGATGAACTCGCCGTGACCGCTTGGTGTGTCGCGCACACGCGACGCCGCGGGCACAACGGCTTCCGGCGGATCGTGACGGACTTCCACCGCGTCGTGATCGCTGACCGGTCCGACTGACGAGACGGGGCTTCGGTGTGTGCCGGGTGGGAGGGCCGGGGTCAGGTGGTGGGGGGCTTCGAGGCGGGGCCGTGGGAGACGGTGAGGGCCCAGCGGACCCCGGGCGAGGCGGTGACGGTGACGCCGGTGAGGCGGGTGGCCTCCGAGAGGGCGATGACGTCCCCGCGAGGGGTGACGGCGCCGGGCGAGCAGACTTCGACTGAGGCCGAGGCCACGTCCGTGTCCCGGGCCCGCTCCGGCGACTCGCCGGAGGCGGGACCGCCGAAGGTGTCCTCGTCGCGGGGGCCGAGGGCGACCTCGACCTTGCCGCGGCCCTCGCACGCGAACTCGACGGCCAGGTCGCCCGGAGGCAGGGCCTCGTCGAGGTCGTAGGACTTGGAGCCCGTGGTGGGGGCGACCGTGAGGAGGGTGCGGGCGCCGGAGCCGGCGGGGGCCTTGGTGAGGGTCGCGCGGGTCGGCGTGTTCCCCGCGTCGTGGGGCGTGGTGGTGTGTGCGGCGTCCGCGGGGCGGGCGGCCGAGTGGGCGGGTGCGGCGGCCGGGTCCGGGTGGGCGGGTGTGGCGGCCGAGCGGGCGGGTGTGGGGGCCTGCGTGCTCGGGGCGGTGGCCGTGCAGGCCGTCAGGGCGAGGCAGCCCGCCAGGACGGTCAGGGGGAGGAGGGCGGTCGCGCGCATCACGGCTCCGGACGGTCGAGAGCCCCCCACGGGGGCCTGTGGGCGCCACCGTAGGAGGCTCTTGATCGACCCGGGTAGAGGAACCCGGCACTCCTGAGGGAGATTTGAGCTGCGGGGAGGGCCGGGGAGCTGCGGGGGTGGGTCGGGGAGCTGCGGGTGGGTCGGGGTGGGGTGGATCCCGCCGGTTCGGTCGGGTTCTGGTGTCAGGGGCAGCTGATGCGGGTGTCGCCGGGGTCGGTGGTGCAGGTGTCGAAGCCGGAGCCGCCGTTGGCGGTGTCGTTGGCGGTGACGCCGTCGGTGG
>NZ_JOGB01000083.1 GCF_000719335.1 Streptomyces sp. NRRL S-87
CCCACCACCCCCTCTTCCAGGTCATGCTCGCCTTCCAGCACGACTACGAGGGCCGGATCGAGCTCCCGGGCACCACGGCCGCGTGGACCGACGTGCCGAACGGCACCGCCAAGTTCGACCTCTCCGTGGCGGTGGCCGAGCGGCACGGGACGGCGGGGGCACCCGCCGGCCTGACGCTGGAGTGCAACTACGCGCGGGACCTGTACGACGCGGACACCGTCGCCGCGCTCGCCGACGGCCTGGTCCGCCTGCTCGACGCAGTCGTCGCCGACCCCGACCAGCGCCTCGGTGCCCTGGGCCGGGCGGCCGGTACCGCGGGCACCGCCGCCGTCGAGGCCGCCCTGCGCGCCCACGGGCAGGTCGCCTCCGCCGTCGCCCTGGCACGGCCGGACGCCGCTCCGCGCTCGGACGCGGCGACGCCCGGCTCGGGCTCGGGCTCGGGCTCGGGCTCGGGCTCGGGCTCGGGCTCGGGCTCGGGCTCGGGCTCGGGCTCGGGCTCGGGCTCGGGCGAGCGGATCGTCGCGTACGTCGAACCGGTGCCCGGCACCGCCTTCGACGAGGCCGCCGTACGGGAGCACCTGGCGGCCGCGCTGCCCGCGGACCTGGTCCCCGTCACCCTCGTCGTGCGCGCCGCCGCCCCGGCCCCGTCCCCCGCCGCCGGGGCCGCGCCCGCCGCAGCGGTCCGCGCCTCCCTGACCGCCCAGGAGGAAATCCTCTGCGGACTGTTCCCGGCCCTGACCCCCGTCGAGCGCACCGCCGAACTGCCGGTCTCCTTCGCACAGCGCCGCCTGTGGTTCCTCGGCCAGATGGAAGGACCCAGCTCCACCTACAACGTCCCCTGGCTGATCCGTCTGGCCGGTCACCTCGACCCCGTCGCCCTCGAAGCGGCCGTCAACGACGTCGTCGCCCGCCACGAAGCCCTGCGCACGGTCTTCCCCGCCGTCGGCGGCGAGCCGCTCCAGTCCGTCCTCGCCCCGGAGGACGCCCACGTCGCCCTCGAACGGTCCGACGTCCCCGCGGACGGCGTCGACGAGGCCGTCTCCGCCGCGTCGCGGACCCCCTTCGACCTGTCCTCCCAGATCCCCGTACGGGCCCGCGTGTTCCGGGTGTCGGAGGACGAGCACTACCTGCTGCTGCTCCTGCACCACATCGCCAGCGACGGCTGGTCCGTGGGCCCGCTCGGCCGCGACCTGGGCACGGCGTACGCGGCCCGCCTCGCCGGCACCGCCCCCGCCTGGCAACCGCTCGCGGTGCAGTACGCCGACTACGCCGTCTGGCAGCGCGCCCTCCTCGGCTCCGCCGACGACACCGGCAGCCTGGACGCCCGCCAGCTCGCCTACTGGCGGCAGCAGCTGGCCGACCTCCCGCAGGAGCTGGCGCTCCCGGTGGACCGGCCCCGCCCGCAGGTGGCCTCGCCGCGCGGCGGCATCCACCGGTTCGACATCCCGGCCGCCCTGCACGGGCGGCTGTCCGACCTGGCCCGCGACAACCAGGCCACCCTCTTCATGGTGATGCAGGCCGCGGTCGCCACGCTCCTGACCCGCCTCGGCGCCGGCACCGACATCCCCATCGGCGCCCCCCTGGCCGGCCGCACCGAAGACGGCCTCGACGACCTCGTCGGCTTCTTCGTCAACACCGTCGTCCTGCGCACCGACACCTCCGACGACCGACCTCGACTTCGGCATGACCGAGCGCCACACCGCCGACGGCGTGGCGGCCGGCATCGACGCCCACGTCGAGTACCTCAGCGACCTGTTCGACCACGAGACGGTCGTCGGATTCGCCGACCGCCTCCTGCGACTCCTGGAAGCCGTCGCCGCCGACCCCGACACCCGGGTCGACGCCGTCGACGTCCTCGGCGACGCGGAGCGCGCGGCGCTCCTGCGCACCGGCGGCGACACCCACGTCGACCACGCGGACGAGCAGCCCGTGCACCGGCTGGTCGCCGCGCGCGCCGCCGCCTTCCCGGACGCCGTCGCCGTGGTCTGCGGCGACGCCGAACTCACCTACCGGGAGCTGGACGTCCGCTCCGGCCAGGTCGCCCGGCACCTCCTCGCGCACGGCGCGGGACCGGAGGTCCCCGTCGCCCTCTGCCTGGAGCGCGGGCCCGACATGATCGTGGCGATGCTCGGCGTCCTGAAGGCGGGCGCGGCCTACGTGCCGCTCGACCCGGGCAACCCGGCCCAGCGACTGCGGTTCGTCCTCGACGAGACCCGGACCCCGGTCGTCGTCACCCAGGAGTCCCTCGCGGACAAGCTGGGCGGACCGTCGCCGACCGGCGCCCCCGCGCGCCACCTGCTGCTGATGGACCGGGACCGTGCCCTCCTCGACGCCCTCGACGGCTCCGACCCCGGGGTCCCGGTCGACCCGTCCTCACTGGCGTACGTCATCTACACCTCCGGGTCCACCGGTACGCCCAAGGGCGTCATGATCGAGCACCGCTCGATGAGCAACCGGCTCCAGGAAATGCGGCAGCGGTACGGCCTCGGCCCCGCCGACCGGACCCTCCAGTTCGCCTCCGTCAGCTTCGACGCCGCCGCCGAGCAGATCTTCCCCACGCTCATGGCCGGCGGCCGGATCGTGCTGCGCGACGGGGAGACCTGGACGCCGGCGCAGAGCCTGCGCGTGATCCGCGAACAGGGGCTCACCGTCGGTGAGTTCACCCCGGCGATGTGGCAGCAGATCGTGGCCCGGCTGGAGGACGGCGACACTCTCGCGGACTCCTTCCGACTCCTCGTCCTGGGGGGTGAGGCGGTGCCGGCGAACGTGGTCGCGCAGTGGTTCCGCACCACGTCGGTGCCGATCGTCAACACGTACGGCCCGACCGAGACCACCATCTCCGCGACGGCGTACACGCTGACCGGCCCCGTGGACCGGGTCCCGATCGGCCGGCCCATCGGCAACACCGAGGCGTACGTCATGGACGCGCGCGGCGCGCTCGCCCCCACCGGGGTCCCCGGGGAGCTGTGGCTCGGCGGCGTCGGCGTCGCCCGCGGCTACTGGGAGCGGCCCGAGCTGACCTCCGGGGCGTTCGTCCCGCACCCCTTCGCCGCGGACCCGGACGCCCGGCTGTACCGGACCGGGGACCTCGTGCGCTGGCTGCCCGACGGGAACCTGGAGTTCCTCGGCCGCATCGACCACCAGGTCAAGCTGCGCGGGCTGCGGATCGAGCTCGGGGAGATCGAGGCCGTGCTCGCCTCCCAGGAGGAGATCGCCTCGGCGGTCGTCCTGGTCCGCGAGGACACCCCGGGCGACACCCGGCTCGTGGCGTACGCCGTCCCCGCGCCGGGCGCCTCCGTCGACGTCCCCGCCGTACGGCTGCGCTGCAAGGAGGCCCTGCCCGAGTACATGATCCCGGCCGCCTTCGTGGTCATGGACGCGCTGCCGCTCACCACCAGCGGGAAGATCGACCGGCGGGCGCTGCCGGAGCCGGCCGCCGAGCGCGAGCACCTCGCCGGCGACTACAGCGCGCCGCGCAACGAGATCGAGGCGGCGCTGGCGGAGGTCTGGAAGGACGTCCTCGGCATCGAGCAGGTGGGCATCCACGACAGCTTCTTCGAGCTGGGCGGCCACTCGCTGCTCGCGACCCGGGTGGTCAACCAGGTCGACCTGCTCACCGGGCTGGAGGTCTCCCTGAGGGAGTTCTTCGCGGCCCCGACCGTCGCCTCGCTCGCGGCCCGCCTGCTGGAGCTGATCGCCCTGGAGGACGAGGAGGAGGACGCGGCCCTGGAGGACGCCGGCGCGATGGCCTGACGCCACCGGGCGCGGCCGGCCCGGCCGCGCCCGGACGGCCGAACGGCCTCGGCCGTGCTCACCGCGGGCCCTCGGAGGAGGGCGGGGGTGAGCACGGCCGGGACCGGTCGGACAGGCGCAGGATCAGGCCCTGGTACACGCGCAGGTACAGGCGCCGGGGCAGGGTCGGGGACGGTGGCAGGCTGCGGGCCGGGCTTCGGGCCGGGCCCGGGGGGCTGTCGCGCGGGCGGCTGGGACGTCGGTTCCGCACCCGTCTCCGGGTCGGGCTCGGCCACGGCCGACGGGTGGGGCGGGCCGGGCGGCCGGCCCTGCTCAGCCCCACGGGTTGTGCGGGTCGGGCGACTCGGTGACGACGACGCCGGGCTGGGTGGGCGGAGTGGTCGAGGTGTTCTCCGCGTAGGCGTTGGTCGTGAGGGACCCGGCGGCAGCGACGAGGAGGACGAGACCGGCGATGCGAAGCGCGACGTTCTTGATCATCTTGCTACTGACTCCAAGTCCGAGAGGCGGCCGACGGGCTGCTGCTTGAGGAATGTCTGAAGCTTTACAGCCCCTGCCATCGGGTCACTATCGATGGCTTCCCGGTATCGATAGGCGGCCCATCGCACTGCCTCTGACCTGGCTTTTCACCACCATCACAAGGAACCGACGGACAGCTTGCCCCGGCGCGCTGTGCCGCCATCCGACGAGTTGAGGACCCGAATGGAACTGATGAACCCGCCCCGCCCTTCGGCCGCCGGTCGGCGGGCCGCGCACCCCGGGGCCGTCCGGCCGGGACCGCCCGGCGTCCCGTCCGGCGTCCCGTCCGGCACCGGCCGGTCGACCGGGCACCCGGCGCCCCCCGGCGACGCCCCGACCGCGGTGGTCGACTGCCACGTCTGGCTCTCCAGGGTCCCCGCAGAACCGGTCCTGCGCTTCGAGCTCCTCGACGAGGCGGAGCGGGCCCGCTGCTCGCGCTTCGTGAACGGGCGCGACCTCGCCCTCTTCGTCACGGGCCGGACGCTCGCCAAGTCGGCGGTGGGCCTGCTCGCCGGAGTCGCCCCCGAGGAGGTGCTCCTGCGCGCCCTGTGCCCCGACTGCGGCGGACCGCACGGCAAGCCGTGGGTGGAGGGGAAGGCGGCCGGCTGGGAGCTGTCGCTGTCCCACTCCCGCGACGTGGTGGCGGTCGCGGTGACGTACGGCCACCCCGTGGGAGTGGACGTCGAGTACTTCGTCCCGCAGGCGCCGCCGGGCATCCCGGCCGAGTACGAGCTGGTCCTGACCCCCGCCGAGCGGCTGATGGTGGAGTCCCTGCCGATCGAGCGCCAGGCCTCCGCCTGCCTCACGCTGTGGACGCGCAAGGAGGCCGTCCTCAAGGCCACCGGCGAGGGTCTGAACACCTCCATGGAGTCCTTCACGGTCTCCCCCGCATCGGCGCCGCCCGAGCTGATCGCCTGGCACGGCCCCAGCGCGTCCGGCCGTCCCGCGCTCGCCCTGGCGGACCTCCCGCGGCTGGGCGACTGCCACGGCGCCCTCGCCGTCACGGGCGCCCGGACCGCCGCCCTCGCGGTCCACACGGGCGCGGAGCTCGCGCCCGGCAGCGCGCTGGCGGCACGTCCGGTGGCTCCCGCCCCGTGACCCCGCCGACGGCCAGGGGGCGGGCGTCACCGGACCGCGTCAGCCCCGGCGGCCGGCCGCCGGGGCGCCGAAGCGGCGGAAGAGAAGGCCACCGGCCAGGAGCGCCGCCAGGCTCGTGGCAGCGGCGGCGCCGACCGTGCCGTCCGCACCGGTGTGCGCCAGGGCTTCGACCGGCCGCCGCTCGCGCACGGTGGGCACGACCGGCCTCGGCAGGGTGCGGACGGTGGGCGGCTCGTGCGGCGCGGTCTTCACGGGAGGCTTCACGGCAGGCTTCGGGGGGACCGTCGGCACCTCGGGCGCGGGCGGCTTCTGCACCGTGGGTGGCTTCGGCTGCACCGGCTCCTCGGGCCGCCCGCCCGGACCGTTCACGGACTCGTTCCCGAAGACGGGATTGGCGACCCCGACCACGTTCACGGTGTTGCCGCTGACGTTCACCGGCAGCCGTACGGGCAGCTGGACGCCGTTGCCGGTGATGACGCCCGGCGACCCCTCCGCGGCGCCACCCGCCTTGGCCCCGCCCGACGTCGAGGACGTAGCCGAGGGCGAGGACGAGGAGGAGCCGCTCTCGTGGGCCCCGCTGCCCGTGTTGGCGGCCCCGCCGCCCTGGTTCGCGCAGCGGTTTCCCATGGCGGGGTTGAGCAGCCCGACCACGTTCACGGTGTTCCCGCACGCGCTCACGGGGACGTGCACCGGCAGCTGGATGCCGTTGCCCGAGAGCAGACCCGGCGAGCCCTTCGAAGCCCCCTCCGCCGCGGAGTCGGCGTACACCGATCCGGCCATGGCCATCACCCCGGACGCCGCGGCGACGGCGATCACACTGTTTCGCTTGGCCCGAGTCATCGGTCCCTGCCCTTCCACGCATGGTCGCGGGCACTCACCCGCACCCGTGAAAACGCCCCGCCAGCCATCCGGGTTATGCCAAATCCACCTTTCGCCCCCTACGGCCCTCCCCGTCCCCACCCCGTCCGCACCTCCGGGCCACGTACGCGATCATGGCCGGACCACCGCACCACGGCCCTCACGAGCAACAATCCCCCGTACGCCCCGCAGCGCACCCGCTACACTGGGCCCGGCGATCTGCCCCTTCGGGAAGATCATCAGTTGCCTTCGTAGCTCAGGGGATAGAGCACGGCTCTCCTAAAGCCGGTGTCGCAGGTTCGAATCCTGCCGGGGGCACGTACGCGACGAGAGGCCCCGGACCGGGAACGGTCCGGGGCCTCTCGCGTGCTGGCGGTCGGGGGCATGGCCTCGGCGCCGGTTCCTGCTCTTGGGGTGACAGTCGGCCGGATATGCGCCCTCGGTGCTGTCACGTGGGGGGAATGCGCTGATCAGGGCGTCGGCTCCGCCGGTGGGGGGCGCCCTCCCGGACATCCGGGTGCATATGCCCCGATATGCCCCTACGATCCCAAGTAGTCCGAAGAAGTTCCCCTGAGGGAGTGACGCCGGAATGACCAGAGAGCAGAAGAAGGACCTCCGCACGGCGGCCAAGGCCGCGGAGCCGACGGGCCCGCCGACCGACGCGGGGCACGGCTTCCACGGGCCGGTCCGCAGCAAGGTCAAGGGCGGCGCGCACACGAAGGCGGAGCTCAAGCGGGCGGGCTCGCCCAAGGGCGACCGCATCGGCGAGCGGAGCCGCGGGCTGAGCTGAGCCGTGCCGGCCCGGCCGAGCGGAGCCGCGGGCCGAGCCGGGTAGGCCGTGCCGACCCGGAGGCGCTGAGCCCGCCCCGGGGGCAGGACCCCGCCCCACCCCACCTCCGCAGACGAGGGAGCCCTCCCGGCGGCCGGGCATGGCTGCCGGGAGGGCTCCCTCGTTCATGAGCGCATCGGGGGCGGCGGGGGTGGGACGACGGGGCGACGGGACGACGGGACGACCGGGGCAGCCGGTGCGGCGACTCCGTCAGCCGCGTTCCCAGCGCTCCGTGAGTTTGCTGATCGCGGACGCGACCTCGGAGCGGCTCTCCGCGTTCGTGCGGATGCCGCGGTTCATCTCGATGTGCAGGAAGCGCGCGTCCGTCTCGGCCGCGTCCAGTCCCTGCTCGTTCGACGTGCCGGAGAGCTTGCACTTGCGGGACCAGGCCTGGCACACCTCCAGGTCCGCCGCCCGCAACCCCTTCGACAGCAGCCTGGCGTCGGCCACCGCCCGGTCGCCCGCGCCCGTGGAGACCACGACGTCGAACTCCGGGAAGGACTCGTTGGCGAAACCGTGCAACTGGACGCCCGGCATCTTCCGCTTGATGAGCTCGTCGATCACACTGTGGAAGACGGAGTCCGTACGGTGCGCCACGTCGGCGGCGTTGCCCTTGCCCGCGTTGCGGTGGGCGCCCGCCAGCACCAGGACGCCGCCCGGTTCGCCCCGGAGGACCTCGGCGCCGACGCGTTCGGTGTTCTCGTCGGCGATCGGGTGGGGCACCTGCACCGACCAGCGGATCGGGGTGCTCAGGTCGACGTAGACCCGGCCCCAGCCGCGACTGCGGCCGCCGGTGAAGGCGGCGGCGTCGGAGACCTCGGCGAAGCGCCGACCGCTCACCCCGTCCGTGAAGGACTGCAAAGAGTAATCGACCTCGGCGAGTTTGCGACGGGCCGCTTCCTGGTTCCCGTCAAGGAGCAACGCCACACCCTGAGTGACCGTCAGCCGTTCATCCCGGGTTGGTATGCGGTAACCGCCCCGTTCACCAAAGGCTGTTGTGTATTGGGTGATCCGATCTTCCAGGTCAACGGCCGCGGCGGCGCGAGGTCGCGGCGGCTCCTGCTGACCGGCGGAGGGTTGCCCACCCCACAGTGTGAGACACACCACAATCGCACAGATGGAAGCCACCGCGCCGAAAGTTATTGCAATCGTTATTCGTTTCGCGGGAGATGCGCTCATAGTCAGATGAAAATACCGGAGTGATGACCAACGCCGACCAAGCCACCACCGTCCGGACCGGGGCCCTGGCACTGCTGCTGTGCGCCTCGCTCAGCGGCTGCGGAATGGTCGGCACGCAGGCTCACGCGGGACCCGGAACCCCTGGTGACGGCAGGTCCTTCAGCCTCGCCGCGGGCGGCGAGGTGCAGGTGCAGTCCGAACTGGTCGCACAGGCCCGCAAGGACGGCAAGAGTGCCGGAAGCGCCAAAGGAGCGGTCCGCGGGATCTCCTTCGACGCCATGATGAACTCCATCAAACCGGTCATAAGTAAGGCAGATCTGGCGATCTGCCACATAGAGCCAGTATTGGGCAAACCGGGCGGACCGTTCAAGGGGCACCCCGACTTCGTCGCGCCCCCGCAGATCGCCACCACCCTCAAGCGCATCGGCTACGACAGCTGCTCCACGGCCGCCAGCCACGCGCTCGACCACGGCCCGGGCGGCATCCGCAGCACCCTCGGCGCCCTCGACGCGGCCGGCCTGGAGCACACCGGCTCCGCCCGCTCCCCGAAGGAAGCCGCGCAGCCCCTGATCCTCGACGTCAAGGGCGTCAAGGTCGCGCACCTGGCCTTCACCAACACCTTCACCGGCCGCGCCAAGCTCCCCGCCGACAAGCCCTGGCTGGTCAACCAGACCTCCTTCGGCCGCATCGCCGCCGCCGAGAAGGCGGCCCGCGCCGCCGGCGCCGAGGTCGTCGTGCTCAGCATGAACTGGGGCACCGAGTTCGAACCGGACCCCAACGCCGCCCAGCGCCGGCTGGCCCGCAAGATCGCCGAGAAGACCGGCATCGACCTCGTCATCGGCCACCACGCCCACGTCGTGCAGCCCATGGAGAAGATCGGTGACACCTGGATCGCCTACGGCCTGGGCAACCAGCTCTCCCGCCACGACGCGCCCACCGGCCTCTCCGAAGAGGGCGCCATCGGCTGGTTCGACTTCACCGAGCAGGGCGGCAGCTGGACCGTACGCGCCCGGTACGCCCCCACCCTCGTCGAGATCCCGGCCGACGCCGAGCAGTCCGACACGGACTCCGGCTCCCTCCCGCAGCCGGCGGCCCCCGGAACCGTCCGGGACGTCCGCGTCGTCAACGTGGCCGACGCCCTCGCCACCGGCACCGGACTGACCGCAGAGCAGCGCGCCCGCTACCGCCTCGCCGCCGAGCGGACCGCGGGCACGCTGCTCAACAGAGGCGGCGGCGACGAGGGACTCCGCCCGCTGGAGGTCGTGCCCGATTGAGCGGGCGGGGGGTGCACCGACGGCCGCGCGCGGAGCGCGGCCGCGGCTATGGGCGCCCCGCCGCACCACCCCCCGACACCACCCTGACAAGATCCCCCGTGTCCATACCGAGACCGAATTCCGGGACCACCCCACTCCCGGGACGTAGTGAAGAGGAGCGTCCGTTGGCCGCGTCGCGCACGAAGCGGCGGCACAAGGTCCGCCGGAGGGCGGACATGTCGCTGCTGGGCGGCATACGCCCGCCCATCGCGGCGCTGTCCGCAGCCCTGCTCGCCCTCGCCGCCCTGACCGCGATCCAGTTCGGCAGGAGCGGCCAGGAGGCCGTCCCCGAAGCGGTGCTCACCTCGCAGCAGCACTTCGCGGAGGACGGGGCGATCGCCCTGCGCGCGTCGCTGGACGAGAGCATCACCGACCTCAGCCGCACCGCAGCCCTCTTCAACGCCGGCAAGCCGGTGTCGGCGGACACGGTCCTGGACAAGCTCGGCAACGTCTACCAGAAGTGGCGCGGCACGGCCGTCCTGGAGATCAAGTCCGGCAAGCTCGAGGCCCAGCGCGGCGAGAACCTGCCGCTGACGGCCATCGACCGCACCAAGCTCAACGAGGACAACGGCCTCGCCCCGCGCATGGTCCGCCTGCAGAACGGCGAGACCCGGCTGCTCACGTTCGGCGTGCTCTCCTGGCCCGACAAGCCCCAGCAGCTGCTGGTCGCCTCCAGCAGCCTGAAGTTCCCGGGCGTCAGCCTCGGCCGATTCCGCGCCATCGCGGTCGTCGACTCCGGCGGCGCGATCCTCAGCAGCGACGGCCTCGCCGACCCCTCCCAGGCCGAGAACGACGAGGCCAAGGGCGCCGCCAAGCAGTCCAAGAAGCAGCTCACCAAGTTCGCCAAGTCCGCCGCCCGCAAGGCCGAGCAGCACCCCCTGAAGGCCAAGGAGCCCGGCTCCGGCGGCTTCCCGGGCGTCAGCGGCAGCCTGCTCGGCGACTCGCGCGGCGGTGAGCGCTCCGTCGCCGGGTACGCCACCCTGTCCGGCTCCACCCCCGGCGAGGGCACCGCCGCCACCGCCCTCGGCCTGACGGTCGTCTCCAGCGTCGAGGTCACCGAGGGCGCGGACACCGCCGTCAGCACGTTCTTCGGCGTCGCCGCCGCCGGCGCGCTGCTCCTGATCGGCGCCCTCGCGGTCGCCCTCCTCATCGGCACCGTGCAGAAGCCGCTGCTCCAGCTGTTCCTGGAGAGCCGCCGGCTCAGCCGCGGCGACCTGACCCGCCCGGTCACCCTGCCCAAGTACGGCGAGGCCTCCCGCGTCGGCGCCGCCCTGGAACGGCTGCGCCGCCAGCTGCTGGGCGAGCCCGCCGAGGAGCAGCAGGCCGACGACGTCGAGCGCGGCCGCCGCGGCCGGATCGGCATGCGCGCCCTGGTCGGCACCTGCGCCGCCCTCCTCCTGGTGTGGTCGGCCCCGCTGGTGCTGCTGATCAACCGCGCCGACGGCAGCGTGAAGGTCCCGCAGGCGATCGTGAGCGACCAGCGCGAGCGCACCGAGACCCTCGCCGACCGCGTCCGCCGCGCCCTCAACGAGGGCCACGCCGACCTCACCTCGGTCGCCTCCATGCTCGGCGCCTCCACCACCACGGAGGAGATGGCCCAGATCCTGGAGCGCACCCGCAACGAGCACGGCCGCTACGAGTCGCTGTACGTCGTGACCTCGGACGGCACCGTCACCGCCAAGGCCGGCTCCGCGCCGCACCACCCGGCCGGCAAGGCCCCCGAGACCGTCCCGGTCGTCCTGCGCGAGGCCGGCAACAAGCCCGTCATCACCGAGTACGCCGAGGCCCCCGGCCTCAAGGGCGCCGCGGTGGTCGGCGAGCTGAAGATCGACTTCCTGAACGCGCTGCTCAAGCGTCCGGGCCTGGGCGAGATCAAGGTCGTCGACGGCAAGCACCGCGTCATCGGCAGCAGCACCGGCTACCGCGCCCTCCAGGGCCTGTCGGGCGACAAGCTCAACGCGCTGGTGACCGCCGCCAACCAGAAGTCGGGCAAGGGCCCGCACGCCAGCAGCGTGGTCAACCGCGACGGCGACGGCGTCACCATCGCCGCCGCGGCCCCGTTCGACGGCGGCGGCGCGGCCAAGCCCCTCGACTGGACCGTGGTCAGCTCGCAGCCCGCCAAGGGCCTGGCCATCGCCGAGTACAACCTGCAGAACCGCACCGTGCTCGCCGGCCTGCTGGGCATCACGGCCGTCGGCGCCTGCCTGGGCTGGATGCACATCATCGTGGTCCGCCCGCTGCGCGAGCTCGCCAAGCGCGCCGAGGCCCTGGCCGACGGCGACCGCCGCTCTGTCCTCTTCCCGACCCACCACGACGAGGTCGGCGCCGTCACCCGCAGCCTGGAGGTCATCCGGCAGCAGCTCGTGGAGCTGCGCAAGCGGGAAGCCAGTGGCAGCGCCGGAACGGCCGGCAAGGCCACCCCGGCCGGAAGGAACTGAACCGCCGTGCTCTTCCTCTACTTCGTGCTGATGGCCTGCTGCGCCGTCATGCTCGTCGCCGGCATCATCGAGCAGCGGCGGCACTTCGCCAACCTCGAGGAGATACCCACCCGGGTCCTCGTCAACGGCATCCGCGGCAAGTCCTCCATCACCCGCCTCGTCGCCGGCGCCCTGCGCGGCGGCGGGCTGGTGACGGTCGCCAAGACCACCGGCACGGCGGCCCGCTTCATCCACCCCGACGCCACCGAGGAGCCGGTCTACCGCAAGTTCGGCCTCGCCAACGTCGTCGAGCAGATCGGCATCGTGCGCCGCGCGGCCGCGTACCAGCCGGACGCGCTGGTCATGGAGTGCATGGCGGTCATGCCCCCGCTCCAGGAGCTCAACCAGCAGAAGCTGATCCAGTCGACCATCGGCGTGCTGTGCAACGTCCGTGAGGACCACGTCGCCGAGATGGGCCCGACCCTGGACGACATCGGCCGCTCGCTGTCGCGCTCCATGCCGGTCGGCGGCATCTGCGTCACCGCCGAGAAGGAGCGCTTCCACGTGCTCCAGCAGGAGGCCGACGCCCGCAACTGCCAGCTCATCTACGCCGACCCCGAGATGGTCACCGACGAGGAGCTGCGCGGCTTCTCCTGGTTCACCTTCAAGGAGAACGTCGCCATCGCCCTGGTGGTCGCCGACCTCCTCGGCATCGAGCGCCAGACGGCCCTGCAGGGCATGTACGACGCCCCGCCGGACCCGGGCGTGCTCTCCGTCGAGCGCTACATCGTGCCCGGCGACAAGAAGCTCCGCTTCGGCAACATCTTCGCGGCCAACGACCCCGAGTCGACGCTGATGAACATCCAGCAGCTGCTCGACCTCGGCGCGATCAGCCGCCCCCTGAACGTGGTCATCAACTGCCGCCCGGACCGCGTCGAGCGCAACGGCCAGATGGGCCAGATCGTCCCCGACCTCCAGCCGGAGAAGGTCTTCGTCATCGGCCACCCGTCCAAGTCCGCCATCGACGCCATCCCGGCCGAGTGGCGCGACCGGGCCGTCGACCTCGGCGGCGAGGGCGAGGACTTCGTGCACGAGCTGCTCGGCATGCTCGACCAGGAGTCGTCGCTGGTCTCCATCGGCAACATCCACGGCCAGGGCGAGATCCTCCTTGAGCACCTCGCCGAGCTGCCCAACTTCGAGGACGACGCCGACGACCGCCCGTCCATGGGCTCCGCCGGCACCCCCGGCAATCCGGGCGACGCCGCCGCCGCGCAGCACCCGCGCCACGACCAGACCATGGCGCTGTACGCCGTCAAGCACCTGGACCCGTACGCGAACATGTCGGCCGCCGAGGAGGCGCGCCGCATGCAGGCCGCCCAGGCCGCCCAGGCCGCCGTGCCGCGCCAGCGCCAGTCCTACCCGTACCAGCAGCAGCCGCAGCAGCCGCAGGCCGGGTACGGCTACCCGCAGCAGCCGGGCCAGGGCGGGGACCAGCAGGGCTACGGCTACGGCTACCCGCCGGCGCAGCAGCCCCAGCAGTACCAGCCGCAGCAGCACCAGCCGCAGCCTCCGCAGCAGATGCAGCACCGGATGCAGCCGGTCCAGCCCCTGCAGCCGGTCCAGCCCCTGCCGCCGGTGCAGCCGGTGCGCCCGCAGCAGCCGGCCCGCCCGGCGCTGCCCGCCGCGCCCCAGCACCAGCAGCCGCACCAGCCGCAGCAGTACGACCGGGGCGCCCCCGAGGACCAGTACGGTCACCAGCAGCGCCCCGAGGCCCCGTGGCCGCCGTTCCAGCAGCAGCCCCCGCGGCCGCCGCAGCAGCACCAGCCCCACCCGTCGACCCAGCAGTGGCAGAGCCCAGGAGAGCCCCGTTGATCCCCGCCGTACTCACCCCCGAGATCGCCGCGATCGGCATCGCGCTGGGCCTGCTGTTCTCGCTGATGTGCTACCTGACGACCAACCTGTCGCCCGGCGGCATGATCACCCCGGGCTGGCTGGCCCTCACCCTCATCGAGGACCTCCAGCGCGCCGCGCTCGTCGTGGGCGTCACCGTCATGACGTACCTCCTGACGCTGCTCACCCAGAAGTTCGTCATCCTCTACGGCAAGCGGCTGTTCGCCGCGGTCGTCCTGATCGGCGTGCTCCTCCAGGCCACCGTGGTCATCGTGCTGCAGATGGAGTTCCCGCTGCTGTACGCCAACCAGACCCTGGGCTTCATCGTCCCGGGCCTGATCGCCTACCAGCTGGTCCGCCAGCCCAAGGGCGCCACCCTGCTGGCCACCGGCTCCGCGACGCTCATGACGTACGTCGTGCTGACCGCCGGAATCCTGCTCGGATTCATGCCCCACGTGTAAGGCTGGGCGTCGAACACCCGCACGCCCGCCCCGCACCGCAAACCGCCCGCAGTACCTTCTGAACCGATCCGCCCGGAGCGTCCCATGGCCGAGCTCAAGCCCAAAAAAAAGCGTCCCGTCCTGCATGCCGTGACCGTGGTCGCGCTGCTCGCCGGCAGCGCGTACTTCACCTTCGAGCTGCGCAAGGACGAGCAGCAGAAGGCGCCTGCGGTCGCGAGCGTGACCGACAACGTGGACTCGTCGGGCAAGAACGCCTCCAGCGGCGAGCAGAAGTGGGAGCGTCTGAAGAACCCCAGCCGCTCCGTGCTCCGCGGCGGTGACGGCAACGTGCTCGCCACGTTCACCGACGGCGCCCGCACCGCCACCCTCACCGGCCCCAGCCGCACCTTCACCGAGCCGGCCAACACCAAGACCCGCGTGGTGACCACCGACTGGGTGCGCCTCATGCCCGAGCCGTGGCGCGAGGGCGCCGAGCGCGAGCAGTGGTTCAAGGAGTGGTTCAAGCAGTACAACGGCAGCGAAGAGGACGACATCTTCGCCTTCGCCTTCCAGTACGTCGACGGGGCCCCGGTCAAGAAGGACGCCGAGGGCGTGCCCTACGCCGGCGACGCGGCCTTCGGCCCCATCAACCCCAACGGCTCGGAGGGCAACGACCTGCGCCTGGAGCAGTCGGACTTCTACGACTACCTCGGCCAGTCCTACACCTTCCGCAACGGCACCACGATGTCCCCGGAGCCCCCCAAGTACCGGGCCATGGACTGCTCGGGCTTCATCCGCACGATCTTCGGCTACCGCGCCCGCTTCCCGCTGGCCCCGCTCGACGGCCAGGGCGACGGCCTGCCGCGCACCGCCAACGGCATGGCGCGTTCCAAGGTCGGCGTGGACGTCATCCCGCTCAAGGGCATCACCGCCGCCGACCGGCCGACCAACATCGACGTGCTGCAGCCGGGCGACCTGCTGTACTTCAAGCTCGACGCGCGTACCGGCCAGCGCCTGGACCACACCGGCATGGTGCTCGGCAAGGACACCGAGGGCCACCTGATCTTCATATCCAGCCGCGAGGAGGCCAACGGCCCCACGATCGGCGACAAGGGCGGCACGTCCCGCCTGGACGGCAACGGCTA
This sequence comes from Streptomyces sp. NRRL S-87, assembly GCF_000719335.1. GTDB lineage: Bacteria > Actinomycetota > Actinomycetes > Streptomycetales > Streptomycetaceae > Streptomyces. The sequence continues at coordinate 15,439 of NZ_JOGB01000083.1, forward strand.
CTACGCGGCCACGCTGCGCAGCGCCAAGCGCATCTGACCCGCCGCCGCGCCGCCGCGGCCCGCACTCCGCCGCCGAGCCCCGTCAGGGGCCGGCGGCGGAGCCGTTCCCGGCCCCGGTCGGATCAGGACCCGGGGGCCGGCTCCGGCCGCGGGGCCGGGCCCGCCAGTTCCTCCGGGCAGGCCGTGCCCCGCGGCAGCTGGTACGGGGCCGCCAGCCGGTACTCCCCCGGGGCCGGCGCCAGCAGGACCGTCCACTCGTCCCCGGCGCCGTCCTCGGGCGCCCGCAGCAGGCACCCGGCCACGTTGACGAACTCGCGGGGGTCGCCGTCCCGGGCCTTCGAGGCGTCCGTCTCGCGCGGCGGCTCGACGCCCTTGCCGCGCTCGTCCACCAGGCCCAGCCACGGCGAGTACGGGATCCGGATCAGCACCCGTCCGGCCGCCTTCACGTCCACCACCAGCTCGCCCGCGTCCGCCCGGCGCACGGTGGCCGGCGGGTCCGCCAGCGGGGTCGGCGCGGTCACCTCGTACAGGTGCCAGTTCTCGTCCGCCCAGACCTGCTTGAGGTAGGGCAGCCCGGCCCGGATGAGGGCGGCCTCGTCCTTGCCGCCCGAGTCGGGCGGGTCCTGCGGGAGGACGACGTAGTGCACGGCCCAGCGGTCCAGCCACTCGCGGTAGTTGTCCCCGTCGAGGGTGTCGTCGTAGAAGAGCGGGTTGCGCTCCAGGTCCGCCTGCCGATTCCAGCCGCGGGCCAGGTTCACGTACCGGGCCATCGCCGAGGACTCGCGGTGGCTGCTGACCGGCACCACCTCGACCCGGCCGCGCTCGGCCCCGGCCTTCTGCAGCCGGTCCACCAGCGGGGCCAGCTCGCGGGCCCAGGCGGCCTTCGGGGTGGTGCGGACGATGTCGCTGACGCTGTTGACGGAGATCCACGCGTTGAGCCCCAGGAAGGCCGCCAGCAGCGCGTACCGGCGACGGGTCCGCGGGACCGTGTACGGGACGGCGGCCAGCAGCACGACCCCCGCGAACAGCATCGCGAAGCGCGTGACGTTCGAGCCGATCTGCGAGTCGACCAGCCAGCACAGCAGCACCCCGGCCGCGTACACGCCGGCCGCGACGCGCACGGTCGTCCACTCCCGCGGCACCAGGAGGAGCACCAGCACGCCGAACAGGAACGGCAGGGACGCCGAGCCCACCGACAGCGGCTGCGTGCCCGAGAAGGGGAACAGCCAGGCCGACAGGCCCACCACCACCACCGGCGGCAGGCCCACCGCGTACGCCCCCGGCCGCCGCCCGCTCAGGAACAGCGCGGCGGCGACGAGACCGAGGAACAGCCCCGCCACCGGGCTCGCGGCGGTGGCCAGCCCGGCCAGCGGCGCGGCCACGGCGGCCTTGCCCCAGCGGCGGCGCATCCACTTCCGGGGCCAGCAGAACACGGCGGCCACGGCGCCGAGCGCGAACATCAGGCCCAGGCCGAAGGTGACCCGGCCGGAGAGCGCGTTGCACAACAGCGCGAAGACCCCCGCCAGCGCGGGCGGCAGGGGATCGCGCACGGCGCCGCGGCAGCGGCACAGGACGAGGGTGAGCAGGGCGGCGGAGGCGGTGCCGGCGAGCATCATCGTCGTCCGGACGCCCAGCAGGGACATCACGTACGGCGAGACCACGCTGTAGGAGACCGGGTGCATCCCGCCGTACCAGGCGAGGTTGTACGCCGAGTCGGGGTGCCGGCCGACGAACTCGGCCCAGGCGTCCTGGGCGGCCAGGTCGCCGCCGCTGTTGGCGAAGAGGAAGAACCACGCCACGTGCAGGACGGCCGCCAGCGCGGTGGTGGCGAGCACCGGGTGCCGGCGCAGCGGCCCGGGGGCGCGGGGCCCGGGTGGCGGGGCAGGGGAGGACGACACCGGGTCGATGTGCTCGGTGGCCGTCACTCGGGCCCCTCCCGTGCGCTGCTGAGGTGTGTGGGGTCAGACGCGGCGCGGTGCTCCGGGGTTGCCCGGAGCACCGCGCGGCGCGTGCGGTCGGCGGCGGGTCAGCCGACGCGGGTGAGCTTGCTGCCGAAGCCGGGCTCGGCCAGCTCGCCCTTGAGGGCGACGGGGACCTTGACCTGGCTGCGGCCGGAGCCGACGGTCAGGGTGCCGATCTGGGTGCCGGCCTTGGCCGCGTGCGGCACCGAGCCCGCGTTCAGCTTGATGTCCACGCTGACGGACGGCCAGCCGACGGCCTCCACGTCGGCGGTGGCCACGACCGGGGTGCGGCCGCCGAGGCCGTCGTCGACGTACCCGACCACGTCGCCCTTCTTGACGACCTTGGCGTTCTGCAGCATGTCCTGCGTCGCCAGCATGATCTTCTTGCTGGCCGCGATGGCGTCGTCGAGGATGTGCGAGGTGTGCATGGCGAGCACCGCCCCGACGATCAGCTGGTCCGTGCCGCCGACCTTCTTGTGGGCCGCGAAGAGCAGGTTGCCGCCGGCCGCCGTGGTGGAGCCGGTCTTGATGCCCAGCGCGCCGTTGAAGGGCACGAGGTCGTTCCAGTTGCGCCAGGACTTGCCCGAGGGGTCCGTCCACTTGGGCAGCCGGGTGATGTCGGTCAGCGCCTTGATCTCGACCAGCCTCAGGCCCAGCTTCACCTGGTCCTCGGCGGTGCTGACGGTGGTGGCGTCCAGGCCCGAGGGGTCGGTGTAGGTGGTGTTCGACATCCCGAGCTCCTTGGCGGTGTCGTTCATCTTCTTGACGAACGCCTCCTGGGAGCCGGCGTCCCAGCGGGCCAGCAGCCGGGCGATGTTGTTGGCCGACGGGATCATGAGTGCGGCGATCGCGTCGTACTCGGAGATCTGCTGGCCCTTGCGGACGGTGTTGAGGGTGGACTCGTTGTCCGTCTTGTCCTTCTGGCCCTCGTCCTCGGCCGTCTGATCGATGTCGATCATCGGGCCCTTCTCCTTCGGCTTCAGCGGGTGGTCGCGAAGGATGATGTACGCCGTCATCGACTTGGTGACGGAGGCGATCGGGACCGGCTTCTGCTCGCCGGAGGAGCCGACGGTGCCCAGGCCGGACGCCGCCATGAAGGCCTGCGAGCCCTCCTGGGTCGGCCACGGCAGGTCCGGCTTCCCACCCGCGAACGTGTAGGACTCCTCCGCCGTCATCACCAGGCGCGGGTCCGGCAGCGGCCGGACGAGCTGCACGACGACGAACACGATCGCCAGCAGGACCACCAGCGGGGTCCAGATCTTGACGCGGCGGACCGCCGTACGCAGCGGGCTCGGCGGCGGGGGCGGGTTGTTCGACAGCTCGGCGAGGAGCTCGAGCGGGGGCTTGGGCGGCAGCGGCTGCTGCTTCGTCCGCTCGGCCTCGGAGAGCCCGGCCGGAGCGGCCGCCGGCGCCGGCTTCGGGGCACCGGGCGTCGCACGCGGGTCGCGTACGGGCGGGGCCCCGTCGCCCTTGAGCGGGACGAAGGTGCTGCCGCGGGCGGGTCCCTGGTCCGGGGCGGCCTGGTCGCGGCCCCGACCGGGGCCGCCCGTGCCCGTGCCCGCGCCCGGGGCGTCGGGCAGCTTCGGGCGGCGGGAGCCGTCGGGGCGTACGGAGGTGCCGGGGGCCGGGGCGTCCGCGCCCTGGCGCGGGGTGCCGTCCGGGCGCACCGGCGAACGGAACACGGCGGTGGCCTTGTCCTCGGCCGGGGCGCCGGGCGCGGCGTGGTTGCCGGGCTTCGGGGCGGTCGGCGGCTTCGCGACGCGGAAGACGGCGGTGCGCTCCGACTCGTCCTCGGCCGGCGGGGCGGGCTTCGGTGCGACCGGGGGCTTCGCCACGCGGAAGACGGCGGTCCGCTCGGACTCGTCGTCGGCCGGGGCGGCCGGGCGCTGCGGGGCCGCGGGGCCGGTGGGGGCCGCGGGGCCGGTGGGGGCCTTGCGGGCGTCGGGGCGCACCCGGGTGAACACGGACGTCTCGTCGGCCGCACGGGCCTCCGGCTTCGCATTCGCATCGGCCCGGTCGGCGTGGACGGGCCGGCCGGTCCCGGCGGCGACGGCCGCCTCGCGGGCGGCCTCGCGGGCCGCCTGGTCACCGGGGGCACCGCCCTGTCCGGGGACCACGCGCGGATCGCCGACCGGCTGGCCCTGCCGCACGCGGGGGGCGAACACGTCGAAGCCGGCGGACGGCGCGGCGTCGGGCTCGGGCTTCGCGTCGGAGCCGGCCTTCGGGCCGGAGCCGGACTCGGACTCGGAGCCGGGCTTGGCGTCGGACTCGGACTCGGGCTTCGCGTCGGACTCGGACTCGGAGCCGGGCTTGGCGTCGGACTCGGGCTCGGACTCGGGCTCGGACTTCGCGTCGGACTTCTCGTCGGCCCCGGACTCGGGACCGGAGTCGGAATCCGCGTCGGACTCCGGGCCGGCCCCTTCCGTCGGCGCGGCGGCCGGGCGGTCAACTGCGGGAGCCGCCGCGTCACCCTTCGGGGCAGCCCTTTCCGGCGTCGGGGTGGACGGGGCGGCGGACTCCTCCGCGGACTCCTCCGCAGCCGTCCCGGCGGGGTCCTGGGGGTCCACGGCGTCCTCGGCGGGGGACGCCTCGGCCTCCGGGTCCTCCGGGGCCCCGCGGTCCTCGGAGGCCTCGGCCGCCGGGGAACCCGCGTCGGCGTCCTCGCCGCCGTCCGTGTCGTCCGCGCCGTCCGCGCCGTCCGCGTCGTCGGCGTCGTCGGCGTCGTCTGCACGGCCCGTACCGGCGGCTGCGTCGGCGGCCGCCCCGGAGGGCGTCTCGGAGCCCGCCCCGGTGTCCGTGTCCGCGTCCGTGTCCGCGTCCGCGTCCCCGTCACCGGACTCCGCGGAACCGGACGCGCCCGCGTCCGCGTCCCCGGAACCGGCGGGGTCGGACGGCGCCGCAGGGGTCGGGTGGAAGACCGAGAGGCGGGGATCCTGGTCCTCAGGAACCCTCGCCGACCCCGACGAACCCTGCTGTACCGACTTGTCGGGGGACTCGCCCGCCACCACTTCCTCCTCGTTCGCTGTCCGACTGTCCGAACCGCTAACAGTGTCCCGTCTCGGGGGCATCGCCCCCGCGCTAGACGAGAACGACATAGCTGCCGGTTCCCGCACAAAGCGACCAGGCACTCTCGACAGATGAATGTGAGAGGGGTCACCCTGTCATTCATCCACGCGGGGAGGCATGGATGGGCAGGAGCCGCAGAACACTTCCGGAGGAGCTTCTGCTGCTCGCCTTGGACCCGACCACGGGTACCACGGCGCAGCCGCAGTCGCTCGACCTCGGCCTTGCCGGGGCCCAGCTAGTAGAGCTGGCTCTGGCAGGACGGATAGCCCCAGACGGGGATCGTATCGCCGTGGTGATGCCACGGCCGACAGGAGATCCGACCTTGGACTCCGCACTGGAGTTGCTGCGCCGTCGCGGCAGCCCGGTGAGGGCCGTCCACTGGATCGGCGGACCCCGGCTGGGGCTCCGCCAGACGTACCTCTCGCACCTGGAACGGTGCGGCATGGTCCATGCCGTGGCCGGCCAGATGTGCGGGGTGCTGCCGACGACTCGCTACCAGGCGACGGACACGGCGATCAGCCGGGAGATCAGGGCCCGGCTGGACAGTGCGATCCGCACCGGGGTACCCCCGGACCCGCGGACCGCGGCGCTCGCCGCACTGGCCCACGCGGTCGGTCTCGGCAAGCACCTCTACCCCGGCAACGAGGGGCGTTCCTCCAGGTCCCGCCTGCGGGACCTGATCCGGCACGACCCCATGGGCGGCCTCGTGGCGCACGCCGTGATGGACGTCCAGAACGGTGTGGCGGCACAACCGCGCCGCGCCGCCGCGCACGCTGCGCATCCCGCGCAGGCGGGACCCGGCCGGCCGGCCGCGGGCGTGCCCATGCAACCGCGCCGCGGCGCGGCGATGGCCCGGGCCGCCGCCCACTGAACCACCGCTGACCCACCGGTCGGCCGGTCCGCCCCCGGGCCGCCGACCGGCCCGCGTCACGCCGTAGCACCGCAACGCCGCACGACCGCACGCCCGTACGCGCGGGGCGGCGGGGCCGGAGAGCCGGTCCCCGCCGCCCCGCGCGTCTGCGTTTTCCTGCGACTTTCCCAGCGCCGCCCGGCAGTTCGGTGGCAATCTGCTGATCAGCGGATACGCAGAGGTACCGCGCAGACGCTACAAACAGATCCGAAGACAACGCAGACCGACCGAAACACAGACTGAAACGCAGACCGGAGGTGCCGTCCCCGTGGCGTCCAATGTCAATCCCACCGTCCGACGCCGCCGACTGGGCATGGAGTTGCGCAAGCTCCGCGAGGACAAGGGCATGACGGCCGAGCAGGTCGCCGAGCGCCTCCTGGTGTCCCAGTCGAAGATCAGCCGCCTGGAGAACGGCCGCCGTTCCATCAGCCAGCGCGACGTCCGCGACCTGTGCGAGGTGTACGAGGTCGACGACCGCCGCCTGGTCGACTCGCTCATGCAGATGGCCAAGGACTCCCGCCAGCAGGGCTGGTGGCACGCCTTCGGCGACATCCCGTACAGCGTCTACATCGGCCTGGAGACCGACGCCGCCTCGCTGCGCGTGTACGAGCCCCAGATCATCCCGGGGCTGCTGCAGACGCCGGAGTACGCCACCGCCATCATCCGCGGCGCACTTCCGGAGACCGCGCAGGCGGACATCGACAAACGGGTCCAGGTGCGCATGCGCCGGCAGGAACGTGTCTCCGACTCCGAGAACGAGACCGAGCGCGGCCCGCTGCGCCTGTGGGCGGTCATCGACGAGGCGGCCCTGCTGCGCCGCGTCGGGGACGCGCAGGTCATGGCGAACCAGCTCAGGCACCTGATAGAGCAGTCGGAGCTGCCGCACGTGACCGTGCAGGTGATGCCGTTCAGCATGGGCGCCCATCCGGGCGTGAACGGCCAGTACGCGATCCTCGAGTTCCCGGACGCCTCGGATTCGACCGTCGTCTACATCGAGGGCGTCACGAGCGACCTGTACCTGGAGAAGGCCAACGACGTCCAGAAGTACAGCGTCATGTACGAGCACCTGCGCGCCCAGGCGCTGAACGTCGAGCAGACCCGGGAGTTCATCGCGAGGGCCATCCATGAGCACGAGCGCGCGGGCCGTTGACCGCGCCGACCAGGACGTTCGCGGCGTGACCGGGCCGTCCGGCCCCCCGTCTCCGGTCGGGGACCGGACGGCGACCGGGCAGGTCCGCGACAAGAGCGCCGCACGGTACACGAGGAACGGGTGAGCACGGAAGCCCCATCTGGAATATGCCATCCGGTCGAGTGAACGACCACGTCACCCGAGCAGCCCGGCGAGTAGCGTCGATCACGCCAATCAAGAACAGGTTGGCGCCACATCAACACGACACGCTGGACCGGAGCGAACATGGCTATTCTTCAGGGCGCCACGGAGAACTGGACGAAGTCCTCGTACTCCGCAGGAAACGGCGCGTGCGTCGAAGTGAAGTCCCCCCTCGTGGCTGAGGTCGCCGTACAGGACTCGAAGGTGACGAACGGCCCGTTCCTCACCTTCGCGCCCACCTCGTGGACCTCTTTCGTCGCCGGAGTGACCCGGGGCCCGCTTGGGCACCTCGGCTGAGCGTCCGGGCGCAACCCCGGACGACCGTCACGACACGGTACTCACATGAGCCCTCTCGACTGGTCCGCCGTCCTGGCCGAGGGGGCTCGGCCGTGTCCCGGCGCGGGTGGTCGGCGTACCGGCCCCGGCGCGGGCGGCCGACGTACCGGCCTCAGCGCAGTTGGTCGACGTACCGGTCGGTGCCGGGAACGGTCGGGATGAACGGCGCCACCAGCTCCACCCGGCCCAGCCCCGACGCGGCTACCTCCGCGTCCAGGCCGGTGAAACGATCCGTCCACACCTCGCGCGGATCGCGCTCCAGGAACCACAGCAGCGTCAGCCGGGTGTCGACCCCCTCGACCTGCTTCACGTAGGTCATCCGGTCCCCCGGCAGCGGGGTGGGTCGGAAGATCGTGACCATCGCCGCGGGCCCGCCCGCGAGCCGCCGCGGCAGGTGCCGCGAGCGCAGCCACTCCAGCAGCTCGGCCCGCTGCTCCGGGCCCTCCGCGTCGACGACCTGGAGGACCAGCCCGGCGTACGGGTGGTCGAGGGCGTGGAAGTCCCGGGGGCCGGCCGCCCCGTCCCGGTAGACCGTGGCCCCGTGGTCCTGGAAGGACGTGAACACGTGGGTGCGGTCCTGGTAGACCCGGCCGTCCCGGTTGAGCCGCTTGTTGATCCCGACGGTCCACTTCATGTGCTCGTCGTAGCGGCCCTCGGTCACCCAGTACGTCGAGAGGTAGCAGCCGGCGGTCACCGGCTGGGCCACCGCCGACTTCTCCGGGTAGCGCAGCTCCTGGAGCGGGCGGGTGGCGACCCAGCGCCGGCCCGCGTACATCCAGGGCATGGCCATCGCGCCGGCGTAGTAGTGGTCGTCCTCGTACCAGCGGTTGTACGCGTACTCGTGGCCCGGGTGCGGCTCGACCATGGTGATCAGCGCGTGCCCCGGGTGCACGCCGTACGGGCCGACGGCGGCCAGCTCGGCGTAGGTGTCGGGGCGGGTGTCCTCTGCGTCGTTCTCGCGGCGTGGGGTCATGGGACCGGTTTAGCTGATAGTGCGTCAGATGGGGAGAGGGTCGGCCCGAGCGGCTCCAGCGGCACTCCGGTCCGGGTCCTGGACAAATAGATGGCAGATACAAATGTTTCGGTTAGGGTGTCGGCCATCTGTCCGGCCGCGCGTTCGGCCGGTTGACTGGACCCCGAGCCCCCACACCGCCAAGGAGCCCCTGTGCGCGCTGAGTTGCCCCCGTTCGCCGCCCGTGCGACCTCGGTCGCGGCCTCGCCCGTACGGGAGATCCTGGCCCTCACCGAGCGGCCCGGCGTGATCTCCTTCGCCGGCGGCCTGCCGGCGCCCGAGCTCTTCGACGCGGCCGGGCTGCGGGCCGCGTACGACTCCGCCTTCACGGACTGCGCCGGCCGGGCCCTGCAGTACTCCGTCACCGAGGGCGCGACCGAGCTGCGCGAGGCCGTCGCCGCCCGCGCCACGGCGCACGGCCTGCTCACGGCCGCCGACGACGTACTGATCACCACCGGCTCGCAGCAGGCGCTCACCCTGATCGCCACCACCCTGCTGGAGCCCGGGGACACCGTGCTCGTGGAGAACCCCACCTACCTGGCCGCCCTCCAGTGCTTCGGCATGGCGGGCGTCCGCGTCGTGCCGGTGCCCTGCGACGAGGACGGCATCGATCCGGCCGCGCTGGCAGAACTCGTGCTGCGGGAGCGGCCGAAGCTGCTCTACACCGTCCCGACCTTCCAGAACCCCACCGGCCGGACCCTGCCCGGCGAGCGGCGGGCGGCCGTGGCCGCGCTGGCGGGGCGCCTCGGACTGTGGCTGGTCGAGGACGACCCGTACGGCGACCTGCGCTACGAGGGCGAGCGCGTGCCCTGGCTCGCGGCCCACCCGGGGGCGGAGGACCGTACGGCGCTGCTCGGCAGCTTCTCGAAGATCATGGCGCCGGGTCTCCGGCTCGGCTGGCTGCGCGCCCCGGCCCCGCTGCGCCGCGCGGCGGCACGCGCCAAGCAGGCCGCCGACCTGCACACCTCGACCATCGACCAGATAGCCGCCGCACGGTACCTGGCGGCCGTGGACCTGGACGTGCACCTGGACACGGTCCGCGGGGCCTACCGGGAGCGGCGGGACGCGCTGCTGGCCGGGCTGGGCGAGGCCCTGCCCGCGGGGTCGGTGTGGAACCGGCCCGAGGGCGGCATGTTCGTGTGGGCCCGGCTGCCGGCCGGCCACGACGCCGGAGAGCTGCTGAAGGCGGCGGTGGCCTGCGACGTGGCGTACGTCCCGGGGGCGCCCTTCTTCGCGAGCGAGCCGGACCCGGCCTCCCTGCGGCTGTCGTTCACGACGCACACGCCCGCGGAGATCGGCGAGGGGCTGCGCCGCCTGCGGGAGGCGCTGGCCGGCTGACGGTCGTGTGGTTTTCGGGGGAATCGGCGGATCGGGCGGTTCGGCTGGGCGAACCGTTTGCGGCTCTTCGGGTGCGGTGATGTCGGCTGTACGGCCGTACGGCCCGCTGTTGAGGAGGAACGCATCGTGCGAAGGTTTCTCGGGGCCGTGACGGCCCTGGTCATGACCTCGGGGGCGGTCGTCCCCGCGGTGATCCCCGCGGCCGCCGCCGGCACCCCCCGAGCACCCGAGGAACCCGCCCGGGCGCCCCTGCAGACCAGCTTCGAGATCCGCAGCCAGGTGAACGACAACTGCCTGGACGTCGCCGACGCCAACCCCGGGGCCGGCGCCGCCGTGCACATGTGGACGTGCAACGGCGGCGCCAACCAGCACTGGCACTGGGTGGGCGACCAGATCCGCAGCGATCTCAACGAGAAGTGCCTCGACCTCGCCGGGGCGAACCCGTACGAGCTCGCCACGGTCGAGCTCTGGGACTGCAGCTTCCAGAACAACCAGCGGTTCGGGTGGGACGGGACCTACTTCACCACCAAGGCGGACGACCGGTCGCTCTACATGGGGAACATCGGCCTGGGGTCACCCGTGCTCGCGATGTTCCCCTCGTCCCGGTGGAACCAGCGCTACGCGCGCTGGACGCTGCGCCCGGTGTGAACCGGGTGGCCGAACCGGGGGCCGGTCAGGTGACGTTGGCCTGCGCCTTGTAGAGGTTCAGGACGGCGGTGTCGAAGTACGCGGCCTGGTTCCAGCCGGTGTTGGGGTTCCAGGTGCTCATGACGTTGTTGACGTAGCCGAGGCCGGTGCGGGTGTTGTACTTGCGCAGCCAGGGGCCGCCGCTCGCGCCGGGGCCGAACGTGCAGCGGATCGCCAGCCGGTTGGAGCCCGTCTCGCGCCGGGTGTTGCCGTGGCACCACATCTGGACCTCGCCCCGGTACTTGTTGCTCGGGTAGCCGAGGACGTAGACGTTCTGGGTGTGGTCGTAGTTGACGGAGATGCCGTGGCCGCCGGTGACGTTGACCAGCTTGCGGCCGTTGACCTTGGCTGTGGTGACCATCGCGACGTCACGGGCGAAGCTGCTGCTCGTGATCCACGCGGTGAACGTCCGCCACGACTTGGCCGGGAAGACACCGTAGGGCGCGCGGCCGTTGGCGTAGCGCGGGGCGTACACCCAGTGCGTCATCCACCTGCCACCGCGTCCCCCGTGGACGCAGTGACCGGCGGTGGTGACGAGCTGCTTGGAGCGGCTGTTCAGCGCGCTGGCGGAACAGACGTAGTTGCGGCCGTCCTTGGGGTTCCGGAAGAACACCTTGCCGGCGGCCTTGGAGGACGGGATCGAAGCCATGGTGTCCCGCTCGGGACGCCCGGAGTCGGCCACGGTGGCCTCGACGGGCTCGACGGTGAACGGGCTGCCGGCCACCGGGCGCTCGGCGGCGGCCGCCTCGCGGGCCGCGGGAGCGGCGGCCTGCGGCGCCGAGTCGAGCGGAATCGCGTTCCGCATGCGCTCGGGGGTCCAGTAGGCCGCGGCCGCGGCCATGGTGGCGTCGTCGGCGGTGGCGGCGCTGGTCGCGCCGGCCACCGGGGCGGGGGCCGCCTTCGCGGTGACGGCGGCGGGGGCGGGGGTGACGGCGGCCGGGGCGGCGGGGGTGGCGGCCGTGGCCTGCGCCCCCATCGCCGTCACGGTGAGCAGGACCGCCGCGGCGGTCGGTACGAACGCCCTACGGGTTATTCGCACGGGGTTCCTCTCTCGGGTCTCGAACAGGTCCGCACGGAGGACGCGGCGCGTTCGCGTCCGGTTGCGCCTCTGGGCCGCGGATCGCGTCCGGCCTCCGACCGGCCGACCGTACGGAGGGACGGCTGAAATCCGGTAGTCCGAAATTGGCCCTTCCGGGTGTGGAGCAAATGAGTTGGACGCGGCCGGGGGGTGCCGGTGGAGAGGCGGAACGGGGGCGGAACGGGGGTGGAACGGGGGCGGACCTGTGGAGGAGGTCGGGGAGGAGGTCGGGGAGGAGGTCGGGAGGCAGCGGGCAGCGGGGTCGGATTCCGTGGGCGGGGTCGGGCCTGTCCGCCTGCCGAGGGTTTCCGGGCCGGGTCGGGGCGTCAAGGGCGCCCTTCGGGCGTCGCCTGCGGCGATTCCGCTGCGC
>NZ_JOGB01000084.1 GCF_000719335.1 Streptomyces sp. NRRL S-87
GGAGTCGCCGCTGGTTCCGATGCCGTCGGCGCTGTCGGCGTGGGCCAGCGAGACCACCTGCTGCGGGGCGGAGGCGGGGGCCGCCATCGCGGTCGCCGGAAGGGCGACCCCGCCACCGATCAGGGCCACGGAAGCGCCGGCCAGGACGATACGACGGGAAAGGATGCGCTCGAACATCGGAATTCTCCACTCGGTATGTCGGGAATGAACTGGGAAAACCACCCCCTCTTGAAATGAGGGACGATTTCCCGCCCCCTGTATTCGCATTGCCGGGTGCTTTTCCCGGTGAGGGCGTACTTCAAATAAACCCGACCCGGCCGCCTCCGTCATGCCACTCCAACGCGTGGCTTGACAAACCGAACCCGCCTCAGCTCGCCCGCCGCCCGGAGGGGCGCGGGCGGTGCCGCGAAGGCCGACCTCACGTACGGGGACCCCTGTCGCGGGGCCGTCCGCTCGGCTAGCGTCGTTCCGCCCGACGGGTGTCTTCCACCTGTCGGGTACGCATCTGCCGGCCCTCGATCTGGACTGCCATGCCGAGTCACCGAACCGCCCGCACCGCGCTCGCCGCCGCCGCGACCGTGCTCGCGCTGGCCGGCTGCTCCGCCGGCGCGGACGCCGCGAGTGGCGGTTACCGGCCCGCCGCCCCCGTCATACGCCCGTCCCCGCCGCTTCCCACGGGCGGGTCCCCCACCGCGCGGACCTCCCCGATCGCCGCGCCCGGTGCCACTCCGGGCGCCACCCGGAGCGCCTCCCCGCCGTCCGCCCCGCGCTCCGCCCCGCCGCCTCCCGCCGTGACGACCGGGCCCGCCGCCACCCCGCCCCCGCAGCACACCGCACGCACCCGCCCGGGTCTGCTCACGATCCCCGGGATCGGTGTGGCCGACCTGCGGGTCGTCCCGTACGAGGGGACCACCGACGACCGGCCCGGGACCCGGATACAGGACCGGGGACTGGCTGCCAGCCCGTACGGGGAGCGGGGCGGCGTCGGCCCCGGCCAGGTCGGGAACTACCTGGTCACGGCGCACCGGCTCGCCGCCGGCGGGCCCCTGCGCGACCTGCCCTCCCTGGACGTCGGAGAGCGCGTCCTCGTCACGGCGGGCGGCACGGTGTACGAGTACCGGATCACCGCGACCAGGAAGACCTCCTTCCGGTCGGCGCGCTCCCTGGCCGCCCAGCGGGCCGCGGTCCCGGGCCGGCCGGGCGTGGAGCCGACCCGGGCGATGATCACGATCTCCACCTGCGCGACCCCCGAGGACAACGCCGCCGGCAACCGCTGGCGCGACGCGCGGGGCAACCCGGAGCACCGCATCGACAAGATCGGCGTCCTGGTCTCCACGGAGCCGGCGCCCCGCGACTAGCCAGGAGCCGTCCGGTCGATCACGGCCCGTTGCCGGAGCCCGGTAGGGCGTCGATCGCCTGCCGCCGGCGCCCGGGGCTCACGGGTGGGTGAAGACCACCTCCGGGTCGGCCGCGGTCGGCCCGTCCAGTCGCGGTGCGGGCCGGCCCTTCAGGTGCAGGTCGAAGAAGTCGCCCACGTACGCCCGGGTGATCTGCTGCGAACGGGTCCCCGACAGCGGCGTCTCGGGGTGCGGGTAGCCGACCTGGTCCCCGAGCACCGGCCAGTCCGTGAACCCCGGATGCCCCATGCCCGTCACCGTCACCCAGCGCTTCCACCCGTCCAGCCGCGGCCAGGCCTGGGGCCAGCTGGGGTCGTCGAGGTCCGGCGGCAGCAGCGCCGGATCGCCCCCGACCAGCAGGAACGGTCGTCCGCCCAACCCCTGCTCCGGCAGCGGCGCGAAGAACGTGCCGTCCAGGTTCACCCCGGCGTCCACCCGCGGGTCGGCCGCCATGGCCGACGCGGCGGAGGCCCCGCCGATGGAGTGCCCCGCCATGCCCACGTGCCGGGCGTCGATCAGCCGGGCGTACCGCCAGGCGGGGCGGTCTCCCGTGAGCCGGTCCAGCAGGAACGACACGTCCTTGGCCCGGCCGTCCGAGACGCGCCCCAGTGACCGGTCCGGGAAGACCTGCGCGCAGGCCTCGCAGCCGAGCGTCCGGCCGCCCGGGAAGCTCGCGCCGTCCGCCTCGTAGGCGTGGTCCAACGAGGCCACCACGTAGCCGCGGGAGGCCAGGTCCTCGGCGAGCGTCGTCAGGGAGAACCGGGTCAGGGTGAACCCGGGGGACAGGACGACCAGGGGAAGGCGGCCGCGACCCGGGCGGGGGAGTGCGCCCTGGCGGGAGTGCGTGCGCACCGAGGCCACCTGCTCCGGGGTCACGTACCTGCCGAGATCCCCGCGGTCGGTGAGCAGGGCCCGTGCCTCGGCCTCCGTCATGTACGCGGCCGGGGTCCCGGTCCCGGCGAGCGCCGGGTAGTACAGCGACACCATCAACTCACGGCCGGCGGTGGGGACCCAGGGGTCCTTGCGCCCGCGGTCGACCAGGTGCAGGGTGTCCCGTCCGACCGGGAACCGACCTGTGGGCCGGGGGAGTTCCAGCCCCACCGGACCGGGGGACGCGGCCGCCCCCGCGGCGGCCGCCGCCGTGGTCCCGCCGACCACCATCCCACCTGACAACGCCCATGCCGCCGCCACGCAGGCGAGCTTGCGAATGATCTTCCTCATGCACACACCTTACGGCACGTCAGGTAAGCCTAGCCTAACTTACATTGAGCCGCGGCTGGATCCCGTCCTCACGCCCGCCCTCGACACCCGCGCGCGGCGCAGCGCCGCGCCGCCGAGGACCGCCGCCGCGGCCAGCGCGTAGGCGGTCGTGCCGGCGTCGGGAACCGCGCGCCCCGTGACGTACGAGGCGGCTCCGGCCAGGGCGACGCCCAGCCACTCCCAGCGGCCGTCGAGGGCGACGAGGGCCACGACGAGCAGGGCGTACCAGGAGTAGCCCGGCGTCGTCAGGAGGAAGGCCGTGCCGGTGACCAGGAGCGCACCGCTCCACGGGCGCTCCCGGTCACCGCGGCGGATCACGTGGAGGCTCACGGCGGCCATGCCCGCGAACACGGCGGGCACGGCCCACGCGTCGGGCAGGACGAGGCGCAGGAGGGCGTAGCGGTTTCCGGCGGAGGCGTCGTCGTAGCCCTCCTCCGCGGCATAGCCGCCGAGGTAGCCCAGGACGGAGGAGTGGGAGAGCAGCACGTACGGCAGGTAGAGCGCGGCGACCGCGGCGACCGCGGTCAGCACCGTCCGGGCCGCGTCGCGTGGGCGCCGTACGCCGGCCAGGGCCCCGGGGAGCAGGACGGCCGGCAGCAGTTTGACGGCGACCGCCAGGCCCAGCAGGCCGCCGCCGGCGCTGCGGTGGCGGACGGTCAGGCCGAGCGCCGCGACCGAGACCAGCACGGCGAGGACGTCGGCGTGGGCGTTGTTGACGGCCTCGACGGCCACGGCCGGGCACCAGGCCCAGCAGGCCGCGGCGCGCGGATCGCCGCGCCGGCGCAGGACCGCGAGCAGCACCAGCGTGGTGCCGACGGCCAGCACGGCCCCGCCGGTCTGCAGCGCCTTGTGGCGCACCCCGTCGGGGGAGACGGCGTGGACGAGGAGGAAGTAGAGCTCGCCGGCCGGCGGATAGACGGTGTGGACCCGGGGCCGGTTGATGCGGGTGCACACGCCGTCGGAGACGGCGGCGAGGTCCGGGCCGCCGCACGCCGGACCCGAGGGGAAGAGCCAGTCGTCGCGCAGGGGCGTGAGCGCGGCGTCGGCGGGCGCGTGGTCGTACGGGGAGGTGCCCGCGGCCTGCACCTGGCCGTCCCAGGCGTAGCGGAACGCGTCGGTGCTCGTGCGCGGTGCGGCGACCAGGCCGGCGGCGGCCACCGCGACGCCGCCGGCCAGGACGAGGACCACGGCGTGCCGGGCCGGTACCCGTCGCAGGCACCACACGGCGGCCGCGAACAGCGCCCAGGCGGCGGCGTACCACCAGGACAGGCCGGCCGGGTCGGTGAAGTACCCGTCCGTGCGGACCGTCCCGACGAGCACCGCGGTGAGCGCGGCCAGCAGGACGGCGGTCAGGGCGCTCGGCAGGAGGGCGACGCGCCCGGCCCGCGTGACCGGTCCGGTCCCGGTCGGCGGCGTGGAGACGGTCCCGGTCGGCGGTGTGGAGACGGTCCCGGTCGGCGGTGTGGAGACGGTCCCGGTCGGCGGTGTGGAGACGGCCCCGGTCGGCAGTGCGGAGGGAGGCCCGGTCCGCGGGACGCAGGCAGGCCCGGTCGGCGGCACGGAGGCAGGCCCGGTCGGCGGGACGGAGGGTCTCCCGCGCGGCGGTCGGCAGGAGGCCGCTGTCGGCTGTGCGGCCGTCGGTCGGGCCGGCGCCGCTCCGTCGGCCGCGGCAGGGCGCAGGGGGTCGGTGGGCGGGTTCGTCACGGGCCCACCCTGGCAGCGGCGCGGCCCGCAGCGGTCCCGGCGCCCCACGGCGTCCGCGTTTCGTAAGGTGTCCCACCCGCCCGCGCGGGCCCCCGGCGAGGTTGCATGGGCGGCATGGCACCTCGAACCGGCCGGAGCCGGAACCCACTGCACACCGCCACGCCGTCCGCGCCCCGACTGCTCCGCGCGCTCGGGCCCGCCCTGCGCCCGCCGGCGTTCACGGGCCGCCTGCACGATCCGCGCACCGCCACGGTGCTCGGCCGGTGGCTGGGTGCGGCGTTCGCCGTGTGCTTCCTGACCGGGCTGATCAGCCACTACCTCCAGCACCCGCCCGGCTGGCTGGCCGACGACCTGCCCGCCCGGCCGGCATGGGGCTACCGCCTCACCCAGGGCCTGCACGTCGGGGTGGGGCTCGCCGCGATCGTGCTGCTGCCGGCGAAACTGTGGGCCGTCTACCCCCGGCTGTTCACCTGGCCCCCCGTGCGCTCCCTGACCCACGGCCTGGAGCGCCTGTCGGTGGCCGTGCTCGTGGCCGCGGGCCTCTTCGAGGTGCTGACCGGGCTGCTGAACGTCGCCGAGTGGTACCCGTGGCCGTTCTCGTTCGTCCCCGTCCACTACGCCGTCGGCTGGATCGCAGCCGGTTCGGTGCTGCTGCACGTCGCGGTCAAGGCGCCCGGGATCCGGGCCCATTGGACCCGACGGTCGGCGGTGCGCGTACTCCCCGACGAGGAGCGGGACGGACCGGACCGCCGCGCCCTGCTGCTCGGGGTCGGTGCGGCGGTGGGCGCGGTGACCGTGACGACGGTCGGCCAGTCCTTCACCCCGCTGGCCCCGCTCGACCTGCTCGCGCCCCGGCATCCCGGCCACGGGCCCCAGGGCCTGCCGGTGAACCGGACGGCGGCCGCCGCCGGCGTGAGCGCCGCGGCCGTCCGCGACTGGGTGCTGGACGTGCGCGGTCCGCGGCCGTACCGGCTGTCCCTGGCCGAACTGGGCGCGCTGCCGCAGACGCGGGCGCGGCTGCCGATCGCGTGCGTGGAGGGCTGGAGCGTGGCCGCGGACTGGAGCGGCGTGCCGATCCGGGACCTGATGGAGCGGGCCGGGGCCCGCCCGGGCGCGGGACTGCGGGTGGTGTCCCTCGAAGCACGGGGCGCGTACCGGGTGATGGAGATGGGCCGCGCGTACGCGGCCGACCCGCAGACGCTGCTGGCCCTGCGGCTGAACGGCGAGGTTCTGGCACCCGACCACGGCTACCCGGCGCGGATCATCGCCCCGAACCGGCCCGGCGTGCTGCAGACCAAGTGGGTCACCCGGCTGGAGGTACTGTGACGTCCGACTCCGGGGTGCGCCCCGCCGTTCGCGCCCTGTCGGGCGCCCTGGGCCTGCTCCTGATCGGGTTCGGCGCCTGGAACCTGGCCGCCCAACCCGACCCGTACGCAGTCCTCGTGTGGCTGGCCGGTGCGCTCGTGCTCCACGACGGCCTCCTCGCACCGCTCGTGCTGGCCGTCGGCCTGCTGGTCGCTGCGGTGCCGGCGCGCCGCGCCGTGCGCGGCGCGCTCGTCACGGGCGGGGCCCTGGTCCTGATCACCCTGCCGCTGCTGCTGCGGCCGGGGGCGGCCCCCAACCCCTCGGCGCTGCCCCTGCCCTACGCGCGCAACCTCGTCCTGGTCCTCGCGGTGGTCGCCGTCCTCACCACCGCCACCGCCCGGGTGGGCCTGACCCACCGACGGCGAAGGCGCCCGCAGGACGGGCGGGCCCGGCCCGTACGGGACCGGCGGGCCACCACCTCCGCGACGGGCGCCCCACCCCCCGGGGCGGGGCGCCGGGACCCACGGCCCCCGGCGCCCCCGGGCGGCCGTGGCGCCCCGGCCCGGCCCCCCGAGCCGCCCGCCGCCGGTGGCGCGCCGCCTCAGCCCCCGTCCGAGGGCCTGGACCCGGGTACGCCGGGGACCCGGGACTCCTGAGGGCGGAGGGCGAGTTCGGCGAAGCACCGGCCCGCCGCCGTCCAGCCCCCGGTGACGGCCCAGCCCGCGCGGCCCGCGTGCCGGCGCAGGGCTGCGGGCCCGACCCGGGCCCACGGGAACGGCGTACCGAGGCCGCCCCGCCCGTCGTCCAACCGCACCTCGCACCGCTCGTCCACCTCGACCCCCGCCGTCTCGACCACCAGTCGCCCGCCGGGGGCGAGCAGGCGGGCGGTCCGCCGCAGCAGGGCGACGGGGTCGCCCCCGATGCCGATGTTGCCGTCGACGAGCAGCGCCGTGTCCCAGCGGCGCTCGCCGGGCAGCGGGTCGAAGACGGAACGGCACAGGGCGGTCCCGCCGCGCCGCACGGTCCGCTTCACCGCGGCCGGGCTCACGTCCACCCCCAGGGCCCGGTGACCCCGCTCGGCCAGTGCCGCCACGAGCCGGCCCGGCCCGCAGCCGATGTCCAGCACCGCGCCCCGGCACCGGGCCAGGACGCTCCCGTCGGCGCCGTCCGCGTCGGCACACCAGCGCTCCACCTCCAGCGGCAGCAGCCAGCCGTCCGCACGGCGCAGGAAGAGCGGCCCGCGCCCCGCGCGCAACGCCGCCGCGTACGGGTCGTCGTGCCAGGCCGGACCCGACGCCGCCGTCCCGCCGCGCGCGGCGGCGACCGCCGTCACCGGGCCGCCCGGGAGGCCCCGGCCAACCGGCCGTGCAGCGCCGCGAACCGCGAGGCCGGCGCACGGGAGGCGACGTCGGCCGCGTCGGCGGCCGTGTCGACGTCCCGCAGCCGCGGCAGCAGCCGGGTGCGCAGCCCGGCCGCGCGCAGCCGCCCGTACTGCACGGCCCCGGTCTCCGGTACGGACATGGGCACGCCCAGCAGCAGAGCCGGGTCCGGCACCGCCAGGCCCAGGGCCCAGAACCCGCCGTCGGCGGCCGGCCCGAACCAGGCCCCGCACCCGGCGAAGTCCAGTGCGGGCGCGAGCAGTTCCGGGGTGACCTGCGGGGTGTCCATGCCGATCAGCAGCGCGGGCCCGGTGCAGTCGGCGAACGCCGCGGCCAGCCGCCCGTCGAGCCCGCCGCCGCACTGGGGCACGACCTCGAAGCCGGGCGGCAGCCACGGACCGGGCGCCCCGTCCAGGACGAGGACCCGCCGGTCGGCCGGAGCGGCCGCGACCGCCGCCAGGGTGTCGGCGAGGGCGGCCGCGGCCAGCGCCGCCGCCTCCTCGGGCGTGAAGGGCGGCGTGAGCCGGGTCTTCACCCGGCCGGGCACGGGCTCCTTGGCGATCACGAGCAGGCTGGTCACCGCGCACCCCCCGCACCCGGGTACGCGGGCTCGGCGAGCACCGCGCGCATGTCGCGCACCGCATGCCAGGTGCCCCGCCACGTCCCGGTGACCTTGGACTTCCCGGCCCGGGGCAGGTACGGCACGTCCTCCTCCCGCACCCGCCAGCCCGCGTCCGAGGCCCGGACGACCATCTGGAGCGGATAGCCCGACCGCCGGTCGGTCAGGTCCAGGCCGACCAGCGCCTCGCGCCGCGCGGCGCGCAGCGGACCGAGGTCGCGCAGCCGCAGCCCGGTGCGGCGGCGCAGCATGCCGGAGAGCGCGCGGTTGCCGGCACGGGCGTGGAGCGGCCACGCGCCCCGCCCCAGGGGCCGGCGCCGCCCGAGCACGAGATCCGCCTCGCCGGCGGCCACCGACCGGACGAACGGGGTCAGCAGGCCGGGGTCGAGGGAGGCGTCGCAGTCGCAGAAGCAGACGTACTCGGCACCGGAGGCCAGCAGTCCGGCGTGGCAGGCGGCCCCGAAGCCGCGCCGGGGCTCCGCCACGACGGTGGCGCCCAGGGCGCGCGCGATGTCTGCGGATCCGTCGGTGGACCCGTTGTCCACCACCAGGGCCCGCCAGCCGGCGGGGATGCGGGCGAGGACCCAGGGCAGCGCCTCGGCCTCGTTCAGACAGGGAAGGACGACGTCCACGGTGTGTTCGGTCACGACTGCCACCGTAGGAATTCCCGCTGGACATAGCGGACATCGACTCCTTACGAAACACGGACGCCGCCCGCGGGAGGCGACCGCGGCGGGACACCGGACCGCGGCAGGTGCCAGGCTTACGGCCATGAGCACGCCCACTCCGCCCGCCCGGGTCCTCGTCGTCGACGACGACCCCACCGTCGCCGAGGTCGTCACCGGCTACCTGCGCCGGGCCGGCCACCGCGTCGACCACGCCCCCGACGGCCCCACCGCCCTCGAGGCGGCGGCCCGGCACGACCCGGACCTGGTCGTCCTCGACCTCATGCTGCCCGGCATCGACGGCCTGGAGGTGTGCCGCCGGCTGCGCGCCGAGCGCCCCGTCCCGGTGATCATGCTGACGGCCCGGGGGGACGAGGACGACCGGATCGCCGGCCTGGAGCTGGGCGCGGACGACTACGTCACCAAGCCCTTCAGCCCGCGCGAGCTGGTCCTTCGGGTGGAGTCCGTGCTGCGCCGCAGCCGGGCCGGGAACGCGGCCGCGCCGGCCGCGCCGGTCCTGAGGGCGGCCGGTATCAGCGTCGATCCCGAGACCCGCCGCGCCACCAAGCACGGCCGGGAACTCATGCTCACCCTGCGGGAGTTCGACCTGCTCGCCCACTTCCTCGGCCACCCCGGACGGGTCCACGGCCGCGAGGCCCTGATGCGCGAGGTGTGGGGCTGGGACTTCGGCGACCTGTCCACCGTCACCGTCCACGTGCGCCGCCTGCGCGCCAAGATCGAGGACGACCCGGCCGCGCCGCGGCTCATCCAGACGGTGTGGGGCGTGGGCTACCGCTTCGAGCCGACCGGCCCCGGGCCGACCGGCCCCGAGTCGCTGCCCGGAACGGCGGACGACCGGCCGTCCCCCGAGCCGGCGTTCGACGGGCCGCCCTCCGAGCCGGCGTTCGACGGGCGGCCGTCGGAACGGGCGGAAGGCGGCCGACGGTGAAGGACGTCCTGCTGATCGCGCTCTTCGCCTTCGGCGGAGCGGCCTGCGCCGGCACCCTCGGCGCGCTCGCCCTGCGCCTCCTGCGCCACCGCTCGGTGGCGGTGTCCCTGGCCGTGGTCGCCGCGGTCACCGTCACCGCGATGCTCGCCGGCACCCTCGCCGTGGCCCGGGCGATGTTCCTGTCCCCGCACGACCTGACCGTGGTCACCCTCGTGGTGGCCATGGCCGCCGTCGTCTCCCTCGCCGCCGCCCTGCTGCTGGGCCGCTGGGTGGTGGCCCGCAGCCGGGACCTGGCCCGGGCCGCCCGGGACTTCGGCGAGGACGGAAGCTTCGCCGCGCCCCGGACCCGGGCCACCGCCGAACTGGCCGCCCTGGCCGACGAACTGGCCGCCACCAGCGCCAGGCTCGCGGCCTCCCGCGAGCGCGAGCGCGCCCTGGAAGCCTCCCGGCGCGAACTCGTCGCCTGGATCTCGCACGACCTGCGCACCCCGCTCGCCGGGCTGCGGGCCATGGCCGAGGCCCTGGAGGACGGAGTGGCGGCCGACCCCGCCCGCTACCACCGGCAGATCCGCACCGAGGTCGAACGCCTCGACACCATGGTCGGCGACCTCTTCGAGCTCTCCCGGATCCACGCCGGGGCACTCGAGCTGACGCCCAGCCGCTGCTCGCTCCGGGACCTGGCCGCCGACGCCCTGCTCGGAGCCGACCCCCTCGCCCGGGAACGCGGTGTGCGGCTGCTCGGCGAGGACATCGCCCACGTGCCGGTCGACGTGGACGGCAAGGAGATGACCCGCGTCCTGGCCAACCTCCTCGGGAACGCCATCCGGCACACCCCCGCCGACGGGACCGTCGCCGTCCGCGTGGACCGGGACGAACGGACCGCGGTGCTGTCGGTCACGGACGGCTGCGGCGGCATCCCCGAAGAGGACCTGCCGCGGGTCTTCGACACCGGCTGGCGGGGCAGCCCGGCCCGGACGCCCCCGGCCGGCGCCGGCCTCGGCCTGGCGATCGTGCGCGGCATCGTCGAGGCCCACGCCGGACGCGCCTCGGTCCACAACGTGCCGGGCGGCTGCCGCTTCGAACTGACCCTGCCGCTGGCCGGCGCCCCCGCCCGCGCCTGAGCCGTCCCCGTCCGGGGCCGTTCTTTCCTCCGCGTCGGGCCCCTACGCGTCCCCGGACGGGGCCCGCTGCGCCGCCCGCGCGAACTCGGCCATGCCTTCGGCGAACCCGACCCGCGGCCGCCAGCCCGTCTCCCGCCGCAGCCGGTCGGAGTCCGCCGTGATGTGCCGGACGTCCCCGAGCCGGAACTCGCCGGTCACCACGGGCCCCGGCCCGCCGTGCGCCGCCGCGAGGACGGCGGCCATCTCGCCGACCGTCCGCGGGTCACCGCTGCCGGTGTTGTAGGGGACGTGCACCCCGGCCGGCCGCGCGTCGAGCCCGGCCAGGGCTGCCGTGTTCGCCCGGGCGACGTCGCGCACGTGGACGAAGTCCCGACGCTGGCCGCCGTCCTCGAAGACCCGCGGGGCCTCGCCCCGGGCCAGTGCGGAGCGGAAGTACGACGCCACGCCCGCGTACGGCGTGTCCCGCGGCATCCCGGGGCCGTACACGTTGTGGTAGCGCAGCGAGACCGCGCGTCCCCCCGTCGCCCGGGCCCAGGCCGCCGCCAGGTGCTCCTGCGCCAGCTTGGTCGTGGCGTACACGTTCCGCGGATCGGCCGGGGCCTCCTCGCCCACCAGCCCCGGCGCGAGCGCCGCCCCGCAGTGCGGGCAGCCCGGCTCGAAGCGGCCGGCCTCCAGGTCGGCCACCGCGCGCGGGCCGGGCCGGACCGGTCCGTGCGCCCGGCACTCGTACCGCCCCTCCCCGTAGACGACCATCGACCCCGCCTGCACCAGTCGGCCCACGCCCGCTTCGGCCATCCCGGCCAGGAGCACCGCCGTTCCCAGGTCGTTGCAGGCCACGTACGCCACCGCGTCCGAGAAGCCCTTCCCGAGCCCCACCATCGCCGCCTGGTGGCACACCGCGTCCACCCCGCGCAGCGCCCCGCGCACGTCCTCGGCGTTCCGTACGTCCCCCCGCACGAACTCGGCGTCCGGCAGCTCGGGCACGCCCGGGTGCGCGGCGGGCAGCAGTGCGTCCAGCACCACCGCCTCGTGCCCCTCGGCGACCAGTGCGGACACGACGTGCGACCCGATGAACCCGGCTCCGCCGGTGACAAGTACTCGCATGCGACGCGACGCTACGCGCCCGCACGCCGCGCCGAGGGCTCCCGCCCGGGCCCGTAAGGCTTCCGTCATCTCCCGGCCCGGGCGGGCGTCCGGCGTGGCCCGGGCGGGCGGTTCGGCGCGGTCCGGCGGCGGCGGAGAAATCACGTGAAGGCGGCCGGGCGGGCTGTTAGCGTGGCACCGACGACGACCGGCGAGCGAGGAGCAGCAGACGTGGTAGGGGACGACGACATCTCCGGGTGAGACCCGGACGCGGTACGACCGCCGGCGCGTGCGCGTGAGCACGGCACGGGCGGTTCCGCAGTCACCCTTCCGCCATGTCTCCCAGGGCAGTGGATCCCTCCTGGATCCGTCCCGCCCTCCTCCCCGTACGAGGTCGCCCCATGTCTGCGCTGTCCCGCCCCGCCCTCACCTGCGCGAACCTGTCCTTCTCCTGGCCGGACGGCACGCCCGTCCTCGAGGACCTGTCCTTCTCCCTCGGCCCGGGCCGCACGGGGCTGGTCGCCCCCAACGGGGCCGGCAAGAGCACCCTGCTCAAGGTGATCGCCGGCGAACTCCGCCCCCGGGCGGGCTCGGTGACGGTGACCGGCACGCTCGGCCACCTCCCGCAGACCCTGCCGTCGACCGGTGACCTCACCGTGGCCGAGGTGCTGGGCGTCGCGGCCGTCGTCCGGGCCATCGACGCCGTCGAGGCGGGGGACGCGACCGAAGCGCACTTCACCACCATCGGCGACGACTGGGACATCGAGGAACGCACCCGCGCCCAGCTCGACCGCTTCGGCCTCGGCGACCTCGCCCTGGACCGTCCCCTGCACACCCTGAGCGGCGGCCGGACCGTCTCCCTCGGCCTGGCCGCCCAGTTGCTGAGGCGTCCCGACGTCCTCCTCCTCGACGAGCCCACCAACAACCTCGACCTGGACGCCCGGCACACGCTCTACGACGTGCTCGACGACTACCACGGCTGCCTGCTGCTGGTCAGCCACGACCG
This sequence comes from Streptomyces sp. NRRL S-87, assembly GCF_000719335.1. GTDB lineage: Bacteria > Actinomycetota > Actinomycetes > Streptomycetales > Streptomycetaceae > Streptomyces. Next base: position 12,489 of record NZ_JOGB01000084.1, read on the forward strand.
TGCGCTGCTCGACCGGATGGACCGCATCGCCGACCTCGACCGCGGCGAACTCCGCTTCCACGGCGGCAACTTCACCGCGTACGAGGCCGCGGTGCGAGCGGAGCAGGAGGTCGCCGAGAAGAACGTCCGCAGCGCCGAACAGGAACTGAAGCGCGAGAAGCGCGAGCTGCAGCAGGCCAGGGAGCGCGCCGAGCGCCGCCAGAACAACGCGGCCCGCACGCTCAAGAACGCCGGCCTGCCCCGCATCGTCGCCGGGAACATGAAGCGCGGAGCACAGGAGTCGGCCGGCCGGGCCGGGCAGACGCACGCCACCCGCGTCGGCGACGCCAGGGCCCGGCTCGACGCGGCGGAGCGCGCGCTGCGCGACGACCAGCGCCTCGTGCTCGACCTCCCGGACACCGGCGTCCCCGCCGGCCGCACCGTCTTCCTCGGCGAGCGCATGCAGGTCCGGCTCGGCGACCGGACCGTGTTCGGACACCCGGGCGTCGACCTCACCATCCGCGGCCCCGAACGCATCGCCCTCACCGGGCCGAACGGCGCGGGCAAGAGCACCCTGCTGCGCCTGCTCAACGCCGACCTCGCCCCGGACACCGGCGGAACCAGCCGGGCCGAGGGCCGGATCGCCCACCTCTCCCAGCGCCTGGACCTGCTGGACCCGCGGCGCACCGTCGCCGAGAACTTCGCCGGCTCCGCACCCCACCGGCCGGAGGCGGAACGGCTGACCCTGCTCGCCCGCTTCCTCTTCCGAGGCGCCCGCGCCCACCTGCCGGTCGGGGCCCTTTCCGGCGGGGAGCGGCTGCGGGCCACCCTGGCGTGCGTCCTGTACGCCGAACCGGCCCCCCACCTCCTGCTCCTCGACGAGCCGACCAACAACCTCGACCTCGTCAGCACCGGACAGCTGGAAAGCGCGCTGAACTCCTACCGGGGGGCCTTCGTCGTCGTCAGCCACGACGAGCGGTTCCTCCACGCGATCGGTGTGGACCGCTGGCTGCGGCTGTCCGACGGCGCACTGTCCGAGACCGGCCGGCCGCCGCGCTGAGCCCCCGGCCGGCGGCTCCGCCGGCGGCGAACACGCGTACGCCCTGGGCGAAGGCGTGCCCCCGGACCCCGTCGGGTCGTGATGGGGTGGGCGCATGGACATTCTGGTGCTGGGCGGGACGGCATGGGTGGGCCGCGAGGTGTCGCGGCAGGCGGTGGAGCGCGGGCACCGGGTGACGTGCCTCGCCCGCGGGGAGAGCGGCACGGTGGCCGAGGGCGCCCGCCTGGTGGCCGCCGACCGGCGGTCGGCGGCGGCGTACGACGAGGTGGCGGACCGGGACTGGGACGCCGTGCTCGAGGTGTCGTGGCAGCCGGGTTTCGTGCGCGGGGCGTTGGCGGCCCTCGGGGGCCGGGCGGGCCACTGGTCGTACGTCTCCTCGGTCAGCGCGTACGCCTCGCACGCCGTACCGGGTGCGGACGAGTCGGCCGGCCTCCTCCCGGCGGTGGAGCAGGACGAGGCCGACCGGGAGGCGTACGGCGGGGCGAAGGTGGCCTGCGAGGAGGCCGCGCGGGCGGCGGTGCCGGACCGGCTGCTGATCGCCCGGGCGGGCCTGATCGGCGGGCCCGGGGACCACAGCGGCCGGACCGGCTACTGGGTGGCCCGCGCGGCCCGCGGACCGCAGGCCCCGCTGCTGGTGCCCGGCCCGGCCGGCCTGCCCACCCAGGTGGTGGACGTCCGGGACCTGGCGGCCTGGCTCCTGGACTGCGCGGAACGCGGCACCACCGGGACGTACGACGCGGTCGGGCCGGTCGTGCCGTTCGGCGAGTGGGTCGGGCTGTCGCGCGCGGTGGGCGGCCACACCGGACCGGTCGTCACGGCGGACCCCGACTGGCTGGCCGCCCGGGAGGTGGGCCAGTTCATGGGCCCGGAATCGCTGGCGATGTGGCTGGCGGACCCGGAGTGGGCGGGGTTCAGCGCGCGCAGCGGCGCGGCCGCCGCCGCGGCGGGCCTGCGGCACCGGCCCCGCGCGGACCTCCTGGCGGACGTCCTGCGCTGGGAGCGGGCGGAGGGCCTGGACCGCCCCCGCCGCGCCGGACTGAGCCACGCGCGCGAGGCCGCCCTCCTGGCCGAACTCGCTTAGGGGCGATGCTGGTCACCAGCATTGCGCTGAGGGGGTGTCCGGCGGACCAGGGTGGGGTAGCCCGGCCATGATCCGCCGGACACCCCTCGGGGCCGGGTCGGAGGACGGGGCGGACTCAGAGACGGATGACCACCAGGGCCGCGTCGTCGGTGGCGCCGGCGGCGGGGAGCAGGTCCAGGAGCAGCGCGTCGGCCAGTTGCTCGGGTCCGAGCGTGCGGTGGGCGGCGAGCGACTCGGCCAGCCGCGCCAGGCCGACGTCGATGTCCTCGTGCCGGCGCTCGACCAGGCCGTCGGTGTAGAGCACGAGGGTGTCGCCGCTGCTGCAGGCGTGCTGCGCCTGGGGGCGCGCCACGTGCTCCGGCCGCGCCCCGAGGGGCGGGTCGGTGGCCCGGTCCAGGAACTCCACCGTGCCGCCGTGGCGCAGCAGAGCGGGCGGGGGATGGCCGGCGCTGCTGTACGTGAGGGTGCCGCCGGTCCGGTCGATGTGCACGGACACCGCGGTCGTCGACTCGGCGCCCTCGACCGACCGGGCGTACAGGCCCAGCGCCTCCAGCGCCTTCGCCGGCCCGGTGGAGGTGAGCGAGGCGGCGCTGAGCGCACTGCGCAGCTGCCCCATGACCCCCGCGGCCGCCAGTCCGTGTCCCACGACGTCGCCCACGGCCACCGACATGGTCCCGTCCGGCAGCTCGACGAGGTCGTACCAGTCCCCGCACACGTTCAGCGCACCGACGGCCGGCTGGTAGCGGACCGCCGTCTGGTGGTGCTCCGGCAGGCGCGGGGCGGGCAGCATGGCGTCCTGGAGGGCGAGCGCGACGGACCGCTCCCGGGCGTGGGCCTGCCGCAGCCGCTGGTTGGCCTCCTGGAGTTCCCGGGACCGGGTGTACAGCTCGGCCTCCAGCACGCGGGCCCGGTCCCCGGCCGCCCGGCCCCGGGCCCGGATCAGCTCGGTGACCTCCTCCACCCGGTGGATGAGCAGCACGACCCGCCCCTCGGAGTCCAGGACCGGGGCGTTGATCGGGCTCCAGTACCGCTCCTCCCACTCGCCGGGGCGGTCGGCGGACTCGACGTCGTAGCGCTGCAGCGCCATCGTGTCCCGCTCCCCGGAGGCCAGCACGCGCCTGAGGGAGGCCGCCAGGTTGGTCGCCCCCGAGGCGCTGGGATCGTTCGGGTTGTCCGGGAACACGTCGAACAGGTACCGGCCGATCAGCCCCTCGCGCGGCCGGCCGGAGTTGGTGACGAAGTCGTCGTTGGCGTCCGAGTACACCAGCTCCGGCGTCAGCAGTGCCACCATCCCCGGCAGCGCGTGGAACACCGCCCGGTAGTCGATCGCCGGTTCACTCACGCGCACGTCCTCGTCTCCCGGGCCCCGCGCCCGGGCCCACGATACGAGCCGGACGCGCGGCGCCGTGGCGTCGACCGCCTGCTGTCACACCACTGGCCCATCCACGGTGGCGCGGCCGGTCCGCCGGGGCGGGTGGCCCCGGCGGACCGGCGCGTGGCGCGTCGCGGCGCGACGTACCGTGCGTCAGCCCTCGATGCGGTGCTGGGTCCAGAACGTGGTCAGGTCGGTCGCCGTCGCCGCCTGCGCGGCCGCCTTGAACTCGGCCGTGGTGGACACGCCGTACCAGTGCGCGGCGGCGTAGTCCTTCAGCAGCTTGGCCATCGCGGTGTCGCCGAGCACCCGCCGCAGGTCGTGCAGGGCGCACTTGCCGTAGCCGTACACGACGGTCGAGTACCGGGACGGGTGGGCGTCCCAGTACGCCATGGAGTTGGTGATCTTCTCGGCGGACGACGCCCATGAGACGCCGCTCCAGCAGTTGGTACCGGTCTTGCCCAGGGCCAGGTCGGTGGCGTAGTCGGTGAACGCCTCGTCCAGCCACGGGCCGGCGTACTCGTCGTCGCCGACGATGCCGTACCACCACTGGTGGCCGATCTCGTGGGTGAGGGCGGTGGTGCTCACCAGGTCCAGGACGAAGCCGGGGTACTCCATGCCCCCGAACCAGTAGTTGTTGTCGATGATCGCGTCGAGCTCGCCGTACGGGTACGCCCCGAAGCGCGCGGCGTGGGCGTCGACGGCGTTCTTGGCGGTGGTCAGCATCGACTGGGAGTCCGCGGAGCTGATCCCGGACACCGAGTAGATGGTGATCGGGGTCCCGCCGGGCGAGGTGCCGGAGATCTTGCTGAACGGTCCGGCACCCCAGGCGAAGTCACGGACCTTGGACGCGGTGGCCGTGGTGACCGTTCGCCCGCTGGTGCCCGGGGTGTCGACCGACGTGCCGGTGGCCGGCACCAGCAGGCCGCTGGGGTGGTCGAGGGCCACGGTGAAGTCGGCGGCCAGTGAGTAGAAGGACTCGCCGTTGTTGGTGTACGGGTCCAGGTGCCAGCCCGCGCCGTCGCGGACCGCGAGGACGGGCAGGGCGTTGCCGATGTTGCTGAACGCCCCGTCGTGGCCGAACCGGTCCGCCCCGCTGGGCACGGTGATCGCCAGGTCGAACCCGATCGTGGCGGCCTGGCCCTGGGCGAGCGGGGTGGGCAGGTCGATCCTGAGGGCGGTGCAGGCCACCGACAGCGCGCCGGCCGTGCCGCCGGTGACGTTGCTGACGGTGATCGGCATGGCCGAGCAGCTGCCGTGGTAGTTGTCCCACAGCCTCAGGTACACCTCGCTCAGCGGGGTGGCGGAGGCGTTGGTGAACGAGGCGCTCTCGTGGCCGGTCCACACGAAGCCGCTCGCGTCGCTGCTGAGGTTCACGGTGTACGAGGGCGCGGCCGGCGTCCGGGTGGAGTCCGTGGGCGGGACCGTGCCGCCGGAGGTGTCGAGGGCGACGTCGTCCACGACGAAACTGGTCTGGAGGCTGGAGTCCTCCGAGCCGGTGAACGCGACGGTCACGGTCTGGCCGGCGAAGGCCGAGACGTCGAACGACTTCTGCACGTACCCGGTGTTCTTGTCGAGGTTCGAGTACGTCGCGAGCGTCGTACTGCCGATCTTCGCCGTCAGGGTGTCGTACCTGACCGAAGAGGTCCGCTCGGCGGTGTCGACGTGCAGCCAGAAGCTGAGGGTGGCGGTGCTGCATCCGGACGGGACCGCGACGCTCTGGGAGAGCGTGTCGGTGTGCGTGCGGCCCGTGCCGTCGAGCCAGGCGAAGTAGCCGCCGGCATGGGCGCTCTGGCCGGAGCGGTTGGTGATCAGGCCGGTCTGGGACTGGCTCCAGGGCGAAGTGCCGCTCTCGAAGCCGCCGTTGGCGACGACCTGCGCCGGGGTGCAGGCGGCGGCCGGCCGCGGGACCGTTGCCGTTGCCGTTGCCGTTGCCGCGGTGGCCGGTGCCGCGGGCAGCAGCGCGGCCGCGGCGAGCGCGGCGACCGTGCTCAGGGTCGCGACGAAGGCCTTGTGGGGGGTGGCTCTCACACGTAACTCCTTCTCGGCGGCCGGGATCCCGGCCTGCTCGGTGGCCGCCCGGCACCGGCCGGGTACGCCGGCGGACGGCCGCGGGCGGCGCCCCGTTCGCGGGGGCGCCGTGGTGAGACGTGCCGTGCCCCCGGGTCGGGGACACACCGCTACGCAGCCTCGCAGCGTTGACCGGAACATGCCATCCAGGAGCAGGTAAAGCGTTCCTCCCCGTCGGACCGGAGGAACGCCCAGGGGCGGTCGACGCACGCGTCGACCGCCCCTGGCGTACCCCTTCGGTGATCAGTGGGAGCCGAGGTGGCTGCCCTTCGCCCACTCCTTCTCGCCGTCCTTCGCGCAGGTCGACGTGTAGACCGGGCCGACCGCGGCCGGGATGGCCGCCGCGGAGGCGCAGTTGGAGGAGTAGGTCTTGTGGCCGCCCGAGAAGTAGTCGATGTCGACGCCGTCGTGGGCGAGGGCGGCACCGGCGCCGCCGAGCAGGATGCCCGCGGCGAGGACAGAGGCGGTCACAGCAGAACGAATACGCATGACTCTCCAAAGAAGCGATCGGAGCGACGCGCTGTTGACGGCGCGTCGGTCGGTGCAACCGCTGACCCGGCCCGGGGGAAACGAACGTTCACCCGGATGCCGGGGAAGTAACGATTCCACAGCAAATAGGCATGAAATCCGTTGAGGTAATGGGCGGTCCGCGCGGGGATCCGGGGGGGCCTGCTCGCCGAACGGGACGTGGAGGTGGGGGCCGGCGCGCACGGGGCGGAGGCGCCGGCCCCCGGGGAAGGCCACCGGACGCGGGGGCGGGTGTGGTCCGGCCGGCCGTGGTGCGGGGGCCCGGGACGGGCAGAGGTGCTGATCGCACGAGGCAATGGGTGAACTGTAAACCATGTACGAAGGGGTGGATCCGGTCGGGGGTGGCCCCGGACCTCGCGCTTGTGCGGGTGCGGGTGCGGGTGCGGGTGCGCGTGGGGGTGAGGGTGCGCGAGCGGGTGAGTTGCGGGTGCCGGCGCGGGTGGACCGTGCGGGCAGTGCGCGGTGCATGGGGAGCTCGAACGGCCGCGAGTGAAAAAAGGAGTGGGGCGGGGCGGCACCCCGCTGGTAGCGTGCGGAGCACCGTGACAGGACGTGAGGAGGTGAGCCCCGTGAACGCTGTATCGAGGTGGGCGCTCCCTCCTTCTTCCGTCACGGTGTGCGACTGACCTGTGTGTCGTCCGGAGCGCCCGACAAGGCACTCCTGAAAGGCGACACCCATGTACCCCGTGACGATCACCCGCGCCGCCGAGACGCACTGGCAGGCCGTGGCGGACGACCGCATCGTCGGCCACGGAGACCTCTCGCACCGCACCGACGGACGGCTCTTCGTGAGCATCGACGTGTGGCAGGAAGCGGTCTTCGACCGCCTCGCCACCGCCATGCTGGCCGACCTGCCCACCCCGCTCCACACCCTCGTCGGCGAGTCCGACACCGATCTGAGGTCGCGTTGGGAACGCCTCGGCTTCACGCCCGTACGGCGCGAGTGGGAGTACGTCGTTCCCACCGACCCGCGTGCCACCGGCCTCGACACCGTACCGGTGCCGGCAGGAACGACGGTCCTGCCCGGTGCGGCGGCCGACGAGGGCCGACTGCGCACCCTGGACCGCGCGATCCGCGCGGAGGTCGACGCCGCCGCCGGGTGGCGCACCATGCCGGCCGAGGTGCTGCCGCTGCCGCCCGGCGACACGCTGGGGGACCCGTCGAAGTACGCGGTGGCGGTCCGCGGCGGCCGGTACGTCGGACTGGTCCGGGTGGTGCCGGTCCGCCGGCGGGCGCGGATCGGGCTCATCGCCGTACGGGCCGACCAGCACCGGCAGGGCGTCGGGCGGGCGCTCCTGGCCCACGCGCTGGGGTCGCTGCACCGCAACGGAACCGGGTCCGCCTGGGTCGAGCTGGACGAGTCCAACGCACCCGCCATCGCCCTCTTCGAGGGCGCCGGAGCCCGGCGCACGAGCGGCTACCTGGAGCTGGAACGGAGCTGACCGCGCCCGTCGGCGCGAGTCCGCCCGGCCTCGCCCCGCCCTGTCCGACCCCGTCATCTGACCCGTCAACATCCCTGTCCACACAGCGAATCGAGAAGCGACACACCTTGCCAAGAACGACGAACGGCCTGGAGATGGAAGGCACCGTCATCGAGTGCCTGCGCAACGCCACCTTCACGGTGGAACTCCCCAACGGTCACCACGTGCTCGCGCACATCAGCGGGAAGATCCGGAAGAACCACATCAGGATCCTCCCGCATGACCGGGTGCTCGTGGAGCTGAGCCCGTACGACCTGACCCGGGGCCGGATCCTCTACCGCTACAGGACCTGACCGGGGAGCGGGAAGGGTGCGCCCGCGCTCGCCGCGGACGCGCCCTTCTCCGCCTGCCCGCCTGCCCGCCTGCCCGCCTGGCTCGTCGCTGGGCTCGCGCCGGTCCGTCGAGTGGCGTCGGGTCGGCCCGTCGTCGGGCTCGCTCGGGCCCGTCGGTGGGCTCAGCTCTCGCAGGATTCGGCGAGGTACGCCGCAGCCAGCTCCCCGGCCCGGTGGAACCAGTCGGCGAGGACCGCCACTTCGTCCGGCGAGTACTGCGCGAAGAGGTCCGCCAGGCGCACGTAGTACGGCTCGTAGATCGCGCGGACGCGCTCCGCGGCCTGCGGTACGGCGACCACGCGCACCCGCCGCCGGTCGGCCGGGTCGGGCTGGCGGGTGACGTATCCGCCGCGTTCGAGGCGGTTGATGATCCCGGTGACCGCTCCGGTGGTGACGTGGGCGCGCACCGCCAGGTCCCCGGCGGTGACCGGGGTGTCGCCGGCTTCGAGGACGTACGCGAAGCAGACCAGGTCGGTCACCCCCAGCCCCAGCTTCCGGGCGAACTCCTGCTGCCCGACCATGCTCGTGGCGATCAGGTGGTCCATCGCGGAGATCGCTTCCGCGGGTGAGGCTGCGGGTCGGATCGTACCCTCCATTGAAAATCTCTTACTGTCTAAGATAAATTCCTCACTTGCTGAGACATCATAGGTCGGTGCAGCTCGGAGAGGGTGCAGGACATGAGCGGAAGCAAGGGACACCAGTACGACGAGGGCCACACCATCGCCGGGTGGGGCGGCACGGCCGTCGCCACGGTCGGCACCGCGCTGGTGGGCGTGGGCGTCTGCGGCTGGACGCCGGGGACGTGGCTGGGACTGGGCGTGGTGGTGGCGGCCGCCCTGCTCACCTGGGCCCTGCACCTGGCCGGCTGGGGCAAGGCCCCCGGCCCCCGGCCCGCGGACCAGTGGGGGATGGGCACCCGTGACGCCTCCGCCCGGGCCGGACACCTGAACTGCCTCGGCTGCCGCCTGGCCGGCCGCCGCCCCGCCGCGGGGCCCGAGCGGATCACCGCGTCCGGCACGTCCGTATCCGGCGCCCCGGTATCCGGCGCGCCCGTACCCGGAACCCGCGCGGCCGACGCCGCGGATGCGGTCTCCTGACGCGCGGGAGCGCGCCCAACTCTCCTTCCCCCGACGGATGTTTGCCGTCCGGACCCTTGCCGTGCCGGACCGGGGTGACGAATGATGCTGGCGGCCGGCTACCCAGCGGTAGCCGGCCCTCCGTACGTCCCAGACCCCCCATGCGCCGGAGGCCCGCTGTGCGGACGAAGCGTCACATCCCGAGATCCCTCGTAGTGGTCGGCGCCGCCCTCGGGCTCGTCGTCGGCATCCCCCAGGTCGCGTTCGCGGCCCCGCCCCCCGCCCTGCCCTCCCAGGCCGACCCGCTGGAGCTCACCTTCCAGCCGGCCTACGACTACGACACCGACGGCTGCTACCCCACCCCTGCCATCGGCTCGAACGGAGCCCTCAACGGCGGCCTCAGCCCCACCGGGGCCCTGAACGGCAGCTGCCGGGACGCCTCGGACCTCGACAACACCAACGGGTACGCGCGGGCGAAGTGCAACAACGGCTGGTGCGCCGTCATCTACGGCCTGTACTTCGAGAAGGACCAGGCCATCCCCGGCATCAGCCTCGGGGGTCACCGCCACGACTGGGAGCACGTGGTGGTGTGGATCCAGAACAACGAGGCCAAGTACGTCGCGACGTCCAACCACGGGGACTTCACCGTCCGCACCCGCGAGCAGATCCGCTGGGACGGCACCCACCCCAAGATCGTTTACCACAAGGACGGCGTCTCCACGCACTGCTTCCGCGCCGCCAACACCAACGACGAGCCCCCGGAGAACCACAAGCACACCTGGCAGTTCCCCGCCCTCGTCGGCTGGAACGGCTACCCGGCGGGCCTGCGCGACAAGCTCAGCCAGGCCGACTTCGGCAGCGCGCACTTCGGCCTGACCGACAGCGCCCTGCCGTCCCACCTGGCCAAGGCCAAGCCGGTCGGTATTCCCTTCGATCCTTATCAGTAGGTGCTGCCGATGCGCCCGGCGGTCAGCAGCCCGTACGTGCTCCCGGGCCGGTGGCGGTCACCCGCTGCCCGGGTCAGTCGTCGTCGGGCGGGACGCCGTCGGCGGGGCGGAGAGGGCGCAGGTCGGAGTCGGCGAGGGGTTCGAGCTCGCCGTGGGTGTCGAGCCAGTAGAGCAGGGCCACGGCCGGCCCGACCAGCAGGAGGGCGACGAGGCTGACGACCAGCAGCCAGGTCAGGGTCTGGGAGTCGCCGGCGGCGTCCGCCACCGTGAGGGAGGTGGGGATCAGGTACGGACGCTGGGCGAAGCCCCACGCGAGCACGGCCGCGCCGACGGCGGCGACGGCGCCGGAGCGGGCCCACCGGGCGCGGCCGCGCAGCACGAGCAGCCCGGTGACGAGGAACGACACCGCCGACGCGACCGCGAGGCCGAGGCCCGCGCCGTGCGTGAGCCCGTGCCACACGTGGGGCGCGTCGCCGCGGGTGACCACCAGCACGCCCGCGGCGGTCAGGGCGACCGCCACGAAGGCGCACAGGGCGCGGACCCGGAAGTAGCCGACGAGGTCGGGCGCCTCGAAGCGGGCGGCGTCGGCTGTGAGGAACACAGCGCCGAGCAGCGCGGTCGAAGCCACGGTGAGGAGCCCGAAGGCGAGCGAGGCTGCGCTGAGCCACGCGTGCGCCACCGCCTCCGTACCCGGTACGACCCGTCCCGACGCGATGGCGCCGACGGTCACCCCGAGGCAGAACGGGGTCAGTAGCGAGGAGATGGCGAACGCCGCCCCGTACAGGCGCCGCCGGGACAGCCGGCGGACGGGCTTGCGCAGGGCGAAGCCGGCCCCGCGCAGGACCATGCCGAGGGCGGCCAGTGCCAGCGGCAGCCACATCGCCGTGAAGACCGTCTGGAACAGCACGGGGAACCCGGTCCACATGAGGACCAGGACGAAGACCAGCCAGACGTTGTTGACCTCCCACACCGGCGCCATCGCGTGGTCGATCAACCACCTGGGACGCCGCCCGCGCTCGGCCCCACCGGCCGTCAGGTCCCAGAAGCCCGCCCCGTAGTCGGTCCCGCCCGCACACGCGTACGCGGCCACGGCGAGCAGCAGCACGAAGGCGACGAGCGCGGCCATCAGGTGTCGCCCCCGCCGGACGGGGCACGACCCCCGCCGTCGGCGGACCCGCCGCCGGGGCCGTCGGCCGCAGGCGTACCGGCCGCGGCGGTCCCGTCGTCACCGACCGGGACCCGGGGGCGCGGACCGTACGGGGTCACGGCCTCGGGTTCCTCCGCGAGCCCGGCCGGGCGCGTGCCGTCGTCGGCCAGGCGCCAGCGGGCGCGCATCTTGAGCAGGACGGCGAGGAACGCCCCGAAGATGCACACGTACAGGAGGATCACCAGGCCGAGCATCGTCCAGAGGGTGGCGGAGCGCGTCGACGTCACGGCCTCGGCCACGCGCATGTTCTGGTACACGATCCACGGCTGGCGGCCCACCTCGGTGGCGACCCAGCCGCACTCGACGGCGACGACGGACCCGACGCCGGCGCAGGCCGCCCCGCGGTAGAACCACCGGGACTGCGGCGGCCTGCGGTGCCTCAGCCAGACCAGGGCGTACCAGGCGGCCAGGAACGCGAGCCCCGTTCCGATGCAGACCATCAGGTCGAAGGCGCCGTGGGCGATGGTGGCCTGGGTGGCGTTCGGCCGGTCGCCCGCCGGCACCGAGGTCAGTCCCCGCACCACGGTGTCCGGACTGAACCCGGCCAGGATGGAGTCGAGCTGGGGGACCTTGATGCCCCCCGAGATCGACCCGTCCGGATGCAGCCGACCGAACAGGTACTCCGGAACGTGGCTGTCGGTATCCCAGACGATCTCCATCGCCGCGAACTTCACGGGCTGCTTGTGGAACACCGCCCGGGCGATCGAGTCGCCCAGCACGAGTTGCACCGGGGTGGCCGCGGCGGCCACGGTGAACGGCACCGTGAAGCCGAGCCGGTGGCAGCGGTCCCGGCGCCCGCGGAGCCATCCGACGGCGTACACCCCCGCCACGACGTACCCCGCCGTCATCAGCATCGCGACCACGAAGTGCCAGTACTGGGGCCCGAACATGGGCGTGAAGATCGCCTTCCAGACGTCCACGTCGACCGGGTTGCCCTGGGAGTCGAGCGTGAAGCCCTGCGGGGTGTTCATCCACGCGTTGGCGGAGAGGATGCCGAAGGCCCCGAGCAGTGCCGCGGCGGGCAGCGGCAGCCCGAGCAGGAAGTGGGTGCGGGGCGGGAGCCGGCGCCAGCCGTACAGGTAGACGGCGATGAGCACGGCCTCGAGGAAGAACGCCCACGCCTCCACGCCGAACCCGATGCCGAACACGTCGCCCCACCTGCCCATCAGCCCCGGCCAGAGCAGCCCGAACTCGAACGACAGCACGGTCCCGGTGACGACGCCGATCGCGAACTGCACGGCCATCACCGCCGACCAGCGCCGGGCCAGGAGCAGCGCCACGGGGTCGTCGCGGCGCAGGCCCCGGTGGTGCATGACGAGGGTGAGGAGCGGCAGAGCCACCCCCATCGGCACCAGGATGATGTGGGAGGCGAGCGTGAACGCCATGAGCTGTCGCGCCGGGAGCATCTGGGCGGGGGCGTCGGCGGCCCACAGGTGGGTGACCGTGGTGTACATGCGTCTTCCCTCGTCTCCTCGACCGCCCGCCCCGACCCCGCGCGCCCCGACCCCGCCGGGCCGGGGCCGACGGCGCCGCCGAACGCCACGCAAGCACTCCGCGCGCGGATCCGGGGCCCGGGTCGAGGCGGTCTTGGGCCACGCGGCCCAGCATCAACGCCCGGACGGAGGACACCCTGGCCGGCCGCGCCCCCGACCACGGGGCCGCGCGACCGGGCGACCGGGCGACACGAAGCGGCGGCCCCACGGACCCTGGCCGTGAGGCCGCCTGCGCACGGTGCCGCGGGCCCGGGCCCGCTACGGATTCAGGACGTGGTCGTCTCGGCTGCTTCTGCGGCTTCGAGTGCGGCGAGGACGGCTTGGATGTGGAGGCGTCCGGAGGCGACGAGTTGTGCGCCGCTGCGGCGGAGG
>NZ_JOGB01000085.1 GCF_000719335.1 Streptomyces sp. NRRL S-87
GGGCGAAGCCCCAAAGCCCTCGGGGTGGGCCTGCCGCAGGGCCTGCAGGCCGCCCCTGTCAAGCGCCGAGGGGACCCACACACCACGGGACCCACCCCCGAAGCGAGCACCAGGTCCGAAGCGAGCCCACCCCGACACCGGACCACTCCCCGAAGCGAGCCGGCCGCCTGTACCGGAACCGCGCCCCACCCTCGAAGCCCCCCGAGATCGCCCTCCCCGCCCACCGCAGGGCCGTGCCCGCGGGGGCGCTTTCCGGCCTACTTCAGGGCGAGGACGAGCGCGTCGGAGGGGGAGCGCCAGACCGGGCGGGCCTCCGCGAACCCGGCCTCCAGCAGCGTCCGGGCGTGCCATTCGGCGGACGGGGCGTCGCCGTCCGCGTGCTCGCCGTAGATCTCGTACCGGCGGGCGGTGGGCTCTGCCAGGGCCGGGTCCTGCGCGGCCAGGGCCCACCAGTCCGCCCAGTCCAGGGCGCCGGCGCCCCGGGCCCGCTCCATCACGGCGTGCCGGTGGGCGCGCTCGGCTGCGTTGATGCGCGGGGTGGACTCGTCGATCATGTGGTCGGCGTTCATGAAGACGCCGCCCGTGCGGAGCAACGGGACGAGCTGCCCGTACAGCGTCGTCAGCGGCCCGCTGTGCAGCCAGTGCAGGGCCGTGGCGGTGAGGACCGCGTCGTAGGACGCGTACGGCAGTCGGGTGACCCACTCGGGGTCCTTGAGGTCGGCGGTCACGAAGGTGGCGCGCGGGTCGCCGGCGAAGTGCCCGCGGGCGATGGTCAGCAGCGCGGGGTCCAGATCCACCCCGGTGCTCACGGCCTCCGGGAACCGCTTGAGGAGCCGGTCCGTGATACTTCCCGTACCGCACGCCAGGTCGAGCACCCGGGGCGCGGTGCCCGCCAGTGCCTCGACCATGTCCAGCATCACGCGGAACCGCTCCTCGCGGTCGGGCATGTACCACTCCTGCTGGCGGTCCCAGCTGTCCTGCCAGGCCTGCCAGTCGGTACCCGCACCGTTCTCCGACGTAGCCGTACCCGCGTCCGTACCCGCACCCGTCACCGCACCCGCACCCGCCGACGCACCCGTGCCGATGGCCGAACCTGTCGCAGTCCCCGTCTCCGTACCCGTCACCGGGATCCCTCCACAGTCTCGTACGTAATACCCTCAGTACTGAACCGGCTCTTACCGTCGACAGTGCAGACACTAGACCGCTGCCGTAAGGACTACAAGTGGAACTGGCCCATTACTCGGACTGGGCCGTGCGCCTCGTCAACACCGAGGAGCCGGCCCGCGCCAAGGACTCGCTCACCTCCGTCGAGGCCGTCCGCGCCCTCTTCGTCTCCGCCTCGCAGATGGGCCGCCGGGTCACGGACGCGGACGTCACCCGCTTCCGGTCCGTGCGCGCCCGGCTGCGTGCGATCTTCGAGGCGGCTGACGGCGGGGACCCGACGCTCGCCGTGGACCTGCTGAACTCGCTGCTGCTGGAGTTCCCCGTCAGCCCGCAGATCTCCGGCCACGACTACCTCGACGAGCAGGGTCGGCCGCGCTGGCACATGCACCTGGCCGAGCACCCCTCCAACGCCACGACGGGGTACGCCGCCATCGCCGCGATGGGGCTCGCGATCCACCTCACGGAGTACGGCGCCGACCGGCTCGGCCTGTGCCAGGCCCCGCCGTGCCGCAACGCCTACCTCGACACCTCGACCAACCGCTCGCGCCGCTACTGCTCCGACCGGTGCGCCACCCGCGCGAACGTCGCCGCCTACCGCGCCCGCAAGCGCTTGGAGGCCGAACGGTCCGCGAACACCGGACGCAGCGCCGACAGCGCCCACGAGACGCGGGCGGAGAGCGAGGTCTGATCGGGGCGCCGCGGGCGGTAGCGCAGCCGTACGGTCGCCAGGACGAACTCCTCGGGGACCGTGCCGTAGTCGGTGCTGTCGCCGCCCGCGAACGCGTTGTCGCCCAGCACCCACCAGCCGCCCTCGCGCCGCTCCGTGGCCCGCTTGACCACGAGGAGGTCCTGCTGGAAGGGGTGGCGGAGGATGACGACGTTCCCCGGGCGGACCGGAGCGCCGTAGCGGACCAGGAGCCAGTCCCCGTCGAGCAGGGTCGGCACCATCGAGGGGCCGGACACCTCCACCGTCTGGAACGGCACCCGCATCGGCATCCTCGACACCCACCCCTTCGGCACGTCACACCTTCCGGCGCGATCCGTACGTTCGTTCACCGCGTCCATAGTGACCCTGGACTTTTGTCCTAAGCCCATGGGGGCGCTCGCGAAATCGGCTTTCTCACGGAGTAATCTCCCACCTGAGAAGACGATCACGAGGAGGACGAGCTCAATGCTTTCCCGCCTGTTTGCCCCGAAGGTGAAGGTCAGCGCCCACTGCGACCTTCCCTGCGGTGTCTACGACCCCGCCCAGGCCCGCATCGAGGCCGAGTCGGTCAAGGCCGTCCAGGAGAAGTACCAGGCCAACGAGGACGCCGACTTCCGCGCCCGCGCCATCGTCATCAAGGAGCAGCGCGCGGAGCTCGCCAAGCACCACGTCTCGGTGCTGTGGAGCGACTACTTCAAGCCCCCGCACTTCGAGAAGTACCCCCAGCTGCACACGCTGGTGAACGACACCCTGAAGGCCCTGTCGGCCGCCAAGGCGTCGAACGACCCGAAGACCGGTGAGAAGGCCCTGGAGCTCATCGCCGAGATCGACCGCATCTTCTGGGAGACCAAGCAGGCCTGAGCCCGCGACCTCCCTTGCGAAGGGCCCGCACGGTTCGCCGTGCGGGCCCTCGTGCCGGCTGCCCGCCCGTACGGCGGGGAGTGCGACGAAGAACTCACCCCGTCGCGGGCGGAGGGTATGGATCACGGTGACTACCGGGCGGTAGCGTCCGGGGCATGTTCGCCGCCTATGCCGCCCGCATCGACCGTGACCAGCCGCTCAGCGGCCTCGAGCTGGGCGAACGCCCGGCGCCCGAGGCCCGGCCCGGCTGGGTGACCGTGAACGTCAAGGCCGCCTCGCTCAACCACCACGACCTGTGGTCGCTGCGCGGAGTCGGCCTGGGGGAGGACAAGCTCCCCATGATCCTCGGCTGCGACGCCGCCGGGATCGACCAGGACGGCAACGAGGTCGTCCTGCACTCCGTGATCGGCCAGAGCGGCCACGGGGTCGGACCGGACGAGCCCCGCTCGATCCTGACCGAGCGCTACCAGGGCACGTTCGCCGAGCAGGTGACCGTACCCGCGTGGAACGTGCTCCCGAAGCCGAAGGAGCTCAGCTTCGAGGAGGCCGCCTGCCTGCCTACCGCGTGGCTGACGGCGTACCGGATGCTGTTCACCAACGCGGGCGTCCGGCCGGGCGACTCCGTCCTCGTCCAGGGTGCCGGCGGCGGTGTCGCCACCGCCGCGATCGTCCTCGGCAAGGCCGCCGGCCTGCGCGTCTTCGCCACCAGTCGTGACGAGGCCAAGCGCAAGCGGGCCGTGGAGCTGGGCGCGCTGGAGGCGTACGAGCCCGGGGCCCGGCTGCCGCAGCGGGTCGACGCGGTGATGGAGACCGTGGGCGCCGCGACCTGGTCGCACTCGGTGAAGTCCCTGCGGCCGGGCGGCACGATCGTCATCTCCGGTGCCACCAGCGGCGACCGGCCCTCGCACGCCGAGCTGACCCGGATCTTCTTCCTGGAGCTGAAGGTGGTCGGCTCGACCATGGGCAGCAAGGACGAGCTGGAGGACCTGCTGTCCTTCTGCGCCGCGACGGGCGTGCGTCCCGTCATCGACCAGGTGCTGCCGCTCGACCGGGCCCGCGAGGGCTTCGAGCGGATGGCCTCCGGGGACCTGTTCGGGAAGGTCGTCCTGACCGTCTGAGGTCTCCCGCCGACGGCTGCGACGCCCCCGATTCGTCAACAGTGGTTGACGAATCGGGGGCGTCAATCTATGTTGACGACATGACCGAGGCAACCGATCTGGCCGAGCGGGCCGGCGACCGTGACCCGCGCATCGGGCTCCGCGCCGTCGCCGCGCTGCGGCGGCTGTTGGAGCAACTGGAAGCCGTACAGGTCCGCAGCGCCAGGAACCAGGGCTGGTCCTGGCAGGAGATCGCGGCGGAACTCGGCGTCAGCAAGCAGGCCGTGCACAAGAAGTACGGGAGGCAGTGATGTTCGAGAGGTTCACGCGGGAGGCCCGGGACGTCGTCACCGGGGCGGTCGGGCACGCGGAGCGCGCGGCGGCGGAGCGGGTCACGGAGGAGCACGTGCTGCTGGCCCTGACGGACCGGCCGCCCTTCACGGCGCTCGGGGTGCGGCCGGAGGCCGTGGCCGAATCGCTCGCCGAGGCCCGCCGCCGCGGGGGCCTGTCCAAGGTCGACCAGGAGGCACTGGCGAGCCTGGGCATCGACCTCGGCGAGGTCGTCTCGCGCATCGAGGAGGCCCACGGGGTCGGGGCCCTGGACGGCGGGCCCGCCCGGCGCCGCTCCGGCCGCCCCCGGTTCACCCCGGGCGCGAAGAAGGTGCTGGAGCAGTCGCTGCGGATCGCCCTCGGGCGGCGCGACCGGCACATCGGCACCGAGCACCTGCTGCTCGCCCTGCTGACCCGCCCGGGCAGCACGGCCGAGGTGCTGGCGGACCTGGGGGTCACCTACGCCCGCGTCGAGGCCGCACTGGCCCCGCCCAGGGCGAGCTGAGCACCCGCGCGGGGGCGGAGCGGCCCCCGCCCCCGGGCCCGCGGGACCGGCCCGGGGCTCCCCGCGCTCGACTGCTCGTGCTCGACTGCTCGTGCTCGACTGCCCGCGCTGGACTGCCGAGCCGCGAATGCCCGGCCTCGACTACTCGTCCTCGTCGTCCTCGTCGTCCAGCCGGGCCAGCCAGGTGGCGAGGCGCTCGACCGGGACCTCGAAGTCCGGGTTCAGGTCGACGAAGGTGCGCAGCTGCTCCGCGAGCCACTCGAAGGTGATCTCCTCCTCGCCGCGCCGCTTCTCAAGCTCCTCGATGCCGCGATCGGTGAAGTACACAACTGGCTCCGTGTCCGTGGGGGTCGTTCCCGGTCAGGATAATCCGCCGCTCCCGGGGGCCTCCCGCCCGCCCCGGCGCGGCGCTAGCCTGGAATGCTTCAACAGGCTTGGGCCGGGTGCCGGTTGGGCCCGTGAGCGGGGGCGGGGGCGGGGCGGATGGCCGACGAACTGGTCAGCGTGGAGCTGGACGGGAAACCCGTGCTGATGCGGGTGAGCGGCGCCGGGCGGCTGCCGCTGGTCCCGGCTCAGGGGACGTACCCGGACCCCGGCGGGGCAGCGCACGGCGGCACCGGCCGGCCCACCGGCACCGGCACCGGCACCGGCAAGTACGCCGACACCGGCAAGTACACCGACACCGGCAAGGTCGCCGACCGCGTGGCCCGGGGCATCGAGGGGCTCGACGACCTCGTGCGGGGCGTCGCGGGGGCCATGCGCCGGGCCACCGAGGCCCTCGAACCCCAGCAGGTCAGCGTCTCCTTCGGCATCGAACTGGCCGCCAAGCCCGGCAAGGTCGTTTCGTTGCTCGCGGACGTGGAGGGCAAGGCGGCCCTGACGGTGACCCTGACCTGGCAGAACGACAGGCAGGACGGCGGTCACCCCGACGGGCGCGCCGACGGCCGGGACCGCGGCCGGAGCGCCGTACGGGACGACGGGCCGCCCACCGACGGGCCGCCAGTCGACGGGCCGCCCCCCGGCGGGCCGGGCCGGGAGGCCCGGGGGTGACGTACGGGCGCACGGCCGGCTCCGCGCGCGCCTTCGAGATCCTCGAACCCCTCGTCACGGCCGCGACCGTACGCGTCCACGCCCCGCCCCCCGGGTATGAACCGGACGAGTACGGCGCGCCCGGGGCCGGCGACATCTGGGGGAGCGGCTTCTTCGTGGCCCCCGGGTGGGTCCTGACGTGCGCGCACGTGGTCGGGGAGGGAGGTGGCGGCGCGGTGCGGACCGTCGGCCGCGAGGTCGGCATCACCTTCGCCCCCGGCGTCGGCCCGGCGACCGGCACGGTCGCGGGCCGGGTGGAGTGCGTCCTGCCCGAGGTCCCCGTCCCCGCCGGCGGCATGTGGCCCGCCCCCGACCTGGCGCTCGTCCGCGTCCTCGACCCCGTCGACCACGCGTGCGTGTGGCTGACCGACCGCCCGCGCGTCAACCGCTTCGCCGACGTGGCGTACTTCGGCTGCACCGACGACACCGGCCGCCCCGAGATCACCGGCCGCCCCACCCGGCTGCGCGGCGACCTCGGCGGCAGCGCCATGGTGCGGCTCGGCGCCGACGACGAGGTCGACCCGGGGATGTCCGGCGGGCCCGTCGTCGACCTGGAGCGCGGCGAGGTCGTCGGCGTCGTCAAGGCCCGCCGCAACGACCGCGGCGGCGGCCTGGCCGTCTCCGTCACCCAGCTGCGCACCCTCCCCTCGACCGCCAAGACCGGCCTGTACCGGCGGGTGCTGCGGGCCCACGACCGCTACCACCACGACCAGCACCAGAGCGACCAGAACACCCGCCCCACCTGGACGGACGCCCACACCCGCCTCCAGGACGGGGCCGCCGGCGAGCCCGTCGGCCGGTGCCTGACCGCCGCCGAGCGGACCACCCTCACCGGGCTGCTCGCCGAACTCCCGCCGCCCGCCTCCTCCGAAGCCGTCCAGCGGCTGGTCGCCGACGTCCTGGGCGAGGACTGGACCGGCCTCGGCATGGCCCCACTGACCTGGCGCGACGGCCTGGGCATGCTCTACGACCCGGCCGGCGAGCGCAGCGAGGCCGCCGTGATGCTCCGGTACGCCACCGACGTCTCCGTGGCCGAGCACCGCGAGACTCCGCTGTCCGGGGCGGACGAGGACCTGTGGGACTGGGTACGGGCCACCGCGGCCGGCGGCCGGTTCTGGCGCGGCCTGCGCAAGGACCTCGGCGACCGGCGCGAAGCGGGCCTGGCCGCCCGGCGGCACGGCGGCCAGGCGCCGCCCGCCGGCGCGCCGCTGCCGGGCGCGGCCGGGGCACTGCCGCCCGGGCCCTCGGTGCTGCTGGAGGTCTGGTCGCACGGCTGGGAGGAGGCGTACGACTGGCGGGTCTCGGTGCTGCTCGGACCCGAGCACACGGCCCCGATCGGCTCCGGCGTCCGGGCCACCCGGGACGGACTGCCCGACGCCGTGCGGGCCCCGCTGGCGGAGGCGTTCCGCCGCTGCGACACCACCGGGGCGGCCGCCCTGCTGGAGGCCGCGGTGGCGCCCGAGCTGTTCGGACTGGCCGTCGACGAGTGGATGGTCGCGGGCGGGGTGCCGGTGGGAGTGCAACGGCCCGTGGTGCTGCGCTGGCCCGGCGGCACCGGCGAGGACGGCTGGCCGGACGGCCCGGGCGGCGGCCGGCCCGGCGGGACCGGCACGGGCGGGGAGGACTTCCGGCGGATGGCGGCCCGCTGGGCCCGGGTCATGGCCGGCCCGGTCCAGGAGGCGCGCGCCGACTGCCGGGGCGGCCGGCCGCGTACGCCGCCGTACGCCTGGCTCGGGGCCCTGCCCGAGAACACGGTGCCGGCGCACTGCCGCATGGGCGGTCTGCACGCGGTCCAGCGGGCCGGGTTCGGCGTGGTGCTGTGCCGGCGGCCCCCGGCGGGCGGCGGCTCCTGCGCGCCCTTCCACCGGGGCGTCAAGGAGGAGCTGGCCGAGGCGGTGCGGGGCGACGCGCTGCCGGTACGGCTGCAGGCGCTGCGCGGGCGGGCCTACGGGCGCGACCCGGACGCGTACTGGGCCACCGGGCTCGGACTCGTGTGGGACGACCCGCGCCGACCGCTGCCGACCGTCGACCCGCTCCAGGGCGACCTGTGACCCGCACGCGGTACGCCGGCCCCGCCCGGGGGCGGCGTCGACGAAGGAGAATGGGGGCTTGCCGTGAATGACGAGTGGCTCATCTACCGCGGCGTCGGGGAGCCGCACGACGGGATCGCCGCGCTGCCCGACCCGCCGCCCTGGCGCGACTTCGACGGCGGACCGGTGGCGGCGGCCGACCCGGCGGACGCCGAGCCCGACAGCACCGCCGCGCGCCGCCTGGGCGCCCACCGGCACGCGGCCGAGCTGCACCGCCCCGAGACCGAGGAGCTGGAGGCCATCAACGCGGCGCTCTACCTGCGCCGCCCGCTGCTGGTGACCGGCCAGCCCGGCACCGGCAAGTCCACGCTCGCGCAGGCCGTGGCGCACGAACTGAAGCTCGGCCGGGTGCTGCGCTGGCCCGTGGTCTCGCGCACCGTCCTCCAGGAGGGCCTCTACCGGTACGACGCCATCGCCCGGCTCCAGGACGTGCAGATCGCCGCCAACGGCGGGACCCCCGCCCCCGGCATCGGGACCTACATCCGGCTCGGCCCCCTCGGCACCGCCCTGCTGCCCTCCGAGCGGCCGCGCGTGCTGCTCGTCGACGAGCTCGACAAGAGCGACATCGACCTGCCCAACGACCTCCTGAACGTCCTGGAGGAGGGGGAGTTCGCCCTCCCGGAGCTGGAGCGGGTCGCCGACCGCGAGCCCGAGGTCGAGGTGCTCACCGACGACGGGCGCAAGGTGACCGTCCGGGACGGCCGGATCCGCTGCCGGGCCTTCCCGTTCATCATCCTGACCAGCAACGGCGAACGGGAGTTCCCTGCCGCCCTGCTGCGCCGGTGCATCCAACTCCGGCTGGCCCAGCCGGACGAGAAGCGGCTGGCGACGATGGTGCGGGCGCACCTCGGCGAGGAGGCCGCCCGGCTGGGGGCCGACCTGATCCGCGAGTTCCTCAGCCGCTCCCAGACGGAACTCGTCGCCGCCGACCAGCTCCTGAACGCCATCTACCTCACCCACCACGCGGCCCCGCCCTCCCGCGAGGACCTGGCCGACCTGCTCATCCAGCGCCTCGACCGCTCCCGGTGACCGACTCGACCGTCAGGGTGACCCGCGATGACCGCGTCCGCCGCAGGCCCGGGCCCAGGCCCGGAGCCCCGTCACGACCCCGACCCCGACCCCACCCCCGATCCTCATCCCGCCCGAGCCCAAGCCCGAGCTCAGGCCCCGGCCCCCGCCCCCGCCCCGCCCCCCGCTCCTGACGCGCCGCGCGAACTCCGGCGCCTGGTGCGGGTGCTGCGCGCCGCCGGGCTCGACCCCGATGCCGAGGAGCTGGCCGACGCGCTGTGGCTGGCCGCGGCCCGCGGCGGCCCCGTGCCGGCGACCGCGGCCCCGGCCGGCCGGCCGCCCGTACGACGGTCCGGGGAGCCCCCGCGGGAGCCGGCGGCGGCCCCGCGCCCCGGCCCGGGCCCGGCCGCGGGCCCCGACCGGCCCGCCGACCCCCAGGTCACCCTGTACGCCCCCGGCCGCCCCGGCCCCGCGGGCGAGCCCGCCGGGAGCCGGCCCGCCGGCGCCGCCGTGCCCGTCCGCGTGCCCGCCGCCGGCGCCCTGCCCCGGATCCTCGACATCCAGCGGGCGCTGCGCGCCCTGCAGCGCCACCGCCCGCCCGCGCCGCCCGCCCGGCTGGTCCTCGACGAGACCGCCACCGCCGACGCCAGCGCCCGCGCCCTGGGCCTGGCGATCCCCGTCATGCGCCCCGAGAACCGCCGCGAGACCACCCTGCGCCTGGTGCTCGACGCCTCGCCGTCGATGGCCGTCTGGCGGGACCTGTTCGACGAACTCCGGGGCGTCTGCGAGCGGCTGGGCGCCTTCCGTGACGTCCAGGTCCACCACCTGCACCGGCTGCCCGACGGCACCGCCGCCGTCGGCCGCGGCCCGGAGCCCGACACCCCGCTGCGCTCGGGGGAGCAGCTGCGCGACCCCACCGGCCGCGGCCTGACCATGGTGGTCAGCGACTGCGCGGGGCCGGTGTGGCGGGAGGGAGGGGCCCAGCGGCTGCTGTACCGCTGGACCGAGTGCACCCCCTCGGTGATCGTCCAGCCGCTGCCGCAGCGCCTGTGGGCCCGTACCTGGCTGCCGACCGAGCGCGGCCTCCTCGCCCGGACGGAGGACCCGGCGGGTCCGCTGCGGTTCGCCGCCGACCGGCCGCCGCTGCCGGGCCGGCCCCGCGGCGGGCTGGCCGTACCCGTGCTGCCGCCCAGCGCGCCCGCGCTCGGCGCCTGGGCCCGCCTGGTGGCCGGGCTCGGGGACGGGGCCGTGCCTGCCGAGGTGGGGCGGGTGCTGGCCGCCCACCCCGCCGTGCCGCTGCCGCCGCCCCGGGCCGCCCGGCCGGCCCGGGACCTGGTCCGCCGCTTTCGCTCCTCCGCGGCCCCGCGCGCCGTGCAGCTCGCCGTGTACCTGGCCGCCACGCCGCTCAACCTGCCGGTGATGCGCATGGTGCAGCGCACGATGCTGCCCGGCTCGGAGCCCTCCGACCTCGCCGAGGTGCTGCTGAGCGGGCTGCTGCGGCGCACCGGCCCGGGGCCCGGGGAGTGGTACGAGTTCGTCGACGGCGTCCAGGACGTGCTGCTCGGTCCGCTGGGGCGGGACGAGGCCGCCCTGGTCCTCAAGCACTGCTCGGAGTACGTCCTCCAGCACTTCGGCCGGGGCGTGCGCAACTTCCCGGCCCTGGCCGCGGCCCAGCTCACCGGCGCGCCCCCGCCCGAGGCGGTCGCACCCACCGGTGCGGGCGCGGGGGAGGCGTCGGGCCGCCCGGCCCCGGCCCGGCTGCCGCAGGCCTTCGCGCAGGTGTCCGCCAAGGTCGTGCACCGCTACCTGCCGGCCCCGGACGCCCCCGCCGGGGTTGCGGACCCGGCCGTGACGCCCCCGGCACCCGACCGGGCGGCGGCGGTCGCCACGGCCCGCGGCCGCCTCGCCGTGTTCGACCGGGACGGCAACCAGGGCGCCCTGCACGAGGCCGTGGCGGTCCTGCGCCGGGCCACGGCCGCGGCCGGGCACGCCCCCGGCGAGGCCGAGGCGGAGCTGGCGGGGGCGCTGCTGCGGCTGTGGCAGGTGCAGCGCGATCCGGAGCTGCTGGCCGAGGCCGAGCGGGCGGCCCGCCAGGTCGCCGGCCTGCCCGGGCTGGTACGGGCCCGCGCCGTGCTCGGGCGGGTGCTCTACGAGCGGGCCACCGACCCCGCAGCCGCCGCCCCCGCGGGGCCCGGCGCGACCGGTGCGCGCGGCGGGGCCGTCGCCGAGCTGCTGGCCGCCGCCGACCGGGAGTTCGCGGCGGTGGGCGCGGCACCCGGGGCGGAGCCCGCGCTACGGCTGGACTGCGTCCTGCGCCGCGCCGAGGTGCTGACCCGGCTGGCCGTGCTGCGCGGCGATCCGGGCGCCCTGCACGACGCACTGGCCGCCCTGGAGGAGTTCGACGTCGGTGAGCGGGCGCGCGGGGCCGCCCGGGACGGGGACCTGCAGCTGGCGCTGGGCCGGGTGCTGGCGGCGCTCGCCGAGCGGGCCGGCGACCCCGCCGGGCGGACCGAGCTGGCCCGGCGGGCGGCCGTACGGCTGGACGCGGGGCTCGCGGCCCTGGTGGCGGCGGCCGCCGACGACCCGCCCGGGCACGGCTCCGCCGTCGCGGCCCGGCACGCCCGCGCGCGGGCCCGGCTGGACCTGGCCACCGCCCTGCGCCACCTGCCCGACCGGCTCGACGAGGCACTCGCGCAGGCCGGCACCGCGCTCGACGAGGCCACCGGTGACCCGGAACTCCGACTGGCCGGCCTGGTCCGGCTGGCCCGGGTGCACCTGGCCCGGTGGGAGCGCTACCGGGAGCCGGCCGCGCTGGAGGCGGCCGCGGACGCGTACGCGCGGGCCCGCCGGCTGGTGCCCCGCGACGCGGATGCGTACGGCGAACTCCTCGCGGAGTGGGGCGAGGTGCTGCTGGAACTGACCTGGGCCGTGGACGGGCGCCGGTACGCCTCGCAGGCCGTCCGCGTGCTGCGCGACAGCCGGGCCGCCGTCCCGCAGCACGACGAGCGCTACGCCCGCCGGTTGACGCGGCTGGCCTGGGGGCTGCGACTGCGGCACGACCACGAGGGCGACCTGGTGGACCTGCGGGAGGCCGAGTACCTGCTGGAGCTCGCCGTCCGGCACGGCCGGAGCCCGCTGGAGCGGGCCCGGGCCTGGCGCGAGCACGGCGACGTCCAGCAGGAGATCCACCGTCACACGCGGGCCGCCGACCGGCTGGACCGGGCCGCCGACTCCTACCGGCGGGCCTGGCGGGCCGCGCTGGAGGCGGACGCGGGGGAGCGGCGCGGCGCGGCCCTCGCGCTCGCCGCGCGCGTCCAGCAGCTGCGCGGCGAGGTGCTGGAGCGGCTGGAACGGCCGCGTGCGGCGCTGGACGCCTACCGGTCGGCACTGGAGCTGTGGCAGTGGCTCGACGCGGCGCCGGCCGCGGCGGACGAGGGGACCGCGGGGCCGTGGACGGCGCACGCCGGGGGCCCGGACGCACGGGCGGCGCCCGGGGACCAGGGGCTCAGGGAGGCGGTCCGTGCGCGGGCCCGTGCGCTGGGGGGCGCCCTGTGAGCGCGCTGTTTTCCGGACCTGTGCTGCGGGAAAGTGGACTGGACCGCGCCGTGGGTCGCCGCGCGTGCGGGACGACCGGGGGACAAGGAGCTGATGGTGACAGAGCGTCAGGAAAGCACCGCGCGGGCGTGCCAGGGCCTGCTGCCCGATCTGTCCGGGCTGGATCTGGCCACCCTGCGCGGGATCGACCACGCGGTGCTCGCGGGGGTGATCGAAGGCCTGGTCGCACGCGTCACGCACCCGGCCGACGTGCTGAGCGACTACGCGGAGCGGGCGTCCTGAGGGCCGCGGCCGCCGGTGGGGCGCACGGGTCGCAACCGGTCCGAAGGCGACCGTGGTTGACCGTATTCCGTCGTTAGGCGGTCACGGCCGGAGGGCAGGGATGGACCGTCCGCAGGGGGAGGAACACGGATGAGGCCCAGGACCACCGAGGGCGGCGGCACGCGCGCGCACCACCGCCACGCCCCCTGGCCCTACGCGCGCCTCGACGTCCCCGCCCTGCGCGCGGCCGGCCACCGGCCGCACCCGCTGCGGCAGTTCGTCCTCAAGACCCGCAGCCGCTGCAACCTCGCCTGCACGTACTGCTACGTCTACTCCATGGCCGACCAGAGCTGGCGCGGCCGGCCCGACGCGATGTCCACCGCCACCCAGGACCTGGCCGCCCGCCGCATCGCCGAGCACGCCCGCACCCACCGCCTCGCCCGCGTCGACCTCGTCCTGCACGGCGGCGAACCGCTGCTCGGCCCGCCCGAGCACCTCACCGGCCCCGTGGACCGCATCCGGGCCGCCCTCGCCCCCGGCACCGAGGTCACCGCCGCCGTGCAGACCAACGCCACCCTCCTCACCCCCCGCCGCCTGGACGCCCTGGCCGCCGCGGACATCCGGGTCGGCGTCAGCGTCGACGGCGGCCTGCCCGCCCACAACGCCCGCCGCGTCACCCACCGCGGCCGCCCCGCCTTCGCCGCCGTCGACCGCGGCCTGCGCCTGCTGGCCCGGCGGCCCGAGAGCTACGCCGGACTGCTGTGCGTGGTCGACATCGGCCAGGACCCGGTCGAGACCTACGAGTCCCTGCTCGGCTACGCCCCGCCCACCCTCGGGCTGCTGCTGCCGCTCGCCCACTGGAGCAGCCCGCCGCCCGGCGCCCGGCCCGGCCGCACCCCGTACGGGGACTGGCTGGTGGCCGTCTTCGACCACTGGTGGCGGGCCGAGACCCGGCGCACCCGCATCCGGCTCTTCGAGGAGGTCATCGCCCTGCTGCTCGGACTGCCGGCCGCCACCGAGGAACTCGGCCTCGGCCCGGTCGCCGCCGCCGTGATCGAGACCGACGGCACCCTTGAGCAGGCCGACTCCCTCAAGTCCGCCTACGAAGGCGCCGCCCGAACCGGCCTGCGACTCGACACCCACAGCCTCGACGCACTGCTCGACCACCCCGGCATCGCCGCCCGCCAGCTCGGACGCGCCGCGCTGGCCGCCGAGTGCCGGGAGTGCGAACTCGTCGCGGTCTGCGGGGGCGGGCACTACCCGCACCGGTACCGGGCCGGGGCCGGCTTCCGCCAGCCCTCGGTCTACTGCGCCGACCTCCAGGTGCTCATCCGGCACGTCGCCGCCGCCCTGCACGCCGCCGCGACCGGCGCCACCGCCGCGGACCCCGGGACCGCCGCCACCGCCGCGCCCCCCGCGAGAGCCGGGACCACCGCCGCGACCACCGCCGCCGGCACCCCCACCGCCACGACCGGCGGCGCCGCCGCGGGCCCCGCCCGGGAGCTCGCCTCGTGACGGGGGGCCCAGAGGTCCCCGGGTTCCTGCGCGCCGAAGGCCCCGTGCTGCGCGCCCTCGCCAGTACGGAACCCAGCCCCGAGGGCGCCCGGCTGCTGCGCGACGCCCGCCGCAGCAAGCGCCTGCTGCTCCTGCGGGCCGTCCTCGACGCGGCGCCGGACGGCGAGGGCGCGGAGCACTGGGCCCTGCTCGAAGAGGCCGAGCGCCACGACCCCGCCGCCGTCCAGGACGTCCTGCACTACCCGTCCACCGGTGTCTGGGCCGAGGAGACCCTGCGCCTCCTGCACCCCTCAGCCGCCGACGGACCGCACGGCGGACCGCATGACGGACCGCATGACGCACGGCACGACGGCAGCCCCGACGCCACCCCCGCACCCGGCAGCCCCGACGCCACCCCCGCACCCGGCCGCCCCGCGGGCACCGGCACCGGTGGCGGCCCGGCCCGCCGCCGCCCCGCCACCGCACCCGACCTCGGCCACCTCGGCGCCCTCGCCGTGGCCGCCGCCCTGCGCGCCGGCCTGACCTTCAAGGCCGTCCTGCGCCCCACCCAGGGCCGCATCGCCCTGCCCACTCTCGGCCTGCTCCGCCCCGCCCGGCCCGGCCCGGTCGCCCTCACCGAGGCCTCCTGGGACCCGTCCGACCCCGCCGTGCTGCCCCTGCACGCGCTCCCCGGCGGCCGGACCGTCCTCGACGACCTCGACCCGTACCGCGCCCCCGCCACCGGCATGCCCGTCCAGGCCGCCCGCCGCCTCACCCCGCGCGGCCACCGCCGCTGGGACACCCAGTGGTCCGCCGCCCTCACCCTGCTCGACCGGTACGACCCGGCCCGCGCCGCGGAGGCCGCCGGACTGCTGCGCTCCGTCGTACCGCTCGCCGGCGGCTCCCGCTCCACCGGCGCCACCCTGCCCGCGGCCCCCGGCTCCGTCCTGGTCCGCAGCCAGTCCCCGCCGGCCCTGGCCGCCACGCTCGTCCACGAGGTCCAGCACGGCAAACTCGCCGCCCTCACCGACCTCGTCACCCTGCACACCGCCGACCGCACCCCGCGCCACTGGGCACCCTGGCGCAGCGACCCCCGCCCGTTCGAGGGACTCCTGCACGGCACGTACGCCCACCTCGCCCTGGCCCGCTACTGGCAGCGCGCCGCCCTCTTCGGTGCCCGGGCCGCGTGGGCCACCCACGCCCGCTACCGCGCCCAGGTGGCCGCCGTGCTCCCCGGCCTCCAGGACCACCCCCACCTCACCCCCGCCGGACGGGAGTTCACCCGCGCCATGGCCGAGGCCGAGGCCGCCATGGACGAACTGCCCCCGCCCGGCGACCCGTACGCCACCGCCCGCGCCGCCCTCGCCCGCGAGCGCCGCGCCTGGCTCGACCGGCACCCCGAACTCGCCGCGGTCACACCGGGTTGATGCCCCGTGACCTGCGGTATCTTTCCCCCCGTCCACACCCGTCCCGCGGACCGCGTCCGAGGGAGCCTCCACAGGGAGACGGTGCATGACCGCCAGCCGGCAGGACCTCGAAGGCGCACCCCAGCGCTTCGTCATCAGCTTCGCGGGGTTCAACCGCCCCTGGGCGGCGTGGATCGGCCACCGCCTGGAGGAGCACGGCCACCGGGTCGCCCTCCAGCGCTGGGACCCGCAACGGGCCGGCGACCTCGGCGAGGCCCTGGAGGACCTGGTCCGGCCCGGCGCGCGCGTCCTGATCGTGCTCAGCGAGCGCTACTTCTCCGGCGGCGCCCACACCGAGGAGCAGTGGAACACCGCCCTGCGCACCGTCATCCGCGCCCACCCCGACCGGTTCGCCGCCGTCAGCCTCACCGACGTCCGGCTCCCCGCCGCCACCGCGGCGCTGGAACAGGTGGAGCTGTGGAGCGTGGACGCGTACGAGGCCGAGTACCGCGTCCTGCGCCGCCTGGAGCTGCCCACCGACCGCATCGGCACCGAGACCGGCCGACGCGGCCCCCGCTTCCCCAACGACCCGCCCGAGATCTGGGGCCGGGTACCGCGCCGCAACCCCCGCTTCACCGGCCGCAACGACGTCATCGGACGGCTCCGCGAGGCCCTCGCCGAAGCCCCGCCCGGCGCCGCGACCGTCACCCTCCTCGGCCTCTCCGGCGTGGGCAAGACGCAGATCGCCACCGAGTACGCCTACCGGTTCGCCTCCGAGTACGACGTCGTGTGGTGGGTCCCCGCCGAGGACCGGCCCACCCTGCGCGAACGCCTCGCCGACCTGGCCCCCGCCCTCGGACTGCCGCTGGGCACCGGCAGCTACGGCGAGCAGATCCGCGCCACCCTCGAAGCCCTGCGCCGGGGCTCCCCGTACGGCCGCTGGCTCATCGTCTTCGACGGCTGCGACAACCCCGACGACCTCACCGACCTGCTGCCCTCCGGCGCCGGCGACGTCATCATCACCTCCCGCAACCGCGAGTGGGCCTCCCGGCACACCAACCTGGTCGAGGTCCCCCTCTACGCCCGAGCCGAGTCGATCACCTTCATCCGGCGCCGCGCCCAGCGACTGGGCGGCGAGGAGGCCGACCAGCTCGCCGAGGCCCTGGAGGACTACCCCCTCGCCCTCGACCAGACCGCCGGCTGGCTCGCCTCCTCGCCCCTGACCGTCGGCGACTACCTCACCCTGCTGCGCCGCAGACTGGACTCCCACGAGGCCGTCACCGTCTCCGAGGACTACCCGCTGCCCTTCCCCACCGCCCTGGCCATACTCCTCAACAACGTCCGGGAGAACTTCCCCGACGCCCTGGCCCTACTGCGGCTGTTCGTGTTCTTCGCCCCCGGGCCCGTACCGCTACGCCTGCTGCGCGAGTTCCCCGCCGACGAGGTGCCCGAGCAGCTCGCCGGGCTCATCAACGACCAGATCCGCTGGAACGCCGCCCTCAACAAGCTCGTGCAGTTCTCCGTGGTCCGCCTGGAGTACTCCGACCTGCCCGTGGACGAGGGCGGCGGCGGGCTGGAGACCGTCCAACTGCACCGCATGGTGCACAACATCGTGCGCGACAACCTCGCCGAGGAGGAGGCCGTCCCGCTCGCCCGCGCCGTCCGCCAGGTGCTCGCCGCGGCCGACCCCGGCCGCCCCTCCGACTCCCGCCTGTGGCCCCGGTACGCCGAGCTCATCCCGCACCTCGAACCCGCCGGCGTCCTGACCAGCACCAACCCGCGCATCCAGAACTTCCTCCTCAACTGCCTGCGCTACCTGATGCTCAGCGGCGAGTACCGCACCTGCCTGCGGCTGGCCGAGCAGGCCGACGGCGCCTGGCGCGCCATGCTCGGCGACGACCACGACCAGGTCCGCGAGCTCAGCTACCAGTACGGCGGCGCCCTGCGCATGCTCGGCCACTTCCGGCAGGCCGAGGCACTCAGCCGCAGCCGCCTCGAACGCCTCACCGCCGAGCGCGGCGACCGCGACCTGGAGACCCTGCGGGCCATGTCCGCGCACGGCGGCGTCCTGCTCCGCGTCGCCCGCTTCGAGCAGGCCCACCAGCTCTTCGAGCGCATCCTCGGCGCCTACCGCGAACTCCTCGGCGAGGACCACTCCACCACCCTCAACGAGCAGAACAACCTCGCCGCCGCACTGCGCCTGCTCGGCCGCTACCAGGAGGCGTACGACCTCGACCTCGACACCCAGCGCCGGCGCGAGCGCGTCCTGAAGGTCCGGCACATCGCCACCCTCAACTCCGGCATCGCCTGCGCCATGAACCTGCGCCTGATGGGCCGCTACCGCGAGGCCCTCACCCGGCAGGAGCAGGGCCTGCGCCTCAACACCCAGGTCCTGGGCGCCAACCACCCCCAGACCCTGCGCGCCGAGCACAACCTCGGCCTGTGCCTGCGCCGTTCCGGCGACATCCCCGGCGCCGGCGCCCGGCTGCGCAGCGTCTGGGAGCGCTCCACCCGCGTCTTCGGCGCCAGTTACCCGTGGACCCTGATGGTGGCCTCCGACTACGCCACCTACCTGCGCGAGTACGGCGACATCGAGGAGGCCCGCCGCATCTCCGAGGACGTCGTGCGCGGCTACCAGACGCAGCTGGGCCTGGCCCACCCGTACAGCATCGGCACCGTCGCCAACCTCGGCCTGGTCCTGCGCGCCCAGGGCGAGCGCGAGGAGGCCCTCAGCCTGTGCGAGCAGGCCCTGGTCGGCATGCGCAACGCGCTCGGCGACCGGCACCCGTGGACCCTCGGCGTCGCCCTCAACGCCGCCGGCTGCCGCAACATCACCGGCCGGCTGGAAGACGCCGCCGGCCTCAGCCGCGAGACCCTGCGCACCGCCGAGTCCGTGCTCGGCGGCGAGCACCCCATGGTGCTCAGCCTCCAGACCTCGCTCGCCGCCGACCTGCGGGCGCTCGGGCGCATGGAGGAGGCGGGCAAGCACGAGGACGACGCCCTGCGGATGCTGACGCGCACCCTGGGCACGCAGCACGTCCACACCGTCTCGGCCCGCCAGCGCGTCCGGCCGTACTGGGACTTCGAGCCGCAACCCTAGAGACGCCGTGCACGCCGGAAGGCCCGGCCCCCGCGAGGGGACCGGGCCTTCCGATGCGTCTACGCGACTCAGACCTCGAAGACCTCGGCCACGAGCTGCGCCTGCTCCGCCTGGTGGCGCTTGGCGGAACCGACGGCCGGGGACGAGCTGTGCGGCCGCGAGATGCGGCGCAGGCGCTCGCCCGCCGGGATGTCCGCGCCGACCGCCAGGTCGAGGTGGTCGATCAGGTTCAGCGCGATGAACGGCCACGCACCCTGGTTCGCCGGCTCCTCCTGCGCCCAGATGTACTTCTCGGCGTTCGGGAACTTGGCGATCTCCGCCTGGAGCTCCGCACCCGGCAGCGGGTACAGGCGCTCGATGCGGATGATCGCGGTGTCCGTGACGCCCCGCTTGACCCGCTCGGCCTCCAGGTCGTAGTAGACCTTGCCCGCGCAGAAGACGACCTTGCGCACGGCGTTCGGGTCGACGGTCGCGTCGCCGATCACCGGGCGGAACGAGCCGGAGGTGAACTCCTCCGCCTTCGAGGCCGCCGCCTTCAGACGCAGCATCGACTTCGGGGTGAAGACGATGAGCGGCTTGTGGTGCGGGTTGTGGACCTGCCAGCGCAGCAGGTGGAAGTAGTTCGACGGCAGCGTCGGCATGGCGACCGTCATGTTGTCCTGCGCGCACATCTGGAGGAAGCGCTCCGGGCGGGCGGACGAGTGGTCCGGGCCCTGGCCCTCGTAGCCGTGCGGCAGCAGCAGCGTGACGCCGGAGGTCTGGCCCCACTTCTGCTCGGCCGAGGAGATGAACTCGTCGACGACGGTCTGCGCGCCGTTGACGAAGTCACCGAACTGCGCCTCCCAGAGCACCAGCGCGTCCGGGCGGGCCAGCGAGTACCCGTACTCGAAGCCCATGGCCGCGTACTCCGAGAGCAGCGAGTCGTAGACGTTGTAGCGCGCCTGGTCCTCGGAGAGGTAGAGCAGCGGGGTGTAGTCCTCGCCGGTCTCGCGGTCCACGAGCACCGCGTGGCGCTGGCCGAAGGTGCCGCGGCGCGAGTCCTGGCCGGACAGGCGCACCGGGGTGCCCTCCAGCAGCAGCGAGCCGAACGCGAGGGTCTCGCCCATCGCCCAGTCGATCGTGCCCTCGTCGATCATCGCGGCGCGGCGCTCGATCTGCGGGCGCAGGCGCGGGTGGACGGTGATCCGCTCGGGGATGTTGACCTGGGACTCGGCGATCCGCTTGACGACCTCCTGGGAGATCGCCGTCGGCACCGACACCGGGAACTGCGGCTGGACGGCCGGCACCGGGGCGGCGACCGCCGGGTTGGCCGCGGCCTCGCGGACCTCCGCGAACACCTTCTCCAGCTGGCCCTGGAAGTCCTGCAGCGCCTGCTCGGCCTCTTCCAGCGTGATGTCGCCGCGACCGATGAGGGACTCGGTGTAGAGCTTGCGCACCGAGCGCTTCTTGTCGATCAGGTCGTACATCAGCGGCTGCGTGAAGGACGGGTTGTCGGCCTCGTTGTGCCCGCGGCGGCGGTAGCAGATGAGGTCGATGACGACGTCCTTGTTGAACGCCTGGCGGAACTCGAACGCGAGCCGCGCGACGCGGACCACGGCCTCCGGGTCGTCACCGTTGACGTGGAAGATCGGCGCCTCGATCATGCGGGCCACGTCGGTGGCGTACATGGAGGAGCGCGACGACGTCGGGGCGGCGGTGAAGCCGACCTGGTTGTTGATGACGATGTGGACCGTGCCGCCGGTGCGGTAGCCGCGCAGCTGCGACATGTTCAGCGTCTCGGCGACCACGCCCTGGCCGGCGAAGGCGGCGTCGCCGTGCAGGGCGACGGGCAGGACGGTGAAGTCCGTGCCGGCCTTGCCGATGACGTCCTGCTTGGCGCGGACGACACCCTCGAGGACCGGGTCGACGGCCTCCAGGTGGGAGGGGTTGGCGACCAGGGAGACCTTGATCTGCTCGCCGTCGAGGCCCGTGAAGGTGCCCTCGGCGCCCAGGTGGTACTTCACGTCGCCGGAGCCGTGCATCGACTTCGGGTCGAGGTTGCCCTCGAACTCGCGGAAGATCTGCGCGTACGACTTGCCGACGATGTTCGCCAGCACGTTCAGGCGGCCGCGGTGGGCCATGCCGATGGCGACCTCGTCGAGGCGGGCCTCGGCCGCGGAGTCGATGACCGCGTCGAGCAGCGGGATGACCGACTCGCCGCCCTCGAGGGAGAAGCGCTTCTGGCCGACGTACTTCGTCTGCAGGAAGGTCTCGAAGGCCTCCGCCGCGTTCAGGCGGCGCAGGATGCGCAGCTGCTCCTCGCGCTCCGGCTTGGTGTGCGGGCGCTCGATGCGGTCCTGGATCCACTTGCGCTGCTTGGGGTCCTGGATGTGCATGAACTCGATGCCGGTGGTGCGGCAGTACGAGTCGCGCAGCACGCCGAGGATGTCGCGGAGCTTCATCATCGACTTGCCGGAGAAGCCGCCGACCGCGAACTCGCGCTCCAGGTCCCACAGGGTGAGGCCGTGCTCGGTGATGTCGAGGTCGGGGTGCTTGCGCTGCTTGTACTCCAGCGGGTCGGTGTCGGCCATGACGTGGCCGCGGACCCGGTAGGAGTGGATCAGCTCGAAGACGCGGGCGGCCTTCGTGACGTCGTCGTCGTGGCTGGTGTCGATGTCGCGCAGCCAGCGGACCGGCTCGTACGGGATCCGCAGCGACTCGAAGATGCCGTCGTAGAAGCCGTCCTCGCCGAGGAGCAGGTTCGCGACGATGCGCAGGAACTCGCCGGAGGCCGCGCCCTGGATGACCCGGTGGTCGTAGGTCGAGGTCAGGGTCATGACCTTGGAGATGCCCAGCTTGTTCAGGGTGTCCTGGGAGGTGCCCTGGAACTCGGCCGGGTAGTCCATGGAGCCGACGCCCATGATCACGGACTGGCCGGGCATGAGGCGCGGGACCGAGTGGACGGTGCCCAGGCCGCCGGGGTTGGTCAGGGAGACCGTCACGCCGGTGAAGTCGTCCATCGTCAGCTTGCCGACGCGGGCGCGGCGGACGATGTCCTCGTACGCCTGCCAGAAGCCGAAGAAGTCGAGGGTCTCGGCCTTCTTGATGCCGGCCACCACGAGCTGGCGGTCGCCGTTGGGCTTGACCAGGTCGATGGCGAGGCCGAAGTTGACGTGCTCCGGCTTGACCAGCGTCGGCTTGCCGTCCTTCTCCGCGAAGGAGTAGTTCATCGACGGCATGGCCTTGATCGCCTGGACCATGGCGTAGCCGATGAGGTGGGTGAAGGAGACCTTGCCACCGCGGGCGCGCTTGAGGTGGTTGTTGATGACGATGCGGTTGTCGAACAGCAGCTTCACCGGGACGGCGCGGACGGACGTGGCCGTCGGCATCTCCAGCGAGGCGTTCATGTTCTTCGCGACGGCGGCGGCGGGGCCGCGCAGCGTCACCAGCTCGGGGCCGGAAGGGGCCTCGGTGGCAGGCGCGGCAGGGGCCTTGGGGGCAGCCGGGGCAGGGGCCTGAGCAGGCGCGGCCGGTGCGGCGGCCGGGGCCTGGGACGTGACAGTCACAGCGGGAGCACCAGAGGGGGAGGCAGGAGCAGAGGCAGGGGCTGAAACAGCAGAAGCCGGAGCCGACGGAGTCGTCGGCGCCGGCACGGCGGCGGGCGCAGTGGCGCCGGCCGCCCCCGTGGCGGCGGCGTCGGAGGCCGGAGCAGCCGTCGGGGCGGCAGGAGCTGCCGTGTTACCCGTCGTGGTGTGAGCGGCCTGTGCGGAGGCGCCCCCACCGGGCTTGTAGTCGGCGAAGAAGTCCCACCAGGCCCGGTCTACGGAGTTCGGGTCCTGGAGGTACTGCTGGTAGATCTCGTCGACGAGCCACTCGTTCGCCCCGAAGCCTGAGGCAGGGTTCTTCCCGCCTTCTGCTTGGGGCGCGGTGCTCGGATTACTCGGGGACTGTGGCGACACGGCGGCAACCGCCCTCTTCCGCTTCACAAGGTGATGGACAGCGGGAATAAAGGCTACGCCTTGCCGGGCGGGTGATGCAGGCCGGGCGGTGCTTTGGTCGTGCACGTCACATCGAACGGCGGGTTTCACGGGCTGGAATGGCGGGAAACAAGCGTGGTTCGCGTACGCGCGATCGAGGGTGCGGCCTCCGGGCCCGCATCCTGACCTGATCCTCGGCACACCGTGGCCGAGATCACTGCGTTCTCTGTTCGAACCCTACGTCAACCTGCGCCTTTGGGTACTCCCGGAAGGGTGACCCGGATTCGGCAACCTCGTGACGATTCGGCCACGCCTATGTCACCGCCGTGCAGCCCGACCGCCCAGCGGGCGATCGCCAGCCCCAGTCCGGTGCCCCCGTCGCCGCCCGTGGCACTGCCCCGGTTGAACCGCTCGAAGACCCGGTGCCGCTCCGCCTCCGGGATGCCCGGACCCTCGTCCTGGACCTCCAGCACCAGGCTTCCGGGGTGCTCCCCGCGCCGGGCCCGGACGGTCACGCGGCCGTGCGGCGGGCTGTGCCTGATCGCGTTGTCGATCAGGTTCGCCACCACCTGGTGCAGCCGCTCCGCGTCCGCGTGCGCCGTGAGCTCCGGCGGGAACACGTCCAGGTGCAGGTGGACGTCCGCGCGCGTGCTGTTGCGCCCGAAGGCGAGCCCGCGCCGGGCGGCCGCGAGTCCGGCCTCCTTCAGCACGCCGGAGAGGTAGGGCCAGACCTCGAAGGGGCGGGCCCGCAGCGGTACGACACCGTTGTCCAGCCGGGACAGGTCGAGCAGGGTCTCCACCAGCCCGCCCAGCCGCTCGCTCTGCTTCAGCGCCGTCCGCATCGTCTCGGGGTCGGCCGCCTGGACCCCGTCCACCACGTTCTCCAGCACCGCCCGCAGGGCGGCTATCGGGGTGCGCAGCTCGTGGGAGACGTTGGCGACCAGCTCCTTGCGGTGCCGGTCCACCGCCTCCAGGTCGTCGGCCATGCGGTTGATCGTCACCGCCAGGTCGCCGAGCTCGTCGCGGCGGCCGGTACCGCTGACGCGGCGGGTGTAGTCACCGTTCGAGATCGACCGGGCCACCGTGGTCATCTCGTCCAGCGGCGCGGTGAGGCTGTGCGCCACGAACTGGGTGATCAGCATCGAGGCGATCACCGAGAACACCGTGATGAAGCGCAGCTCGGTCTCGGTCCGCAGGGCCACCATCAGCAGGCCCGTGGTGATGAAGACCGAGACGACGACGAGGGTGCCGAGCTTGGTCTTGATCGAGAAGGGGCGCAGGCCGGGTCCCGGTCGGGCGTTCATGCGCTGCCCCGCCCGTTACGGGGCCGGGGTGGCCGGGGTCTCGAGCGCGTACCCGACGCCGTGGACCGTACGGATCCGCTCGGCGCCGATCTTCCGGCGCAGTGCCTTGATGTGGCTGTCCACGGTCCGGGTACCGGACGCGTCCGCCCAGTCCCACACCTCGGCGAGCAGCTGCTCGCGGGAGAGCACGGCCCGCGGCGTGCCGGCGAGGCAGACCAGCAGGTCGAACTCGGTCGGGGTCAGGTGCACGTCCTCGGCGGACACCCGGACCCGGCGCTGCGCGTGGTCGATCTCCAGGTCGCCGAGCCGCAGCGTGCCGCCGCGGGGCGTGGTGGCGGCCTGCGTGGCGCGCTCGACGCGGCGCAGCAGGACGTGCACGCGGGCGGCGAGCTCGCGCATCGAGAACGGCTTGGTCATGTAGTCGTCGGCGCCCACGCCCAGGCCGACCAGCATGTCGGTCTCGTCGTCGCGGGCGGTGAGCATCAGCACCGGCAGCGGCCGCTGGGCCTGGACCCGGCGGCAGACCTCCAGTCCGTCGAAGCCGGGCAGCATCACGTCGAGGACCAGCAGGTCGGGCTGCCAGGACTCGGCCGCGGCCACCGCGGCGGGGCCGTCACCGGCCGTCTGGACCTGGAAGCCCTCGGCGCGCAGCCGGGCCGCGATCGCGTCCGCGATCGTGTGGTCGTCCTCGACGACCAGGACGCGCCGCTGGGCACTCGGGGTCGCCGCACTGCCGTTGTGCGTGGTCTGTGTGTGTTCCATCGCCCCGCCCCTGCGAGTTGCCGGCCTTGATCCCGCCTACGTTCGGTGAGCAGCGTAGAGGACCCGCGGGCCTGCGGCTATGCGGGGTTGCGGCCGAGGTGCACGACGTCCGGGACTCCTCGGGCAACCGGCACCTCTTCGGTCCGTACCTGTTGGAATCCGGCATTCCGCATGGCCTCCTCGAAGGTGGGGGAGGGCTGTGCGGACCACACGGCGAGCACGCCGTCCGGGTTCAGCCGGGCCCGGCAGGCCGCCAGACCCGAAGGGGAATACAGGCTTCCGTTGTCTTCGGTGACGGTCCAGTCCGGACCGTTGTCGATGTCCAGGCAGAGGGCGTCGTAGCGGTCCGTGGTGGTGTGCAGGTACGCGACGAGGTCTGTGAGGAGGATCTCCACGCGGGGGTCCGCCAGCGCCTCGGCGGACAGCTCGGCCAGCGGGCCGCCGCGGTGCCAGTCCACGATCGCGGACTCGCGCTCGGCGACCGCGATCCGGCCCCACGCGTCCTGCGCGGCGGCGTGCGCGAGGGAGAACCCGACGCCGAGACCTCCGATGAGGACGGCGGGGCGGGTGGGAGGGGGTGGGGT